>DBDJ01000071.1 GCA_002293525.1 Lachnospiraceae bacterium UBA935
TCACGAATCAACGTAGTTTTTCCGACGCGCCGTCTGCCGTAAATAACCGCAAATTCAAATTGATTGCTGTTATGCATCTTGTTGAGCTTCTCAAGCTCTGGTTGACGTCCAAAAAACATTATATCCACCTCCGCACATTCTACTCTTGAGTATGATACTCTTGAGTAGTATTATATCAAGGTGGGGTAAAAAGTCAATCATTAATTTTTATGTTAATAGAATAACTTGCTTTATCAATGATACTCGTCCTTTACATTTTGCCGCTTAGCCAGAATAGAAATACAAAGTAGTATGGTTTATGGCGGTTGTCCAAATAATAGCACTATTAATAATTCTGCAGACGAGCGGCATTGTGCCACTTCTTTTTTCAGTAAAAGTAACGAGAATGATTTGCTTTGTATTTGCGGGTTACTTATCTATCAATTCAATAATGAATCTTTTTTCGGACAGTAAGAAAGAAAAACTCATTATGACACCGTTGGCCGTTGTTACTGCCATTTGTTTTTGGGTAACGGGATTTAACGTTCAAATACAAATTTAACATTCAAATACAAATTTTACATTCAAAGTATAACCTGATACGCAACTCCGATACCGACATCGGAACCGAAGAACTTGCACATCTGGAAATGGTCTCATCGATGGTCTTTCAATTGACCAAGGACCTGTCTATGGAGGAGATCGAAGCCTCCGGCTTTGCTCCTTATTACACCGACCACACGGTCGCCGTCTGGCCCCAGTCTGCCGGCGGAATCCCCTTCACCTCTACAGAATTCCAATCAAAAGGTGACCCTATTACTGATCTGATGGAGGATCTGGCAGCGGAGCAAAAGGCCCGCACCACTTATGACAACCTCCTCCGTTTAGTCAAAGACAGTGAGGTCGCAGAACCGCTCCGCTTCCTACGCGCCAGGGAAGTCGTTCATTTCCAGCGTTTCGGCGAAGCCTTACGGATTGTTCAAGATAAACTGGATGCCAAAAACTTCTATGCTTTCAATCCGGAATTTGACCGCTGCAAAAAATAATTGATGATAGCTACAAATCACAATGTTCACTGCCGCACTCCTTCTGTACGGCAGTGAACATTGTGCTAACTAATAGGCAATATCTCGGTCGGCAGCGGAAATATCCTGGCCGAACTCAGGGAAATCGTCAGCATGAAGTGATCTTCTTCAACAATTATAATATTTTGTTAATTTTATCTGGAATCCATATTTTTGTTGTGCTATAATAATCAATATATCATCCATTATAGGTAAATAAAGATTTGATGACTGTTGATCAGCCATCAGGAGGAGGTCTGAAACCATGGATAACACAGGGAATAATACAACGGAAGCCAAAAACATGTCCAAGATGAAGGATATGAACCTGAAACAGAAATTTGATTTCAGCTTGGGGTATATCAGAAGGCTGACAATTGTCGTCGGTATTGTCGGGTTTATCGGGATGATCAGCCTGGAGGTTTCTGCTTTTATGATGTATAACAACAACCTCCGCGGCATACAGTACATGGGCGACCTACGAGAACACTTTGCCGTTCAGCGCAATGACATCCGCAACTTATTTCTGTCACAGGACAATGCGGAACAAGTGCAGAACCTGATTGCCGGAGTAAAGGAAAGCGACGCGCAAGTAGATGAGCTGTTTGCGCAATACGAAAATACGATCACCAATACAAGGAAAGCCGCCGATTATTTTTCCGCTAAAGAAGCCTGGATCGGGCCGTTTGCCAATATGAAAGCTGAGCTGTGGAAAATGATTGAGGCCGGTGATTTTGAGGGCGCCTATCAATGGTTTGTCGAACAGGGCGTGGTAATCCAGCCGATCATGCAAGGCTTTGAAGCCAGCGTGACCCAAAACAACCAGTCGGCCATGAACAGCATCATCGCCCTGACGGTTCTGTTTGTTGCCCTGCTGATTATTCTGGTGATTATCGTCATGGCCGTCATCAAGTCGGTCGGCTCTTTTACGTGGATTCTGATCACGCAGATCAGCGACCCGCTCGTTGTCCTCACTGCCTTTATGCAGAAAGCCAGCACCACAGGCGACATCACCTTGAGGCCGGAAGATGTGGAAACAATCGGAAAGCTTGCATCAGTTAAGGACGAAATCGGCCAGACCGTCGGAGCCAGTGCCGGCTTTGTTACCCGGATTAACGAAATCGCCGACGACTTAAAGGTAATCGCGGGCGGCGACCTGACCGCCAAGGTGAAACTCTTATCGCCGGACGATGTCATGGGGAATTCCCTTGATTCTATGCTGGATCAGCTGAATGAAATGTTCAGCGAAGTCAATATATCCAGCAGTCATGTCACTACCGGTGCCAAAAACCTTGAAGACGGTGCCCAGAGCTTGGCGGAAAGTACTACGACCCAAGCCAGCAGCGTCGAAGAACTGACCGCTACCATCAACATGATCTCCAATAACATATCAGAAGGTGCTAAGCGAGCCCAGGAAGTCAGCCGAGATGCCGCCGGCATCGGCAATAAGGCGCAAGGCAGCATTGCCCAGATCAGCCAGATCATCTCCGCGATGGAAACGATCAGCCATACATCCGGCCAGATCGGCAATATCATCGACAGCATCGAAGACATTGCTTCCCAGACGAACCTGCTGTCCTTAAACGCCTCTATTGAAGCGGCCCGGGCCGGGGAAGCGGGAAAAGGCTTCGCCGTAGTGGCCGATGAAATCGGCAAACTGGCAAAACAAAGCGCCGAAGCCGCCAATACCACTCGCAACCTGATCCAGATCTCGATGGGAGAAATCACGGAAGGCAACCGGATCGTAGCCGATACTTCCCAGTCCCTGAACGAAGTTCTTAACAGCGTCGGCACTATCGTCGTAGCGGTTGACGAAATCACCGTTACTTCCGAACAACAGGCGATTTCGATGGCGGAAATCGACGGTGTAGTGGAACAGATTTCCCAAGCAGTACAGGATTCTTCGGCGATTGCTGAGGAAAGCTTAGCTGTCAGTGAAGAATTATATGCTTCCGCTACCAACCTCAATGAACTGGTCAGCCGCTTTAAAATCCATTAAGGTGAGCCGCCGATGAGTTGCCAATGAGTCGTTACCATTGAGCTATGAATGTGCATAAACACCGTAAGCAAGGTGTCCGTAGCTGAAAAGATACGATTTCGGCTACGGACATTTTATTATTTTGTCTTATTTTGATTGGCTGCGCGGTCATCGTCAGATTGCCCGGGCCTCATCGGCTCCGGTTCCGGCTCCCGAAAACAAGTGTCGCTAAGTTTCCCGCCCCAAGTCTGGCAGCTTCCGTGTCGTCAGCAAGCGCCGTCCATGGCGCCTGCTGACTTGGTCGGCCATCCGTGGCCGCCCACCACTGGTTTTTCGTTCACCGGGAAGCTAAGCGGCACTAATTTTCTCCCGCAAGGAACCGGAGCCGATGAGGCCCGGGCAATCTGACGATTCGGTATCCCGACCGGCAAGTTTGAAAACCCATTTTGGGCAAAGCCTATAAGGATTTAATAGGCTAAGACCGTCAAAATCGTAATATAATAGGAAAAGCCGAATTCCGTTCCTGAAAAGGAGTAAAATGTAAGCACCAGCAAACCTATACATGAAAGGGCTTTTCTCATGAATATCATAACACACAGACGAAGCTGTTTGTAGTGAGCGATTTGGATAGACTTATGGCCGTACTGGATGTGCTGGATGATGGCATACTCATCCACTGGCTTTGTATGGAACAAGGTTAAAGAATGATTGAATTAAGCCAGTTTATTTCGCCATGCTATCTTTGGCCAGAAAATGAAAATCGTCTCTTCTGGCTGGCGGAGTGGCGGGTAACGAACCGGTAGATGGCTTTAATTTTTCTAAAAACTGCTTGCAATGAAATTAACGTTATCATATTTTAACTTGTATGCAAGGTCAAAAGGTCTTGTATTTTGTAATATGTAAGCATCCGTCACACCTTCGCGTAGCTAGCGGATATCACCCATGAAAAACAAAGCAATCGTACCAGGACCGGCATGGGCACCGATGGTCGGACCGATGTGGTTGATCAGGAATTGATCGATACCGAAACGTCTGCGAATCTCGTCCGCCACATACTGAGCATCTTCCAACGCATCTCCGTGACTGATAAAAACAATGTCATTCTGTTCACGATAGCTGCCCATCTTCTGCTCCATTAAGTCGACCAAGGCAGTCAATGACTTCCTGCGGCCTCTGACCTTGCTGACCGGAACAAGATGCCCTTCATTGTCCACATGGAGAATAGGCTTGATCCCCGCCAGCGTCCCGATAATAGCCGTCGCCTTACTGACTCTTCCGCCGCGGTATAGATGGTTCAAGTCGTCCACGGTAAAAACATGGGTCAGGTTCAGCAGATGCTCTGTTATCCAAGCGGCGGTTTCATCCAGTGTTTTCCCGGCCTTCTGCAGTTCCACAGCTTTATGGACCAGTAAGCCTTCTCCCAAAGATGCACAAAGCGAGTCAATTACCCTGATGTGAATATCCTTGCGCTCTTCCATCATTTCGCCTGCCACCAGAAAAGCGTTCTGACCGCTTGAGCTCAGTCCGGAGGAAAAAGAAAGATAAAGGATCTCTTTATTTTCTTCTAGAAATTCTCCGAATTTGCGTCTGAACTGTTCCGGGTTCACCTGTGATGTGGTCGGCATTTTACCGCTGCGCATCATTGCATAAAACTCTTTCCAGGGCAACTGGTTATTCTCGCCATATTCCACGCCTTCCAGAATATTATTAAAATGTAGCAAGCCCAAACCATGCTCATTGATATACTCCAATGGCAGATCCGCCGTTGTATTGGTAACTATCTTAAATGTCTTAGTCGATTCATCTTTTGTATTTGATCTCATCCTACCTTCACCTCTGCTCCTATTCCAGATAAACTACAAACGATTTTGCAGCTATGTTTATGCTTAACAATAATATTCTAACACTCTAAATTACAAAGTTCAATACCTCAGCTTTATGAATTGTCTTATTTCAGCGAACCCGGAAGCCTCCGTCTAAACAGTCTGTAACTGAGCTTTTTACCATCAAAGGGAATCAGAGGGTAAAGGTAGCTTACCCCGTTCATTGTTTGATTGAACGCAATGGAAAGAATCAGAACCAGAATCCCGGCAATAAAACCATACAAACCAAATATTGCCGTCAGGATCAGATTAATAATCCTCATGAACTTCAAAGCATAACTCAACTCATAACTCGACTGTGTATAACTTGCCATGGCCACAAAAGCCATATAAAGCATGACTTCTGAATTAAACCAGCCGCTTTTCACTGAGAATTCACCTAACACCAGCGCTGCCATAATACTCAACGGCGTACTCAGCATCGTCGGCGTATTCACCGCCGCAAGCCGCAGACCGTCAATAGCCAGCTCCAGAACCAGGAACTGCCATATCAATGACAAATTGGCATCTTCCTTCATCATGATAAACTGAAACGAGTCCGGTACCCAATGGGGATTCATCGTCAGTAACAAATAAAGCGGGGTAATCAGATAAGTGGCCAAGGAAATCAAGAATCTGGCAAAACGTAGATAAGTTCCGGTGATCGGTGAAAAATAATAGTCATCGGCTTCTTCCAGCACATCAAAAATCGATATCGGCGTTATCATCGCCGACGGCGAGTTGTCCACCAGAATAACGATGTCACCTTCCAGCACCTGGGCGGCGGCCGTATCAGGCCTTTCCGTAAAACGGAACTTGGGGAACGGGTTATACCAGCGTTTCTGATGAAGACATTCGGCCAGGCTTTCCTGATTCATTGTCAGCGCATCCACTTTGATTCGGCTGATCCGGTCTCTGATGTTCTGCAAAAAATCCTGGTTTACCCGACTTTGCATGTAGCAAAGCACAATATCTGTCTTAGAGCTTTTTCCTGCCTGCATGATTTCCATCGTCAGATCGGTGCTTCTGATCCTTCTTCTGATCAGAGCCGTATTGAACACGACGGTTTCTACAAACCCGTCACGAGATCCCCGCAAGGACTTATCTTTCTCCGGTTCGCTTACTGACCTCGCCGGATATGTCCGGGAGTCAATCATCAGGCATTTATCGAAGCCGTCAATGAATAAGGCAAACACTCCTGACAAAATAAATGTGATGATAGGTTCCCACTGATCCTTCAGGTCTACTTCTACATAAGACATTTCCTTTTTGGACATTTCATGAGCTGTCTTAGGCATTTCCTTGGGAGGGATCTTCATAAAATCAGAAAGGAGTTTGTTCATGATCTCATCTTTGCAGAAGCCGTCCAGGTAATAAAGACAGGCTTCGCGGCCGCCGATGTGGATTACCCGGTAGATGATATCAAAATTTTTTGTGATATTCATCCTTGCGTTTAAGTATTCCATTGTTTCCTGCAGGGATGTTGTCATTGTTGACGGGGTGTCAATATTGGCGGCTTTTGCTTTATTGCTTTCTGTATTTGCGGTATCCTTCATGTCGGACAACTCCTTTCACGAACATTATTATTGAGATTTCGTTCGGAAATATTTTGTCCAGTAATGGGTTTATTAATACGTCAATAATGATTACTAGCATAATCAATTTACTGATTCATCAGAATATGCGACATCTATAGAATAAATAGCTGCAAATACATCTCAAAAATAACTTCTGAAAAATAATATCTGAATACTCTCTTTAAGCAAAACTCACTTTCTTAACAGCAGTGTTCAGCCGGTCCCGGTACTGCCATGTCCGCCTCTGTCCTCATGCCCTAGACGCAAGACTTCTTCAAAGCAAAGCTTTGGCTGATTCTCCACAATGCGGAACTGGCAAATCCGGTCGTTCATACCGATATGGGTATCACGCAGGGCATAAGCCGGCATAAACCACTGGTCATTATCTCCGCAATAAGAGCAATCTACCACGCCCTGGTGGTTGGTCTGGATAATCCCGAAGTTTTTAAAGGTGGAACTGCGCGGCACAATATGGGCTTCATAGCCTTGGGGCAGTTCCATCGCCACTCCGAGCGGGATCAGCTTAAACTCTCCGGCCTTCAGGTCAACATCAGCCGCTGCCCGCAGATCAATCCAGTCCGACTTCCCGTCTATATAGGCCAGACGTTCGATCTGATCACTGAAATACTTAATTTTTATTTTCATCTATAATCTCTTTTCACTTTTATTCATAATCACCGCAATGCAGCACCGGTAACGCTGCCGGATCGGTCTGTTTCAATGATCTCTGCACGTCGATAACACGCTGGTTGCTGCTTCCTTTCCATAACAGTTTGCCGTCCTTTTTATCAGCCTCAAATTCTCCTTCGACCAGAACGTCAACATACTGCATCAGTTTATAATGCAGAATATGTTCCCAGGAATCGCCGGTGTAAAGCCAGATGGTTTTGTGCGGATACTTTTCCCTGACCTCCGCCATCAAGGCACGTACATCCAGACGATTGGCCGCATGTAGCGGATCGCCGCCGGAAAAGGTGATTCCTGCAATGTAGGACTGATCCAGCTGCGCAAATATTTCCTGTTTTGCCTTCTCGTCAAACAGCAGGCCGCCAGCCGGATCCCAGGTGACGGCATTGTGACAATCCTTACAGCAGTGAGAGCAGCCGGCGACCCATAACACTACCCGGAGGCCGTCGCCGTTTAACATGTCATCCTTAGTAATGTTGTGATACCTCATTCCTACATGCTCTTCCTTTCTGCTATTTCTGCCATTTTGGCTTCATTAAGCCGCGTGTCTCCGTGTACTCTTGAGTAAGAGAGGTAACCGTTCATACGGTCAATCTTAGTCAGGTTCTTGCTTCCGCACTGGGGGCATACATCCATTTCCAGCTCCTGATGCCCGCAGTCGTCGCAGTAAGCCAGCGACAGGTTCACGCCTTCATAAAGGCCATATTCCATGGCCCGGCGGATCAGGGTTTTGACGGCCTCGATATTATAATCGATCGGGTATTTTACATACTGGATCTTGCCGCCGTTGGACAGCTCCCAGAAACGGTATTCCAGATCCTGCTTCTGAATCGGGGTAATCTCCTCGCTCACATGGCAATGGAAGCTATTGGAAACATATTCCCGGTCCGAAACGCCTTCGACAATGCCGTATTTAGCCCGGAACTGTTTTACCTGAAGGCCGCAGAGGCTTTCCGCCGGTGTCCCGTAGATCGCATATAGATGTCCGTCGGCTTCCTTGAATTCGAGGATTTTCTGATTGATATGCGCCAGTACTTCCAACGCGAACTGGCCGTCTTCCACCAGTGATTTGCCGTTATACAGCTCCTGCAGCTCGTTAAAGGCCGTAATCCCGAAGCTGGCCGTGGCGGAACGGAGAACCGGTTTGATTTTATCGCTGAGCTTAAGGTTTCCTCCCAGAAAGCCGCCTTCACAATAAGCAAGCGGATTGGTGGAGGCACGCATTTCTCCAAGATAAGCATAGGTGCGGATATGAAGCTGACGGATCAGGTTCAGATAATAATCCAGGACCTCATAGAAATCCCGGCTTTCCTGTCTTGCTCTGGCCAGAATCATCGGCAGATGCAAAGATACCGCACCGATATTGAAACGGCCCACAAAAACCGGCTCGTCCTTTTCGTCCGCCGGATGCATGCCGCCCCTGACATACCAGGGGGATAAAAAGGCCCGGCAGCCCATCGGCGAAATCACCTTGCCGTATTGCTTGTACATGCTGGCAATATAGCCCTTGCCGGTCAGTCCCAGCCAGTCGGGATACATGGTCTTTGCCGAGCAGTTGACACCGGCTTCGAAGACGTCCTCCAGTTCCTTGCCGGAACCGTGGAGGTTCTCATCATACAGAAAGACGATCTTGGGGAAAAGAACCGGTTTCTTGCAGTTCTTTTTGCCTTGTCCTCTTCTTCTTACGTTCAGCAGGGAAATCGTTGCCTGCCGTGCAAAACGGCCGGTTCCCAGGCCTGACGTAACCGTAATAAAAGGATAGTCGCCGCGGCTGCTGGCAACCGTGTTGAATTTATACTCCCAGCCCTGAAAGCCTTGTTCCAGTTCCCGTAAGGTATCGGCATAGGCTTCTGCCTCTGCGGTTTCCTGGTCAATATCCAGACGGAGGTATTTTTTGACAGCCTTATCATATGTCTTCTCGGCATAAGGCTCCAGCAGCTTATCCACCTCAGGTACGGTGAAGCCGCCATATTGCTGGCTGGCCGCGCTCAGCACGATGTCGCCGATGACGTCGAAAGCCACATCGAGGCTTTTGGGCTCGTTATACCAGATATTGCCCATCTCAAAACCGCCGGAAAGGACGTTGCCGACATCAAAGAGACAGCAGTTCATCGTGTCCCTTCTGGCCGACATATCATGAACATAGATATAGCCGTCGCGACAGGCCTGGATTTCTTCCGTGGTCATGAAAAATTTCTGGTACAGCTCCTTGTTGAACTGGTTGAAGATCAGGCTGCGCTTAGTGGATACCAGCGCACTGTCGGTATTGGAGTTCTCTTTGTCTCCCACATACATGATGGACTGGCTTTTCTTATAGACATCGTCCATCATCCGCACAAAGTCCTGTTTATAATTCCGGTAATCGCGGTAGCTTTTGGCGACGATCGGCTTGACGTTTTCCAAGGCGCTTTCGACGATATTATGCATGATCGGAATCGGGATGGCTTCCTGGTCAAGCTCATTCACTTTTTCTACCACATACTGGCAGATCTGCATTTTTTCTTCTTCTGTGAATTTTGTCAAGGCCCGGTATGCACTCTTCCCGACAGCGTCAATTACCTTCTGGACATTGAACGCTTCTTTGCTGCCGTCCTTCTTGATTACCTTGACGGTAAGCTCCGGTATAAATTCTTTTTCCAAATCCATGAATATTTCCTCTTTTCTGTTTTCTTACGACAAGGATTGTCCATAAACCGTCTTTTATACAAGATTACACTGCTGGCTGCGTAACATAAAATAACAGTATTTGTCACAACATATAGAAGCGTTGTCCGGCATTGCCTCCATATATTGTGATTATTTCTAGTATAGAATATCAAATCTATAATGTCAACGAATTCCCTTAAGAATCTTCAACAAAAAAAGAATGATTATTTTGTGTCAATTAACCATTCTTTCCTCAGTCCATAACATTGCATAAGTTGTGCTGCTACCAGCGGCAAGAAGCCGTCTTATTGCTCCTCATCAGGTGCTCCTGACAGCTCCTTTGCCAAAGCATGCTTAGCATCTTTCGCTTTTCGCAGCCGGATACCGAAGAAAACTGCCGCAGTCACCAGAACAATAATGACAATAAATACTAAAAAATATGATAAAAATGCATTAATAAAAAGAATCAGATTATCCATCTATGCCTCCCGCTCAAGTTGCTTGTCCTTTAATCACTATCATAACACTTCAGCAACGCTATCGTCAAGTAATCCGTCTCCGTCTGCCGCAGAGGTTGCCAGTTTGTCACAGCGTTCGTTTTCGGGATGTCCGTCGTGCCCCTTGATCCATATAAAGCTGATTTTATGCGGCTCGCCGGCTTTCAGCAGCCGCCGCCAGAGATCGATGTTCTTTACCGGCTTGTTGGTGCTGGTCTTCCACCCTTTTCGCTGCCAGTTATCAATCCAGTGCTCGTTAAATGCCTCGGTAAGATATTTGGAGTCAGAGACCAGGTCAACCAGACAGGGCCGTTTCAACGCTTCCAGTCCTACGATGGCGGCCATCAGTTCCATCCGGTTGTTGGTGGTTTTTTTGAAACCGGCGGAGTATTCCCGCTCATGCAGCTGCCCTTTGGAATCCGTATATTGCAGTATCGTCCCATACCCGCCCGGGCCTTCTGGATTCCCCCGTGCCGCGCCGTCCGTATAGATCGTAACTTTCATGCTCATCATGAATCCCCCCATTTCCCATTAACTGTGAATTCCTCGGCCAGCCTTTCGGCATCTTCTACCAGCTTGGTATCATAACCCATCGACTTGAGCAGCCGGATGGCATTTCTGGTAGTCGCCCGTCCGCTTTTCAGCAGATAAGGAAAGGCAATATCACCGTCGGCAAATACTTCTTCAAAGTGGTAGTTTTCATATTCTTCTTCCAGTATGTGTGTCAGTTCAACATCATGGGTAGCCGCAAGGCAAAGACTGCGGCTTCCGTTGAGGCTCCGCAGGATCTGCGCTGACGCAGCAATCCTTTCGACGGTATTGGTTCCTCTCAGCACCTCATCCACAAGCACCAGCACAGGTATCTCTGCTGTCAGGCAAAGATCCAGCAACCGTTTCATGGCTCTTATCTCGGCCATATAATAGCTTTCCCCCTCCAGAACATCATCTCTCAGGGACATGGAAGACGCCGTCAGGAACATTCCCGACCGGTAATGATCGGCCAGGCAGGTGTGTACCGACTGTGCCAGGATGGAATTGAGTGCCGCTGCTTTTAAAAACGTCGATTTACCGGAGGCATTGGAGCCGGTGAGCAGCACGCTGCGGCCAATGTCGATATCGTTTTTAACCGGTTCCGCTATAAGCGGATGATAGACCCCTTTTCCGACGATTCTTTTTTCTGCGGTAAATTGCGGGACACTATAGCCCGGTCCGCTTTTTCTCAAGCTTTCTCGCCAGGCCCCTATAGCAATCATGGCTTCTATCGAGCCGGCGACTGTAAGGAGCCGGTCAATTTCTCCCGTGTGCAGCCGCACCTGGGCCAGCATCTGGTTAAATTTGATCAGATCCAGATGAAGACCCATCCGCAGATAATCCAAAATCACCTCGAGCGGATTACTGGAAGCCGTCAGCCTTGCCGGCGACATCAACAGGTAGGAGCCCCGGCGGAATTTGTCAAATTCGGCCCGGCAGCCGGCCATTTCCCGGATCTCCTCTTTCAGGACTGGCACCTTGCTCTTCTCCATGGCTTTCACACCGTCAAGCAGCCGGAAGATATAAGAAAAACTGACGATATACGGCTCGATCTCTTTTTTAATACGGTAATAGCTGGTCAGATTGTATATCAATACAATAAAAATCAGGGTAATCCCCGTCGTTGCCGACAAGGCGACGGCAGCAATCGAAGCAATCAGGGCGACAACAGACAGAAAATGCCGCCGGTTACTTCTCGTCCCCAGCTGATCAAGATAACCCAGATAATCATAGAGCGAATATTTTCCTGTCCGCCCGAGTCTGGCAAAGATTAACTGCCAAGACACCCGCGCCTCCTCTTCTTGCTGAAAAAACATAATAAGCTCTTCTCTTCTTATCAGCTCGTCTTCTGAAACCAGCGGGGCACGCAGGATATGATATAGGTATTCTTCCCCCGCCGACGACCAGGTGTGGTTCATACGGCGGAAAATTTCATCCATCTCCAGATCATTCCAGGTAATGTCGTCAATAAAAAAGCCGTCCTGATGCCGGGCATAATACTGAGAAATATTGGCATACTGCTCCGCTGTGTACTTCCGCTTGGGTAAAATACCATAATCAGACCGCAGCTTTGATACAAATTTTTTCTCCTGACGCTTTTCATGAATCCAGCCGGATATCATGAGAATGACAATAAACCCAAATGCAACCAGGGCAAAAATAAGATACTCCATGCGGTCTCCCTTCTGAGCCAGAGGAATTTTTGATAGAAGGACCGGCAATTATGCCGGCCTCTTCTTATGTTTATTTGCTTATTCTTCATGTGTTTTACTTTTTGTTATTTCTAATTGATTCTTTAGGGAAACGCTGATGCATCAGTGTTTCCTTAGATTATCATTCTTTTGTTTATTGACTTATTATCATACAGGTTATATTCAGGGTAATATTCCGGGTTAATATTATAGGAAAATATATTTGAGGATAAATAAAACCGTAAGTACGTACATTAATGCACTGATTTTCTTTTCCTTGCTTTTACCGGTTATCAGATTAATGACTGTCCATGAAATAACCCCGAACGAAATACCCTCCGGGATGCTGTATGCGGTCACCATCACTAAAATACACAAAAATGCCGGAATCGCTTCGGTCATATCCTCAAAGTTGATCTTAACAACCATGCCCATCATATAAAAGCCGACGATGATCAACGCCGGTGCGGTGGCAAATGTCGGGATTGCCAAGAAGACCGGCGAAAAGATAATCGAAAGCAAAAACAGCAGCGCGGTAATAACTGCCGTCAGACCGGTCCGGCCGCCTTGGGTCACTCCCGCAGCACTTTCCACATAAGTCGTGGTCGTCGAGGTTCCGAAAACAGCACCGGCACTGGTCGCCACCGCATCCGCCAATAAGGCACCTTTGATGCGGGGAAGCTTTCCGTCTTTATCAAGCATATTGGCTTTGGATGAGACACCGATCAGGGTGCCTAAGGTGTCAAAGATGTCTACGAATAAAAAGCTGAAGCAGATAACAATAAAGTCGAGAATCTTAATGGAGCTGAAATCAGCTGTAAATAACTGGCCGAACGTCTGGCCGAAGTCGGAGAAATTGAAACTGATGATGCCCTGTGGAATGGTTGAATAAAGCTCCAGCTCCGCATTCGGTATGTAGATTCCCGCAGCTTCACAAATCATCCCCAGTAGCCAGGTAATCAAAATACCGAACAGAATCCCGCCTTTTACATTTTTGATCAATAAGAAAGCCGTTACTAAGACACCCACCACAGTCAGAATAGCGGAAATCCCCACTGATGAAAAATTCTCCGGCTCAAAAGGCTGAAAACCAACCAGGACCGCCGGATCGGCAACGATCAGGTTAGCACCCTGCAAACCGATAAAAGCAATAAACAGCCCGATCCCGACGCTGACTGCCGATTTCAATGTCATCGGTATGGCGTTAAATATCGCCTCCCGGACATTGGTCAGGGATAAGACAATGAAAACAAGGCCTTCCACAAAAACCGCCATCAAAGCAAGCTGCCATGAATACCCCATAGCCCCTACTACCGTAAAAGAAAAGAATGCGTTAAGTCCCATCCCCGGAGCCATGGCAAACGGATAGTTCGCCAGCAAAGCCATCAGCATGGTTCCAATAAAGGAAGCCAAGGCTGTCGCGATCAGCACCGCCGTGGGATTCATTGCCGAACCAGATGGAGCACTTAGCAAGCCAGGGTTTACCGCAAGAATATAGGCCATCGTCATGAAAGTAGTGATTCCGGCCAAGACTTCGGTGCGAATATCCGTTTTGTTCTCTTTGAGCCTAAATAGTTTTTCTAACATTTTTCCCTCCTTTTAGAATTGGTTAGCTGGTTTTATTTTTAGCAAGCGCCAGCAGTTCCTCTGTTCCTGCTCTCAGCTGAGAAACAGGATCGCTCCGCCTATGCTTTCAGCCGCTGGATAATATCACCCGCTTTGGCATAAATGGAAGAAACTTCCGGGCCTGAATAAAAATCTCCCTTCTCATAAAGAATCTTACCGTTTATCATCGTCATCGTCACGTTTAGCTTACTTCCGCTGTAAACGATGTTTTTGGCAATGTTATTGAGCGGCCGCATATTGGGCTGCCGCAGGTCGATCATGATCATGTCGGCAAGGTTACCCGGAACCAGGCTGACCGCATCAGTCAATCCCATCGCGGCAGCACCGTTCACACAAGCCATTTTCAGTACTTCCGTCGCATCGACGGCTGCGGCGTTGTTTTCCCTCACTTTCGCCAGGCCGGTGACCAGAAACATCTCCCGGAACATGTCCAGGCAATTATTGCTGGCCGGCCCGTCAGTCCCGATGGCGACCGGTATCCCCCGCTCAAGAAACTCGGCGACCGGGGCGATGCCGCTGGCCAGCTTCAGATTGGAAGCCGGATTGGTCACCGCATACAGGCCTCTTTTCCGGAATACCTCCATGTCCGCTTCGCTCATATGCACGCAGTGGAAGCCACCGCCGCCATAATCAAAGAGCCCTAGGGAATCTAGATATACGGCCGGTGTCATGCCGTTATGCCGCTCTCTGCAGCCCTGCACCTCATCGGCGGTTTCAGCCAGATGGGTGAAGACCGGGGCCTGATACCGGTGCGAAAGCTCCGCCACCCGGAGAAGCAGTTCCTCCGAGCAGGTGTATTCCGCATGAAAGCCCAGGATGTAGCTATTTAAGCTGTCTTTTTGATTCAGCCGGTGATACATCTTTGCCACTGTCTCGGTGGTCTGGCCAAAATCATTGGCGGCCCCCACCTGGACACAGCGCATCCCCATGTCGGAACACGCCTGTGCAATGGACTCCGGTGTCAGGTACATGTCAAAAATAGCAGTAATCCCGCTGGTCAGATATTCCAAAACAGCCAGTCTGGTGAGGTGATAGATGTCTTCTGCCGTCATCTGCGCCTCAACCGGAAACACCTGGTTATTCAGCCAGTCCGACAAAGGGAGGTCATCCGCATAGGAACGCAACAGCGTCATGCCCGAATGTGTATGGGCATTTTTAAAGCCGGGCATAAGCAGATTGCCCTGGCAGTCGATCTCCCTGTCCCACGGCCTCGCACCGGCATCGCCTGATTTATCCCCCGCGCTGCCGACTGCTCCATCCCCTGTGCTGCCGCCTGTTTCATCTGCCGTGCTGCTGACAGCATCTCTCGCACTGTCGCCTGCATAGATAATCCGGGTTCCGTCAATATGTACCTCGCCGGAAAACACCGGACGGTTCTCTTCCATGGATAGAATCCTGGCATTGTAAAATCGATATCTCATCGTATTCCTATCTGCGGCTTTCCGCACTTTAATGAACGATCTGATCCTGACCGAAGCTGGCCGGCAATAATTCTTCCAGCGAAAACAGCTTGTAGTCATCCTTGCTCCGGGCAACAATGACAACGAACTTCTCCGGCTCAGGTGCAAATTCGCTGATGACCTGGCGGCACACACCGCAGGGAAAGGCATACTGGGTGATCTCCTCGCCTTTCGGGCTTCCGGTTACGGCAAGGGCCCGGCATTTGCCGCGGCCTTCGCTTACTGCTTTGAATATAGCGGTTCTTTCCGCACAGACAGTGGCTCCGAAAGAAGCATTTTCGATGTTGCAGCCGGTATAAATACGGTTGTCCATCGTCAGCACCGCCGCTCCCACATAATAGCCGGAATAGGGCGCATGTGCTTTCCGGCGTGCCTGCATCGCCGACTGGATCAATTCTTCTACCGGAATGTTTTTATCCAAATTATCCATACTTCTCTTCCCTGAACTAAAGCTGATTTAAGCTGCCGAATCCGATAATAGAACCGGTAACCAGTTTCTTAAACAGAGGGGCGGCCTGATTGGCGGCTTCCTGCACCTCCTCATGCGTCAGCGGTACCGGCGACAATCCGGCAGCCGGGTTACAGATGCAGGAAATCCCGCAGACCTTTAAGCCCATATGATTAGCGGCTATCGCTTCCACTACCGTACTCATCCCGACCGCGCCGGCCCCCATGAGCCCTAGCATGTGGATTTCCGCCGGTGATTCAAAAGAGGGCCCTGACATCTGCGCATAAATCCCTTCTAATAGCGGAATAGCCAGATCGGCGGCCGTGGTTTTAATGACATCGCGCAGCTCTTTCCGATATACAGTACTCATATCCGGAAAGCGGGTTCCCAATTCTTCTATATTGGGACCGATCAGGGGATTGGCCACAAAAGCACCGATATGATCGGTGATCAGCATAAAATCCCCGGCCCGGCAGCCTTTCATGATTCCGCCAGAGGCGTTGGTCAAGAACAGGATCTCGGCACCCATCATTCCCATCAGGCGTACCGGCAGGACGACATCGCTCATGGGATAGCCTTCATAAAAATGTACCCTGCCCTTCATACAGACTACCGGCACTTCCTCCACATAGCCCCAGATAAACCGGCCGGCATGACCGGGAACGGTAGATACCGGGAAACCTTCTATCTCCTGATAATCCAGTTCGGCGATCACATGGATATTATCCGCATAATCTCCCAGTCCCGAACCCAGCACCAAGGCGACCTTGGGAACAAAGTCCGGCTGGCCGGCACGGGTCAGGAAATCTTTCACGCTTTTATGGCACCTTACTAACTTATCATATACGGGATTCATCCTTCTCCTATCCGCATGTTTCCGCTGTTTGCTGCTGTTCACTCTTTATCTGGATTGCAACAATACCTCTGCTGACACCATGCTTACTGTAATGTTGTAAAAATTATAAATCTATTGTCTAATAAATCAATAAACAGTATACCATAATTTACCGAAGACGGAAACAATAATATTAAGATTTCTTATTACTGGGTGTTGCTTCGTGGAGAATTTAGTTCGATTTGATAAAACTAAGAGTTAATGACTGTCTCATCGTTTGCTTTTTTATTTTTATTGATATAAATATGAGATACTTTGATAATTAAAAATGCTACATATAAAAATAGAATTTTGATTGCTAAATCAATTAATACCAATAATGTACTAATAATAGAGATATTATCATTACCCACAATATATTGATATGTGTCTACTATTTCTGTCATTTAGACTCCTTTCCTGCTATGCTGTTCTGACAATAGCTACAATACCATGATCATAAGTAGCTCTGCTTTTTATACCCAAAATTGTCATTTCTGTTACTAACGTACCCGTTGCTATACTGAACTTATGAGCAAATTACCTGCCGCTATCATCATGACTGGTTATCTACTATGATGAATCCTTAATCACAATTAATCCATTTTGACAATTATTTGAAAGTCAACAAACAAAACAGATGTCTGGGCAGTTGCCTTGACATCCGTTTTGTTTATCTTTAGTATTTTCAATATGTTAGCTTCGCTATCTATAACTGTTTCGTCACGGATTTTCATAGACCGTCACCGCTCAGATTATAATACACACCATCCCGCCATTGCTGTCATTGACGATTTTCTGCATGGTTTCCTGCAGTTTAACCTGGCTTTCTTCACCGATCATCGAAACTTTGCCGTTGATTCCGTCGTTAACCAGCTGTTCCACGGTCTTGCCAAAAATATTGGTTTCCCAGATGCCCTCTTCGCTGGTATCGGCATTGGAAATATATTTAATAAGATCCTGCGCCTGTTCTTCGGTTCCCACGATAGGGGATATTTCGGTCTCGATATTTGCCTTGATCATATGGATGCTCGGGCTCTCGGCCTTGATCTTTACGCCAAACTTGTTGCCATGTTTAATGATCTCCGGACGTTCCAGGCGGACTTCCTCACGGTCGGGAGTGACGACGCCGTATCCTTTCATCCGCACCGAATCCACCGCATGAAGCACCTTGACATATTCCCGGCGCATCTTGGATAATTCTTTCAGGACGGAAAGCAGATGATACTCGTTCTTGATGTCTTCCCCGATCAGGTCGCTTAGCATCTCATAATAGAAGCTGTCATCCACGTCCAGCCTGACCCTGATACAGCCGTTGGACATGTTGATATTTTCCACCTTGCATTTCTTAATATAATTGCTCTCCAGATTGATCCCGCTTGATACCGCACTCCTGATATTGCTCAACTGTCTCATCAGCTCTTTGATCCGGCTGACCATGTCGTTCTTCATGGGATGGCCGGCAGGCAGCATTTCCACCCATTTGGGCATATAGAACTCAACCATTGTGAGCGGGAACTCATAGAGGATGTTTTCGAGAATCGTATTGATATCTTCTCTTTTCAGCTGCTCACAATTCATAGGAAGGGCACTTACATTGTAACGGCTCTGGATTTCCTCGGCAACGGCCTTGGCATCCTCGGAGTATGGCCTTGCGGTATTGACCAGCACGATGAAAGGCTTATGTATCCTGCGCAGTTCCTGGATGGTGCGATCTTCCGCTTCACGGTAGTTTTCCCTCGGGATGTCGCTGAAACTGCCGTCGCAGGTTACAACAACGCCAATGGTCGAATGATCGTTGATAACTTTTCGGGTTCCTGTCTCGGCGGCCTCGGTAAAGGGAATCTCTTGAGTAGACCAAGGTGTCCTCACCATCCGCTCCGCATCGTTTTCCATATGACCGGTGGCCCCGTCCACCATAAAACCTACGCAGTCGATCAGCCGCACCTTGACATCCACGTCGCCAGCCAGAGTAATCTGGGCTGCTTCTTTGGGGATGAACTTGGGTTCCGTGGTGGTAATCGTCTTTCCTCCCGAGCTTTGCGGCATTTCATCAGTAGCCCGTTCTTTTTCATACTCTTCATTCATAAAGGGAAGTACCATAAGATCCATAAATCGTTTTATAAAGGTGGATTTTCCTGTTCGGACCGGACCTACCACACCAATATAAATCTCACCGCCGCACCTGACTTGGATATCTTTATAAAGGTCATAAGTGCCGGTATTCAAGTTTTCCATAAA
>DBDJ01000009.1 GCA_002293525.1 Lachnospiraceae bacterium UBA935
AACGTCACATAATCGATTTTTGCCATGCGCTATAATTACCTGACAGACACCATGCGGCTGGAAGAAGCGCGGGAACTGGCCCGAAGGATCATGGCGGAAGGCGATAAGTTGCCGGAGCTGTATAGGCAGGAGTTCCGTTGCCAATTATTGTTTTATGAGATCATCTGGGAACGGCGCCGTGAAGAAATAGAACGTCTCTATACCAAGGAATTAAAGCGGTACATAGAAGCGGGGGCAACCCATTTATCCAATCTCCGCCTTCAGTATGCATATGAAATGCTGGTTACCCATGATGACAAGGCGGCCGAAACAATGGCAGCCCGCTTCCATAAGGCTTGCCTGACCTATCCGAATATCGGCGACATAGCCGGCGAACAGGAAATGATGGCCATGATTGATAATCTTGCCAATATTGCATAGGGGAGATTAAAGCGCTCACACCGTCCGTATCTTATGTTGCAGCAGATACAAGGCGGCAACATTGGGTATTATCATCATGGCATTGATCAGGTCGGTACACTCCCAGACTACATGCAGCGGGATAACGGCGCCGATGTATATCATGACGATATAGATGATCTTGTATAAGGGGATGCCGCCCGTTCCGGTCAGATATTCCATGGCTCGCTCTCCGATATAGGACCAGCCGATCAGGGTAGTGATCGCAAAGGCAATCAGGCAGCAGGAGAGGAAAACATTGCCGAAAACCGGAAATGAGGAAAAAGCGGCATCAGTAAGTCCGGCTTCGTTCACCCCCAGAACGGAAGCCGGGTTTTTTAACATATTCGACACGATCACCAGCCCGGAAAGTAGACACATAACTACCGTATCCCAGAAAACAGCGGTCATCGAGACATAGGCCTGTTTTACGGGAGAGGGGGTATCGGTAGCGGCGGCCGCAACCGCGGCTGTTCCGATGCCGGCTTCATTGGTGAAAAGCCCGCGGGCAATACCGTATCTGGCCGCCGCCATCAAGGAGGAGCCGACGACGCCGCCGAGGGCGGCTTGGGGCATCAGGGCATGCCGTAAGATCACGGCAATGACGGTACCCAGCACATCCCGGTTCATCCAGAGTAAGATCAGGCAGCCGCCGGTATACAGGATTCCCAGCACCGGCACCAGTCGGACACAAAAATTGCCGATAGCTTTGATGCCGCCTATCAGTACCAGCCCGGCCGTGACAGCGGCGGCAAAACCGACGATGTGCGGAGAAAGCCCGAAGCTGACCGCAGCCGTCTGCGTAATAGAATTGGACTGCGTGGTGCAGCCGACGCCAAAGGCAGTGAGGAGGGTCAGGACAGCATAGATTTTCCCGATTGATTTTTTATGTAGACCATTTTTCCATACATACATGGGTCCGCCTTTGTATGTGCCGTCCGGATTCCGCGACCGGTATTTAACCCCAAGGAAGCACTCCCCATAGGCCGTCGCCATCCCTAGGACGCCGGTCAGCCAGCACCAGAAGACGGCACCAGGACCGCCCAAGGCCACGGCGGTGGAAACCCCGATGATGTTACCGGTTCCTAAGGTGGCCGCCAGGGTCGTCGCCAGCGTAGCAAACACCGAGAGATTCTGTCCGTCGATGCCCTGTTCGGGAGTGACCGACAGCTTAATTGCCTTGATAATGTTTTTCTGCGGAAACTTCAGGCGGATGGTAAAGAATAAGTGGGTGCCCATCAGTAGATACAGGAAGGGTCCGCCCCACAGGAACGCGTTGGCTTTTTCAATCAGTTGGATAAAAGGCAATCTGACCTCTTTATAAGCATAAGGATTCCGCTGTTACGGTAAAATTTAAACGGATATGCTTGGGTATTTTATACAGTATATAATAGTTGGCCCAAGTTTATGTGCATCTGTGTTTCAAAGGTGCCATTGGAGACTAATTGTGCGAATCTGCTACGGCGGTGATCTTTGCTATCAGCTGGGGGGGGGTAGGCGGTCCGGTCATCGTTGCGCGGTTATCGTTGCGCGGTCATCGTCATATTACCCGGGCCTCATCGGCGCCAGTTCCGGCTCCCGAAAATAAGTGAAGACTAAGTTTCCCGCCCAAAGTACTAGCAGCATTCCGTGTCGTCAGCAAGCGCCATCCATGGCGCGTGCTGACTTGGCCGGCCCTCCTTGGCCGTCCACCACTGGTTTTTTGTTTGGCGAGAAACTAAGTTTCACTAATTTTCTCCCGCAAGGAACCGGCGCCGATGAGGCCCGGGCAATATGACGATTCGGAATTTCAACTGGACAGGACGTTTAGGGACGTTTAAGGACGTTTAAAGATACTTAAGGACGATAAAGATTAAACTGAGACACTTAAAAATCTTTCGCCTGTAAGGAGCCAGACAGATTAAACCAGTTTATTTCGTCCTTTGGCCAGAAAAATGAAAATCATCTCTTCTGGCTGGCGGAGTGGCGGGTAAAGAATCGATAAATGGCCTGAATTTTAGCGAAACAGCTTGTTACTGTTCACAGGTAGTATTCCGCGAGGTGTTTTGCACAAAAGTATTACGTTTCTTAAACCATCCAGTTGAGATACCGAATCGTCATATTGCCCAAGCATCATCGGCTCAGGTGACTTGCGGCAGAAAATTAGTGCAGCTTATTTCTTGCCCCACGATAAATCAGGGTTGGGCGGCCACGGATGGCCGACCAAGCCGTCACGCGCCACGGACGGCGCTTGACGGCGACACGGAAGCTGCCAATATTGGGGCGCAAGAAATTTAGCGGAACTTATTTTCGAGAGCCGGAACCGGAGCCGATGATGCTTGGGCAATATGGCGATGACCGCTAAAACAAATAAGATGACCGCTAAAACAAATAAGATGACCGCTAAAACAAATAAGATGACCGCTAAAACAAATAACAACAGCCGACAGCGAAAATAATTCTATACCTATATATATTGCTATTTTCAACAGATGGAGTATACTATTTATGTATGCAAAAGACACAATACCCTCAACTGAAACACTACGGACAGGAGACAAAAGATGCGCATAATAATTATAGGCTGCGGTAACGTAGGCATGGCACTCATCGAGCAGCTCTGCACAGAAGACGAAGGGCATGACCTGACGGTAATTGATTCCCGGGCGGAGTACGTACAGGCGGCGGCTGACCGTTTTGATGTAAGAGGCATTATCGGGAACGGTGCCAGCTACTCCATACAGAAGGAGGCCGGGATTGAGACCGCCAACCTGCTGATTGCCGTCACCGGCTCGGATGAGCTCAACCTCCTCTGCTGCCTGTTCGCTAGAAGAAAACGTGACTGTCACACGATCGCCAGAGTCAGGAACCCGATTTATAATAAAGAAGTAGCCTACATCATGGAAGAAATGGGCATCGCCATGATCGTTAATCCAGAATACACGGCAGCCATGGAAATGTCCAACTTGTTAAAGTTTCCGTCTGCATTGGAAATTAATACCTTTGCCAAAGGGCGGGTAGAGCTGGTAAAATGTATAGTAGAGGATGATTCCGTTTTACGCGGCCTGTCGCTTAAAGAAGTCTCCGATCGTTTCCGCTGCAACGTGCTGATCAGCATCGTGGAGCGGGGAGATGAGGTGTTTATTCCGTCGGGTAATTTTGTCCTACGGGCTAAGGATGAGATTTCCATTATGGGCACCACTAAAAACATGGTCACCTTCTTTAAAAAAATGGGACTTCCGACCGCCAGGGCCAAGAGCGCGATGCTCATCGGCGGCGGTGAGATTGCTTTTTATTTGACTAAGGCGCTGCTCCATGTCGGCACCGATGTCAAGATCATCGAGAAGGACAGGAAGCGCTGCCTGGAACTGAGCGAAGCTTTCCCGCAAGCAATCATTATCAACGGAGATGGTTCTGACCGGAACCTGTTGCTGGAGGAAGGCTTAGAAAATACCGAGTCCTTTGTAGCGCTTACCAATAAAGACGAAGAAAATATTTTCATGAGCCTCTATGCCAAAAGTGTCTCACGGGCCAAGCTGATTACCCGGGTACACCGCATCGCGTTCGACGATATCTTGGAAGGACTGGAGCTCGGCAGCCTGATTTATCCCAAACACATTACGGCGGAATATATTCTCCGTTATGTGCGGGCGATGCACAATTCGCTGGAAAGCCATATCGAGACGCTGCACCGCCTGAACAATGATAAAGCGGAAGCTCTGGAATTTTACATAAAGAAAGACGGCCCAGTGGTGGGGAAAGCTCTGAAGGATCTGAAATTAAAGCCCAATATCCTGATCGGCGTCATCAATCATAAAGACAGTACCCTGATTCCTGGCGGTCAGGACATGATCCGGGTCGGGGATACGGTAGTGGTGATTACGACAGTTTCTGGCCTAGACGAGATTGCGGATATTCTATTGTGAAAGGGGAACGGGAAAAGACGGGATGAATTATTCAATTATACGTTATATTTTGTTCTGTGTCCTAGAGTTTACCGGGGTTTTTATGTCGCTGCCTTGTCTGGTCGCAGTGATTTATCAGGAAAAAAGTGGGTTTGCTTTTTTGGCGGTGATGCTGTTCGCCCTGCTTGCCGGGGCGGTCGGCCGACGGTTTAAGCCGAAAAGTAAAGTGTTTTATGCTAGGGAAGGGTTTGTGACAGTGTCCTTAAGCTGGCTGCTCTTAAGCGTTGTCGGGGCGCTGCCGTTTTTCTTGAGCGGCGAGATCCCGTCATTTACGGATGCGCTTTATGAGACGATTGCCGGTCTTACGACCACCGGAAACAGTATTTTGCCGGATGTGGAAGTTCTGTCCCGATGCATCCAGTTCTGGCGGCTGTTTACCCACTGGATCGGCGGCATGGGGGTGCTGGTGCTGATCCTGGCGGTACTGCCCCTGTCCGGCAGCTATAACATGCATCTGATGCGGGCTGAAAGCCCGGGTCCGTCGGTGGGCAAACTGGTTCCGAAGGTAAGGCAGACGGCCATCATATTATACGGGATTTATGTCGCGCTGACCGTGGTTCAGGTAATCGCCCTGCTGATCGCCGGCCTGCCCCTTTTTGATTCGCTTACGATGAGTTTTTCCACCATGGGTACCGGCGGATTCGGTATCGTTAACAGCAGCGCGGCAGGCTATAGCGCGCCGGTTCAGGTTATATTACTGGTTTTCATGTTACTGTGCGGTATCAACTTTAATATTTATTATCTGTTCTTAATTAAGAAGCCCAAGGATGTCCTGCTTAATACGGAAATGCGCTGGTATCTGGTCTTCATACTGTTATCAGCGGGGTGTTTCCTAGTGAATATCCGCCCCCTTTTTGATAGCCTTGGCGAAGCCCTGCGGCACTCCTTGTTCCAGTCGGTATCGATCATTACGACGACCGGCCTGACGACCACGAATTATATGCAGTGGCCGGTCCTGACCCAGACCGTGATCTTCCTGCTGTCGATCTGCGGTGCCTGTGCCGGCAGTACCGGCGGCGGCTTTAAGGTATCGCGGGTGATTATCCTGTTTAGGACGGTGCAGAACGAGATGCTTCACGTGATCCATCCCAAGAGCGTGCGCAAAGTCCAGTATGACGGCCGCAATCTAGGCGGGGAGGTGACCAAGTCGGTACAGGTGTACTTGGTCATTTATGTAATGGTATTTCTGGGATCAGCCTTGCTGATTGCCGGAGACGGATTTGATTTTACCACCAATATGTCAGCGATTGTTGCCTGCCTCAACAATATCGGGCCGGGGCTGAATGCGGTCGGGCCGGCGGGGAATTTTTCGATTTTCTCCGAATTTTCAAAATACGTATTGATGTTTGACATGCTGATCGGAAGGCTGGAGCTGATCCCCCTTTTGATTCTGCTGACTCCGCGAACATGGAAAAAATAGCGTCCGGCAGATGATGCGAGGCCGATACGCTCTTCTAGGAGGATAGAGATTGCTGTTTAAAAAAGCTGTCAAATACATACCGGCGTCTCTGTTTCTGTCGGCAGTAGTCTTAAACGCTGTGGCATGGAGCAGTACGTCGTTTTGTGATTTCTATGTGACCCATATATTTCCAGCGGCAGCGGAAACCTACGGACGTTTTTCGGCACTGTTTCCTTTTTCGCTGGGGGAATGGATGCTGGCTGCCGCTTTTCTAATGATCGCCCTGCTGGCAGGGGGAGGGCTGGCCTGCCTGGGCGCCCGTAGGCTGTTTCTGTGGTACCGCCGCTATCTCAAGCTCTGTGGGACGATTGCTTCCGTGGTCTGTCTGGTCATGACGCTCAATTGCTTTATCCTCTATCACTGTTCGCCAATTACCGACGTGTACGAGATAGGAGAGCAGGAGGGGAGAGCGTATAGCTTGGAAGAGCTGGCCTTGCTGCGGGACTATGTGGTTGAACAGGCCAATGAACTGGCACAACAGTTGCCGCGGGATGAAGAAGGCTATATCGATGAAGCCGCCGCCGGCGACATCTTAGCCCGCGCCAAGGCGGAAATGAGCCGTCTGGGCGAGACATATCCGAGGCTTTCCGGCTATTACCCTGAGCCTAAGCCTTTCTTCAGCTCACATTTCTTTAGCCAGCAGTATATCATGGGATATTATTTCCCGTTTTCCATGGAAGCTAACTATAACGACACCATGTATGTAGTCAACAAGCCGACCACCTTATGCCACGAGCTTTCACATCTGAAAGGGTTTATCTACGAAGATGAGGCTAATTTTATCGGCTTTTTGGCCTGCGTGGATTCTGCGGATCCTTTGTTCCGTTACAGTGCCTATCTGAGCGTGATCAGCTACCTAGACTATGACTTCTATGAAGCGACCGGCTGGGATGCCGAAGCCTACCGCACCCATCCGTCCATCAGTGAGCTGGTAAGGCGCGACGATATCTTCCTGACCCCGGAAGCTTGGGAGCAGGTGGAGGAGACAGCCCTGCTGGACACTGAACTGGTTAGGGAGGTCTCCGGCGAAATCATCGAGACCAACCTCACCCTGAACGGCGTCACCGACGGCGCGGCCAGCTACGGAAGGGTGGTCGGGCTGCTGCTAACATATTATGACGGGAAACTGTGGTGAGAAGGACAAAACGAAAAGCTAAAATGCGAAAAAAGGAAAAAAGGATAAATTTACACAAAACAGTTGACAATGTCCACAAAAACCTTTAAAATAGCATTTGCATGCAGGAATGGCGGAATGGCAGACGCGCACGGTTCAGGTCCGTGTGGTAGCAATACCATGAGAGTTCAAGTCTCTTTTCCTGCACTATATCATGATTATACGAACCCTGTACCAATAGGGGATGCGTGGGGGTTTGTGGTGTTTTTGAATGATGATTAGGTAGAACGAGCGGTATCAGTGATGATACCGCTCGTTCTGCTCATATGACTTCTTTTTGGTCTTATGAGGTGAAATTATGAGCGATATAATGTTCCGGTGTGATGATTACATATTCAGCTACCGTGTTGGAGGAATACTGCTGCGTGACAACAAAATACTGCAAAGGACACAGGATATTGACCGATAACCCGCCGCGCTATGCGGTTAAAATGAAAAGGTTTTAACCTAAAAGGTCATTCAAGCAAATAATTTTACAGCCATTACTTTCATAATAACGTAACATATCGTCAATTTTCTTTTTATCCCAACTGGTAATGCAATCTGACAAGACCGTAACTTTATAACCTGTCTTACGCATATTATAGCAGGTTGATTTAACACAAGCAGTAGCGTCTGCTCCTGTTATGTAGAAATCGCATATTTCGTTTTTGCCGATAAAGTCCGTGAAATCCTCGCTTGTTAATGCGTTCCCTTTGGATTTTGTGAAAACATTTTCTGACGCTATTTTTAGGTCAGGAACTAATTCAACCCCGTGAGTACCCGGCTTGAAAGTCCTCGTACCGGCTGATAATTGTTCATGTCTTATATAAACGACATGAATATTGTTATTGACCGCCCAATCAATAGCTTTATTGATATTGTCAATGATGTCCTTGTAATTCTTTGTTATGTCGTTTTGAATATCGACTATTACTAAGGCTTTTTTCTGCATGGTGGTTCCTCCTGATAGGTAGATTTATTTAGTTGCTTTTTCATTATACCATGTAATTATTGACAACAGCATGGCAACAATATATAATGATAAAAAGAAATTTTTGGAAAGGCGATTGTCAGATGAAAGTTGATAGACTTGTTAGTATTATTATGATACTCCTTGATAAAGAGCGGATAGGCGCACAGGAGTTAGCGGATATGTTTGAAGTTTCGCCTCGCACAATCTACCGCGACATAGAGGCTATTAACATGGCGGGTATTCCTGTTCTCTCAACATCAGGAGTAGGAGGCGGCTTTGAAATCATGCCGAACTATAAGATTGATAAAAAGTTTTTTTCGACTACCGACCTTTCCGCTATCTTGATGGGACTTTCCAGTCTTTCCAACATGATACGAGGTGATGAACTGGTAAACGCCCTTGCGAAAGTCAAGAGCTTTATCCCCGCCGACAAAGCGAAAGACATTGAGTTAAGAACAAATCAAGTATATATTGATTTAAGTCCGTGGATAGGCAACAGGAACATACAGCCATATTTAGAGATTGTCAAAACGGCTTTACAGGAAAGCAAGTTGCTTTCTTTTGAATATGCCAACCGCTACGGAAACAAAACAGCACGAACAGCCGAGCCGTATCAGCTTGTTTTGAAAAGTAGCTATTGGTATTTTCAAGGGTATTGCCTTGTGAGAAACGATTATCGTTTGTTCAGACTATCCCGCATATCAAATCTACAAATACAAGAGGGAACTTTCACGCCGCGAGATTATCAAAAACCGCAGTTAGATTTTGATGATATTTTGGAAACTATGCAAACAAAAATAAAAATCCGTATTCATAAATCTGTCATGGACAGGGTGCTTGATTATTGTTTTTATGAACACTTTACGCCGGACGGTGACGAGTATTACATTGTTAGTTTTCCTTTCATAGAAAACGATTACTACTACAATATTCTTTTCGGTTTCGGGGATAAATGTGAGTGTTTAGAGCCGTTACACATACGCTCAGAAATAAAGCGGCGAATACATGATATGGCTACCATTTACGAAATGAAAGACGAATAAAAACGGCTTATCTTGCTCCTTTTTCTACCGTTCCGACTATCAAGCCTGTAAATGGACGGGTAGTATTTTTTTGCTTGTATGCGGCGAAAAAATCTCCAACCTTAAACCATTGACAAGCTTGATTTTTGTCGTGTCATTTCGCCGCCGAAAACGGGGAATAGGGATAAACCCTGTCCCCGCTTTCGACCGCTACATTGTACAGCAAAACCGTCTGCACTACTGCGGCGGTTGCCGTAGGTTATGCAGGGAGTATCATTCCTGGAATTGATAACATTAGTAAGGGGTTGAACTGCCCTATATGCAAGAACAAATGTGGCGCTTTAATTTTATAACCTCCGCCATATCCGTCAATGATGTCACTAAAATATAAAATAATCTATTTCGATAATATGCATTCTCTATATGTATCAAAAAGCTTTGAAACACATACAATATAGTGGTACAATAAATTGTACAGAACATTGAACGTTATTACTGATGGGAGGGACGGTGTATATGTTAGCTGTAAATTATAGTACAATTAGAAGCAATTTAAAGGAGTATTGTGACAAAGCAACAGACCAGTACGAAACAGTTATTGTCACACGCAAAGATGAAAAGAATGTGGTTCTTCTCAGTCTGGAAAAATATAATGCTATAATGAAAGCTGCCCGTAATGCGGAATATCTGGATAAGATTGATAAGAGCATGGAGCAGGTAAAACAGGGCAAGGTAGTTGTAAAGACAATCCAGGAGTAAACCATTCTGTTCACAGAATAGAGAAGGTAAAAGTATTCTAGGGAAACATACAAATGTAGTGACAACGTATTGATAAAGTGCAGCTTTCTTGCTATCCTATATAAGGAGAGAAAATTGAAAGGAGTCTATGAAGATGTCTACAGTACAATTTCGCACTGATGAAACAATCAAAACGCAAGCAAGCGCAATTTTTCAAGAACTTGGAATTACTATGTCTGATGCAATTAATATTTTTTTACGTCAGTCTATTATGCACGGCGGGCTTCCGTTTGAACTTAAAATCCCAAAGTACAATGAAGCGACTCTCGCCGCGCTGATCGACATGGAGCAGAGCAAGGGGAAAGGTATCCATGGTGTTGATGTGAATACTGCTCTCACCGCTTTGAAAGGTGATGACGACGAATGAATGTGCGATGGAGAAATCAATTTAAGAAGGATTACAAGTTACTAATGAAACAGGGTAAGGAGATGGCCAATTTGGATCACGTAATCAGCGAATTGGCCATTCCAAATCCATTGTCAGAAAAATATCGGGACCATCAATTAAGGGGAAATCACATAGGCTATAGAGAGTGTCATATTGAGCCGGATTGGCTTCTGATTTATGGATATGAGATGCTGGAAGATGGTGAATCGCAGTTGCCCCTTGTAAGAAGGTTCAAGTACGGGCGGTATCATCACTGATATCGCCCGCTCTGCGTGTTTAATTTCTTTTCTGCATATTTATTGCTACTTTTCTGGTTTTTCCTCATTAATCAATCCTTCATTGAGTTATATGCTTACATCTGTTAACGACATCATTGACGGATATGGCGGAAGGTTATAAAATTAAAGCGTCACAACGCACTAACCGCAATTTATAGCAAATGCAACCTGCGGTTTGCATTTAGAACTTCAAAAGTGGTAGAAAATTACGGCATATCAAAGTAACATTGAAACAATATTGAAACAATAAAACAAAAGGAGACACGCCTATGTCATTAGGTGAAAAACTATCTAAATTGCGAAAAGAAAACAACTATACTCAAGAACAATTAGCAGATGTCCTTGGCGTTTCAAGACAGTCTATTAGTAAGTGGGAACTTAATATCGCATATCCCGAAACTGATAAATTGATATATTTAAGCAAGTTATATAATGTATCAATTGATTACATTGTCATGGACAGTGACAACAGGTCGCAAGACATGTCAGATGAAGTTTTTGAAGAACAATGTAATGTAGATTATAGTTCTTTCATTGGAAGTTGGTGTAACATTGAACTCAATAATTGGGATATCGGATATACGATGGTCGCTGTTATTGGTCAAGATAAGCGATACCTTTGTTTTTGCCAAACGGATAGGAAAAAAGCATATAAAATCGGATTTGTATTAAAGCGCCAAATTGACGCTGTGACAAAACTTGATATGAGTGAAAAGAAGCAGAAGGCTCTCCCCAAATTTCCCGAGGTATTACCCACTGCTTTTGACCCCTATGACCTTCTAATGGGAAAAGTGTGCGATATTCAAATGCATTCACCTAACCTCGCTGCATTTATTTTGTCCACAGATGGTTATCAAAAGGCTTTAATTGTATCTGCTGATAACAATAATGTAGAAATAAGGGATGAAGGAACCAGCACAATTCTTAGTAAAAAAGATATTGTGGGCATAGTGGAAAGCTAAATGAAGCTTCTTACAACCGCTTCAACGGAAATAAAAAATGTTACTTAATCAACAACGGGAGGCAAGAAAGAGTGTATAAACTTGAGTACCTATCTGCTGCCATCAATGATATTTTGGAGGCAGAGGATTACTTATATGGATTGATCCTCCGTCTGCGGATATTTTCGCGGAAGCTATAAAGAATCAGACGAAGTCTTTATTGGAACATCCGCTGATGTATCGAGCTTATGAAGAGAACGAATATTTCCGCTGTATGCCGTTGCCTTATGAATATCTTTGTTTCTACCGAGTGGAGGATGAGATAGAAACCATTAGAATAATTATTGGAGGTTTTGAGTATGAAAGAACGCATTATTGGGCTGGACAATCTTCTGGGGAA
>DBDJ01000054.1 GCA_002293525.1 Lachnospiraceae bacterium UBA935
TGAAGAATGAAAATGCGTGACGTGTATACCTGTCCCTTAGAATTTACTCATGATATAACAAAAGGCAAATGGAAACCGATTATTTTGTGGCAACTCGGAAAAGGAGCTATGTCATTAACTCAACTTGAACGAGCAATAAAGGGCATAAATCAAAAAATGCTTTTGGAACAGCTTAAAGAATTATTGAATTTTGGGGTTATATCAAAGAAATCGTTTGAAGGATATCCGTTAAAAGTAGAATATACTTTAACAAAACGTGGCGAAAAATTATTAGAAGCCATTACCATTATGCAAGGTATTGGCATAGACCTTATGAAAGAAAACGGTATGTTGGAAATATTAAAAGAAAATGGTTTCATTGAATAAAAGATACCCACAAAAAAGTGGGTAATTCACACCGAGACGGCAATATGCTATGCTGTATAAAAAGGATTATTGGAAGGATATATTATGATGAAAGATGTGGAACAAACAATTGGAAATATAATTGACAAACAAGGTATTGCTTTTATTAGCTCGGTTGATGCTGATGGCTTTCCAAATACAAAAGCTATGTTACCGCCAAGGAAGCGCATAGGTATTAAGATATTTTATTTTACAACTAATACATCATCCATGCGTGTTGCACAATATCGTAAAAATACCAAAGCTTGCATTTATTTTTGCGATAAGAGATTTTTTCGTGGTGTAATGTTAAAAGGTATAATGCAAGTTTTAGAGGATAGCGAAAGCAAAGAAATGATATGGCGAGATGGGGACACAATGTACTATCCTTTAGGTGTTACCGATCCTGATTATTGTGTACTTAAGTTTATTGCGGACACAGGAAGATACTACACTAATTTTAATTCGCAAGATTTTGAACTTCGGGCCGACTTCGATGTGTTGCCCCTTAATATTTTGTGAAGCCGTTTGATTTGATTAATACATCCTAGCGACATGCTTATTAGTGAAGAAGCTTCCTGTATCATTTATTCTGCATTTTCTAAAGTGGAAAATTTACTGGTGGAGGATGAGAAATATCGGAATAACGAACTATCGGATGATGTGATTCAGACGTATGAATTGTCTGGCTATCGTACAGAAGAAGCATTGAAGGAGTATTTATTAACTGATTTTTCGGCGGAAATATATGATTATTATTTAGAAATGGCAATGATTATGGGCAGTATCTGGTATGAACCGGAAAGGAAAATTTATTTATTTTCTTTGGGGGGGGACTCCGGAGAGGGATATCTATCACATAGATTATTTTAAAAAGTTTGAGATCCAGATGCTGGAGGAAGGACGTCAGTGGAAACCAGAAAAGCAAGAAAAAACATTGAAAAAGGCCGGATTGCGTCTTATGAAAGCAAAGTGGAGTGGACGGACAGGAAGTAAGACAAAAGAATGGATAAATGTTGACTGAATTATGTTATAATAAGGTCATGCTTTCCATACTTTCTTATGTAAGCATGGAAAGTATGACCTTTTGACTCTGGTACATAATATGAGTGTTTTCAAATAAATGATCGGAGCGTCCCATATGGAAAAACGATTGAAACAATATCTTGCCTGGCTGCAGGGGCTGGATTTTCAGGGTATGGATCCGGAAGAAAAAGCGGCTCTGCGGGCCAGGATGCTGGTGCAGATCCAGTTCTTTCAGCATGAGCGGCTGATTCACCTGATTGTCACGGTGACCTTTACCGTCCTGCTGATGCTGGCTGTTATCGGGAGCTGTTTTTATCCGGATGCCTTTTTCTTTGCCTTGACGGTGCTGTTGCTGATCTTGCTGATTCCGTATATCAGGCATTATTATATCCTGGAGAACGGTGTGCAGAAACTGTATCCATTTTATGATGACTGGCCTCAGTAATATTTCCGCACCGCCAGCATGCACAGGCCGGTCTGCAGGAACTGGCTGGCCAGCAGGCCCCAGAGATACCCCTGGATCCCCCAGAGCGGTACGGCCCAGAAGACGAAGGCCAGCCGGGCCGCCAGGCTTACGAAGCTGAAGGCAAAGGTCAGGCCGGTCTTGCCCATCCCGTTCAGGATGCTGTTAAGGGTGCTGGCGATATACATGAAAGGGCATAAGAAGCTCAAGGTGATGATAAAGCTGCCGGCCAGGCTGTTCTGATACAGCGCGATACCCAGCGGCTTCCCGAAGATCAGGAAAAATACCGTGAAAAAGCATCCCAAGGCCGCCCCCAGCTGGATTGACCGGCGTACTGCTTTTTTGATGGTGCGGATATTCTCGGCGGCTTCTGCTTCCGACACGATCGGCAGGAGAAGCACGCAGACCGAATTGGTGATGGCTGAGGGAAAGAAAATCAGCGGCAGCGACATACCGGTCAGGACCCCGTAAACGCTGAGCGCCGAGCTGTTGTCCATCCCATGGGCCATCAGGCGGTTGGGAATGAAGATGGCCTCCATGCTCTGCAACGCATTGATAATGATCCGGTTGACCGAGAGCGGGGCGGCGAGGGTCAGCAGCCGTCTTGCCGTCTGCAGGTAGTGATGTTTTTCGGTAAACACTTCCTCACGGGACAAAGAAAAGCTGGAAAACCGGTGCCAGATGGCAACGATGGAAACAATCATCGCGGCACTTTCGCCGATAACCAGTCCCAGCACGGCAAAACTGATGGTCGGAACCATGCCCCGGCTCAGTCCGATTTCATAGATCAGGAAGACCGAACCGACCCGGACGACCTGTTCCACCAGCTGAGTCAGGGCCGGGACAGCCGTTTTCCGGATACCGTAAAAATATCCGTTGATGCAGGAGTGGACGGTGGCCATCGGGATGGAAAAAGAGATAATACGGAGCAAAGGGGCCGTTCTAGGCTCCAGAAGGAAATGTGCCGCCAGGAAGTCGGAGTAGTGATAAATGCCGAAAGTACAGGCGGCTGACAGCAGCATTGATATGATAAAGCCGGTGATCAGGTTTTCGGCGGACGACTTATAGTTCCGCGTTACAGTTTCCCCGGCAACATATTTGGAGATGGCGGTCTGCATCCCGGCAACCGTGACAGAGAAAGAAAGAGCCAGGATCGGTGAAGTCAGCTGATAGATGCCCATGCCTTCCGCGCCGAACAGCCGGGACAAAAAGATACGGTAAAAAAAACCGATTGACCGGCTTAACAGACCGGTAGCAGTGAGCACGATCGTACCGGTGACTAAGGGATTGTTCCATTGATGGCGGCCCCAGTTATGATGCCCGCCTGTATGGCCGCCCCAGTTATGAAGCGCACCTTTATAGCGGCCATGGTTATGGCGGCCCGAAGCAAGAAGTTTACTGCGCATACGGCATCCTTAAGCTAAGTTATGGATAAATATATGCGCGGAAGCCGAAAAAATGAACCGGCCAGGCTAATAAGTCCGCGCCCCGTCAATGTGAATCAGCCGGGATAGCTGATACTGATAAGTGGACAGCGGGCGGTTGTCGGAATCGTCGGTATGGGTCGTGATCAACAGTTCCGGTTCAGTACTTACCACTAAAAGCGAATGGCTGAAGACACCGTACTGGAAGCTCAGCTGGATGATGTCGCCGATCTGGGCGAATTCCAGAGGGACATCCTGTCCATAGGGACCCGCCCCCTTGTTGGCCACAAGGAACCGGTACAGGAACGCTGCGCCCGTCCAGGCGGCAGCCCGGTCAGACACGGAATTATAGTACCAGCCGGTATCTCTGGTATAGTTCATGACATGGCAGCCGGCATAAAGGCACTGCGAGATAAAATTGGTACAGTCGCCGCCTAAGCGGCTGAAATCATAGTAAGCAGGATTGCGGCCATAAGCCCATTGGTGGGCATAGGATACCGCTGTCTGGCGATTATAGGGCATAGTCAGGTCGTCTCCCGTTTTTTTATACATATAATGATACGAAGGTCACTTAAACCGCAAACACATCGCAGAGCACAGCAAAACCCCTCGCGGTGGTCTGAACTGTAACCTTTGCGGCTCCTTCCTTCTGGACAGTTACATAGTATCAATATATGCTGCGGGATCAGAAACAGTTCAGAAGCAACAGTTCAGATGCAACAGTTCAGAAGCACAGTTCAGAAGCAACAGGAAGGAGCATTGACAGCATATGAAAGTAACCTTTTTAGGGCACAGCGGATTTTTGTTAGAATGGGAGGGCCTTTATGGTCTTTTTGATTATCATACCGGAGAACTTCCTCACATGCATCCCGACCGGCCCTTGTACGTATTTGTCAGCCACGCCCACGGCGATCATTATAACCGCGCTGTCTGGGAACTGCGCATAAGCCGGGCACGGGTTTATTACGTGGTTTCCAAAGATGTTCCCTTGTCGGCAATGTCGAAGCTGCGGCTGGGACTGACAGAAGCGGACGAAAAGTGGATTACCAAAGTAAGACCGAATGAAAGCTACGGTCTCCCAGGAGACGTCACAGTAGCGACACTTGGTTCTACCGATGCCGGCGTAGCCTTTTTAGTTCGGTATGCGGGGCAGACGGTGTTTCATGCCGGCGATCTGAATCTTTGGACATGGCGCGAAGAAACACCGGCGAACAATGCCGACATGCGGCAGCGTTTTCTGAAAGAGATGGAGAAAATAAAAGAGAAATCGATGGATGTCGCCTTTTTCCCGCTTGATCCCCGGCAGGAAGAAGACTGCGGAAAGGGTCTGGAGATTTTTAACCGGACGGCCAAGGTCAAGGCTTTGTTTCCCATGCATTTTTGGGAACAGTACGGTGTTATTGACCGATATATCGCTGCGCATCCGCGGGAAAGCGAGAATATCTGCGTCATCCGTCAGGCCGGGCAAGAATTCAGGGTGTGATTGGAGGGAGGTATTAGGGAGCCGGTTTCCTTTGTGGGCTATCCGTCAGAAAGCGGCAGCTGACATCGTAAAAGTGTCAGCTCATCTCAAAACCTGGGATTTAATGATGTCGTTTGATTTTATTTCCGACTCGATTATAGTGTCCAGATCTTTGATTAAGTCGCCAAGAGCTTGGTACAATGCTTTCAGGATATCGACCTTGTGTTCTTTGACACTGTCGATACAAAAGTTGACAAGTCTCAGAAGCCCCCCGTTAACCACAGGGTCTTTTAGCCGTTTACAGTAATCAGAATAAGAAATGATATTATTGAAATCGCTGGCATACATATTTTGGCCGATATCATATTGAATCACATCATAGATACCGGTTCCTTCTTCATAGGTATCCCGAAATTTATTATTAAACTTCTTCAATGATTTGCTTAATAAAATATAATTATCATGATTCATGTACAAGATAGGCAGATGGAACTTGAACATATAGTACTGTGCTAAAAAACAAGAGATAAGATAGCTGGTTGAGATGAGATAGTAGCCTTTTTCATAGAACCATTTGCTGTCAATATCCATAATCTCCGATGCTTTTTTGATATAACGCAGACTTTCCAATGATTTACTATCATTTACCTGGTTATCCACCTTTCCAAGCGTATGTTCCCATCTGTGATGAAGCTCAACCGCATATAGCCTTAAGGGATTCAGGTATTTCAATTTGATCTCTTCTCTTTGCGTTTTTTTCAGCATCCTTTTGTTATTCCAGCTGAATAAGGATTTAAGCAAAAGATCGGCGATGACAATCGTAAGCACGCCAATGATGAGTCCGTCTTTTTCAAACATATTTCCTCCTTTTCATCGTTCGTTTCGGGTTTTGTAACTGGTCCATGACTTTGCACCTTAAGCTTGACAAGTCCGGCAATGTTGACGATCTCAGCCGGGGCTTGTTTGATTATCGGTAATGCGTATCAGTAACCGAAGCCTTTTTTATAGTCTGACTAAAGATAAAACTTCTCCATTAATAAAAAATACTCCATCCTTGGAAAAGTTTTTATCTTATCATTTTTATCGGCAGTGTTAAAGAAACACTTAACCTCTTCATTATCATTATAATGAAAAATATACCTAGGCTTTAACTGGAACGGCATATCCTGCTTAACCGGTTGTACATTGGGCGGAATTGATGAATATGAGGTCATGCCTAACATTGACGCCTGATAACCGTACGCAGTCTTAATAAATTTCTCGGCATTAATGATTCCTGTTCCTGTTGAATCTGAAGTAAGATACAAAATCATCTCTTCTGGTTGGCGGAGTGGTGGGTAAAGAACCGGTAAATGGCCTTAATTATAGCGAAAACAGCTTACAGCGAAAATAATTCAACTGACTTTAAGGTTTACAGAACAGCCGGGAAGCGTTAAAATAGCAATAGTAAATATTATCCCGGAGCGAACAAGACATGCACAGACAAAGCACGAAAGTGATTACCATAGGCAATAAGAAAATCGGCGGCGGCAACCCGGTCCTGATCCAGTCGATGACCAATACCCGGACCGAAGACATCGCTGCGACCGTGGCTCAGATTCATGAACTGGAGGCCGCCGGCTGCGATATCATCCGCTGCACGGTGCCGACGCAGGAAGCCGCGGAAGCTGTCGCGGCGATCAAAAAGCAGATCCACATTCCGCTGGTAGCCGACATCCATTTTGACTACCGGCTGGCCATCGCCGCGATCGAACACGGCGCCGACAAGATCCGCATCAACCCCGGCAATATCGGAAGCCCCGACAACCTGCTGGCGGTTACCGCGGCGGCGAAAGAGCGCCGGATACCGATCCGTGTCGGGGTCAACAGCGGTTCCCTGGAAAAAGCCCTCATTGAAAAATATCGCGGCGTCACGGCCGCCGGCATTGTTGAAAGCGCCTTGGATAAGGTCCGGAGAATCGAAGCCGCCGACTATGACAATATCGTCGTCAGCATCAAATCTTCCGATGTCATGATGTGTGTGGAAGCCCATGAACAGTTTGCGGCGCTGACCGCCTATCCGCTTCACGTCGGCATTACCGAGGCGGGAACGGTCATCAGCGGCAATATCAAGTCAGCCATTGGCTTAGGTCTGATCCTTCATCAAGGTATCGGCGACACTGTTAGGGTGTCCCTCACCGGCGATCCTGCCGAAGAGGTCAAGTCGGCCAAGCTCATCCTCCGCACCCTCGGCTTGCGGAAAGGCGGTATCGAGGTGATTTCCTGTCCTACCTGCGGCCGGACCCAGATCGACCTGATCGGTTTGGCGAACCAGGTGGAGAACATGGTAGCCGACCTCCCTCTGGAGCTTAAGGTGGCCGTCATGGGCTGCGTGGTCAACGGGCCCGGCGAAGCGAAAGAAGCCGATATCGGGATAGCCGGCGGCATCGGAGAAGGTCTCCTGATCAAAAAAGGCCAGGTCATCAAAAAACTGCCGGAAGCCGAACTGTTAGGCGCGCTTCGCGAGGAACTGCTCCATTGGGATCCGGTTAGGGAGGGTTAATAAATGGCAAAACCGTTTTATGAGGTTTTTCCTGCCCTGCGGCTGGAAAGCGGCCTTCATGACTTGTTTGAACAGGTGACGGTAGACCGGGTGTCGGCTTCCAAACAAAAGGATTTCATCCGCGTCTTTATTACCAGCGGACACTTGATCCCGAAAGCCAAGGTCTTTAAAGCAGAAGAAGAAATCCGGAAGCAGCTGTTTCCGGAGCGAGCCGTTGTGATCAAAATCTACGAGAATTATAACCTGTCTTCGCAATACAATCCGGAAAGATTCCTAGCGATATACCGCGACAGCATCCTGCTGGAGCTGAAAGCCTTCAGCCCGGTCTTGTACAGTATCTTTAAAAATGCCGATATCCGATACCCAGATTCTAGTCAGATGGTTCTTACCGTAACGGATGATGTCTTGACCAGAAGCAAGGTTCCTGAACTGGAGCGCATCCTTGATAAGATATGCAATGAGCGCTGCCGCCTGTCAGCTGCCATCAGGACAGAGTTCCGAGCCGCGAAGACCGACAAGATAAGGAAAGAGGAACAAAAGATAGCCAGTCAGGTTGCCGAGATAACGGGCGGATTATCGGGTGCTTATGAGGCTGGAGCGGTCTTGGGCCAGCCTACGGCAGAACAGCGGGCGGAACCCGGTCAGGCCAAGAAATCGCCGGCCGGCAGACCGGACAAGCCGAGCCGCCAGCGAGCCCTCAAGCGTTCCGACAGCCCTGGCATGATATACGGCAGGGACATCGAGGAAGAGGCGCTGCCGATTGAAGACATCGTCGGCGAAATCGGTGAAGTGGTCATCCGCGGGAAGATACTTACCGTCGATATCCGTGAGATCAAGAATTTTAAGTCCATCCTGGTCTTTAACGTAACGGACTTTACCGATACCATAACGGTAAAAATGTTTGTACATAATGAGCAAGTCGCTGAGCTTGAGGACGCAATCAGGAAAGGCGCGTTTGTCCTGATCAAAGGGGTCACCATCATCGACAAATTTGACAAGGAGCTTTCGCTCGGTTCGGTTACCGGCATCAAAAGCATCCCCGATTTCACTGCACGGCGGATGGATAATGCCGTGCAGAAGCGCGTCGAGCTTCATTGTCATACTAAGATGAGCGACATGGACGGGGTGTCCGATGTGTCAGACATCATCCGCCGGGCTTATCAGTGGGGCCATCCCGCCGTTGCCATTACCGATCATGGCGTGGTTCAGGCATTTCCGGAGGCCAACCATGTCTGGCAGAAGCTATGGGCCGGAGCAAAAGAGCGTTGCCTTGAACAGGCGCTCGCGCCGCCGGCAAAACATGATTTTTTCAAGATTATTTATGGCTGTGAAGCTTATCTGGTGGACGACCTGAAAGAGATCGTGACCAACGCGGCCGGCCAGCGGCTGGATGATGATTTTGTCGTCTTTGACATTGAGACCACCGGCTTTTCCCCGGTCAAGAACAAGATTATTGAAATCGGGGCCGTCCGGGTTTCCGGAGGGGAGATTACCGGACGGTATTCGGCCCTGGTCAATCCGGAACTGCCGATTCCCTATGAGATCGTGAAGCTGACCGGGATCCACGACGACATGGTGAGCGGGGCTCCTGCGATAACGTCCGTATTACCGGAATTCCTGGAGTTTTGCCGGGATGATGTGCTGGTGGCCCACAATGCCAGCTTTGACATGGGCTTTATCACGGAGAATGTCAAGCGGCTCGGTCTCAGTAAGCAGTTCACCTATGTCGACACCTTGGGCCTGTCCAGGGTGCTGCTTTCAGAACAGTCCAAACATACCCTGGATGCTGTCGCCAAAACCCTGAATATACCGCTGGAAAATCATCACCGGGCGACCGATGACGCTGAGGTCACGGCGCAGATGCTGCTCCATTTTATCCGACGGCTGAAAGAAGAAGGGATCGATACCCTGAAGGGCATCAATGCCATGGGCGTGCCCGGAGCGGCGGCCGTCCGGCGGCTGCCAAGCTATCATGCCATTATCCTGGCGGCCAATGATACCGGAAGGGAGAATCTTTACACCCTGATTTCGGAATCCCATCTGAACTATTACAGCAAGCGCCCCCGGATTCCCAAGAGCCTGCTGTTAAAGCATCGTGAGGGTCTGATCCTGGGCAGTGCCTGTGAGGCGGGCGAGCTGTACCGGGCGCTGCTGGAAGAGCGTAAGGACGAGGAGATTGCCCGGATCGTCAGCTTTTATGACTATCTGGAGATCCAGCCGACCGGGAACAACCGGTTCCTGATTGCTTCCGATAAGGTGAAGTCCATCCAGTCGGTGGAAGACATCCAAGACGTCAACCGCCGCATCGTCGCCCTGGGCGATGAATTTGCCAAGCCGGTGGTAGCCACCTGCGACGTGCATTTCCTTGACCCGGAAGACGAGGTGTACCGCCGTATCATCATGACCGGCAAAGGCTTCAGCGATGCTGACGACCAGGCGCCCTTATATTTCCGCACTACCGATGAGATGCTGGAGGAATTTGCTTATCTGGGCAGCGACAAGGCGGTCGAAGTCGTGATCACCAATACCAACCGGATCGCCGACCGCATCGACGTGATCGCGCCGGTCCGCCCCGACAAATGCCCGCCCGTCATCCCCGACAGTGATAAGACGCTGACCGACATCTGTTTCAGCCGCGCCCGTGAAGTATACGGCGACCCGCTGCCGGAGATCGTCGGGAAACGCTTGGAACGAGAGCTTCATTCCATTATCAGCAACGGCTTTGCCGTTATGTATATCATCGCCCAGAAACTGGTCTGGAAGTCGGTGGAGGACGGCTATCTCGTCGGCAGCCGCGGCTCGGTCGGCTCTTCTTTCGTGGCGACCATGGCGGGGATCACCGAAGTGAATCCGTTAAGTCCCCACTACTATTGTGCGGCCTGCCACTACAGCGACTTTGATTCGGAAGCGGTTCGCGCCTTTGCCGGCCGGGCCGGCTGTGACATGCCGGACAAGGCCTGTCCGGTCTGCGGCGAAGGGTTAAAAAAGGACGGATTCGACATTCCCTTTGAAACCTTCCTGGGCTTCAAGGGGGACAAGGAACCGGATATTGACCTTAACTTTTCCGGGGAATACCAGAGCAAGGCACATAAATATACCGAGGTCATCTTCGGCACGGGGCAGACTTACCGGGCCGGTACCATCGGCACTTTGGCGGACAAGACCGCTTTCGGCTATGTCAAGAACTATTATGAAGAGCGGGGGATCAGGAAACGGACCTGCGAGATCAACCGGATCGTTGCCGGCTGCACCGGCATCCGCCGCAGCACGGGCCAGCATCCGGGCGGTATCATCGTCCTGCCGCTGGGGGAAGACATCAATACCTTTACCCCGGTTCAGCACCCGGCCAATGACATGACCACCGACATCGTGACCACCCATTTTGACTATCATTCCATCGACCATAACCTGCTGAAGCTGGATATTCTGGGCCATGACGACCCGACCATGATCAGGATGCTGCAGGATCTGACCGGGGTGGATCCGGTGGCGATTCCCTTGGATGATGTCCAGGTCATGTCCTTGTTCCGCAGCACCGAAGCCCTGAAGATCACGCCGGAGCAGATCGGCGGCTGTACCTTGGGGGCCTTGGGCGTGCCGGAGTTCGGGACGGAATTTGTCTTGCAGATGCTGATTGATACCAAGCCTTCCTCCTTTTTCGACCTGGTCTGTATATCCGGGCTGTCGCATGGCACCGATGTCTGGCTGGGCAATGCCCAGACCCTGATCGAGGACGGCGACGCGACGATTTCCACGGTAATCAGTACCCGTGACGACATCATGACCTATCTGATCAATCAGGGCGTGGACAGCTCGCTCTCCTTTACGATCATGGAAAGCGTGCGGAAGGGGAAAGGCCTGAAACCTGACTGGGAGACGGCCATGCGGGCCGCCGGGGTGCCGGACTGGTATATCGGTTCGTGTAAGAAGATCAAATATATGTTTCCGAAAGCCCATGCGGCGGCTTATGTCATGATGGCGTGGCGGATCGCCTATTTCAAGGTCTATTATCCGCTGGCATATTATACGGCGTTTTTTTCTATCAGGGCTTCGGCGTTCTCCTATGAGCCGATGTGCCAGGGGCAGCACCATCTGGAGGCGGTGATGGCAGATTATAAGCGCCGGGAAACGGAACTGACGAAAAAAGAGCAGGATACCAGCCGGGATATGAAAATCGTCCAGGAGATGTATGCCAGAGGATTTGAGTTTACCAGGATCGACATCTTTGCGGCCAAGGCGCGGGATTTCCAGATCGTGGACGGGAAGATCATGCCGTCGCTTAACAGCATAGACGGGCTGGGCGAGAAGGCGGCGGAGGCGATCGTGGAAGCGTCGCGGCAAGGGGCGTATTTGTCAAAGGATGATTTCCGGCAGCGGACCAAGGTCTCGAAGACGGTAGTGGAGCTGATGGACAGCCTGAAGCTGCTGGGGGATCTGCCGGAGAGCAATCAGATGAGCTTGTTTGATTATATGTAATCGATTTTTAAACATACTGATGAAGGAGTCTAAGTATTCTTGAATCGGGTCATACAGATTGGTATGAGCCCAAAATTGAAAATGTAGGTTATCCGATAGTACGCTTGCATATCACAATTAATTGCACTTTCGACAAGATATTAGTATTTAGATGGACTGTAAAGAGAGAAATTGGATTTAAAATGACTATTATGCGAAACAAATAGTCATTTTTTATTAGTTTTATCACGCTATTGTGCAATTTTTGGATTTAAAATGTCTATTTTGGGAAATATATAGTTTTTAAAAATGTATTCTGTTATGATGTAGCAATATAGGAATTACATGTAATCACATATTGTACT
>DBDJ01000061.1 GCA_002293525.1 Lachnospiraceae bacterium UBA935
GATAAAAATGGGGAAACTCAAATCAAGTTAGGATTGAAATAGGTAACTCAAAATGGTATAATCGGGATTACAATTGCAGAAATAGTGGAGGATTTTATGAAATATTTGTTGTTTGACATCGTGGCCGGCGAGCTGGCCAAAACGCTGGATTTCCCGGTTGGCGATATCCATGCAAGACTGGAACAGCCGCCGTCTTCTGACATGGGTGACGTCGCTTTCCCCTGTTTTTTCCTGGCCAAGGAGTATAAAAAAGCGCCGCCTAAAATAGCCGAAGAGTTACAAGAGAAACTGAGTGCGGCCGGTTCGCAGATGTTTTCAGAAATCAGGGGGGCCGGCGGCTATCTGAATTTTTTTCTGGCTAAGGACAAGGTGTTGAAACTGTTCTATGACATAGCAATAGGCGATTTGCTGATTGATGATTCCGAGCATCAAGGACAGAGTGTTACGATTGAGCACACCAGCGTCAATCCCAACGCGTCACCGCATATCGGCCGTGCCAGGAATGCGATGATCGGGGATGCCAGCGTAAGGCTGCTCAGATACTTAGGCTGTGATGTTACGGTTCACTATTTTGTCAACGACATCGGCAAGCAGATAGCGCTTTTGGCTTACTGTACCAAAGATAAGGGCGAAATCAGCTTTAATGAGCTGCTCTCTTTGTATGTTGCGGCCAATGAGGAACTGAAAAGCAACCCGGAACTTGAGAAGGAAGTCTTTGAGATCCTGAACCGGATGGAAAGCGGCGATCAGAAAGTGTTTGCCGACTTTGCCCGCATCGTGGATATCTGCATCAAAGGCCAGACGGCGATATTTAACGAATTTGGGATATATTACGATATATTTGACTATGAATCACGATATGTGCAAAGCGGCCGGACCGCCGAGGTGCTTTCCTTGCTGGAACAGACCGGAAGGCTATTCGCGGACGAGGAAGGCCGGCTGATATTGAATTTGGAAGAGTTTCAGATCAACCCGGAGAATCCCTATCTGCCGCTGACCAGAAAGGATAAAACCTCACTCTACCCGCTCAGGGACATCTGCTACAACATTGACAAGGTCAATGAGAAGTCGGCAAGGAATATCGTCGTGTTAGGGGAAGACCAGCGTCTTTACGGCAGACAGATCAATGCCGCACTAACGCTTCTGGGTTATGACGAAGCAGAGATCATCAATTATTCGTTTGTCCTTTTGCCGGACGGCAAGATGTCCACCCGGGCCGGACAAGTCGTGCTGCTGGAAGATTTAATGCGTGATACGGTGGAGTTTGCCAGGCAGACGATCGCCGAGCATCGCGGCCCGGCGGAGACGAGCCGCCCGGACAATGTAGAAAGCCTCCCCAAACAGCTGGCTTACGGCGCGATCAAATATTCGATACTTAAGTGTGGCAATGAAAAAAATGTTATCTTCGACCGGGAAACCGCTTTGAATTTTCAAGGTGATACCAGTGTATATATCCAGTATTCCTACGCACGGATTCAATCCCTGCTGCGCGGTGAAAAGGAAAGCGGCAGCAGTAACGCCATAACTTCCCTTACGCACCCGCTAGAATGGGAAGTCATCAAGAAGCTCTTGTCTTTCCATCAAGTGCTGGCGGTTATCTCGCAAGACTTTAATTTTGTCACCCTCTGCGCTTATCTTTATGAGCTTTGCCAGCTGTTTTCCAGATGGTACAAGGAGTGCACGATCAAAAACGCCGCCGGAGACGTGAAACTGGCCCGGCTGTTCCTGGCAGCCGAAGTGGCCAAGGTAATCAAAGACGGGCTAGGCATCCTTGGTATTGAAGCGCCGGAGAGAATCTAAAGAACTAAATAATAATTTTTGTTATTAAGCCCTTGTCTGACTGACAGGGGTTTTGTTGTAATATGGTATAAAATAGCAAAAATGACTTGTGCGAGGGCAATGCTTATGCTATGCTAAATGTAATATAAACTATATGGTGTGGTGCGGCCGGACGATGGGAGGGAAGCTTTTGGATAACTATATTATGAATCTTTATGAGACTGATAAGTCAGCATTCATGGCTGTCGGCGGCAAGGGTGCCAATCTCGGGGAATTGACCAAAATCAAGGGAATCCATGTCCCGCAAGGGTTTTGTGTAACCACAGAAGCATATAAACAAGCCGTTGCGGTTAACCCCAATATCATAGCGTTGATAGACACATTATCACCTTTGAAAGTCAATGATACAGCGGCTATTCATGACATTTGTCATCAGCTCCGACATATTATTGAAGCAGTTGAAATGCCGCCGGAGCTTGCCGCTTCGATCAGCAATGAACTTTTAAAGTCGGGAGAACAGCATTTTTATGCCGTGCGTTCAAGTGCAACGGCAGAAGACTTGCCTGCGGCCTCTTTTGCCGGGCAACAAGATACTTATCTGAACAGGAAAGGCGTGGATGATATTTTGCTCCATATCAAAAGATGCTGGGCTTCGCTGTTTACGGACCGTGCTGTCATCTATCGTATTCAAAACGGATACGCCCATCATAAAGTGTACTTATCGGTAATGATTCAAAAAATGGTTTTGCCGCAAGCCTCCGGGATCATGTTCACCGCCGACCCCATAACCCAGAACCGCAAAGTGCTCTCGATTGATGCCGGTTTTGGCCTCGGTGAAGCTTTGGTTTCCGGCTTGGTCAATGCCGATTGCTATCAAGTAAGGGATAATAAGATTATCAATAAAACCATTGCGGAAAAAAAGGTGTTGATTCAGCCGTTGCCGGACGGTGGCGTTAAGCAGTGTGATATAGCTGATGAAAATCAACATAAGCCAACGTTGTCCGATGAACAGATCCTGGAGCTAAACAGGCTTGGACGAAAAATAGAAGCTTATTTTGGCTGTCCCCAGGACATAGAATGGTGTTGGGACAGCGGCAGGTTCTACATCGTCCAAAGCCGCCCGATTACCACATTATATCCGGTGATAGCCGCTAATGATGAAAAAAACCATGTTTACCTGTGTATGGGCCATAGTCAGATGATGACAGATGCCATGAAGCCGCTGGGGCTCGCTTTTTTTCCGTTGTTTATAGAGCAAATCGGTCTGCCGCATGCGGGAGGGCGTCTTTATATGGACTGTTCGCCGGATCTGCGTTCTCCGTTAGGCCGGTTGCTTTTTGTAAAGGCGATGGGTTCTGCCGACCCTTATTCCGGCGATGCTCTTAGGATACTGACCAAGCGCAAGGACTTTATCAAGAAGCTTGCCAAAGGGTTCAAAACCTTCAGCTTTAACAATGGGTATTTTACTTGGCGGCTGCCGGGGGAATTTTTAAAAGTGTATCTTAAAAAAGATCCTTCTATCGTAGAGTATTTGTTTATGCGGAGTGAAAATGCCCTTGCGGTGTTGGATAAACAGTATGCAGGGCTGTCAGGAACAGCGGCTTTAGATGAAGTGAAAGTTACTCTGGAACGCTTACAGGAAGTCATGTATGATGCTAAAATCATGGCAGCGATCTTTTCCGGTGTCGTGGCACAAAGATGGCTTAATACGAAGCTGAAGAAGTGGCTTGGCGAACCAAAGATCGGTGAAATGTTTTCACAGTCTGTTGCTAATAATGTGACCTCCAATATGGGGCTTGAACTGCTGGATGTTGCCGATGTCGTCCGACAATATCCCGATATCATTGGTTATTTTGAAAACCCTGACAGCGATACTTTTTTTGATGATTTGTCCCGGTTTTCCGGCGGGGATACGGTGGTCACGGCAATAAAGAGCTATCTGGCCCAATACGGACATCGCTGCACGGGCGAAATTGATATTACCCGTGCGCGGTTTCATGAACGTCCCACCGATTTGTGCCCGCTTATTTTAAATAATATCAGAAATACCCAGCCTGGTTCCCACAAGATCTTCTTTGAGAAGAAATTGGCGGAAGTGAAAGCAAAAGAAAAAGATATTCTGTCAAGGCTGCCAAAAAGAAAAGCAAAAAAGACGAAAAAACAAATTGATTTACTGCGAGGCGCAATAGGTTTTCGAGAATACCCTAAATATGCGATGGTAAAATGTTTTTGGTTCGTCAAGCAAGCATGGCTGCGGGAAGCCGAAAAACTTGTGAAGCGAAAGGTACTGCTTGACAAAGAAGATGTGTACTATCTTGATTTAGAGGAATTCAGGATGGCCATCGTCAATGAAAAAGTCGATTATGACATAATTGAGAGACGCAAAAGTGAATTTAAGATTTTTGAGAAACTCACACCGCCAAGGGTTATGACCAACGAGGGTGAAATCATTTCAGGCAGGTTAAACCGTAAAGTCCCGACGGGTGCGCTTGCCGGAATGGCAGTGTCAAGCGGCATTGTCGAAGGCCGTGCCAGGGTGGTTTCTCAAATGGGAGACGCACATATGGAAGACGGCGATATCTTGGTCACGGCATTCACCGATCCAAGCTGGACTCCTGTGTTTGTGTCCATAAAGGGCCTGGTCACTGAAGTCGGCGGACAGATGACCCATGGAGCAGTTATTGCGCGGGAATATGGCTTGCCGGCCGTTGTCAGTGTAGAAAATGCCACAACAAAAATCAAAGACGGGCAGCGAATCAGGGTAAACGGAACGGAGGGTTTTGTTGAGGTTTTGGAAGTTACCGTAAAAGCAGCAGCAAAAGAAGCAGCAAAAGAAGACTAACCCTTGCGGGTTAGTCTTCTTGATTGGTGCTAGTTCCAAAAGAATGAAACGTCGCATAGTAATTACCTGCCGGTTAGACTTTCGTATAATCCACCCAGATAAAAGCAGGTGAATTGGTTCGGTTCAATGAAGAGTTGCTTCGGAAATACAGTTGGTTCTGCGTATTGACATAAGTGAAGCCGTATAGAGAACCAGGAGCAACATAGGCAGAGCTGACCATATATTTTTCCGGACCGTTTCCGGTACTCCAATATCCGCCGGAATCTACAATGGCATCCACATAACCGGTTGTGCCGATCAAGGCCGTGTCATTTTGCCCGTAAGCTCCCTGAGTAATATTGATGTTGAAAGCCCGCCGGTAAACAGGTTTTCCGTTAAATGTCGCTCCTGTTGCTGTTTCGGTAGTCGAGTAATTGTTCGTCACCTGCAATTGTTGGACTTGCGTCGTCAGATTATTGACCTGACTTTGTAAAGCATTGTCAATCGTTACGACGGCACCGGTCGGCCCGGTAGTCACACTCAGGGTAAGGGCAGTAGGTGTGTTAGTGGCGAAGGTGACAGCACTGTTAGCCGTGATCGCGACACCAGGATCGGTCGCTCCGGTGGCACCAGTTCCCGCGACAGTACGGAATATTGTTCCGAACAGGCTGAACGAGCCTGTCGGCCCGGTCGGTCCGGTCGGTCCCGTCCGCCCCGTCGGTCCAGTGTAGCCGGTCGGTCCAGTCGGCCCGGATAAGCCGGTCGGCCCGGTGTATCCCGTAGCGCCGGTAGCTCCGGTAGGTCCGGTATCACCAGTAGCACCCGTGGCACCAGTAGCACCCGTGGCTCCTGTCGGCCCGGTGTAACAGTATATAGATGCACAACATTTTAAATTGAAATTTATTTGTTACGTGCTATAATTAGTTGAGGGGAATTATTAATTGATATTTAGGAGGAGCAAAAGTTGATCAACACCGTTATTTTTGATGTTATGGGAGTTGTTTTTGAGATAGGAGATGATACCAAGGATCTATTAATACCATTTATCCAAAGGTTAAAAAAAGAAACTTCCCCCAAGACAATTGCCGATTTATACAAAGAGGCCAGCTTGGGAAAAATATCGGCTGATAGCTTCTGGAGAAATGTCGGATTTGAATCCGGTGAGATTGAATCAGTACAAAAAAGTTATCTTGAAAATTCTTTTACCATGGACAGGCACTTTCTTGAATGTGTCAATAATTTAAAGAAGACGGGCTATAAAACAGCGCTATTATCCAACGATGTTTCGGAATGGAGCAAATACTTACGGGAATATTATCACATTGAAAACTATATCGACTATTCGTTTATTAGCGGAGATTTAGGTTTACGGAAACCGGATCCACAAATTTATCGAATCGCTTTGAAGAAAATGAATGTATCCCCTCATGAATGTATTTTTATCGACGACCACCCAGAGCGAGTGGATGCCGCAGCTGTGTGCGGGATAACTTCAATATTATTTAACAGGAATAAGCATGATTATCATGGATTGCAAATAGCATCATTTTCAGAATTGCAGAAAATACTGGGAATAGCCGAGTCAACTATATAAAATTCGAGGGAAACCCTGATTTAATCAGCGTTTCCCTCTGCTATGATTCAGCTGTCAGTCAGCCGAATATCTTTTATAAATCAGGTAATATCTTTACTGCCCGTCCATTATCCGCACAGCTCTTCCAGTTCTTTGACCATCACATTAAGCGAGTCGGCCTGTCCGGCTAAGGTATCCATTTCCCTGGTGGTTTCCTGAACCATCTGGGCGATGTTGCGGAATTCGTCATTTTCGTTTTGGATGCTTTCGGCAATCACTTCATTTTCAGCGACAGACTGCTCAATCACTTCGTTCTGCTTGCTTTGCAGGCTGCCGACATCGGAGATCGTCGCGACCGATTGCTTTAGCAGGGAAATCATGTTGCGGACACCGTTTACCGTATCCACCAGCACTTTGTTCTGCTCCTTCAGAAGCGTAGCATTTTCGTCCATAAAACGAACCACTTCCGAGGCTCCGCCTTGGACCTTGGTGACGACATCGTTGACGCTGTGCAGGGAATCCACCGTGTTTACGGCCAGCTTGCCGACTTCCTGGGCGACTACGGCAAAGCCGCGCCCGGCATCACCGGCTCTGGCGGCTTCTATGGAAGCGTTGAGGGATAGCAGGTTAATGGATTCGGCAATCTCGTTGATGATGTCCAGGGTCCGGCCGATTTCATCGGTTTCCCGCAGCAGCTTATCCGTGACTTCGACGGTGATCTGAGTGGATTTTTCGACTTTTTCGCTGATGATCATTAAGTTGTTGAGGGCATTTTCATTGGTCGATGATATGGACATCAGTTCCTGCGAGGTCTGGTTGACTTCCTGCATCTGTGCTGCCACTTGGTTGCTGCTTTCGTTAAGGGCCAGCAGGCTTTCTTTGCTGCCGTTGGTTTTGGCTAAGATATTATCGCTGTTATCCAGTAAATTATCACTGATTTCAGAAAGGGATTTCTGCGAGACGCTTTCATTCTCTAAGGCCGTGACGATGGTTTCGCTGGAAGATTTGAGCCGGTCGGCCAGAAGGCTGATTTTTTCCAGTACCGAATTCACATGGGAATTATTTTTATCAAGTTCATCCCGTTTGGCATTGACGAGGAATTTCCCGGTAAACAGGGTAATCAGGAAAATAGCAAGAAAAGAAAGGATTACGCAGACAGCCCGCAGGACCATGTCGGTAAAAAACAAGTCGTCTTTGACCGGGAGCTGGTTCGCCCCATTGATAAACCAAGCCGCCACCAGTGAAACAGCAATTTCCGTGATGATCAGCAATATGTATTTATAATCTAGAAAAAAAGCGGCCAGGATCACGAAGAAAAAGACATAAGCCCAAAAATCCCGGGAAGGAATCATGTACTGGATGAAGTTATACTGGATGATCAGGATTACCGCCAAAAATATTTTGCCGTTGCGGAGCATCTGGGGATCCAGACGGCCATCTTTCATGCAATGGCGGATCAGTAACATGCCGATGCCGATGTATAGCAGACAGGTACAGACAAAAATGATCAGGGCAATCCATGAGACATCCTGATATTGTCCCAGTAATTTCAGCCCTGAAAGGGTAATGCCGGCACAGGCACAGGCACCGGTAGTTATCAAGATTACCCATTTGTAGACTCTTGTCATGTACTCATCGATTGCGGTTATTGTGTTCATAAAACCTCCTCCTTGGCAGGTCCGGGCAAGGTGGCCGGCCATGTGTATTTTTAGAATTACTTTGATATTATCACAGGTAAGTTTTTTATGGAAGATAATGATAAAAAAAATGTGAAAAAAAATCAGTTATTAGGTCGATATGGGTCGGCAAAAAGAACATCAATCGTTATTTTCCCGTTCTCATGCACCCAGACCGCATCAATCAGTTCTATTACGATACCGCGGTTCAGGGCCGGGATATTCTTGTGCTTCAAGAAGGCGGTGAGAAAGGGGTCAGCGGCGCCGCTGCTGGTCATGAGCTGTATTTCCGCTTTTAGGTGGGAAGCAGTCTCTGCAAACCGGCGGAGCTGCCCGGCAAGCTTGGTTTTCATCCGGCGGTATTCCTCACGGGTAAGCTCCCCGCCTTTCCAGTCCATGTATAAGCTGTCGGAAGCGTCACGATGCCGATTGAGCTGCTTTTCTGCCTGAAGCAGGGCATGGGATAAATGCTTTGATTCCTGCCTCAGGTCAGGCGCAGCCTGAATCCGTTCCATTTCGCCCGCCAGGCCGTCCGCAAGCCCGATCTGGATCTGTAAGGCCTGCAGGACGGCTGCTTCCAGATTGTCCTGACGGATGGTATGCTTGCTGCAAGTTTTCTTGTCGGTGTAGGTCCGGCAGTGATAGTACGTGATGTTCCTTGCCGTTTTCCGGTGCATGGCCTTTTGGCAGCCGGCACAGCGTACCATACCGGCCATGACCGAAACCGTTTTCTTACCCGGCGATGTCCGTGTGTTGCGCCGTTGCAAGAGCTGGGCCTTTTCAAATGTTTCCTGATCAATGATGGCTTCATGGGTGCCCGCTACAATAAACCATTCTTCCTCCGGTACATTGACTTGTTTGTGGACCTTGTAGTTTACGACGCGGTACTTGCCCTGTACCATCACGCCGGTATACATAGCGTTCTGCAGCAGCCGGGTAACCGTGATGGCGGACCACAAGCCATCGTTGATGCCGGAGTTGGGATTTTTATACTTTAAGCCCGTTTTCTTCTTATAGGCTTCAGGATTAGGCTCACCAATCTGATTCAGGCGCTCCGCAATCCCCCGCTTGCTGTAACCTTCATAGACAAACCAGCGAAAGATATGGCGGACAGTTTCGGCAGCTTCGTCGTCAATCAGCAGCCTGTTTTTGTTATCCGGATCTTTCCGGTACCCGTATGGCGCAAAGGAGCCGATAAATTCACCGCGTTCGCGCTTCATGTTAAAGGTTTTGCGGACTTCTTCGGAAGTGGCGGCGGCAAACTGCTCATTGAACATACCCCGGATAGGAACTTCAAGGCCGCTGACAGAACGGGGATCGGCATAAGTGTCAATAAAAGGATGTCCGGTGTTGATAAACCGTGTTCCATGCAGCGGAACAAATTCTTCCAGGAATTTTTGCTGGTCAGCCAGATTGCGGAACCCGCGGGCGAGGGACTTGATGATCATGCAGTTTATATCCCCACGGATAATACCGTCTACTAAACGTCGGAACTCCGGCCGTGCAGTGTCCGTACCTGTCCGTCCGTCGTCCGGAAATATGTCTACGACCTCATAGGTTCCCGGTTCAAAGTATGATGCTGTAAAATCACGGAGGATTTTTTCTTGATTGACGACACTTTCGCTGTCATCCTCTATTCCGTTCTTTTTGTCATCTTCTTTAGATAGCCGGATATACAGCCCGATTTTCCAAAAAGTCTTGTTCTGGGCCGGCATATTCCGGTCTTTTCGCAGGCGCGGCATTTTTCAACTTATCCTTCCATTTCCGTTGTTCTCCCAGATGATGGCGAATTTGGAAATTAATGAATGGCTTATTAAAACTATGTGTTTCCGCTTGTACGTTATAACTTACGGGCTTTTATTTCCTCAATTTTGTTTCTTATTGGCAGGGCGTACTATGTTGTGCCAGTATTTACTGTTCGGTGTAACCGGTAGCCCCGGTTGGCCCGGTATCGCCCGTTAATTTAGGAAAACATGGCATTTCTTCATAGGACAATCAAATATTTACATAACATAGAAAGAAAGAGCATAAAGCCGGAGACGATATGGCAAGAACCAGAAACAGAGGAGGCCAGACAGCTGATCGGGCATATTATCCGGCATCCCCTTGGCAGGCCGGGAAATATATCCGCCTTTCCAAGGAGGATGTGGGCAAGGGCAATGACGATAGCAACAGCGTGCTGAACCAAAAGAAACTGCTGGATGAATATTGTCTGGAGCATTCTGATGAATTTTCCGTAACGGCAGAGTATTCCGACGATGGCTGCACCGGCACCGACACGAACAGGATCGGTTTTCAGAACCTGATAGCTGACGTAATGAACCAAAAGATAAACTGTGTCATTGTCAAAGACCTTTCCCGTCTCTCCCGTAATTACAGTGATGCCGGCAGTCTGATCGAGAACCTGTTTGTCCAGATGAATGTACGGTTTATCAGCCTGTCTGAGGGAATAGACAGTTACAAAGACCCTGACAGCGTTTCGAGTCTGGTCGTCCCGATTACCAATGTCATGAATGACAATTTCTGTTATCAGACTTCCAAAAAGATCAGGCAGGTATTTGATTATAAACGGAGGAACGGTGAATTTATAGGGGGGTTTGCGGTTTACGGGTACATGAAAAATCCCCAGGATCGGCACAGCCTGATAATTGATGAAGAGGCTGCCGAAGTGATACGGAATATTTATATGTGGTTTCTGGAAGGCATGAGTAAAAATGCTATTGTCCGCAACCTTAACCATCATGGCGTCCTATGTCCTTCGGAGTACAAAAAAAGCAAAGGTTATAACTATCAGAATCCTTTTGCCGAAAACAAACCCTTATGGTGTGCCAAAACCGTAGGGGATATTTTGAAAAATCGTCTTTTTACCGGAGATATGGTGCAGGGACGTCAGCGCGTAAAAAGCCATAAAATCCATAAACAGGTGCAAGTACCTGAAAAGGAATGGTTTATAGTGGAAAACACCCACGAGCCAATTATCGAAAAAAACGTGTTCAATCAAGTACAGGAGCTGCTGAAACGTGATACCAGAACCGCACCGGCTCAAAATAAGCTCTATCTTTTCAGCGGTTATCTCCGTTGCGCTGATTGCTGTAAAGCGATGACCCGGAGCGAAGTCAAAGGCTTTGTATATTATTTCTGCCGCACCTATAAGGATCAGTCCAAAACAGCCTGTTCAAAGCACTCCGTCAAGCATGATCTGCTGGAGGCGGCTGTCTTATATACCATTCAGCAGTATATATATCTTTACATAGACAGCACAAGTATTATTAGGGAAGTAAACGCTTCGCCGCTTCAAAAAAGTCAGTCGGCCCGGCTTGACGGGTTAATAGAATCCAAGAAAAAGGAATACATAAAAATCATGCGTTATAAGCAGTCAGTATATCAGGACTGGAAAGACGGAGAAATCACGCATAGCGATTACCGTCACATGAGTGAGGATTACGAACGTCAGATCATATCTGTCAAGATCATTTTAGACAACCTTGCCGTTGAAAAAGCTGAATTGGAAAATGCCCCGGAAACGGAAAACCATTCTTTGACTGCTTTTAGAAAGTATCAAACCTTTGACAAACTGACAAGAGAGATTCTGGTTGAACTGGTAGATCATATCAACGTGTATGAAAACGGCAGCATCATTGTCAGGTTAAAGTTTGCCGATGAGTGGCACCGGATCGCATAATGTGCTAAGTGTTTTTTCCTTTTATATCCGGTTCTGTATAGCCGGTAGGCCCCGTAGCGCCGGTCGGTCCGGTGTACCCCGTGTATCCGGTAGCACCGGTCGGCCCGGTGTACCCCGT
>DBDJ01000072.1:0-8425 GCA_002293525.1 Lachnospiraceae bacterium UBA935
TCTTTCGGCGATGCAACTAACACCTCTTTTACATCTGCCTCACCAACTACCTTCATGACAGGAAATGTTGCATAAATAATTATTTTATCTACTTTTCTTCTACACTTAATCTTCCTGTATTCATATTCTTTCTTACCTTCAAAAATTTTCTCTATATGCTCTGGGTTAATTGATAACAATATTTCGCACATCTTTTCCACCTATCTCTAAAATATTTTCAAATTGCTTTCTATCAAGTTTAACTTGATAAGGATATGCATCAAAATAGCCTGCATTTTTTAACGTCATGTAATTTATATTTTTCCCACTACCTAAGAAACCGTTATATGTCATAACTAGCAAAAATAAATTTTTGCTATTATGATATAGCTCATGTAATTCATGTTCATTATAAACAGATTTGTTGCCAACCTGACTTATAAATTCATTCAATGATATGTTTGCTTTACCATACCTTTTCACCTCAATCACCTCTACTATTGTACAGAAAGAAGTCACCACTGACTTAAATCCCGGCTTGCCCTGTGTTCCCGTGTATCTCCTGTAAATTAAAACCGGATCACCTATCTGGTAATTGATAGAAGATGACGGTGTCGCCAAGTAAACCTTAGTAATTCCGTTTGCTGCTGCAATCTCTTGTGATTCCTGTTCTGTATTTTTTAGTTCAGAATAGGGAAATAAGGTATCATGAAAGTCATCATTAATCGGTATATATCCACAATGAGCAAATTGTCCGTTAATATATGGGAACGCTGTATACGAATCGCTAAGATCAATGCACCGCTTATCCTTGAAATATACATTCTCCCCCCTATTATTTTTCCCTCTACATTTGAAGCCAAACCGTTCAAGCATTCTAATTAATTTCAAGTGCTTAGGAAACACCGTAACATATATTTCGTTTACTGGCTGACTCTGCCAATACCATAAAGCCATTCCAATAGCACCTTCTCCTAATCGTACCCCCTGTATCGTATCCAAGAGTTTTAATGTCCCAATTTTAATACGAGATTCTGCTGGTATCAGCCCTTTATCTAAAGAAATGCTCTCTGCTTTGTCATCATATTCATTTTTCAAATATAAAAATGCTTTTATTCCATCATCATCATCATAAATATATGCCAACTCTTTCTCTTCTGATTTTTTGGCATACCATACATCGAATTCTAAATAATCTAATTTCAATGAATCAAAAAATGAATCCTTTAAATCTGGTAATTCAAACAACTTCTTTCTAAACTTATTTTTCAAATTCCCCATCCCCCATATGTAGTTATGTGTTTCGTTTCTCTACTATATGTATAATATCATGTCAAAACAAATGATTCAATAAAAAGATTCCATCAACATGGCAAACACTTTTGACCAAACCGGCAAATTTTCTTGACCAAACGCCCTGACCAACATTTGACCAAACCCTCCCCCAAAGCCGGCGATAATCTGCGATACTTTACGCTACCCGCTCCCGCTCATAATCGCCAACCCATCCGGTCAAAAAACGCCGCAAATCTCGGCCCAACAGCCTAATTCACGGCGTTCTCACGCTTCCTTATATCACTTCAGCCTAAGCCTCTTAAAGCCCGCTCAGTTCCCCATCTGCTTGGCAACCTCAGCCGCAAAGTCTTCCGTCTTTTTCTTGATCCCTTCTCCGGTCTCGTAGCGGACAAATCTCTTGATTGACAGTTCGGCACCAGTTTCCTTGGCTACCTGGGCTACGTACTGGGCTACAGTAAGGTCGCCGTCTTTTACATAGGCTTGCTCCAGCAGGCAGACTTCCTTCAGCTGTTTATTGAGTCGGCCCTGAACCATCTTTTCGATAATGTTCTCAGGTTTTCCGGCATTCTTAGGGTCATTCTGAGCCTGGGCAATAAGAATTTCCAGCTCGTGGGCTTTGTATTCTTCAGAAATCTCTTCCGTGCGGACATAGATGGGTGAAAGCGCCGCCACCTGCATAGCAATATTATTCAGGGCTTCTTTGACCGCGTCATTAATCATATTGGTTGTCGCTTCCACGATAACGCCGATTTTGCCGCCGCCGTGGACATAAGATACGACACAGCCGCTTTCGGCAACGACTTTCTCAAATCTTCTGATGCTAAGGTTTTCGCCGATTCTGGCGATCTTCTCAACCAGAACTTCTTTGACCGTTTTGCTGGTATCGGTTAACCACTTTTCTGCTAATAATGCTTCGACATCAGCGGCATCCGAATTGACTACCTGCTCTGCTACGGCTACGGCAAAGTTCTGAAATTCTTCATTCTTGGCTACGAAGTCGGTCTCGGAATTGACTTCGACCACGGCCGCAACCGTGTCGCCTTTTACCACTACCTTGCAAAGCCCTTCGGCCGCGATCCGGCCGGCTTTCTTCTCCGCTTTTGCCTGACCGTTCTTTCTCAAATACTCAATTGCTTCTTCTATATTGCCATTGGTCTCTCCGAGCGCCTTTTTACAGTCCATCATGCCGGCACCGGACAATTCCCGTAATTCTTTTACCATTGCTGCTGTAATATCTGCCATTTTTACACCTTTAATTACCTTTCTGCTTACTTACTTCAGCTCTACGCTGCTTCACCGCTTACGCTATTCCACCGTTTCCGCCGCTTCGCTTTTATTCCGCCGCGACAGCTACTTCTTCGATATCTTCAGCTGGCGCCGCCTGCGGGGCTGCTGCTACATCTTCTGCGGTCAGGGCTTCTTCGCCCTGGTTGGCTTCGATGACGGCATCGGCCATCTTGGCTACGATCAGTTTCACGGCTCTGATGGCATCATCATTGCCGGGGATAATATAATCAAGTTCTTCCGGATCACAATTGGTATCGCCGATACCGATCAGGGTGATTCCTAAAGTATGCGCTTCCTGAACACAGATTCGCTCTTTCTTGGGATCGACTACAAAGATGGCATCGGGAACCCGCTTCATCTCTTTCAGGCCGCCAAGATTCTTCTCTAATTTTTCCCATTGTTTTCTGAGAGCGATAACTTCTTTCTTGGGTAAAACATCAAAGGTGCCGTCTTCCGACATTTTTTCGATGGATTTCAGTCTTTCAATCCGACTCTGGATGGTCTTGAAATTGGTCAGCATGCCGCCCAGCCATCTTTCATTGACATAGTACATGCCGCAGCGTTCGGCTTCTGATTTGACGGCATCCTGGGCTTGTTTCTTGGTACCGACGAAAAGGATTGTCCCGCCCTGTGAGGCAACTTCAAAAATTGCCCGGTACGCTTCATCCACTTTGCCGACGGATTTCTGCAGGTCGATGATATGGATACCGTTCCGTTCGGTGAAGATATAGGGAGCCATCTTGGGGTTCCATCTTCTTGTCTGATGTCCGAAATGAACACCTGCTTCCAATAACTGTTTCATTGAAATAACACTCATTTTTTACCTCCGTTTGGTTTGTTTCTTCCGTATGCGTCATCTTCGCTGTCTATCCGCTGTCGCGGACACCAACAGTTCATCGGCATACGTGATTTTTAGTCACAACATTTGAATTATATCACACACTAATTGGATAATCAAGAATGATAATCAATAATCTCGCTGTTTTCTGTATAGGTATCAATGATTTTGCTGTTATCACAGGCGAAAACTGATTTAAAAATAGTCAATTTCCCGTCAGGATTTCAGCAATTGTTTTCTGGTCTGCGCCCGATGGAATCACATGGTTTCCCACCCGCAGTTTTCTATCGTAGCCGTTTTGATTCAGGTAGACATCATATTCTGAGGCCGATGATATCAGGCCGGCTTGTTCAAGTCTCAGACAAACGGTATAAGAACCGTCGCCGCTATTGATCGCTATGGTGATTTCACTGACATCTTCTGCCGGCAAACCCATGCCTGCTGTTGAAGGCCGTGCTGTCGGCGATGGTGCCACCGAGGCCGAAGGTGCCGACGACAGTGAGGGGTCTGCTGTCGGGGAAGGCGTTGCTGCTGGGGAAGGCGTTGCCGCCGGTGTAACTGTCGATTGCGATGCCGATTCGGTGCTCTCCTGGCTTGACGAAGGCAATTGAGCATCCGTCTCTGAGGAAGGCAGGGCGGCATCCGGCTCTGATGAAGATACGGCTGCGGCCGGCTCTGTGGAAGGCAAGTCTTCCTGGTCCGCATTGGCACCGCTTTCCGGTACTCCTTCCGATACATCGGCAGGCAGCTTCTCATCATCGCTCCTGAATTGGGATAAGACCACATTGTCCGTCATGCCCAGCGCTATGGCTCGTTCTCTGATTTCTTCATCACTCAGAGACTCTGCTCCTCCTGACGCCGCAATGCTCATTACAATCGCTGTCACCAGTATACCGATTCCTAAGCCTCTTAAATAGTACCTCAGCTTCATATTAACCCCCGTGTCAATCTAAGCAAAATATGTCAATCTAAGCAAAATATGTCAATCTAAGCAAAATATAAAATATAATCGAAACAGCTGGTCATTACCCTGCTGCATGACCAGCTGAAATACGGCTAATTTGTACCTTCAAATAAATCAATGACTAATTTCACTTCGCCAAGACCCAGTCCTAAGTCTTTCGCTATCGCCATGTTAGACTTTCCGGCTTTATGCAGCTCCAGTATTCTTTCGTTATTATTTCTGCCCCCGCTACTGTTTCCTTTAAATAGTATCTCCATCTGTCTGGGCAAATGATCAGTGATTCTCGTTTCCGCCGTTTCACCCGCTATCGCGGGAGACGGTTTGGCTTTCCGCAGTGTCCTGCTTTGTTTCTTTTCCGTTGACTGACTGAAAGGGGATGTCGCCATTTCCCTATCATCTGCCGCAACATCCATCCCAAGCACCGACTGGCTGCTTTCCATCTGTTGGGGCATATTTCTCATTTTTTCCGTTCCCATCTGCTCCGGCAGTATATTTCCCATCTGTTCCGGAAGTTTATTACCCCTCTGTTCCAGCGGCGTATTCCCCATTTGTTTCGGCGGTATACTTTTGATCCGCTCCGGCGGTACTTTTTCTATTCGTTCCGGCCGGAATATTTCTACCCAGTCCGGTTGACCGCTTTCCGGTCTCCCCGACAGAGGAATATCTCCTCGCAGCGGCTGACTGTTTCCCATTTGCTCCGGCGGGACGCTCTCCGCCCGCTCTGACCGGAAACCCTCTGTACCTTCGCCCGGAAAGGGGCTAAGTAACTGATCCCTGACGGCCCTGACGGCTTCTTCGGCTTCTTTCGCAGTGACTTCCGCATCCCTGACGGTCTGCTTGACCTCGCTGGCGGTGATCGTCGCCTGGCTCACGGTGGATTTCAGGGTTTCATGCTTGTCGTTCAGCATGTCGTATAGAAAAACGACTTCCTGCTGGTTTTTATTGATTTCATTGAGGACCGTGTCGGAGTATTCATTAATCGCCAGCATCTTCTCGTTGGTGACCCGGTCCATGGAGCGTTCCGTTTTTTCCATGGCATAGGTGATTGTTTCGTCAATGATGTCATTGATATGATGTTTCGCATCATCTATTTCTTTTTCCACCATAAACTTGATCTGGTCTTCCGTTATTGCCGCAGCATCGCCGGAAGCAGTTTTGCTGCCCTTTCCGCCGGGAAGCAAAAAGCTTACGATGAATATCATCGCACCCATTATTAACAGTATGATCTGCATTCCATCCATGAAACTCACCTGCAAATTCCCTAAACTTTTATATCAAAACTTGTCTGCCCTTTTAAAACCACCTTGCCGTCCGATACCTCGTGCCGTTCTTTTTTGCGGTTCCGGCCTCCGTCGCCGGCATATTGATTATTGCCTTTATCTTTGGCATCATGCCTTTTTCCTTCGTTTTCCGTCTCATCCTTTTGCTGGACCTGACGGGCCTTGATCTCCGTCTGGTTTTCCTGCTGTTTTTGGATGTTTAGCTGTTCTACCACGCCTTTATTATCCTGATTGTGCTTAATCGTTGATAAATCTTGGGCTCTGGTTATTTCTCCCTGTACTGAAATCGGATTGATTACCATATCCAAACCTCCTTTCCGGAAAAATGAGTGAACAGTAACAAATGACTGTGGCTATCGGCTACTAAATCGCTTTCATCTTGACTTCGCCCTGGTGTTTCACAAAGCGGCAGTATGACATGCTTGATTTGACTGTCATTGACACGTCGCCGATGCAGATCTGGGTTCCCACATACACTTCGCCGGTCACAATGATCTGTGCCCCGCCGGACAATTCAAATATCTTCTGCAGCTCCTCAAGCTCGGCCATCGAAGCCTCAAGTTCTTCAGCTTTTTGCTTATTTTCTATCGTCAGGTTCTGGACATACTTGATCTGATCCGGCTGCAGCCTCACGCCTTGCGCTATTTTCTGCGCCATGCTGTTCAAGATCGGCTGTGCTGCCTTGATATCCTTATTGAGCTCGGCGATCCTTTTTTGTAGCTTCTGGATCCGGATTTTCATCGTGGGGTCTACCCCGACCTCGACAACGGTATTCGAGCCCATTTCCGAACCTAGGGTTTTCACCTGAACCTGATTGCCGGCGCAGACTTTCCCGCCGGTGATGAATCCTTTCTTACTGGTAACGTTGACTTCGCTGCCGGCCACCACCTCACTGTGGAGGATGGAATCGGTCGAGACATAACCGCCGGCTTCGACCTTGGCATTTTCCAAAAACTGGGCGATAATATTGCCCGTGGCCTTCAGGGTTCCTTTGCCCATGCCTTTCATGCCACAGGCTACGATGATATCGCCTTCGCTTTCGATAAAAGCCCCTTCTACTACCCCCTTTATTTCGACATTCCCCTTGGCCTTTACACTGTAATTGCTGAAAACATTGCCGAGTACCACGACACTGCCTTCAAATTCAATATTGCCGGTCGCACTGTTGACATTTTCCACCGTGTATACATTAGATACGAAAACTTTTCCTTCGACAAGCATGACATGGCCGTCCACACTGGAAAACATCGCCAGTTTATCGTCAGAAAGATAAACATTATTGGTCGGCTTCAGCTGGATCTTTCTCACATCCCGCGGCTTGATCGGTTCATTAAATACGTTATGTCCGACTTCACCGCTGTCTTCCGGGATCAGCTTCGCTAACATCTGGTCTTTGTTACAGTGGTTGATATTGTTCAGGTTAAAAAAATCCACGCTGCCGTCTTCATTTAGCGTCGGCTTGACGGACAGATCGGTACTGAAATAATACTCGATGCTGGCGTCGCTGCCATGCCGCGGCGCGATCCCTTCGGCAATCATGATATCTGTACCAAACTGCGGATTCACGAAATGTTCATCAATAATCGCATTTTTAATCCCGCATACGATATTCTGATACTGCAGGTCACGGTAAAACTCGGCGGCCGACATTCGCTGCCCGCCGACAGAAGGCGCATAAAAACGGGCAAAAACCGACATCTTGTCAGGATTGACCCATAACTTATAAGTCTCATTGACCGGACGGAAAAACTGCGGATTCAAAGGTATGTACATCTCCTTCTCTGCACTTTGTGCCGCCATGCCGATGCCTTGATTCAAGGTGGCCAGATCATAATAGATTCCCTGCGTATTCAAGTACTCCATGATTTCGTTTATTTTACTGTTTTCCCCCTCCTCTGTCGCTTTGACAAGCCGTAAATAAGTACCGGATTCATTCTGAAACAACTGAAAATAACCGTTTGGCATAGTAAATCTCCTACTCCAAAATTCCCATATAATTTCCCATTTTGGCTTTCATTTTCTGTAATGCTTTAGTATGAAGCTGCGATATCCGAGACTCTGAAACTTCCAGGACACGGCTGATTTCCTTTAACGTCAGCTCTTCATAATAATATAGTAAAATAACCTTTTTCTCTTTTTCCGTCAGTAATTCCAGAGCCTGCATCAGCATCTTTTTCAGTTCGTCTTTTTCCAGCACCTCTTCCGGCCCGTCGAACCGCGACTGGGTGTTCTGATCTGAAGGGACTTCGCTGCCCTGTTCCATGAACTCATTAAGGGAAACCACCCCGGTAACCTTCATCTGCGACTGCCAGTCAAGATATTCATCATCGGTAATCCCGAGGCTCTGGGCTATTTCTTCATCCGTGGCATTGCGGCCCTGCATCGTTTCGATCTCCTTAATCGCCGTGTCGATCCGCTTCTGCTTCTGCCGGATCGTCCTGGGAATCCAGTCCATCTTGCGGATCTGATCCAGAATCGCGCCCCGGATACGGAGGCTGGCATAGGTTTCAAATTTAACCGCTTTCAAGCTGTCAAACTTATCAATAGCATCAATTAACCCAAAGATGCCGTAACCTACCAGATCATCATACTCGACGTTATAGCCTAGGTACATGCTAAGTCTTCCGGCTACCAGTTTCACCAGCGGAGCATATTCCAGTATGATTTTTTCACGTATTTCGGGAGATTTTATTTTGGAATACTCTTCCCACAATTTTTTTCTGCTTGCTTCGTCCACCCGTACACCTCATATTCTAAATGGGGCTCCGCCCCATACCCCGC
>DBDJ01000072.1:8601-43094 GCA_002293525.1 Lachnospiraceae bacterium UBA935
TACGCTACACTCACTAAAGTAAACTACTGAAGTATACTAATCGTCTTCCTCGCCGTCTTCGGCGTCTTTTTCGATGACTTCCCCTTCGTTTTCACTGGCGATTTTCTCGTTCTGGCGGTCGAATCTGTCCAGCATCTTGGCAATCAGGAATCCGAAGATAAAAAATACTACTAATACTAATATAAGTATTCCCAACATCTCTCTTAGTTCATACTTATAAATAAACATAACAATACTGACAGCCGCCCCTGCTGTAAGCATCAGGAACGGTGCCAATAATTTGCGCTTTTTCATATCTTCCTTTCCGGTTTTCCGACCGCTCTGATAACGAAGTCGCCGGTCGCCGGATGGAAAATAACGGTACGCCCATAATTTAATCCTGTATCTTCTGCCAAAATAGGAATCCTCATTTCCTGAAGCTTTTTCTTGCAGGCTTCGGCATTTCTTTCCCCGATCCGGACCATGTCCGATTTGCTCTGGAATGAAAACATCTGTGCTCCGCCGGCTATCTTAGCGACAAGACGGTTCCTGGATCCCCCCCGGGCCACTATCTGCCTGACTAATTCAACGATTCCCGTATCGGCAAACTTGGGGATGTTGGAATTGTTCTTAATGGCCTGGCTGTCCGGCAGCATGACATGAGCCAAGCCCCCGATTCCTGTCTGCGGATCTCGAATTGCAACACCGACGCAGGACCCCAGTCCCTGGGTGGTAATCGTGTCAGGCGCGACACAAATCTTCAAATCAGCCATTCCGACCTTTATCATTTCACTCATTTATTCAGCTCCCTCTTATTTGTATTTAATTAAAAGCTAATCCCCAGGGATGCTAAAATTTTGCTATAAGAGTCCAGATCAGGAAGCAAAATAAAATATCCTTCTAAACTCTTTTCATCAATAAACTGTGTCTGGATCAGCAGTATATGATCGCCAATCGTTCCGAACTGGATAGCCGGGATGCTTAAGATGGCACCGGCCATGTCCACTGCCAGATCCGGTACCGACGGATAGATCGTCAGGTTGGTCAGGCTGGACAGGGAATTCAGGTAAGATCCGGCAATGATATTGCCGACCTCCTTCAGGGCGGACAGTTCCATTTCCGTAAAATCCATGGAATTCTCATCACCCATCCCCGGCATCAGCTTCGTAATCAGATGTTTGGCCGCTTCCTGCTGCAGCAGGAACATGATGCTGCCGGTGATATCGCCTTCGACGGCCAGACAGATTCCCGCCATGATCTGTTCTTCGCCCCCCATCATGCTGCCCACTTCCTGAAACTCCAATAACTTGACTTGCGGGACTGCCATATCGACTTTGCTTCCTATCATCTGAGCCAATGCTGTTGTGGCATTGCCGGCTCCGATATTGCCTATTTCTTTCAGTACGTCATAATATTCATTTGACATTGTTTCTAAACTCAGGTCGTTCATAACTGCGCTTCTCCTTATATATCATTCCATGCGAAGAACGGCTAAAGCCGTTCCGCAACGAGATTCAGCAACTGTCAGGTTCGGTTCTTGTCAAACCATGCAGCTTCTTCTCATAAACGAGATTCAGAAACTGCCACATTCAGGCTTTACGAACCTGACAGTTTCCTCTCTCGTTTTTATACTTCTCTTTCCACGATGACTGAATTCAAGTCCAATAAGGATATAAGACCTCCGTCATACTTGCCAATGCCGACGATATAGTTGATTCTTTCATCCTTGCCGTCGTAGGATACCTTTTCGATCTGTTCGTTCTGCAAGGTCACCACTTCCTTGACCTGGTCTACGACGATGCCGATCATGCCGTGTACTTCCAGTTTCAGGATAATGATCCTGGTGTCTTTAGTGATTTCGTCTTCCGGCAGGTCCATCTTCAGCCGGATGCTCATGACCGGTATTACCTCGCCACGCAGGTTAATGACGCCTTTCAGGTACTCAGGAACCTTGGGCACTCTGGTAATATGCTGCATCCTGACAATATTGTCAATATATTTGATGTCAACGCCGTACTGCTCTTCTCCTAACTGTATCACAATAAACTGCGTAGTTTCGTGGATCAGGTTTAATTCTTCCATTTTCTCGTCCTCCTTCTCTTAAATGAGTGCGTTTGCATCCAGTATCAGCGCTACTTCGCCGTCACCCAAAATGGTTGCGCCGCTGATAAATTTGCATTTGCTGATATATTTGCCTAAGGACTTGATAACGATTTCCTGCTGTCCCATCAACTCATCGACAATGAGGCCGGCCATTTTGTCACCTTTTTTAACGATGACTACTACCATGTCTTCATTATGCGCTTTTTTGCTTTCAATATCAAGTACTTCACTCATACGGATAATCGGGATTACAGTACCACGAAGATTGATTACTTCTTTGGCTTGGACAAACTTGATGTCCTCGGGAGTAATGTCTTCGATGGTCTGGATACTGCCCAGGGAAATGGCGTATTTCTCGCCTCCCACGGTAACCATCAGGGCCTGGATGATCGCCAGAGTCAGCGGCAGACGGATCGTCCAGGTACTACCTTCCCCTCTCCGGCTCTTGACTTCCACTTCGCCGCTCAGCGCTTCGATCTTGGACTTGACAACGTCCAGGCCGACGCCGCGTCCCGATACGTCAGAAACCTTGGCGGCAGTAGAAAATCCGGCATGGAACAGCAGATCGATGATGTCTTTCTCGGTCATGTTATCGCCCTGGTCGGCGGTGATGATACCTCTTTCAATCGCCCGTTTCTTCACGGCTTCGGCATCGACGCCGGCTCCGTCGTCACGTACTTCGATCACGACATTATTGCCGTCCTGGAAGGCATCCAGGAAAATCGAGCCGATTTCCGACTTGCCGGAACGGATCCGGTCGGCCGTTTCTTCCAGCCCATGGTCGGCGGCATTGCGCAGCAGATGCATCAAAGGATCGCCGATTTCATCCACCACAGTACGGTCAAGCTCGGTTTCTTCACCGGACATGTATAGTTCAATTTTCTTATTCAGTTTCTTGGACAGGTCGCGGATCATCCTCGGGAATTTGTTCACGACGCTTTCGATGGGAACCATCCGCACCTTCATGACGGATTCGTGTAGGTTGGTCGTCACGCTCTCCAGGTATTCGATCTGTTCATTGACGCCGTTGCGCGCATTGGTCTCTTCACTGCTGGAAGCCGACACCAGTGAATTCTTGGCGATGATCAGCTCGCTGACAAGATTCATCAGGACGTCTAATTTCTCGATGTCAACCCGGACGGTGCGGTTAACCACCGGCTTGGAAGACTTCCTTTCATTCTGTGAAGAAGAACCCTGACTGCTTTTCTGGGTGCTATTGTCCAGGGCCAGCACGGTCTCGGAAACCTGCTGATCCATGTCATCTTCTTCCGCATCTTCAACGACTGAGGTGTCAATATCCATAATCCCGCCGCTTACCTGCTCAATTTCCGATACGTTCTCGGCGGCCGCAATGACTTTATCCAGCGGATATTCCGAGATGACGACTAGATTGAAGGTCTGGTCGAATTTCTCATCTTCGATATCCTGAGTAGGAGGCTGTGAAACAACGATTTCACCAAGGTCTTCCACGGCCTTAAAGACCAAAAATGCCCTGGCTGCTTTCAACAGGCAGGTCTCCTGCACCTTAACAGTGAGCCCGTATACATTCCGGCCTTGTTTCTTGGCGACTGCCAATACTCTGCTTTCTGATTCACCTAAATTAATATCCATCCACTTCTCCTGCTTCTCGGCCTCCGGAGCGGCTTCCTGCTCTGGCTCTGGCGCTCGCGGGCCTGCTGTAGGCGCCTCTGCTTCATCCGGCTTGTTGGCCAGGATATCCTGCAGCTGCTTGACTAAATGTTCGTTATCATTGGTTCCTTCATCCGCATTCTTTTGGATATTTTCCAGATATTCTTCCAAGGCATCCAGGCTTTGAAACAGGACATCAATCAAATTGCTCTTGACTTTGAGAGTACCGCTGCGGACTTCGGTAAATGCGCTCTCCATCTCATGTGTCAGAGCCTGCATTCTCTTATAGCCCATAGTCCCGGCCATGCCTTTTAAAGAGTGCGCGGCGCGGAAAATCTCGTTGATGGTATCCATATCCTCAGGCTCCTGCTCGAGATTCAGGATCTGAGTATTCAGGCTCTGTAAATGTTCCTTCGTTTCATCAAGAAAAATCTCTAAATATTGACTTACATCCATTTCATTTTTGCCTCACTTTCATTGTTATTTCATTTGCAATCAGGGTAAGGGTCAGTTCCTTGTCAACAATCCCTGCATTCACGGCACTCCGTGGCATTCCATAGACAGCACATGATTCCGCGTTCTGGGCAATGACATAGACCTTTTTGCTGCGGATCAGATTGCCGATCCCTTGCGTTCCGTCAGCTCCCATCCCGGTCAGGACCACACAGACCACTTCATTATACATACATCCTGCCAGTGACTCGTACATATAATTGGCACAGGGCTTGACACCCTCCCGGTGTTCTTCGTCACTGTACTTAATGACATGTCTTGCGCCCTGTCTCCGTATATTCATGTGGACGCCGCCTCTTGACAGATAGACATGGTTTGCTACTACTTCTTCTCCGTCTTTAGCTTCCACCACCTTAAGCTCGCTGATGGAGTCAAGCCGGTCAGCCAGTGCTGCCGTAAACCCGGCCGGCATATGCTGAACGATGAGTACCGGAACACCCAAATCTTTAGGAAGTGAAGAAATTAATGTCTGAAGTGCCCTTGGGCCGCCGGTTGAGCTTGCTATCGCAACCAGCTTATTAACATCTTCTTTCATGTTACCTTCTTTCATGTTCGTGATCTGCATTCCTGAAATTGAGTATAACACAGGCGCGTCTTCACATAAGTGCATAATAACTGTGAGTAAAAATTTGTATAAAACACATAAATTTTTTTGTTTCCTACAAATTCTTTTTTATATATATTGACTAATATCCTCTTTCCCTTTTACGGTTTTTTCTTTCCTCTTCAAAAATAAACTTGATGATTTCTTCCCTTTCTTCCGTATCAATGTCCATATACTGGACACGGTGCTCGAATACACCGGGGCGGTTTTCCAGCTCTCTGACACTTAAGACCTTGCCGACCAGATTATATTCTTTATTCTTACCATCAATGACCAGATGATACCGGCAGTTGATCAAAACATCCGGTTCGTAAGAATAATTGGAAACAAACCGTAAACCCCCGCCGCTGATATCCACTACCACGCTGCGTTGCAGTGGCATGCCCGGGATCAGTTCAAGAACACGGTTGTCTAAGGAATCGATTTCTTCTTTTTCCAACGGGCGGGAATTCATTTCCAGGGCACAGCTGAAGCGATAATACTCCCGCCGCTGGAATTTACGCAGGTTGCTGGTCAGTTCTATCAGCAGCAGATACAAAGAGCTATCCTTATAGCGGTCAATGATCTTGCCGAAACATTGATATAATCCCTGACTGGTATAAAAATAAAAGTCATATTCCACATCGACCGGAAGCAGGATCAGCTTGGTTTTTTCCAGTGGCATAGTGATTTCCATCCGGTCTTCTGAAACGATTTCATACACCTGGCTCTGATAGACCTTTTTCTTTTCTGCGGCATTCGCTGACTTCAGCTTTTCCACGACCTGAATCTCCAGCCTGCTTCCCGGCTGAACGTACTTGGATAACATAGTTTAACACCTCCCATAAGTAAACACATCCGGCATGCCCTTTTGATATGACGAAAGAACAAAATGCCAGATGCGCTGATTATCATATAAAACCGGACGCATCAACCTTGTGGTTTCTTCCCCGTGACAATATGGGAAAAAAATGCGGCCATACCCCTTTTCTTTAAATTATTATTTTCTTCTTTATTCATCAGTCTTGCGGCAATCATCTCAAATGCCTGGGTTGATTTGGCAGCAGGTGACTGGAGGGAAACCGGCATCTGCTGCATGACGGCCTTGCTCAGCTGGTTATCCTGAGGTACCGCGCCCAGATAAATAATCGGCAGTTTCAGGTATCGCGAAACCACCGCATTCAGTTTATTGAATAAGGTCTGGCCTTCATTCTGGCTCTCCACGCGGTTGGCAATCACCTTAATCTGAGAAGCTTCGGAAAAAAACCGGGGATGCCGGTTAAGAGCCTTCAAAAGGGAATAGGAATCCGTGATGGACGTCGGCTCAGGCGTCGTGACCAGCAAGATCTCGCCGCTTGCCACTAAAAACTCCAGTACCGCTTCTGAAATCCCAGCCCCTGTATCCACGATGACGACATCCGCAATCGCATCCAGCTCCGCCAGGTTCTTGATGATATAAATCAAATATTCACGGCTCAGATTCGATAGCCCGGCAATACCGGAACCGCCGGATATAAATCCCACTTCCATGGGCCCCCAGGTAATGATATCCTTTATATTTTTCCCCTGATATATCAAATCAGATAAATTATGCTTGGGAACGGCACCAAACATGATTTCTATATTAGCCAACCCGAAATCAGCATCCAGGATAATGACCCGTTGGCCCATCTTGCGGAACTGGATTGCCAGGTTGATTGCTGTATTGGACTTACCTACCCCGCCTTTCCCGCTGGTTACGGTGATTACCCTGGCCAGCGGCCGATACGGCGCACCATGCGCTTTAATAATATTCCTTAACTGTTCTGCCTGATCCATTTAGCTCCAATCTGTGCGCTGACTCACACATTTATATCGTCAGCCGGGTGAAAACATCTTCACGTCTTGGCTATTCTTAGCTATTCTTGTCTTAGCTATTCTTATCTTAGCTATTCTTATCTTAGCTATTCTTGTCTTAGCTTTTCTTGTCTTAGCTATTTTTGACTTAGCCGCTCCGGACGCTACTTTCTCCCCCCCAGCAATTGCTTCACTGTCTTTTGTGGATTAAATTCCTCAATATCATCAGGTACATTCTGGCCGCATGTCATATAAGACAGCGATGCCCCGGTATATAACTTCAGATTCAGCAAATTCCCCAAAGTAGTCGTCTCATCCAATTTGGTAAAAATCAGTTTATACTCGGTCATTTCCGAGTATGTATCGGCTATGCTTACCAGATCCCGATATTTCGTGGTCGCACTCAAGACCAAAAAAACCTCTTTTTCCACCAGTCCGTCCACCGAATGGATAAAGTTGTTCATGTTTTCCCGCTGAGTTTCATTTTGATGGGAATGCCCGGCCGTATCGACAAGCACAAAATCATAGTCCTTAAAGTCGGTCATGGCCTGCTCTATTTCCTCTTTGGTATAAATGACCCGGAAGGGCACTTCCAGGATATTGGCATAGGTCCGCAGCTGCTCCGCCGCGGCGATCCGGTAGGTATCCGCCGTCAGGAGGGCGACCTTCTTACGCTCCTCCACGCTGAATCTGGAGGCAATCTTGGCTATTGTCGTGGTTTTCCCGACACCGGTGGGGCCAATGAAAAAAACTACCTTAGTACCATTTTCAGCCGGCTGGATAACCGCCGGCTTACCGAATTTTAAGATCATTTTCTGATAGATATTGGATAACGCATAATCAAAGGGCATATTCGGCTTATTGTTCTTTTCAAGTTCATCAATGATCTGGTTGGCGTATTTTTCATTTACTTCATTATCGATCATCGTATTATATAGCAGGCGCATAAAAACATACATCTCGTTGTGGCCTTCTTTTTCTTCCGGATCTTCTTTTTCCTCTTCCGGTTTCTGAAGCTGCTGCTCTAAAAGGGAATGCAGGCTGTCAAGCTTTTCCTCCAGGGCCACATTCGCCGTTACGACCTGATCCGGCATCAGGTGATTCTGCTGGATATTCATCATCTTGTTATTCTGGCTATTCAGCATCTGGTTCTGCTGATGATTCACCTGCTTCTGATTCTTCTGCTGATGGCTCAGCGCAGGGTCATTGGCTGCCTTGTCATCTACAAGGATATCCAGTTTTTTCGCGGCCGGTGCCGGTTTCGCTGCTGACTGAAGATTCGTCCGCTCTTCTTTGCGGATACTGCCGTTGCCGTAACGCTCATTCTCATCTTCCAAAGCAACGGTGACCTCTACGGTCTGTGCGCTTAAGAAGCTGAACACGCCTTTTTTCTTGACATTGCGGACATTCATCACAACGACATTGTTACCCAGTTCTTTTTTGGCAGTGTCAACCGCTTCCGCTTCCGTTTTGCCTTGAAATTTCTTAATAATCATGCTGTCACCATCCCGACAGACTGCAATTCTACATTACTGTCGATTTCATTATAAGACACTACGATGAGATCCTTAAAATAATCTTCGGTCAGACGTTTGAAATACATCCTGACGATCGGAGAGGTTATCACGATCGGATTCTTGCCCAGGTTCTCCAGTTTCTTCACTTCATTGCCGACAGAACTCATCAGTGTTTTCGTCGTCTCCGGGTCGAGGGTCAGGTAAGCCCCCTGCTCGGTCTGCTTCACATTGGACATGATCTCCTGCTCCATCTTGGGATCCAGGGTCACGACGCTGGTTGTCTCATTCGAAGGAAAGAACTTATTGGAAATCGCCCTTTTTAAACTTTGCCGTACATATTCCGTCAGAATATCCGAATCCCTTGTCGTCGCAGCATAATCCGCCAGGGTCTCAAATATTGTAAGCAGGTCCCTGATCGATATTCCTTCCTTAAGCAGGTTCTGCAGCACTTTCTGTACTTCACCCAGTCCCAGCAGCTTGGGCACCAGTTCTTCAACCAGGGAAGGATGAGATTCTTTCAGGTTATTCACCAGATTCTGGACATCTTGTCTGGTCAGCAGTTCAGCAATATATTGACGGATCAGCTCGGTCAGATGGGTAGCAATGATGGACGGCGGGTCAACCACCGTATAGCCCATGCTCTCCGCCCGTTCTCTCTGGCCTTCCGTAATCCAAATGGCCGGCAGATGGAAGGAAGGCTCAAAAGTCGGAATCCCGGTAATCTCTTCTTCCACATAACCTGGATTCATCGCCATATAATGGTCAAACAGGATCTCGCCTTCGCTGACCTGAATGCCCTTTATCTTAATAATATATTGATTGGGATTTAACTGTATGTTATCACGGAGCCGGATAATCGGAACAACCGTACCCAGTTCCAGGGCGATCTGCCTTCTGATCATAACCACACGGTCAAGCAAGTCGCCGCCTTGATTAACATCAGCCAGCGGAATAATACCATAACCGAACTCCAGCTCGACCGGATCAACCTGCAACAGGCTGGTAACATTTTCCGGCTGCCTGATCTCTTCCGCCGAAGCTTCCTCAACATCCACTTCTGCTTCGATCTTAGCTGTTTCAATCGTACCGGCAATCACCCGTCCGCAGACGATAAAGACCAGGCCCATAGCCAAGAAGATCACATCCGGCAGCGGGGTCAGGATACCCATGGCCATGATGACTGCACCCACCATATAAAGCACCTTCGGTACTCCGAACAACTGGCCGATCAAGGCGGTACCGAAATCGGCATCCTTAGAACCTTTCGTTACCAGAATACCGGTAGACAAAGAAATCAGCAGCGAAGGAATCTGGCTGACGAGACCGTCACCGATGGTCAGGATGACGTAGTGATCCAACGCCGTCGTAATGTCCATGCCGCCTCGGAGCATGCCCATGGCAATCCCGCCGACGACATTGATCACCGTAACGAGAAGTCCCATTACGGCATCTCCCTTGACGTATTTGACCGCACCGTCCATGGAACCGAAGAAACTGGCTTCTTCCTGGATCTTGTCACGGCGTCTCTTGGCTTCCGCATCGGTGATCGCGCCGGTGTTCAGATCGGCGTCAATCGCCATCTGCTTACCGGGCATCGCATCCAAGGTAAACCTTGCCGTAACCTCAGCCACACGCTCGGAACCTTTATTAATAACGAGGAACTGGATAATAATCAATATAATAAAAACAATCGTTCCGATAATGATATCATCGCCACCGACGAATCTTCCAAATACTTCCACAACTTGACCGGCATCTCCCAGACCTAGAATATTCTTGGTAGACGAAACATTGAGCGCAATCCGGAAAATAGTCGTAAACAGCAGGATAGTAGGATAATAGCTCATATCCAATACTTCTTTGGAGAACATACAGCCGAACATGATGGCAAAGGCTATCGATATATTTAAGGCCAGGAGGACATCCAGCAGCCCGTTGGGAATATTTATGATAAACATAAGAAAAGCGGAAACAAGATATAACGCAACGCCTAAATCTGCTCTCTTCACTGACTTTTTCCTCCTTTCGGTATTGTATGAGCTGTATTCTGCTATTCTGCAATAGTATTATTTTATCACACTTTGTCGGAGAATTCTACAACGTGAATGCACTTTTGTGCTAAGTGCTGTATTACGGTTTGTTACTGGATATAGTATAACATATTTTATTCAGCACTGCATGTAGTATTTTTTGTCATTTTTGCTTTTTATTTGCCAAAAAAATGGTATGTTCTGGTTTACTTTGGCGCTAGTTCGAGGTGTGTGTTCTGGTTTAGTTTGGCGCTAGTTCGAGGTGTGTGTTCTGGTTTAGTTTGTCGGCGGCAATATGTACGGACGGGCCGCTGACTTTGGTTCATGTGTCCGCAATCTAAGTGTTCCTAAGTATCCCCCCATTGTTTTCGGCGCTCCCGAAACCGTCAGCAAGCACCATCCTTGGCGCATGCTGACTTGTGCGGACATCCGTGTCCGCACATTCCTGGACTTTCGCTGGGGATACTAAGGAACACTAAGATCGCTCCCAAAATCACCAAAGTCAGCGGCCCGTCCGCACATATTGCCGAATCTACATGTGAAATAACCTTTTGATGTTTGGCTTCTTTATACTTATTGTTGACTTAACAACTAAATCTGTTATTGCCACCTTCATACCATCCAGTTTTGAATATCGAATCGTCATATTGCCCAAGCATCATCTGCTCAGGTGACTTGCGGGAGAAAATTAGTGGATCTTAGTTTCTCACCAAACGAAAAACTAGTGTTGGGCGGCCACGGATGGCCGACCAAGGCATCACGCGCCAAGGATGGCGCTGGATGCCGACACGGGAGCTGCCGATCATTGGGTGAGAAACTTAGATTCACTTATTTTCGGGAGCCGGAACCGGAGCAGATGATGCTTGGGCAATATGGCGATGACCGCGTAGCCAACACGAGCGACCGCATAGCCAACATGAGCGACCGCGTAGCCAATATGAGCGACCGTCTATGCCCTTCCCTGAGCATGATACACCAGAGCCAGTACCTCGGCGACAGCTTGATAGAGCTCAGGAGGAACGAAGCCGCCGATTTCGACGTTGGCATACAGCATTCTTGCTAAAGGTTTATTCTCTACGATCTCAATATGATGTTCCTTGGCGATTTCCTTGATCTTCAGGGCCAGATAGTCTTCGCCTTTAGCCAACACTACCGGGGCTTCATATTGATCCGCATCATATTTGATGGCCACGGCATAATGCGTGGGGTTGGTGATTACGACATCGGCTTCCGGCAGCTGCTGCATCATACGGCGCTGGGATGCCTGCATCATGCGGCGCTTTTGCTGGGCTTTTACCTGAGGATCTCCTTCTTGGTTTTTGTATTCATCTTTGACTTCCTGTTTGGTCATCTTCATGTCGTCGCTGAATTTCCACTTTTGGTAAGCATAGTCGGCAAAGGCGATGATCATGTAGATAATGGATATGCGGATACCCAGGTCGGTTACCAGCTGACCAACCAGTCCTATGGCTTGTTCGATACTGAGGTCGTAGAGTATATAGAGCTGGTTCTCCTGATCCATCAGGTAGGAATAAGATACATAGCCGATCAGGCCGATTATGGCTATGGACTTGAGCAGCTCTACGAGGGAGTTCTTGGAAAATATTTTACCGAATCCCTTGATTGGGTTTAGTTTGCTGAATTTGGGCTGTAATGGTTTTCCTGAGATTTTCCATTTTACTTGAACGATATCACAGGTGAAGGCTACGATGAAGGCAATCAGCATGACGGGGGCGACTATAATGATAAGCTGAAGCATAGTGTCAAAAATCATGTCACGGATGGTGAGGATAGGGATTTCGTCATTGTAAAGTTTAATTACTTCCGGCATGCGGCTGTAGATATTGCTGAACAGATTGCGTAGACTGTTTCCTACGGTACCGATATAGAATCGGATTACCAAAAAAAGCATCAGTAGGCCGAAAGCATTGGCGATTTCTTTACTTTTGGCTACCTGGCCTTCATTTCTGGCATCTTCTAGTTTTTTTGCGGTTGCGGGTTCTGTCTTTTCACCGCCTGGTCCGTCTTTGGCAAAGAACTGTAGATTATATTTCAGCATCATACCATGACCTCCACAAAGGAAACAACCATTTTTCTCATTTGCTGCATAATAAAGTCGGCGGCAATGGGCATCAGTCCGGTGGTAAGAAATAGAACACCGACTCCGACCAGGATCTTGATCTGGATTCCGACGGCAAACATATTTAGCTGAGGAGAAACTTTTGCCAGTATTCCTAGAATGGCGTTGACCAATATTGTTGTGACAAAAATTGGTAATGAAATGCGGAAACCGATAACGATGTAATCCCTTAAAAACAATAACATAGTTGATACCATTCCGTCCATCCTGAAAACCGCGCCATTTATGGGAATTAATGTAAAAGTGTCGGCAAGTGCTTGTAAAAGGAACTGATACATGCCGCTTACCATGAGCATCAGCATGATGACATAGTTATAATAAATACCGGTGATACTTGTCTGTTCTCTGGTGGTCGGGTCAAAAAGCGAAGCCATGCTTAAGCCTGTTTCCATATCAGCGATGTGACCGGAAAAGGCTACGATGCTGGTACATAGATTGGCACCGAAACCGATCAAGAAACCGCAGACTGCTTCTTTTAGCACGATGGCTATGAAACCGGTCAGGGTCGTGTATAGGACTTCACCGTTTGGAAAGGCTCCGTTGAGCAGATAGGCAATAAATAAGCCCAGACCGATTTTTACCCGGTTCGGCGTATTGGTCATACCAAAAAAAGGGGCAATGTAGATGAAGCTGGTGACCCTCACGAAGATGAATAAAAAATATTCTAGATCAGCGAATGTAAAGGATATGTCTAGCATTCTGCTTTTATCAACTCCGTTCTTGTATGAAAGATGCCAAATCGTGTTCTCTACGATTTGTGTTGGGTTCTTTGCTGTTTAAAAATTACGAATCTCAAGCAAGCCTGCACAGTGTGAAACTTGATGATATGTCAGGTGGCACTCGTCTTTTAACTGGTCATATATTTCCTGGAATACAAAGTAATATTCGTCTTGATCCCACGCACTGCCGCAGGAAGCCTGACATTTTTCCAAGTCTGCTCTGGTTTGAAAAGCAACGTCGCCGATGTAGATGACGCCGGTTTTTTCGATGAGAACAAGCAGCTCGCGGATTAAGGCCACTTTCATAGTGTCTTCTAAGTGATGTATTGCGTAAGTGCTGATTATAAAATCAAACCTTGTGTTGATCAGCTCGTCTGGGAGGCCCTTGGAAAAATCATATTGGATTAATCTGGCATTGGGCATTCTGTCTCTTGCTATGTTGAGCATTTCTGCCGAAAAGTCCAAGCCAGTTATGGTATTTCCTGACTCATATAATTTGGTTGATAGCGTGCCTGTTCCTATTCCGATATCGAAAACAGTGGCAGAGCCCTTTTCCATTACGCTGGAATATACGGCAGTCATCAGTTTTTGATATCCTGCAAAGGGGTATAAATCTTTATCATCAGCTGTCGATACGGACTGATCGTATCCGCCAGCCCATAGGTCAAATCCATGTTCATCTAATATATGCATTAAAATCACTCCATAATTCCGTCATAAATCCGCTCATATTATCCAGCATCCAAGACCCCGCCACGATAAGTGCCAGGAACTCCGCCAAGATCTTGGGAACAAACGTCAAGGTCTGCTCTTGTATTGATGTCACTGTCTGAAAAATACTGACAGCAAGTCCGACTATCAAGGATACAATTAAAACGGGGGCTGATGTCGTAATAATCAGATAAATTGCTCTACCGGCTATCTCTGTTGCATCTCCGACCGACATGGTTTCTTCTCCCTTCACTAAGTGCCTGTGTTATGATACGGTTTTATGACACGGTTTATGATATATTATGATACGGTTTATGATACTCTTTTATTACAAATAACCTTGATTCTTATCTTCCGTAATCATTAGCTTATTGCAACGGTTTTAATAATTTGGTTTTTATGGTTTCACGTATAGGTTGATACTAATTCCCCAATAATCAGGTTCCAGCCGTCTGCCAGAACAAACAGCAGTATCTTGAACGGCATGGAAATTGTTGTCGGCGGAAGCATCATCATGCCCATGCTCATCAGCGTTGAAGCCACAACCATATCGATCACGATAAAAGGAATATAGATTACAAATCCTATGATGAACGCGGAACGTAGCTCACCAACGACAAAGCTGGGGATTAATACCGAATTGGGGATGTCTTCCAGCGCACCTGACCACTCTGTACCGCTGATTTCCATAAACAGGGTGACATCTTTGATCTCGGCATGTCCATACATAAAGTTCCGTAGCGGCTCCATTCCTCTGGCAAAGAACTCGTCCTGATCAATTTCACCTGCTTCAAAGGGAATGACCGCCTGTTCATTGATCTCGGTAATGGCAGGCTGCATGATGAAAAAGGTTAAAAATAAAGCCAGCCCAAGCAATACCTGATTGGGCGGGGCTGTCTGCGTATTGAGTGCTGCCCGCGTAAAATGAAGGACAATGATAATCCTCGTAAATGAGGTCAGCAAAATCAGCAGGATCGGGGCCAGTGATATTAAGGTAAGGGTAATCAGGATCCGTAGCGCACCGTTTAACTGACCGTTCCCGTCGTCATAAGTCACTGTCACCGTATTGGCGATATTTAATTCCTGTAAATCTTCTTCTGATTCTGCCGTCCCTGGCGGATTGATGACAGTACGGTCTTCAGTAGTTCCGGGATCAACATCATCCAATCCCGTCGCATGCAGTTCCTGTGAAGGTGCGATACAGAATATGCCTACCAGAAACAGCAGGCACATAATCTTATTTGCGACGGCAAAAAATCTCTGACAGTTTTTCAATCTTTTCGCCTACTTTATTGTTTTTCTTGTTTCTCGTACACTATTTGTGATTGTTTCATAATTACTATCAATTTTTGTGCATATTGGGTTTGGTATATATTATTACCTATCTACCATTTATTACTTACTATTTACTTATTATCTACTTATTATCTACTTATTATCTACTTGGATTTATTACTTTTTACCCATAATATTTTACTCTTATTACGTTACTGCTTATTGCTTTTCTTATTTCTTATTTTTTCCAGGATGCTGGCAAAATCCGGCATGGGTACGTTATTCCTATCGGGAAGGCGGATTTCATCTTGTGCTACTTCACTTAGGAAGGTAACCTCATCCTTACCTACCGCAATGGCAAGATATTTATCGCCGACCCGGATAATCTGGACATATTTGTTGACGGAGATCCGGTACGTTTCGATGATTTCTATATTGGCGCCGATCGACTTGCCTTTTTGATAATTACTCATCCATCTTGTCGCAAAAAGGGTAATCGCCACTACAATAACAAAAAGAATGACGACCGTCAGAAACTGCACGATTCCGTTTACACCGCTATACCCTGTCAGCATCATGAGCTTGTTTATCCTACCACTTTCTTGACTGCTTCCAGCACGCGTTCGGCCTGAAAGGGTTTTACGATAAAATCTTTGGCTCCGGCTTGAATCGACTCGATAACCATTGCCTGTTGCCCCATAGCGGAACACATAATAACCAGCGCGGCGGCATTGGCGGCTTTTATTTGCTTCAGGGCAGCAATCCCATCCATTTCCGGCATGGTTATGTCCATAAGAACCAAATCCGGGTGCAATTCGTTGTACTTTTCAATTGCCTTCAGTCCGTTTTCTGCTTCTCCTGCAACATTATATCCATTTTTCGTGAGAATATCCTTGATCATCATTCTCATAAATGCTGCATCGTCCACAATTAAAATATTTTTCGCCATGTTTCTTCTCCTAACTTTATTTTATTATTTCCGTTACACGAACACCAAAGCTTTCTTCGATAACTACTACTTCGCCTTTTGCTACAAACTTACCATTTACCAATACATCTATAGGCTCACCGGCGATCTTATCCAGTTCGATGATCGTGCCCGGTGCAAAATCAAGAATATCTGATATGGACTTCACACACCTTCCCAGCTCCACCGTTACTTCCAGGGGGACATCCATGATCAAGTTAATATTTTCCTGTCCGGTCAGAGCGCTGTAATCGGTGGTAAAGCTTTGAAACTGCGCCGGCTGTATGTTCATGGGCTGCATCTGTGGCATACCTGAACTCATCGGCATTCCTGCTCCCGGCATCCCCATCTGAGGCATATTGCCCATCTGGGGCATGTTTCCCATCTGGGGCATCCCAATCTGGGGCATCCCCATCTGGGGCATATTGCCCATTTGGGGCATATTGCCCATTTGGGGCATATTGCCCATTGGCATGCCCATTTGCGGCATTCCTGCTCCCGGCATGCCCATCTGGGACATATTGTTGCCCATATCGATGGGGGTTCCTGCCGGCATGCCCATCTGGGGCATCGCCATCTGCGGCATTCCTGTATCAGCAGGAGGGCTTGGGCTTGGAGCGGGCGGTGGCGGAGCGGTTTCCGGAGTGCCGAGTTGGCTGCTCATAAAGGTTTCAAATAAGGTCCTGGCAAAATCGATCGGGTATAGCTGCATAATGACGCTGTCTACCAAGTCACCGATCTGCATCTTGAAAGCGATTTTAACAAAAGTGCCGCCCAGGAACTCAGCAATATCGCCCCCGTTCACAAATTCCAACATATCTACCAGGCTGGCATCAGGCGGGCTGATGTCAATGACTTTGTCAAGCATGGTAGAAAGCGAAGTGGCGGCGGCTCCCATCATCTGGTTCATGGCTTCCGAAATCGCGCTTAGGTGCAGTTCACCCAGTTCGTCGCTGACATTGCTTCCGTCCCCTCCCATCATCAGGTCGGTGATAACCTTGACATCGGCTTCTTTCATTACCATGATGTTGGAGCCGTCTAATCCGCTCGTATATTTGATCTGGATAAAAACACAGGGCTTTTCATATTCTGCTATTACACTGCTCCAGGTAGCAAGTGTTACCTGGGGAGTCGTGATATTGACCTTCCGGTTGACTAACGCATAGAGGGTGGTTGCCGAAGATCCCATACTGATATTGGCTATTTCACCTATGGCATCCCTTTCATCATTCGTCAGCTCATTTTCGTCAATAGCCGATGAGTCAGATGCCGCCGGCGCATCATCCGAAAGACTTACGCCGCTCAGAAGGGCATTAATTTCGTCTTGAGATAGCATTCCGTCCATTATTTAACCTTCTCCTCCCTCAATACTGACGTGACCCTTACGGCATAACTGTCCTTGCTTGATCCCGGCAGTGCGGTAAATTTCTCGATATTACCTACGAAAACGCTTAATTCCGAGTCGACCTTGGAATCCAGCCGGATAATATCGCCTAGCTGTAGATTCAGGAAATCATTCACCGATACGCTGCTTTTTCCCAGCACCGCTTTGACCGGAACCGTTACCCGTTTCAGCAGGGCTTCGATATGCTCTTCATAATCGTCTTCGGCCCCTTCCTTCATCGTAGAAAACCAGAACTTGGTATTCAGCTTATCCATTATGGTTTCCAGTGTAAAATAAGGCAGGCAGATATTCATCAGTCCCTCTATATCACCGATCTTGATGTTCATGGTGACGATGGCAATCATGTCATTGGGCGAAATCACCTGGACAAACTGCGGATTGGTTTCAATCCTTTCCATCATAGGATTGATTTCCACGACATTTTTCCATGGATCACGCATCAGCTGCATACAGACGACCATCAGTTTTTCGATGATTGTCATCTCTATTTCCGAAAAATCCCTTAACTTTTCCAGCGGTATGCCCTGTCCCCCCAGCATTCTGTCTATCATAGCATACCCTATATTCGAAGCAAGTTCAATAATAACATTGCCGACCAAGGGCTGAAAATTAATAATTCCCAAAATTACCGGGTTTGACAAGGCATTGGTAAACTCCGAAAAAGCCACTGTCTCAGAGCTGACTACGTTGACCTGAATGTTTTTCCGCAGATACACCGGAAGATTGGTCGAGATCAGGCGCCCATAATGCTCAAATATGATTTCCAATGTGCGCAGATGCTCTTTGGAAAATTTCGCAGGCCGCTTGAAATCGTAATTCTTCGCCTGCTTCGCTGAATCCTCCTGCATCTGTTCCACATCCAATTCGCCAGTGCTTAAAGCTGCCAGCAAATTATCTATCTCGCTTTGAGACAGTACCTCGCCCACGAAATCACCTCCCTGCTTGCACCGTGGTGCCTTATTCGGGTTAAGAGTACTTAATATCCCTAAACGATATGCTGTATACGAAATCGGAATTGAACCGGACGCGCACCTGTTCCACGATCTCTTTCTTGATCTTATCCATAGTATCCAGCTCATCCGACTGTACTTCGGTCTTGGTATATTTACCGAATACATTGAGGATTTCATCCTGAATGATCGATGCATACTGGGTCAGGTCGCCCTCGCCGAAATCCTTAAAGTCTTTATCTTCGCTGTTAAGCTGCAAAGAGACCTGGATCACGATATAGCTTATTGGAATTGTCTCGCCGTCAGGTCCGGGAGGAGCGGCTTTTAACGGTATCGTCATCGGGTCGGCGATATCATAGCTCACCAGATCCTGGATGGCCACTTCTTCCATTTCCTCCGCCCCTTCCGAAGCCGGAGCGCCGCCTTTCGCCATATTCATGGCATAGGCTATATCGGAGACGACTGTCCATGTCTTCTGTGCTGCTCCGGTAAAACTGAACATCATAAAACAGGTAAGGACTAAGTTGACGATCAGCAGTGCCAGTATGATGATGGAGACTAAATTCTTCTTCATCTAAATATATCCTCCTAATAGTAACTTAATGAGTTATAAATCTTAATTTCGACCCTGCGGTTCTTCGCCCGTCCTTCTGCGGTTTCATTGGACGCAATCGGTATGAACTCGCCCCGTCCGGCATGGATCACCCGCCGCGGGTCAAGCGCGGTATTGCTGATCAGATACGCAAACACCGAATAGGCACGGCCGCCGCTTAATTCGTCATTATTAGAATATTTTGCACCATGCATCGGTACATTATCCGTATGTCCTTCGATTTGTATCGTTCCTTCCGCATACCGTTCCACGATGATGCCTACCTGATCCAGCAAGGCCGGGGCTTCTGCTTTGAGTTCCACGCTACCGGAATCAAATAACAGAGCGCCGCTTAAGGTCAGCTGGACATATTGGGCGGTAAACTCAATCTCGACTTCGTCTCCCAGACTCTGCTCCTGCAGTGCTTCTTCGATTTTGCTGGCCATCTTTTCCGATTCCTCCAGCTGGGCCTGTTCCATCTCCGCTTCGGCGCTCTTTAAGTCCTGCGGTATCACTTCACCCTGGTCGCTCAGGCCGGTGCTGTTCAAGTATTCGGCCAAGTCATTGAGCTGACTGGCACCCTGGCTGACTAATATCCCTTCGCCGATTGTTGTCGAACCGCTGGAGAATATACTGAAAGTACTGTCTAAGGAAGCCGCTATCGCTTCAAACTTCTTGGCATCGACCTCCGACATCGAAAACAGCAGTACGAAAAAACAAAGTAACAGGTTCATCATATCCCCGAATGTCGCCATCCATGCCGGCGACCCCGGCGGCGGCGGATCTTCTTTTCGTTTAGCCATCTGCCTCACCTCCGTCTTCTTGCGCCTGGACACGGTCACCCGGAGCCAAGAACGACTTCAGCTTTTCTTCTATTACCCGGGGATTTTCGCCAGCCTGAATCGACAAAAGCCCCTCGATCATAATCTCTTTTACCATCATTTCACTGTCATTCTGTGACTTTAACTTGTTGGACACCGGCGCACAGATCCAGTTGGCCAGCAAGGAACCGTACAATGTGGTAATCAGCGCCACCGCCATCGCCGGTCCGATGGAGTTCGGATCTGCCATATTATAAAGCATGTTAACCAGACCGATCAGCGTTCCGATCATTCCCCATGCCGGACCCATGGCTGCGATGCTGTCCCAAAACCCGATCTTGCTTTTATGTCTTCCGTCTACACTCATCAGCTCAGTTTCCATGATGCCCCGTACCAGATCCGGATCGGTTCCGTCAACAATTAAAAGAATCCCTTTTTTTAGAAAGGGGTCGTCGAGATCTGCGGCGGCCTCTTCCAGTGAAAGCAGGCCTTCTTTACGGGCAACATTGGAAAGTTCTATGATTTTCTGAATAATCAGTTTGGTATCTAAGGTCGGCATCTTGAAAATCAGCGCAAAGCTCTTCAGTCCGGCCATAAAATCTGCCATGGTATTTGCGGCAAAAATACATGCAAATGAACCGCCAAAAGTGATCGCCGCGGAAGGTACATCCAGGAAGTTGACTATCTGACCCAAACCGCCGCTTCCGCTCGTGGCAATGCCTATTAACATAAAAATAAAACATGCAACCAAACCGATGATTGAAGCTATATCCACAAGAAATCACCATTTTTACGTATATAACATCGCTTAAGCATCTACTAACCCTTTCACATTGGAATGTAAATTGGAATGTGGAAAATATACTTAAGCCTACGTAAAAATATCCTTTCTATACGATTTTACTAAATTTTTCACTTCTTGTCTACTTTCTTTTACAATAATTTTTCTCCCGGTAGTGAACGAAATGACGGTATCTGGCGTTTCTTCCACCATTTCCATCAGGTCGGGATTGATCAGGACTTTGACCCCGTTTATTTTGGTAACCTCTATCATAATTACCGCCTACCTTTCTCCGGAAAGCTGTTTTATACGGTTCTAAGCCGCGTTTATCTTGCTATGGTACCGAACCGGCTAATATCAAAACATAGGGAACTATATCTAGTTCCCTGTGTTTTTTTGAAGGGTAAAGCTTTTCTTGCTTTACCCTTACTATTATTCATTAAAATCAGTCTAAATTCAACCTTTATTTCTGTTATTGGTATATAATTAACAATTATGCCAGCTGATTACCGTTTCAGGTTAGTTAATTCCTCTAAAAGCGTATCGGATACGGTGATAATCCGGCTGTTGGCCTGGAAGCCTCTCTGGGTGGTGATCATCTCGGTAAATTCGGAAGAAAGATCGACGTTACTCATTTCCAGCACACCGGAGGTCATATAGCCGCCGCCTTCCTTGATATCACTGCCGATGCCGTCGAACTCACCCGAGTTCATGCTGGCCGAATAGAGGTTGTCGCCCCTCTTTTCCAGTCCGGAAGGATTGGCAAAGCTGGCCGTGGCAATCTGGCCCAGCAGGCGGCTCTGGCCGTTATCGTAATTGGCATAGATCTTGCCGTCGTCCTGGACGATAACCTCGGTCATTTCACCGATCTTCCGCCCGGTTCCCAGGCCGGCATTTTCTCCTGATCCGCCCCGCTCCGCGCCGAGCGTGCTTTTCCCGTCTTTGTTGTTCATCAGGGTGGAGCCGAAGTTAATCGCGATATTCCGGAAACTGGATAGGTCTTCCGGGCCGGTGCCGAAGCCCAGCGTGATTTCACCCATCGTATTGCCGGCGATCCTGGCAAACTGGCCGGTTCCCGGGATATAATCCAAGAGTGCGGCATTGGTAATCTCTTTCTGGGTGATGGTCATCATACCGCTTCCGTCCACCGTGAAAGCTCGGGCGCTTTCCAGTGTTTCTGCCGGCATCCCGTAAAGCTCCGTTAAAGTAGCCATATCCAGTGTGTCACCGGCGGTGTTTTTAAATACAGGAGGGGTGACTGAATCGTCATATATATATTCGGAAGCTGTTGACAGTTTCGTCGCACCGGTATTATTCATCGTGAGCGAAGTGATCTCCGAACCGGCCGGAAGCCTCGTGATGACCGGGGTAGTCTCGCCGGCCTTGGTTACCGACAGATTCCCGCCTGCGTCAATAGAAACCGTGTCGCCGGCAGCGGCAACGCCAGTGCCGTATATCGCTTCAAGAGCGGCCACGGATGGTGCTCCATTCGTTGTTCCGATTACATAAGAGGCGCCGACTTCGGCATCGATAGTGTTCGTGCCGCCGTCACTCAGGCTGATATCGGTAGCACTGATGTTGTTGTTCAGCAGATAAGCATTATCGGATTTGACGGTCTGGGTGCTGCCGAAAGTGATCTGCTGCAGCTTGGCCGCGCCGATCGACTCGCCGGCTTTATCCAGGATATCATCCAGTTGTACATAGAACTGCCCGGCATCGCCGTCGATGACATGGGCGCTCATTCTGGCGGTATAGGAATAGCCCAGCGTATCATAAAACTCCAGGTTGATGATCTTGCCGCTGGAAGACCTGATATCGGTATCATTTTTATCGGTTATACCGGTTACTGTTGCCATGGTAGTGGCTTCTGCTTCATAGTTCATAAAGTCGGGATGCATGACCTGCAGCGGAACCACAGTGTCCTGCTTGATATCGCCGGTAGTCGGATCGGTCACCCAGCCCATGACGTTATAGCCGGTACTGGTCATCGCCAGATTGCCCGCGCCGTCCACATAAAAGGAACCGGCTCTGGTAAAGAAGTTTTCCTGGCCGTTATTGACGATAAAGAACGAATCTCCGGTTATCGAAAGGTCGAAAGGAAGATTGGTCGTCTGGGTCGCACCCTGGCTGCTGATATTGGTATTGATGGCCCCCACCTTGACACCGAGACCGATCTGACCAGCATTGGTACCGCCGACGCCGGTGGTGGCACTGGCTCCGGAAGCTCTCTTGGTGGTCTGGTACATCAGTTCGTTAAAGGTGATTGATTGGGCTTTATATGCAGTTGTATTCACATTGGCGATGTTGTTACCGATAACATCCATCTTGGTCTGGTGGGTCTTAAGACCGGCTACACCAGAATATAATGATCTCATCATAATGAAATGACCTCCTTGCAGGTATTTGCCGTAGTCTGTTCCTTCTGTCAGTCAGGAACTTTTGCCTCCAAATGGTCCGGCTATATGATTACGGCCCCGTCTATATTGGTATAAATATTTTCGTTGGCATCTTGCTGATTCATGGCCGTCACTACCGTATTGTTAGGTATGTTGACGATAAAGGCCATCTGATCCACAATTACCAGTGATTCTTTGATTCCTTTTTCTCCGGCTTTCGCAGTGCCTTCATTCAAACGTTCGATCTGATTGTCTGAAAGGGTAATATTCCGATCTGCCAGGCGTCCTATCGCATGTTTGGAGAATTTGACGTCTTCATAGTTCTGGGTCTTTGTGCTTAAGATCTCCTGGAAGGACGGGCCGTCCGTCTTCTTGACTGCGGCTCCCTGTTTCGTTTGCGTAAGGTATTGGTCTTGTAACTGCTCAATGGAAAGGAATTGATTGTTCTGTAGCTTCATCCGCTTCTCCTCCTTGAGATACATATGCCGCTGGTATCAGACCGCTGCCCCGTCAGTTTCCCCGGTTATTGCCGCTGCTGCTTCCTCCTTCAGGGTATCGATCCGGGCTACCGCCTCGGCCAGTTTGTCTCTTAATGACCGGGGAATCAACTCTTGCTGCTCCTCCGTCATATGACCGAACTTGGTGTTCAGCTCAGTGACTTTTTCCTCGTCGTCCAAGGTAAGTTCATCGGCACCGGGCATATCGTCAACATCCTTTTTAAAATTCAGGATGGCCATCCGGTCGACATATTCCTGAAGCTTGCTAATCAGTTCCGCCGGGATCATGGACTGCTGGTACTTGGTCATGTTGTTGAAACCTTCCCGCAGGTTTTCCACGACTTCCTCATCACTAAGTGAGAGATTGTCAACGCTGGGCATCGCGTCCATCGTATCCACAAAAGCTGTCGCCAGTTCAACGGCCGTCGAATACTGTGCGCTTTTGGTGGCATAGATATCGCTGGCGGAATAGAGCGCACCGTCTACGGATACCATGGCTTTGTTGTTTTCATAGATCACATACTCCACGACACCGTTGATTTCCTGAACCTCACCGCTTGATAACGTGGTTCTGATGACGACCTCCTGCCCTACATAGGATGATGCTCTGGAAAGTTCCATTGATGCGCTCATATTCTGCATCTGTTCTAATTCGGAAAATGTCGCGTACTGGGAAATATATTCGGTGTTCGAGGTGGGCTCCAAGGGATCCTGGTATTTCATCTGGGCTACCAGAAGCTGCAGGAAGGCATCCTTATCCATCGCGTCGCCCGCCTTGGCTGTACTGGCGGTTGATGCTGCGCTGGCGGTTTCTACGAACGAACCGTCTTTGATCGCCGCACCTAATCCATCTACTACTGCCATATTGTTCTCCTTTCTGTTCCTATTATTTGATTACTGGTCTAAATGATGATATTGATTGCTGGTCAGCTGTTCTGACGCTTTCCGGTCAGGCTGTAAAATCCACGGTGCCGCCGTTATCCATCATGATCTCGGTTGCCAGCTGCTCCGCTTCTGTCATGTCTTCGGGCAGTTCATCGGGATCAAGGTTGTTCAGGTTGATCCTGCGGGTGTTTTTCCGGTTGTGCTGATACCCTCTTTCGTTTCCTTCACGGCCCTGCCAAAGACTGCTTTCAAATGACTGGCTCTGAACGTTTACTTCTACGGCTTCCACTTTGATGCCCTGGTTCCGCATATTTTCTTTCAGATCTACGATCTGGCTTTCCAGTGCCGCTTTTACGACATCGTTTTGGGCGGTGAACTGGGCAGTGATAACGCCTTCCTTCGATGCGATCTGAACGTTGATGGTTCCGAGGCTGGCGGGATGGAGCTGCATTTCTAACTGGGTCATTTCCGGCTTGAGCTGGATTTTCATGAAGTCCAGTATCTGTCTCATGATCTGCTCGGTATCCGGGACTTGCGCGAACGGTACGGGTTCGGCCAACACTTCGGTTGGATAGGTTCTGTTCTGCAGCAGGCTCTCCAGCAGGGATGATCTTCCGGCCATTTCCTGTTCGGTGCCGTTTTCGGAACCTTTTTGCTGGTCACTGGAGGATTGTTCCCCCGTGTTCTGGGCTGTCGCCGCTTCCGTCAGTGTCGTCGTAACCTCCTTGGTTGCCTGTAGATTGCCTTTATCATCCGCTTTTGCGGTGATTTCGGTAACCTCTCCGTTTTTTTCGATGACTATGGTAATGTCCTGTTCATTTTCCCCGGCTTGATCTTGGGTCTTGTTCTCCTGACCGGAAGCCGTAACAGCGTCCGCAGCTTCTTCTGCGGCGGCTAAAGCTCCGTCCTCAGGGACTTCTGAAACTGCCGCTGCGGTCTGGTCTGCGGCCTGGTTCGCGGCCTGTTTCAGGGCGGCTTGCAAGGCTTCGGGCGTCAATCCGGTTTCTTTCATCAGCTGCTCGGTGATGGTGCTTACCTGGGCGATCAGTTTACTTACGTTCCCGTACAGCTGTTCATCGGTTACCAATGCCGAGGCATCCTCGCCGCTGATTCCCAGCAGCAATGCCGTCAGGTTCTGCGGGTTCAGAAGATCCGCCGGCACCAGTCCCAGGACTTCCATGGCGGCTATGACTTCTTCTTCTGAGATTCCCATCTCCTCGGCGATTACCGCAATCGCTTCTTTGCCGGCTGCCTTAGTTCCCTCTAAGACATGTTCTTCGGCTGTGCTGTCAATCTGTCCGTCCTGACTGTGAACCGCTTCGTTCTGAGGTTTTTCATCCGTTGCGGCGATTTCTTTCGGCTTGATCTCTCTGGTCGGCTGAGACTTTCTGTCAATGCTCGGGCTTTTATCAGCCGTTCCGGAATCATTTTCCGCCATGCCTTCAGCGGCTTTATCCATAGCCTTGCCAAACCCGCCGATGTCACTGCCGGAAATTGCTGCGTTCCGCTGACGGATCAAGTTCATGACCGGACTGTTCATTACCGCGTTGCCATCTCTTACAGATGTGCTTGTCATTCTTATTCCTCCTTTCTTTAATTATCAAGGTTCAACTATGTGAAGATATTCTAAGGCATCAAAGGACGCTGCCTGGGAATCGTTGCGTCACATCTCGACGTGAAGATATTCTGAGGCACCAAAGGCATCAGAGAAAGATGCCTGAGAATATCTATGCCACGTCGTGATGATAATGGTGTTGAATCTACCACTCATGTCTTTATATCGGCAAAAGTTCTGGATAACTTAAGACTCAGGATCCATGAGTTTAGTAATCATTGCCGCAGTTTCAGGATCCATCGCTCCGAGGATCTGCCCGCGGCTGTTGGCATCCATGAGATTCAGGATTCGGGCTGCCAGATCCAGTTTGTCTGTCATCGCTTCAAAGATCGCTGCGGCTTCCTTGGGCTTCATCTCCGAATAAGCCAAGGCATAATCCTGGACTTCCTGGGTTTCCTCTACTTGCTGGGTCACCTGCTGGTACAGGTACTCGGCTGTGACCGGGTCAATCGCTTCATAATATTTCAGGTATTCTTCCGCGCCGGGGCCTTTATCCGCATATACGACTTCTTCATAAAATTCTGTCTTGATGCGCTGGAACTCCACCTGACGGTCTTCAAATTCTTTCAGCCTGTCCACTTCTGCCCGCAGCTGCTCCAATTCTTCCGAACTGCCGGTTTCAGCCGACTGAGCCCGTTCCAGCTCCAGTTCCAGTTCCTTGATATAGTCCACTGCTTCACGCAGGTTATTATAACCGCCGTAAGCTTCCTGATCCGCTTCATCCACTACCAGCTCCGTACTGGAAGGAAGGATCTTATTGAGTACCGGGACATCCTTGAGAATCGGTGCCAGCACGCCCGAACCGAAGCCGCCGACGTCCAGCTTGACCAGCAGGCATAAGATGGCGATCCAGACGACGACGATGACAAGCGTGACAAAAAAAACCGATACACTGTTGGTCTCCGAATCGACATCCAGGGATTTTTCCTGTCTTTCAAGCTCTTTGGCCCGTGCCTTGGCTTCTTTTTTCTGCTGCTTCTGCTCGCTTTTCAGTTTCTTGCGCTCTTCGGCAAGCCGTTTCTGCTCGGCTATTTCATCAAACTCTGTCAAATCTTCCTTGGGCATTTCTTCACCTCTTTGCGATATGGTTATGCTTTAGCTTTTGGTTTTGCGGCCGTGAATGTAGCTGGTAAGCTCGTCGATTTCTTTGGATTCCCTGGCATTTTCCTCGCGGATGAAGTCTTCAAAGGCTTTTTCACGCAAGCGCTCGTAGGTTTTTCGTTCCTGCATGGCTTCCTGCAGGCGCAGGCGGGCTTCTTCCAGAAGGTCTTCGGCCCTTCTTACCCAGACCTGCTGATTGGCAATGTATTCGTCCATTTTCAGGATAGCTTCTTTGTTATCTAGGATGTCCTGGATCCGGAGCTTATCTTCCCGGAGCCGGCGGCCTTCTTCTTCATAATGGTGTTTTCTCTGATACAGGGCCTCCATCTTGGCCTCTTCCTCGTCGAGACGGCGCCTCGCCTGGGCAAACTCCATCTTGGCCTGATCTTCCAGTTTGGCTTTGATATTTAGGATGCTTTGCATTCTGTAGTTAAATCTTGCCATAATCAGTGAAACAGTCCTTCCAGTAATTGAATGGTTTGTTCAAAATCAACTTTTTCGTCAACTTCCTGCATGAGAAAGGCATTCACGGCATCGATTTTTTCGACGGCATGGTCGATGTTCTTATTGCTTCCGGCTTTATAGGCACCAATGTTAATCAGGTCTTCGGCCTCCATATAAGTGGCCAGGACGTTTTTTAGCTTGCCTGCCAGCTGCTTGTGTTCCCGGTCAGCGATCTGGGACATGCAGCGGGAAATGCTCTGCAGCACGTCAATAGCCGGGTAATGGTTCCGATGGGCGATCTTGCGGCTTAACATGATGTGGCCGTCCAGGATGCTTCTGGCCGTGTCGGTAATCGGTTCATTGAAATCGTCGCCGTCTACCAGAACGGTGTAAAGGCCGGTGATGGAACCGCTTGCGGAACATCCAGCCCGTTCCAGCAGCTTGGGCATTTCGGAATAAACACTGGGGGGATAGCCTCTGGAAACCGGCGGTTCCCCGCTGGCCAGCCCGATCTCCCTTTGGGCCATAGAAAAACGGGTCAAGGAATCCATCATCAGAAGGACGTCCTTGCCCTTATCGCGGAAATATTCCGCTATCGCCGTCGCCGTCTTGGCGGCTTTATTTCTTTCCAGGGCCGGTTTGTCGGAAGTGGCGACGACGACTACCGAACGCCGCATTCCTTCAGGGCCCAGATCTCTTTCGATAAACTCACGGACTTCCCGGCCGCGCTCACCGATCAGGGCAATGACATTGATATCCGCTTTGGTATTGCGGGCAAACATGCCCATCAAAGTGGATTTGCCGACACCCGATCCGGCAAAAATACCGATCCGCTGTCCTTTGCCGACGGTCAGAAGGCCGTCCACCGCTTTGACGCCCAGCGGCAGCACGTCGGAAATAATCGCCCGGCTCATGGGATCGGGAGGCGGTGCCTCCACCGAATATTTCGTGCCTGACGGGTGCTGTCCGTCCGCCAGCCGCCCTAAGCCGTCAAGGGTCTGACCCAGCAGGCTGTCGTCTACCTGAACGGTCAGAGGAATGCCGGTATTTTCTACCAGGCTGCCCTTACCGATGCCCTCTACGACTTCGTAAGGCATCAGCAGATTCTTGCCTTCGCGGAATCCGACCACTTCTGCCATGACCGGGATCCCGCTTTCGTTCTGCGGATAGATCATGCAGATATCTCCCAGCTTGGCATCCGGTCCCGCAGATTCAATGGTCAGACCTACCACATTGACCACCTTCCCTTTTAGCCGGAAATAATTCTCTGCTAATGCCTGCTTATATTTTTCAAAATTGATAAATTTTTCTTTTAACATCCGACTCCTATGGCCATCAGTATCGTCAGTTCTATTTCTCGAAAGACAACAGCCTTAATTTCTGGTTGAGGCCCGCAAGCTCGGTGTCAAGGCTTGTGTCAAACACGCCGCCGCCGGTTTCAATCATGCATTCACCGGGAAGCAGGGTTATGTCGTTGATGATTTCTATCACCGCTTTTCCGGCCGCGGCATTTTCCCGGATCTCTTCCTTACGGCCGGCCACATAATCATAATCTTCTTTGGAAACATGGATGAGAAATTGGTTGTTTTCCTCACTTTTACGCATCGTATTGGAAATCAGGTGGGAAACGATCGGCCCGTACTCTTTCAGCTCCACATGCAAGATCTGTTCATAGATATCCGTCAGCAGGTCAACAAACTTGGGCTCCAGTTCATCCACAAGACGGTCATATTCCGCCTGCAGTTTCTGGCGGTCTTCCTGAAGCTTGGCCCGCAGCTTGTCGATTTCGGCCACGCCCTTTTCAAAACCTTCGGCATAGCCCTGGCCTCTGGCTTCTTCTGCAGCGACCCGCTTCATCACTTCGATATCCGCCTGAGCGGCTTCTTTCATGGCATGAATCTCCGCTTCAGCCCGGGCTGCTTCTTCTTCGGCCTGCCGCAGCAGTTCCTGCCTCCGCTCTTCATCGTCGGCACCGCCGGTCTTAATGACATTATCATCCTGATCCGCTAAAAGCCCGGCCACCTGTTCTGCCGCCAGCCCGCCGCTAAAATCTTCCCTGTCATTTCCCGGACTTTCCTCCTCAGGCACGAATAACGGCAACTCACGGTTCTCGTTCTTTTCCGCAAGACGGCTGTCGGAATCAATAATCCTTTTATCGTCCGGATCAATGGTCACGTAATGGGATTTTAACAAATTAGACAATGATCTCGTCACCTCCGCCTCTGGAGATAACAATTTCAGATGAATCTTCCAGTTTTCTTATAATATTGACAATCTTCTGCTGCGCCTCTTCGACATCCTTCATCCGCACCGGTCCCATAAATTCCATGTCTTCCTTGATCATGACCGCAAGACGCTTGGACATATTGTTGAAGACAGCTGTCTGAACCTCTTCATTGGAACCTTTAAGTGCTATTGCCAGGTCATTGTTATCCACGTCACGTAAGACTCTCTGAATCGCCCTGTCGTCAAGCAGCAGGATGTCTTCGAAGACAAACATCTTCTTCCGGATCTCGTCTGCAAGTTCCGGTTCTTCGATTTCCAGGGTCTCCATAATATGCTTTTCGGTACCACGGTCTACGGTATTTAAAATCTCGACGACAGCATCGACGCCGCCGATAATACTGAAATCTTGATTGATTAACGATGCCAGCTTGGATTCAAGCACTCTTTCCACCTCTTTGATGACATCCGGACTGGTTCGGTCCATAACGGCGATACGTCTGGCCACGTCAGACTGCCGGTCCGGCGGCAGGGCTGATACGATCATCGCCGCCTGGCTGGGTGCCAAATAAGAAAGAATCAGCGCAATCGTCTGTGGATGCTCATCCTGGATAAAGTTAAGGAGCTGTGAAGCATCTGCTTTCCGTACAAATTCAAAAGGCTTCACCTGAAGGGATGCTGTCAGCTTGCCGATTACATCCATCGCCTTCTCCTGGCCTAACGCCTTCTCCAGCAGCTCTTTGGCGTAACCGATACCGCCTTCCGCAATATAACGCTGTGCCAGGCAGATCTGATAAAATTCATCCAGGATGCCTTCCTTGATCTGCGGGGTAATACTTCTGGTATTGGCAATCTCCAGCGTCAGCTCTTCTATTTCTTCTTCTTTCAGATGTTTAAATATCGCCGCTGATTTTTCCGGTCCCAGAGCAATCAGCAAAATAGCCGCCTTCTGGAGCCCGTTTATCCTGTCATCGGAACCTCTTGCCATAACACAACATTCCTTCCGTGGCGAAGAAAGCAAAGCTTTCATCGTAATATGGCCATTCGGCCGTGCTTTACGAAGAAAGCAAAGCTTTCATCGTAATATGGCCATTCGGCCGTGCTTTATTCCAGTTGCATCGAATCACCAATTGCATCCTGTCTGCACTAAAGGCTTAAGACCAAAGATCGTATTTGGATTTTTTATCTTTTTATCTTAGGTGCGGTATTTTCGCACCTTAGATATACTCCTTGTCATGCCCACTCCTCATTCAGCCAGTTCCGCAGCAAAGCGGCGGCAGCTTCGGGATTGTCTTCAACAAATTTATCAATCAGCCTTTTGGCTTCGCTTCCTTCGTCAATATTGATGTCCTCCAGCTCAACCTCTGGCTGTGACTGTAACAGTGATTCCACCGACAGTTCCTCTTCCTCGACTACCTCGCGGTTGCTTCTCATAACCTGGAGGACGATGAAAGCGGCCATTAACAGGAAAGCGGCGATAATCACAATGACAGCGATATCCTGCCAGGCAATATTCAGGCCTTCGGCATCAAAAAAGACATTTTCGCTGGTCGCCAGAATAGAAATATTTTCTACGGCGATTCCGGTTGATTTGGAAACGATGTCATATATTTCGTCCGAAACGTCAAGCGTTTCCGGATCGCTGTGAGCCGCCTTATATTCTTCCCACGATATGGTATCTAATTCACCCTGAGCGTCGACCTCTTCTTCTTGTATCATGACAAACTTCTTAGCGGTGACCGCAATCGAGGACTGGCTGTAGTCAACCGCGCCCGGCGGATTCTCAAGATTTACGATTCTTTCATTCCACAGATAATCCGTCACTCGCTCCGACTCTGAAGACTCACTTTCAGAAGTATCCAGATATTGGTAGGAGGTCTCGTCGTCGTTGGCGTCCGTTCCCGGTATGCCGCCGACGCCGTTGGTGCTTGAACCGTCATAGATTTCTTCATGGGCGACACCGCCTTGCTCCTGGCCTTCCGGAGGCGAGTACTCATGACTTGTCTCCTTTTGGGTGGAAAAGTCCAAGACCAGGTTGCTGGCCACTTCAATCTGGTTATATTCGCTCGTCCCAAGCAGCACCTTCCGCACGGCATTATGCAGCGATGTTTCGTATTTGCTCTTGGCACTTAACTGAGAACTGGCACTCCCGGCTGTGCTATATGTATCATTCCCCGAATATAGCATATTACCCTGAGTATCCATGATGGTAACATTTTCCGTACTTTTATTGCCGAGTCCCACGGAAATGGATCTGGCTAAAGAAGCCGCATTTTCTTCACTGAAATCTGATTCCAGAGTCAGGATGACCGAGGCCGATTTCTCTTTTTGCTCATCTAGCAACCCATAGGTTTCTTCCGGTATATCCAGAACAACTTTGGCGGACTTGACGGCACTTAATGACATGGCCAGTTCAGTAAACTGCCCTTCCAGATACACTTTGTACAGTCGCTGGGTGTTGGCCTCGGTAGTCCCGAAACCGCCGCTAACTACATTTTCAATAGAAAATACACTGGACTGGATGTCGTTTTCGCCCAGCAGCAGATTGGCTTCCCATTTTCTGGTTTCATCGATTTCGATCCGCAGGCCGTCATCGGATATCTTATACTCAATGCTTGCGCCATCCAGCAGCGTTCTTACTTCATTGGCTTGCTTGGTATCTTCACAGGCTAGCAGTAATACATACTGGGTCTGGCTTAACAAGGTGATCACTAGCGCAATGGTCATGATTACACCTGAACTCACGGCAATGATCATAGTCTTCTGTCTTGTAGTAAACTTATTCCACCATTCCAGAACTCGGTTTAACAGTCGCTGAATTATCTCCGGCATATTACCCTCTCCTCATTATATTTTATCTTATACTATGGAATTATTTTTTAACTTGACTTTCTTATTGTCCGGCCTTCTATTATCCTGTCTTCTATTATCCTGTCTTCTATTATCCGGTCTTCTATCATTCATTAATTATTTCGGTTACGTTATATCTGTATTCGTATTCTATAAATCCCTATTCTATAAATCGGTATTCTATAAATCGCTATTCTATCATCCTGCTATTTATTTCGATTACGTTAAATCTGCATCTGCATGATCTCTTTGTAAGCTTCTAACAACTTATCGCGGATCGCCACGGTATACTGCAGTGATATGTTTCCTTTCTGCAGGGCATTGGTCAGGTCGTGGGTGCTTTCCGACTCACCTATCGCCCATTTGATTTCTTCGTTTTCGGCATCGGAAAGATAGGCGTTGGTGGATCCGATATTTTCCATGGCTGCCGTAAGCATGTTGCCGAAAGCGTTTTGTTCTGTTGAGACCGTTTCCGTACCTGACTGGCTAAGACCATTGTTCGAATATGCTTCATTTACCGCATTGGAAGAAAGAAACCGAAGTGCCGAAATATCCATAATAATATCCTCCTATTCCCGTTTTACTGACTCATCTCCAGACCCTTCATCGCAATGGCTTTGCTTGCTCCGAATGCCGTGGCGTTGGCTTCATATGCCCTGCTGGCATCAATCAGGTTCGTCATTTCCGTAACTATATTCACATTGGGATAGGTGACATAGCCGTTTTCATCCGCATCGGGATGCGACGGGTCATATGTCATGACCATCGGTGTCTCCGTATCCTCGCTTACATTCGTGACCCTGACCCCCTGGCCGTCGTATCGCTGCCTATAGCTGTCAAACAAATTCCGGAAAGTCGCACGGTCAGGCTTTTGCTCAAATGTTACGACTTTACGCCGGTAAGGCGTTCCGTCCGCTGTCCGAGTCGTATTGGCATTAGCAACATTCTCGGCAATAATATCCATACGATAGCGCTGTGCCGTCATGCCCGATGCATTCACGTCAAATGATGAAAAAACTCCCATTTCATTCCCTCCTTATCTTTTATATATCGATAAGCAACTTGTCGATTTTACTTCATTACCAGCTTCAGATTGGCAAACTCCTGATTCATGCTGCTGATCAGGCCGTTATATTTGATCTGGTTCTCTGCGAGCTTAACCCCTTCGGCATCCGCATCGACATTGTTGCCGTCCAGCCGATAGGAAAAGTTGGCACTGTCAGTATATACCTTGCTGCGTAAAGATGCCGTTCGTACTGCGTCTACCTTGGCATCAACAGATGTATAGCGGGAAAATCTCAGGGCGCGCTTGAGCTGATCATCAAAATTGACATCCTGCCTTTTGTAGCCGGGCGTAGTATCGTTAGCTATGTTATTGGCAAGTACTTCATTGCGTAGCCATGCCGCATCAGCCGCTTTATCCAAAACATTAACGTAGTTAAAAACATTAGAATGTATCATATCAGACTCCTTTCAATCCGCGCTTCATGTCACCCTATTTCATTATAGATTATCTGTGCAAAAAAACAAGTTATTTTTTAAAAAAATGCCCCTGCAAAGCACTTTATATGGTACTTTTGTCTACCAAATGGCCCAATATATGGTGAATAAACCATATAAAACCGTCAAAATATACAAAAAAAGGATATATTATACTTCTTACGAAGTTCATAAATCCTTTTATGCTACCCCTCAATCCGTTATGTATTCAATTTATTTGTAAAATTGATTTTATATAAAATGATTTATTGAATGATGTTCTAAGTTAAAATTGAAATTGTTTTGATATTTGACGACAATTGAATTCGCTGCGATCGATTCCCGAGTTTCACCCTGGCCTTCATCTCTATTCTTACCTTTATCTTAATATCAATCCTTATATCAACCTTATACTAACTTTTCATGTTAACCAATTCTTCTATACTAATTCT
>DBDJ01000072.1:43142-230536 GCA_002293525.1 Lachnospiraceae bacterium UBA935
CTAATTCTTCTATACCAATTCTTTTATACAAATTCTTATTCTATACCAATTCTTATCTTCTTCCTTACAGTCTGATACTGAGGCGTTCCCGCTTGATCTTATCCACTTCCTCGAAAACCATGTCATTCAGGACCTTGATATATGTTCCTTTCATCCCGGAGGAACGTGATTCAATCACGCCGGCACTTTCAAACTTGCGCAGGGCGTTAACGATGACCGAACGGGTAATCCCCACCCTGTCAGCAATCTTACTGGCTACCAATATGCCCTCCATGCCGCTCAGTTCTTCAAAAATATGTACGACAGCGTCCATTTCCGAAAAAGAAAGCGTATTGATCGCCGATTTGATGACAGCCAGCTTGCGGCTTTCCTCGGCGCTTTCTTCATTGACCGCACGGAGCATTTCTAAGCCAACCACGGTGGTTCCGTATTCACAGAGGATGATGTCATCAATATCATACTGTTCCTCGGATTTATAGATAAAAAGGGTTCCCAGACGCTCACCGGCTATTTCGATCGGGGTAATGACCCCCTGGAATTTCTTGACATCGACATTTTCAAATCCGAGCGTTGCCAGATTGACATTCTCTTTGGTAGACAGCACTGCCAAAATGCGCTCATTCAGCATGTTATCGATGAAGCCGCCGACCTTGTCAACGATCAGTTCTGAGATTGATTCCACTCCCGGCACTGATCCGATCCCCAATACCTTCCCCTTCTTGCTGATGACCAAGACATGTGAGTGGAGAATCTCGCAAAGTACCAAGCAAATATCATTAAATACTACCTTGCTGGAGTTGTTATTATGTAATAGTTTTCCGATTTTTCTAGTCTTATCCAACAATTGTACGCTGCTCATTGGTCTCCTCCCATAAATGTGTAATACCATCCACATCGTTGCTGATTATACATATTGTAACACAGTCTAACCCATAATACAACGACTGTAGCGGGAAGATACGACAAAATATATAGGAAATTATACCTATTTTTTAACTTTTAAGGGTTTTTCGTAGTTTTTATATGACCACAGTTCTCGTTGGCACAGACCAGTTTATTGCCTTTTTCCAATAACGCCGAGCCACATTCAGGGCATTTTTCTCCCGACGGTTTCTGCCAGACCATGAAATCACAATCGGGGTTATCGATACAGCCGTAATATCTGCGGCCTTTCTTTGTCTTGCGGACGACAATATCCTTGCCGCATTTGGGACAGGCTACGCCGATTTTTTCCAGATAGGGTTTGGTATTGCGGCATTCCGGAAAACCCGGGCAGGCAAGGAATTTACCGTGAGGGCCGTATTTGATAACCATGTTGCGGCCGCAGACTTCGCAAACCTCTTCGGACACCTCGTCGGCAATCTCCACTTCTTCCAGTTCTTTCTCAGCGATAGTAACTGCTTCATCCAGATCTGGATAAAAATTGGAAACCACTGTTTTCCAGTTTACGCTGCCTTCTTCCACCCCATCCAGCAAAGCTTCCAGATTGGCAGTGAAATTAACATCCACAATCGTCGGAAAAGCGTCCCGCATAATCCGGTTTACCACTTCGCCAAGTTCCGTGATGTAAAGGCTTTTATTTTCTTTGATTACATAGCGGCGGGCCATGATCGTCGTAATCGTCGGCGCGTAGGTGCTGGGACGCCCGATCCCCAGTTCTTCCAGGGACTTAACCAGCGAAGCCTCGGTATAATGCGGCGGCGGCTGGGTAAAATGCTGACGCTGTTCAAATTCTTTCCAGGTAAGGCTGGTGGAAAGGCTGATTGTTTTGGCAATGATGCCGCTTTCTTCTTTTTCTTCTTCATCGGCATAGACCGACATGAAGCCGTCAAAAACGACCTTGGAAGCGGAAACACTAAAGCGGTGGGTGCGGGCTTCATAGGATTGGGTTGCCGAACAGTCGGCGTCGATCAGGACGGAAACGGTCTCGTAACGGGCCGGGTTCATCCGGCTGGCGACAAAACGCCGCCAGATCAACTGATAGAGCCTGAACTGGTCACGGGAAAGAGAATCCTTTAAGTCGGAAGGCGTCATCTGGATCTCGGTAGGACGGATGGCTTCATGGGCATCCTGGATCTTTTTGCCGTCTTTCTTTTCCGCTCCCGTTCCGGCCGCATAATCGCTGCCATAAATGGAAGTAATATATTCTGCCGCTGACTTCTCGGCTTCGGCGGACACACGGGTGGAATCGGTACGCAGATAGGTGATCACACCCACTGTACCATATCCCTTGACATCGATGCCTTCATAAAGCTGCTGCGCCAGACGCATCGTTTTCTGAGTGGAATAATTTAACATTTTGCTGGCTTCTTGCTGCAATGTGGAAGTGATAAAAGGAAGCGGGGCCTTTTTTACGCGCTCGCCCTTTTTGATGTCGGCTATTCGATAGGAAGCATCTTTCAGTTCATTTTTGATGAGCTCCAGCTCCTGCTCGGAGGTTATGGTTGCTTTGTTCTTGGGGGTGCCGTAATATTTGGCATGTAGCAGGTTCTTTTCGCCACGGACGGCAAAGAGCGCACTGAAAGTCCAGTATTCTTCCGGGATAAAGGCATTGATTTCTTCTTCCCGGTCACAGATGATACGCAGCGCCACTGACTGAACACGGCCGGCACTTAAGCCACGTTTCACTTTAGCCCACAGTAAGGGCGAGATGCGGTATCCGACCATGCGGTCCAGCATCCGTCTGGCTTGCTGGGCATCTACCAGGTCCATGTCGATTTCCCTGGCATTTTTGAGAGATTCCTTTACGGCGGCCTTAGTGATTTCGTTAAAGGTAATCCGATATACCTTTTTGTCTTCCAGTTTCAAGGCCTTTAACAGATGCCATGAGATCGCCTCGCCTTCACGGTCGGGGTCAGTGGCAAGATATACTTTCTCAGCTTTTTTCACCTCTTTACGCAGCTTGGCAAGGATGTCGCCTTTGCCGCGGATGGTGATGTATTTGGGTTCATAATCATTGGCGGCATCAAAACCCAGCTGGCTTTTGGGCATGTCTCTGACGTGGCCGTTGCTGGCTGATACCTCATAATTTGATCCTAAAAATTTTTTAATTGTCTTTACTTTCGCTGGAGATTCAACGATTACCAGATACTTTGCCATATTTTTTCCTGTTGTCCTATTGCGTTCCTTCCATAATATAATATATATAATATCGCTTAAATTATTCTTTGATACTTGATCGCCACGTTTCTTAGCGCACTGAACAGATTTCCTGTCTGAATGAAATCCTTACTGAAACATCTATGTGACGTGCTAAACTATACACTATATTGAATGGACTTGCAAGGAAAATTTTCTCATTCACGATGATTCGTCTATGATTTGGTTACTATTCACAGACCGCGAGGCGTTTTGCGCTGTTCTTGCGCAAAATCCCGATTCCCTGCGATAACTGAGATTAGCATCCTTTATTGTCTTACTGTCAGGCATTTATGCGCTGCCGCCACGACACGTCTGGGTTCTTCGCCGTCAATGACCTGAGGAAAACACTCTTTTGCCAGATGCAGCAAGTATTCTATGTTCCCTTCCGGCCCTCTGACCGGGGAATAATCCAGATGACAGGCACTGAACCCGCATTCCCCTGAAGACTGGATTATTTTTTCAATGACCTCTACATGAACGGCTTGATCTTTCACGACTCCTCTTTTACCGACCCGGCCGCGGCCGGCTTCAAACTGAGGCTTGATCAGGCAGATCATCTCTCCTTGGGCACTTAAGACCGCGTAGGCCGGCGGCAAGATCTTGTCCAATGAGATGAAAGAAACATCGGCGGCTGCAAAGTCAGGACGGTCAGCAAAATCGGCGGGGGTGAGATAGCGGAAATTAGTTTTTTCCATGACGGTTACGCGGCTGTCGTCCCGCAGGGCGGGCGCCAGCTGACCGGTACCGGCATCGACGGAATAGACTCTTGCGGCCCCGTTTTGCAGCATGCAGTCAGTGAAGCCGCCGGTCGAGGCTCCGATGTCGAGGCATATCCGGCCCTGTAAATCAATACCGGAGCCGGACAAGGCTTTTTCCAGTTTCAGGCCGCCCCGGCTGACATAGGGCAGGGCCGCCGTGATCCTGACTGCAGTCTGATCCGGCTCTAGCATGGTTCCGGCTTTTTCTGCTTTCCTATCGTTGATCAGGACATGGCCGGCTAAGATGGCTGCTTTGGCTTTTTCTCTGGAAGGGAACAGACGGCGCTCGACAAGCAGCTGATCAAGACGCTGTTTCATGGAAAATCCTTTCTATGTAGTGCCGTTTGCCGCGTAATTTGGAGATTCTGCTCCCATTGCTGGCGGATGCGGCTGGCCACGCTCTGGCTGTCGATACCGGTTTCCCTTCGCAATATCTCCACATTCCCATGTTCTACATATTCGTCGGGAAGGGCGATGGTCAACAGACTGACAGGGCAGGCGGATTCGGTAAGCAGCTGGCGTACTTTCTCTCCGAAACCGCCGCTGGCAACGTTTTCTTCCATTGTTACGATTAGACTGTGACTGCCGGCTGCCTGTAGGATGGTTTCCCGATCGATCGGTTTCACGAAACGGGCATTGATCAAAGAACAGGATAAACCGGTGTCTTTTAAGGCATCCCTAACCGCTTCGGCTTCTTTGACCATGCTGCCGACCGCGATCAGGCAGATGTCGCTTTCTTCATAGATGTATTCCGCTTGTCCCATCACGACCGGCTGCCGGTATTCCTGCAGGCCGGCATAGGCTTCTCCGCGGGGATAGCGAATCGCGATGGGGACACCGCAGGCAGCGGCAAATTTCAGCATGTCGGATAGCTCCCATTTATTCTTAGGAGCCATGATGTGCATGTTGGGAATGGAGGACAGGTAGGAAAGGTCGAAAATACCCTGATGGGTCTCCCCGTCGCTTCCCACCAGGCCGGCGCGGTCGACGGCAAAGATCACCGGCAGGTTCTGCAAGCATACATCATGAAGGATCTGGTCATAGGCTCTTTGCAGAAAGGAAGAATAGACTGCCACGATCGGCTTCATTCCTCCGGCGGCCAGACCGGCGGCAAAAGTCACTGCATGCTCCTCGGCGATGCCGACATCAAAAAAACGCTCTTTATACATATTGCGGAACCGTTTCAATCCGGTTCCGTCCGGCATGGCGGCAGTGATAGCCACGATCTTCTCGTCTCTTGCCCCCAGCTTGGTCATGACCGTGGAAAAAATGTCGGTATAGCTGACGGTTCTGGGCAGGGTCGGAAGGCCGGTCTGGATGTCATAAGGTTCCGCGCCGTGGAAACGCGCAGGATGGCGTTCCGCAGGGGTAAAACCTTTGCCCTTCTGGGTCACGATGTGGATCAGGACGGCTTTTTTTACCCGCTTGGCTTCCTGTATCATACGGACCATCTTGGGGATGTCATGGCCGTCCACAGAGCCCAGGAAGGCGATGCCCATGTCTTCAAAGAACATGCCGGGAATAACCATCTGCTTAAAAGTATTTTTGGCCCGGCGGATGCCTTCCACCATTTTGTCGCCATATTTCGGGACATCCATCAAAGTGTTGTAGACACCTTCTTTCAGATCAAGGTAGGTGTTGGCTGTCCGGACGTTATTGAGATATTTGGATACGCCGCCGACATTCTCCGAGATTGACATGTTATTATCGTTCAGGATGATGATGAAATTGCTGTCCAGCCTGGCGGCATTGTTCAATGCCTCATAAGCCATGCCGCCGGTCAGGGAACCGTCCCCGATCACCGAGACAACAGTGTGGTTCTCGCCCTGGCCGTTGGCCACCAGGAGATCCCTGGCTTTTACAAGACCCAGCCCTGCCGACACCGAGGTAGAGCTGTGCCCAGTGTCAAAACAATCACAGTGGCTTTCTTTTCTTTTAGGAAAACCGCTCATGCCGCCGTATTTCCGTAAGTTATCAAAGCCGTCTTTTCTGCCGGTCAGCAGTTTGTGGGTATAAGACTGATGGCCGACATCCCAGATCAGCTTGTCCTCAGGAAAATCAAGGCACAGATGTAAAGCCATCGTCAGTTCCACGGCACCCAGATTGGAGCCGAGATGTCCGCCCGTCTTACTAATCTTCTCAATTAAGAACTGCCGGATTTCTTCGGCCAGCCGCACATAATCCTGGGAAGAGATATTTTTGATGTCATTTTCTTTCGTAATACTGTCGAGTAGCATAACGGGACCTCACTATTTATTCCTATCGATCATTTCTTTCTATGAATCATTTTGCCAATTAATTCTATTAAAAACGCATTCTCCCGTTTCAGGGAATGCAGGAGTGAAATAGCTTCCTGAGACAGACGCTCCACCTCTTTTTGGGATTCTTCTAAGCCTTTCAGCGATATGGCGGTAAGCTTCCGGTTTTTGTCATCGCTTCCGACCGGTTTTCCCAGCTCCTCAAAAGTACTCGTCGCATCCAGAATATCGTCCTGGATCTGAAAGGCCACGCCAAGGCAATAGGCCGCTCTTTCAAGTCTTTGGCTTTCTTCCGAATCGGCTCCTGCCAAAACCGCACCGATCATCATGGCACTTTGGAACAGCGCTGCCGTCTTGTGTTCATGAATAAAATACAGCAGCTTTTCATCCGGCCTGCCAGCTGCTTTATCAGCTAAGATATCGGCGGCCTGACCGCCGATCATGCCCATGACCCCGGCCTTCCGGCTGAGGATCTCAAGCGCCTTGGTCACCCGTTTCATGATTTCTGTTTCATCTGTCCCGGCGGCCTCACAAGCCCCTTCATAAGCTTTCACGGCTGTTTCAAAAGCCAGGTTAAGAAGACCGTCGCCCGCCAGGATAGACATCCCTTCTCCGTACACCATATGGGTAGTCTTTCTGCCGCGGCGGTACTCGTCATCATCCATCGCCGGCAGGTCGTCATGCACCAGCGAATAGGTGTGAATCATCTCCAAGGCCGCCATAAAGGGATGGCAAAGCAGGGCCGCCTGCGCTTCGGTTCCACCGAACATCCGAAATGTTTCTGCCATCAGCATCGGCCGGAGCCGTTTCCCTCCGGAACGGATGCTGTAATTCATCGCCTCCAGGACTTTATGCTGGTAGCCTTCTTCCTGAGGAAGAAACCGGTCAATAATCTCGTTGATCTGCCCGGTTCGCTGTTGCTGCTCTTCCTTAAAATTCATGCTTCTCGCCCTCTTCCGTGATCATCAGCACTTTCTTTTCTACTTTATCGATAAACTCATTGCACTGTTTCACCAGTTCCATCCCCTTCTGATACTCCCGGAAGGACTCTTCCAATGAGATGTCTTCTCGCTCCAGCAGGGAAATGACCTCTTCCAGCTTGGAAAATGTTTCGTTAAGATTCATATTTACACCCCATGTCCGCTTCAGCGGAATCAAACTCAATAGTTGAAAGTGCTTTCCTTTCCACCTTACTCCTGTCTTTCCTGTCAAGTTGTGTGGCCACCGCCGTCACGACACCATTTTTGAGGTGAATGGCCAGATTATCGCCGACCTTCACCCGGCCGATATCGGTCACGGCTTTTCCCTGCATATCCGTGACATAAGAAAAGCCTTGGCTTAGTTTGTCCAGCGGAGACAGACCTTTAAGTCTGGTGACATGAAGCTCCATACGAAACCTGTCACGGCGGATAGTGCCTTCCATCAGATCCTGAAGCCGCCCTTCAAGGCTTAACGCATAAGCTCTTTTTTCACGTATCTTCATGACCGGGCTGGCCCCTTGCAGCCGGCTTCGGTAGGACAGCAGCCGGTATTTGTTTACTTCCAGGTTGTTTTTCAGCAGCCTGGTCAGCGCTGTCTTGACGCCGGATAACCGCTCATCCAACTGGCGGCTGTCATATACCGCCAGCTCTGCCGCCGCTGAAGGGGTCGGTGCCCTTAAGTCGGCAGCAAAATCCGCGATCGTAAAATCGGTTTCATGGCCGACGGCCGATATTACGGGTACCCGGCAGTCAAATATGGCCTGTGCGACCACTTCTTCATTAAATGCCCATAGATCCTCGATGGAACCGCCGCCGCGTCCGACGATCATAACATCTACGTCTTCCTGCTCAAGAGCGCGGATCCCTTTGACGATGCTGGCTGCGGCAGTTTCTCCCTGCACCGTCGCCGGATAGAGAATGATCTGCACATAGGGATTCCTCCGGGCGGCAATTTGGATGATGTCCTGCACCGCCGCGCCGGCAGGTGCTGTTACCACTCCCAGCCTGCGGATATAACGGGGAATGGGCTGCTTATACTCGGGAGCAAACATGCCCATCTCTTCCAGTTTGTTTTTTAGTATTTCAAACTGTTCATACAGGTAACCCTGCCCGTCTTTGGTTATCTTTCTGGCATACAGCTGATATTTTCCGTCTTTTTCATAGACCTCGACGGAACCGCTGACGACTGCCTGCATGCCGTCAGCTAGCCGAAAAGCAAGACCGGAACGGCTTCCTGCAAACATAACACAGGAAATCGTTCCTTTCCTATCTTTCAATGTAAAATATATATGGCCTGAAGGATGATAGCGGCAGTTGCTGACTTCCCCTTTAACCGCGACTGCGTGCAGCAGAAAATCCTGCGAAAACATATTTTTAATGTAGGAATTAACCTGTGTCACTGTGTATATACTGCTCATGTCCACCTTAACCGTTACAGTTCCCTCCTCCATAATCTCATGGCTAATTGTCTGGCCAGTCCGGAGCTAACTGCCCGCAGACTCATCCAGCTTGGCAAATTTGGACAGTACGCCGTTGATAAATGCTGAGGAATTATCCTGACCAAACATTTTGGCAAGTTCGACCGCTTCGTTGATTGCTACTCCGACCGGTATGTCCGGGTCAAATATCATCTCATAAACGGCAAGCCGCAGGATCGTCAGATCAACCTTGCCCATCCGGGAAGTGATCCAGCCGGCCGCCTGCTCATTCAGCATCTGGTCAAGCTCCGGCAGCCGTTTTATGATGTTCTCCAACTTGGTTATGATATACTCCCGATCCTCATCGGCCGGCTGATTTTCTTCTTCTTTTAAAAATAGCTGGGTCTGTTCCGGCATTTCCTCAAGCTTATTGAATTCCACGCGAAACAGTAATTTGAAGATCTGTTCCCTTATTTCTCTTCTGCCCATGATTATTGATCCTGCTTCATGTTGACACCGGCGATTCGGATATTTACGTCGGTCACTTCCAGGCCGGTCATATTTTGTATCGCTGCCTGCACCTTGGCCTGAACCTTCTGGCTGATGACCGGTATGTTATATCCGTATTCCACGATCAATGCAATATCAACTTTAACCCGCTTCCCGAAAACTTCGACTTTTACTCCTTTGGCGAGATTCTTCACACCGACTTTACTCATCAGCTCATTGGTGATATTGCCCGACATTGCCGAAATACCATCGACTTCCATTGCTGCCAGACCGGCTATCATGGCAACGACATCATCAGCAATCTTGACGGTTCCGATGTCCTCATACTCCTTCAGCGTATATGACTTTTCACCCTGTGCCTGGTCCTCGCTCAGTGAAGGATTTTTTCCTCGCGGTGCCTTTTTTCCCTTTAATGAGTTTTCTTGATCCAGTGAGTCCTTTTCACTGTAATTTACTTCCATAACCGCACCTCTTTCTTATTATCCGCAGCTATGCTGCCAAGTTATCAATAGCGAAGCATATCAACTGCCCCTACCTATCACATAATACCAAAATTTATTTCATTTGCCTAGTACCCTGTTGAAAAACTAGAGCCAGAAACATAGGCTTAACTGTTTCTCCATATCGGCATATTTAACGATGTCGTTGGCACTGTTGAGATAGCGGAATATTTTCTGGTCGTCGATCAGATATGCAAGCATCTGATTGAAAACTTCCGGGTCGGAACATTTTAAGGTAATGTAGCGGCTGCCTTTGGCATACTCACGCGCAAACAGTTCTTGTAATTTGTTCTCATCAACTGAGGAAAAGAAGAGCCCTTCCCGAATATAATAGTTATCCTTTGTCGCGATGCATTCCGGAATTGGTACGATCGTTTCAATCGTATGCGTCATGCTGAGCTGATCCGTAGTTATGCACAGGTAATCATAGTTGATCGGCGGGATGCTGCCGTCCCAGCTGTTGGCACTGCCTTCGGCGCCGACACTGTCCTCGCCGGCCCCGTTCCGATAAGAGGCATCGCCCCATGTAGTATCCACAAAATAGTAATCTCCATGGATCTTGACCATATTCCATGCATGCCCTTCTCCCCCGGCAACCTTGCCCGTCACCAAGGTTGCCGGTATCCCTGCCTGCTTCAAGAGATACTGGGTCGCTTTGGCATAGCCTTGGCAGACGGAACGCTCATCCAGAAAAACCGAACAGATATTCTGGTTGTCCTCCGCCTTTGCATCATATTCGGTGTGGCTTATCAAAAATTCGTAGATGTATTTTACTTTATCATATTCATCGCCTGCGGCCGGCAAACCGGCCAGACAGCTCTCCACATAGGCATCAATCTTCTGCTGGCGCTCCTGCATCTCCTGAAGCCCATAGCTGTACGTAGCGGTAAAAGATATCTTTTTCGTAATATCCGCCATAGAATAACGGGTGTAACGGTATCCCGCCACATAAAAAATCCCGGGCTGGTCATTCAGGACACATTGGAACACTTTCTCTATCGCAGCAGGATCGGTGCTGGAAACCATGATGCCGGTAGCATACTCCCGCATGATTACCATAAGCTCTGTATATAATCTCTGTTCAGCGGCTGTCAGCTGATCAAAATGATAGTTTCCAGCCAGTTCCGCCAACATCCCGCTAATCGTTTCTTCATGCAGCCCGATCCGCTCTCTTGCGGCAATATCCTCTGGCGTCATTTCTGCTGTGGCGGTATCGTTCGCCAGGGACTCCTCAGCGCCATAATCCTTCCATAATTCTGAACCGGATATCTCATCCGCCTGCCCTTGGATGTCCTCTTGCGTATTCCCTTGCAGGTTCTCTTGCTGTACCTCCGGACCGCTCGCTTCTGAATCCGCTTCTTTGATAGTTTCCACAGTTTCCGTATTCTCTGCCGGTGCGATAAGTTCGAGTTCGACATAATCGGCAATACCGGCCGGTAAACATCCTGCTGCCGACAGCAGCACCAGACATAACCATGAAATAAATATTTTGGACTGATTATTTTTCATATTGTAATCCCCCGATTTCACAGACTTATCCGTTAAGTTGCCAGCCTCTGCTGCTTTCAGGCCCCGAATTCCGACAGAATCAGCTCTTTATTTCGATCCAGCGTCATCCCGACACTCCAGGCATTTACGAACAGCAGTAAAGGATTTTCTTTTAGATCTTTGATTTTTTTCATGTCCGAGGTACCGACGATCCGGTCTAAGTCAATATTCTTATTTTTAATCCAGCGGATATGCTCATAAGGCAGATTCTCTAACTTGATCTCTACGTTATATTCATTTTCCAGCCGGTACTTCAGGACGTCAAATTGAAGGACTCCCACCACGCCGACGATAATTTCTTCCATACCGGTATTATATTCCTGAAAAATCTGGATGGCTCCCTCTTGGGCAATCTGCATAACGCCTTTGACAAATTGTTTCCGCTTCATCGTGTCGATCTGCTTGACGCGGGCAAAATGTTCCGGCGCAAAGGTCGGTATGCCTTCATAGCAGAATTCATCTCCCGGCAAGCCAAGGGTGTCACCAATGGAAAATATTCCCGGGTCGAATACCCCGATAATATCTCCGGCAAAAGCTTCCGACAGGATCTTCCGCTCGCTTGCCATTATCTGCTGCGGCTGCGACAGGCGCATATTCCGCCCGCCCTGCATGTGCCTTACTTCCATGCCGGCTTCGTATTTGCCGGAACAGATCCGCATGAAGGCAATGCGGTCACGATGGGCCTTGTTCATATTGGCCTGGATCTTGAAGACAAAGGCAGAAAACGTATGTCCGGCTGGATCGACCAATCCGGTATTAGCTTTACGGGGCAAGGGTGCTGTTGTCATCTTCAGGAAATGCTCCAGGAAAAACTCCACGCCGAAATTTGTCAGGGCCGACCCGAAAAAAACCGGGGTTAGCACTCCCGCACGGACTGCTTCCAGATCAAATGCCGCACTGGCACCGTCCAACAGGTCGATTTCGTCCAACAGACTGTCTTGATAGCCGCCGATATAGGCGGCAAGCCTGTCCGTTTCCGTCAGGGAAATCTTTTCACTGACGCCTTCCTTTGTACCCTTTTCCGTGTCCGAATAAGTAATGACACAACTGTTATTCCTGTCATAAATGCCTTTGAAGTTCTTACCGGATCCGATCGGCCAGTTGATCGGACAGGTGGCTATTCCCAGTTCTTTTTCAATCTCATCTAACAGGGCAAAGGTATCGCCCGCATCCCGGTCAAGCTTGTTGATAAAGGTAAAAATAGGGATCCTGCGCATGACGCAGACCTTGAACAGCTTTCTCGTCTGTGCTTCCACTCCCTTGGAGGCATCTATGACCATAACCGCCGAATCGGCCGCCATCAGGGTCCGGTAGGTGTCTTCGGAAAAATCCTGATGGCCCGGCGTATCCAGGATGTTGATGCAGAAATCATCATATTCAAACTGCAATACGGATGAAGTAACCGAAATCCCCCTTTCTTTTTCAATCTCCATCCAGTCGGACACGGCATGCCTTGCCGTCGCCTTACCCTTTACGCTTCCCGCCAGGTTGATGGCTCCGCCGTATAACAGGAATTTTTCCGTCAAAGTGGTTTTCCCGGCATCCGGATGCGATATAATGGCAAATGTTCTTCTACGGTTAATCTCTTTCGTGTCGGTGCTCACGGTTATTCCTCCAAATCGATTTAATGTTGGCTATAACATAGATGTGCCGGAAATCTGGCCTTTGATGCCACAATAATCCAGGATCGTGGCGCCGATATCGGCAAAGGTCTCCCTGGTGCCGAGATTCCCCTTCCCTGCTGCTGCTTTTCCTGCCATGATGAGCGGAACATATTCCCTTGAATGGTCAGTGGAAGCCGTAAAGCCAGGGTCGCATCCGTGGTCTGCGGAAAGGATCAGCAGATCATCCTCCCTCAGTCTGCCCAGCAGCTCAGGCAGTCGGGCATCGAAACGCGAAAGCGCTTCCGCATAGCCGTCAATGTCGTTCCGGTGCCCGTAAATCATGTCATAGTCCACCAGGTTGGTAAACAGCAGCCCGGTAAAATCCGTGTCCATATATTCCAGTGTCCTGGCGATGCCCTCGCTGTTGTCTTTCGTATAGGTATAGGACGTAAGGCCCTGGCCGGCAAAGATGTCGCGGATTTTCCCAACGCCGATCACCTCATGGCCGGCATCCTTCAGTGCGGTAAGCATGGTCGGTCCCTGGGGCTCAAGGGAAAAATCATGGCGTCCCGCGGTTCTTCGGAAGGATCCGCTTGTTCCGTTAAACGGCCTGGCAATCACCCGGCCGACGCCATATTCCCCGGACAACAGGCTGCGGGCGTTTCGACAATATTGATAGAGCTCTTCCTGCCCTACGATGTCTTCATGAGCGGCAATCTGAAAGACGCTGTCAGCTGAAGTATATACGATCAGCCTGCCTGTCCGAAGATGTTCCTCGCCGAAATCCTTGATGACCTCGGTTCCCGAATAGGGCCGGTTGCAAAGATAGCCCCTGCCGGTCACACGGCTGAAAGCCGTCATGATCTCTTCCGGAAAACCGTCCGGAAAAACCGGCAGCGGCTTCCGGGAAATCAGCCCGGCTATTTCCCAATGTCCGATAGTAGTATCTTTGCCCTTGGAAGCTTCTTTCATACGAGCATAGGCTCCCGGCGGCGGTACGGCGGCCCCTTCGCCATAATCAATGCCGTCTATATTAAATAATCCCAATCGCTGCATATTCGGCATATGAAAACGAGGGCTATGGAATACCGAACGCAGCGTATTGGTACCCCAATCGCCATAGTCTCCGGCATCTTCCATTGCCCCGATTCCCACACTGTCAAGAATGATCAATATAACCCGTTTCATAGATTTTCCTTTCGTATCTTTCTAAATGACCAATACAGTATATCATAATTTTACTAGATCCGCATTATTTTTTGTCGCCCTTATCCGCTTGATTGCCCTTGTTATTATTGTTCACACCATGCTCCACCCTTTATTGTTCGGCAACCGTGCTGATGATGATGGCTTCCGGTGCCACCCCGGTCTTACGGATCACGATGTCTTCAATCTGGGCACGCTGGGCTTCGGTCAGTTCCAGTTCATTGACCACGACATCCACTGTCGTATCGGTAATGCTTACCACTACATCGGCAAATCCTTTGGCTTCGAGCAGGATCTCTGCTGCCGTTTCTTTTTCGGCGACATTGGTGATCGCTATCATATTATCCACCGCTTCCTGCTTCTGTTCTTCGCTGATATTGACATTGTTGATGATTTCCAGGAGGACCTCCTTATTTTTGGCCCGGGTCTGCTCCTTCATCAGCTTGGCGCCGGACAATGCCCCCATGCCTGTCGTGGTTACGCTCGGGGTCTCTGTCTCTGGAACCTCTCCCATATCCTCCGATATGCTTTCAGCCATGTTTTCATCCATGAAATCTTCCGTGATGACCACATCGGAATCAAGGCTTTCAATCTCGCCATATGTAGTGTCTTCCATATCCTCATCGGAAATCTCAAACATTGCTGCCACTTCGGTGGAGTCTTCCGCATTTTCCGTAACGGCATCACTGGTAGCCGTTAAAATATCCTCTTCTGTGATTTGGTCACCCGCGAAATTCAGGTATCCGGCCACTGCAATCATGATGGCAAGTGCGGTGATCATAATCTGGTTCTTTTTTACCATATTTTTCAATTTTTTGCCCCTTTTCTTTTATGATATTTTTTTATGATATGATTTATGATATCATTTTTACTATTTTAATTTTATGTTCGTCTATGCCAAATAATGCCACAATTGCTTCGGTAATATTCTGAATTATTTCACGGTTCCCACCTCCCTGCGTTACCACTACCACGCCGCCGATCACTGGATGGAGCGTCTTCCTTATATAAGGAACGTTGTTCCCGTTACCGTCCGATACATAAACCGTTTCCTGGCCGGTTTCGATATCACTGGTGTTACGGCTTCCTCCTTCCGCGTCAACTTCTGTCGTACCGGCGCGCCGGAGCGGCATATCTTTCTCCACGACCGCTTCCTCGGAACTGACCAGCGTAATCATCACCCTGGTCTCACCGGCACCGTCCATTACAGAAACAATCTCTTCCAGTTTATGCTCCAAGTACATGGCATATGACTCCGGGCTCTCATCCGCTGATGACAGGGCGGTGTCAGCGGCAGTGCTTTTATAACCCGGAGTTGTCCCGGTATCATCCGATAGATTCAGTATACCACCGATGCCGTCCGATATTCCGGACTCGGTAGCTTCCGCAGTATTTTCCTGACCGGTTTGATTCTTCGGAACTGGCCAGACTATGACAAGCAGCAAAACCCCCAGCAGTATCATAATCAGGAAGTTATCTTTCTTAAATCCCCTGCCCTTCCCAATCGCTTTTAACCGGTTCAGCACGTTCACTTTGCTTTCATCCAATTTCTTGCTTTCCCCCATTTTTTTGCTTTCATCCACTCTCAATTACCTCCAAATATGCCTTGCCGGTGCCCAACGCTTCGCAAAACAGTTCTTGCAGCTTTTGTAATTCCGGGCTGTCATAGGAACTGCTGTCCGGTATGGCGGCATGACCGGAACCGATTTCGACCGGGGGGATCCTGATAACACGATCTTCCTCCGCCGCCATGGTTTCCTTGCTTACAATAACATGCGCTATTTCATCTAGAATAACGTCCGTAACCACATAACCATGCCCGGCTGCAACGTCATTTAATTTAGATTTAATTTCTTCAGCCGTCTGGATATTGACTTCCTGGCGGTCGGAAATCAGCTGCAGCTGATCCGTCTGCATTGCTTCCGCCTGCTTTTCCAGCATCGCCTGCATCTCCACAATCTGCTGTTCGATCTCCCCCCTTTCCTGTCCGGTCACCAGCGACTTAAGGGGGACGGCAAACTGCGCCAGAACCATGATGCCGATCAGGAGCTTGACATATTTCTGAAAAGAACTGCCCGGCACAAAATAGAGAATGCTTTCCGCACAGATCAGGAATATCCCGGTTTTTTTAATAAATTCCAGAAAAGTATTTATCATCTTTGCTTCCTTTATACAAATCTACTATCAGTTGCTTCCTATAATCAATGTTTTTTCGTTCAGCGGATGGTATGCGCCGCAAAAGCGATCAGGATAAAAAATAAAGAAACCGTGGTAAACACCATCTTAAAAAGCAGCATGCCGGCATCGCCGATCCTGTCAGTACAATGCATGATTCTTTTATCACTGATGATGGCCGCCACTGCTGCACTGAGTTTCAGCATACCGGCAATCAGCAGGATTTTGATCAGCGGGGCCACGCATACGCCGATAATCAGGATCAGAAATAAGATGCCGATGCTGTTTTTCAGCAATACCGCCGATCCGACCACCATCTCCGTCACCCCTTCCGCCAGGTTGCCGATTCCCGGTATTGCCGATATCATCCTTTTTACTGCCGATGCTTTTAAGCCATCAATAGCAGGTGTTACTATTGACTGGATAAAACTGATTCCGGCCACCATCCCTAAAGACGCTTTTAAAATAATGGCAATGCCTTTTTTAATCAGATCTAGCATTAACGCCAGACGTTCTTCGGTCCATATCCCGTTGACTATGGATAAGATGGCATAGCAATAGATAAAGGGAAGCAATACGGAAAGCAAAAAACTCTGTACGCCATATGCCACGATTAAAATGAGCTGATAGCCTGCCGAAGCCGTGGTTATGCCTACTGCCGCTCCTACCGCCAGAAAATAAGTGGGAATCAGCATCTTTACAAACAGCACGATATTTTCCATGGTAACCACCGCTACTTCGGCAATATCCAGAAAAGCCCTGGTCAAGATCGCCATTAAAAACAGATAGGTAAAATAAAACCCTACCTGGGATATCTGCTGACCGGCAAAGATATCTGAAAAATTCGTGAACACAGCAGACAGTATCCCCAGAAGCAAGACGGCGATCAGCAAGGATCTGAGCCCGGTTATTTCGCCGCTTATATTTCCTCCGATCTGGCTAAGCAGGTCCTTGCCCGCTTCCCATAACCTGCCTTCCATAATAAGCGAAAGGATTTGATCCACATTGATATGATAGCCGGGGAAAAAGCTGTCCACTCCTTGTTCAATTGCTTGCATGTCGTAGGGGTTTTCTATCATTTCCTGCTTCCCTCCCTCTCGCCTGTCAGCATGATCGGCACGATGTGCTGACGGCATGATGATCGGCATTATAAGCTGATCTGACTGATATTTTCGACAATTGCCATTAATATCGGCATTCCGGCTATCAGAACCGACAGCTTCCCAAAAACTTCGATCTGACCGGCTACGGCCAGATAGCCGGCATCCTTACAGACCGCTGAGCAGAATTCACAGATATAGGCGATGCCTGCTACCTTGAGCAGGATCTTAAAATACACGTTGCCGCTATCGATGAATCTTTGAAAAATACCCATGTTATCCAGCACATCCGCCAGCTTATCCACGGCAAAGGAGAAAATGATAAGCCCTACGGCAAAACCGATGTATAGACTGTATTCCTGTTTCTGGGTCTTAAACTGCAAGGCAAAAAGTACACCTGCTAGTCCCAAGATACCGATCCGGATAATTTCCATTCTGTTACCCCTGCCCCTTGTCCGCTTTTTGCATAAAAAAGTTATATTTCAAATAAATTCTGGATCATTGTAAACAGTTCGAATATATAGGGAAGAATCCATGTCATCACCAGAATCAGGCCAGCCAGGCTGATAAGAAATGCATGTTCTTCTCTGCCGCTATGTTTTAATATCTGGCTGAGAATGGTAATTAAAATTCCCACGGCCGCGATTCTGAAGATGAGAGTGATTGACATGAACGGTTTCCTCCAAGTTTGTTTTCTCTATCAATATATGAACAGCTCAAAAATATATTGCGGATTTTACTTTGTGGGTTCTATTTAAGGGAAACGCTGATGCAACGTTTCCCGCGCCGGATTTACGGCACAAAGTGCCAGTTTTCCCTGTAAATCCGTGCGCATCCCGCGGAGCGGCTAAGGAAATACTGATGCATCTGTGTTTCCTTAAGTTCTTATGGATCCGGATAATAATCATAGTAAGAGTATAACTGCCATGATGCCGCTCATGACTCCCATGCACATGACGACACGGTATTTATTTTTAAGCTCTTCCTCCAGATTTTTGATGTATTGGCTGACCTCCTCAACATACTGCTCCATTCCCTCAGCCTGTCCTTTCCCGTCACGGAAACCGAGGCTAAGCGTAAAACCGCTGATAAGTGCTTTTTCATGATTCTTTAACGGCAGGCCTTTCATACAGGACATCATATGTTTTTCCCATATCTCGTTAAAAGGACAGCCGTTATTTTCATTCAGTTCCTCATAGATTGCCGCAAAGGCCTCCCCGAAGGGCGGCGGCTGCCGCTGGCCGATCCGGCCGCAAAGCTCCGGAAGAGAAGCTTTGGCATAGTCGATTTCCTTGCGCAGATACTCATAGATCTGCCGGATCGCTTTTAAGTAACCCAGACGCTCCTTCTGTTCCTTACAATAATTCCATGCGACTCCGGTCGTCCCGGATATCAGCAAGATGATTCCGATGATCTGTAACATATATTCATACCCTGGTCATAGACTGCCTTGACCTTGCAGCTTCCTTTCTCCTTATTTAATACGATAAATCTTTGGAAAATCTCTTCGACAGCGTACTCTCTATGAAACGGCCTGGCCCGGATATCCGCCAAGGAATCGCCATGGATGGTTGCCAGTATTTTGCTGCCGCACTGCAAGATCTGATAAAGGGCTTTCATATCCTCACTGCTTCCTATTTCATCTACGGCCACCACCTTCGGTGCCATGGAACGGATCAGCATCATCATGCCCTGGACCTTGGGACAGGCATCGAGGATGTCGGTCCGCATCCCGACATCATTCTGCGGAATCCCCATAAAACTTCCGGCGATCTCCGACCTTTCATCGACAACGCCTACCTGAATCCCCGTCGCCTTCCGGTTTCCGTCAGAGACCTGACGGATCATGTCCCTTAATAAGGTCGTTTTGCCGCAGCCCGGCGGAGCAATGATCAGGGTGTTTTTGACAGATTGTCCTTCATAGATATAATCAATGACCGGATCAGCCGCACCGATGATTTCATGCGAGATCCTGATGTTCATAAAGCGGATATGCTTCATGTTCCTGATCCTGCCGTCTTCTGTCCGGATCACCTGGCCGGCCACACCGACCCGGTGGCCGCCGGGAATGGTGATAAAGCCTTGGCTGATTTCATCTTCAAAAGCATAGAGGGAGTATTTGCATACATACTGCAGGATCTCCTCCAGCTCTTTTTCATTGATGCGCCATGCCTGTTCCGCCGAAGCAGCCAGATTCCCGGTGCTTTCCAGATATTTTTCCTTGCCGGACAAAATAATCCTGACCGGCTGCTTAATCTGAAGCCTTATCTCCTGTAGCCTGGCAGCATAGGCTGCGACTTTCCGGAAACGCTCCCTTACTGATAATGGAAAAATACCGATGATGTCTTCTTGGCTGATCAATTGCGTTCACCTCTCTTATCTCAATATATGTTTTCTTGTCCAAGTTATGACCGCAAATTCTTCCATGTGGCTTCTGGCAATTGTGCTACAAAACCGGACAATCTGCCCGCACCTATCGTTATCAGGATAATGAAAGCGAAGAAGATCACCGGTAAATATTTTAGAGTCGTTTGGTAAACACTATGATGGTAAACAGAATGATGTAAGCACTATGATGTAAATCATAAAGATATGTATCAATATCAAAAAGGAGAGATAAAACCGCCATGCCACCTATCAAATTTGTAAAATCACCGTCGGTTCCGCTGGAAATGCATAAGGTAAGGATCGTACAGAAACTGACCCTGCTTCCTATTGATGAGCGGGTTGCCGTCAACCGGGAAGCCGGCAATAACGCGCATCTATTAAAAAATGAGCATGTTTTTCTGGACATGCTCACCGACAGCGGCGTCAATGCTATGAGCGACCGCCAGCTAGCCGCCATGATGGCTGCTGACGATGCTTATGCCGGCAGTGCTTCTTTTTATAAGCTGGAAAAAAAGCTGCAGGAAATCTTCGGCATGGAATACTTTGTACCAGCCCATCAGGGAAGAGCTTGTGAACATCTTCTCTGCGAACTTTACCTGAAGCCGGGGCAGTTTGTTCCTATGAACCATCATTTTACCACTGCCAGGGCACATATCCTGAAGAAGGAAGGAATCGTGGAAGAGCTGCTCCTTGAAGAGGGATGGAAACCGCAGAGCGATTGTGCTTTTAAGGGAAACATCGATCTTCATAAATTACGGGCCTTTATCTCCGAAAAAGGCCGCGATGCGATAGCTTTTGTGCGGATGGAAGCCGGCACCAACTTGATTGGCGGCCAGCCCGTGTCATTGGAAAACATCCAGGACGTGGCGCAGATCTGCAAAGAAAACGGACTGAAATACGTCTTCGATGCCAGTCTTCTGGCCGATAACCTTTACTTCATGAAAACCCGTGAAGAGCCCTGCAAAAACATGAGTATCCCGGATATTACCCGGAGAATCTGCGACTGCTTCGATATCATATATTTTTCTGCCAGAAAACTGACCTGCTCCCGTGGCGGCGGCATGTGTTTCCGGCATGAGTCAGACTACACTAAGATCCGCGAGCTTACGCCTCTATATGAAGGTTTTTCTACCTACGGAGGCATTTCCGTGCGGGAAATCGAAGCCATGACCATCGGCCTGGAAGAATCCATGGATGAGGACATGATCTCCCAGGGGCCGATATTTATTGAAGAAATGACCCGGCTGCTTACCGATAAAGGCGTTCCGATGGTGACACCGGCAGGCGGGCTCGGAGTCCACATCGACTGCTCCCAGTTCCTGCCCCATGTCCCGCCGCTTCAATATCCCGGCGCTGCCGTGGCATGCGCGCTCTATCTTGTCGCCGGAATCCGCGGAACGGAAAGGGGAACCCTTTCCGAAGACCGTGATGAAAACGGCAATGAAGTAACCGCTAAAATGGAACTCCTGCGCCTGGCCTTGCCCAGAAGGGTCTTTACCCTCTCACAGATCCACTATGCGGTGGACCGCATCCTCTGGCTCCATGAAAACCGCGAACTGATCGGCGGCCTTCAGTTTACCCAGGAACCTTCCGTCTTGCGCTTTTTCTTCGGGAAACTGGAACCGATCGGAGACTGGCAGGATAAGCTGGTGGAGAAGTTCAAAGAAGATTTTGGCGACAGCCTGTGATAAAATCCAGGGAATCAATGCCAACAAGCCATACAAGCATCAATAATGACGTAATCAACATCTTACCGAACGTCTGAATAAGTACCAAGTCAAAGCAAAATATACTAAGATTAAAGATAATATTAGTAGTACGACAAATAATATTTGTTTCATTATGTCATCTGATATCATATAAGCGGATATCTGTGCATCTAACAGCTTGATAAGGAAGAACCCATATATCCCCGATAATATCGCTGCGATGACAGTTGGCAGACCAAAGTTGAATCCCAGTTGACGGAAAATCAAGCGGTTTATTTGCTTTTGGTCAACTCCAATTTTATGTAGTACATTAAACCGGTACTTGAAATTACTCGCATCATGTAATTGCTGTAATGCTAATATGGTAAAGCATATAATCATTAAAACAACAGATAAATATATCATGCTTGCCTTTAAGATAAAACTATCTTTATATGTACCGTTACGTTGCAGTGTTCTGATTCTAATGGAGTATCTGACCCCTTCTTCTTGATCTGGAAATTGCTCATCAAAATATTGATCAAGTGCTTCTGCTGTCCGGTAGGGAATTGAATTTTTAGTATTTATATAATAGTTAAGACTGACCGGAAACAATTCCATAGCGATTTCATCGGGTAACACATAAACAACATTCGTATAATTATTAAAAAGATTTTCACCTATATTTTCATTAATTGCCTTTAACCCTGATAATTTTAAAACACCTCTGTCTGTCTCCAATAATCCGTGTTCTGAAATAAACTTATTTATTTCACTGTCAGATGCTATAGTATGCCATTGTGTAACAAATTCATCATTTTCCAAATATATCGGATTCAAATGGTTCTCCACCCGCATTGCATTATAATCGGACAGTGACATGGCCAGGATCGGGAAATCATCTACCTTTCTATCAGTAAATTCTTCACTCTTTGTCAAATATAATTCAACCAGACATTCCCAGCTGCGGTCAATATGATTTCTATTCATATAATCTTCTATGGCAGTATAATCCAGCGAATTGACTTCGTCAATATTGCGGGTCCGGTTATATTGTGAAAAAACTTGCACATCGTAAAGCGACCGGATTTCAAGGAAGCCAAACATCCAGCCTTCTAAAATAGGAACTGATATGAAAATGGTTATGGAGAGTATTATCGTGATACAGATCAGGCTCATCGTTTTGGTAAAAGTTGGTAATTTGGTAATAATCTGGCCAAAAAGAAAAAGATTCTCTCCACGGTAAGTTATGGCTTTATTTTTTATTCGTATATTACTTATAGCACTTGCAATGAAATGAAAAAGTAAAAAAATGAAATATGAAGAACAGCTTATTAAAAACAAAATATAAGTCATTCTGTCACCAAATGCAATATAAAATCTGGAATATACTATAAAAACACTGGCAAAAGAAATTATGGTCGGAATCTGCAATATCATTAAGACATCTCTTAACTTAGGAAAATTCCCTTTTCTTAAGACTATAAGCTTGATTAGCATTACTAAAATATTTAAAAAAGGAAATAAAATGATGCTCCAAAACATTGATCTGACCACAAGCGGAAAGCCATTACTATAGTATAAGTTATAATTAGATATTCCGACTGATGTTGCATATAGCATTATGATCATGTAGATAACAGTCAGCATGGACAGCCCCCTGTCATTTTGGGAAATATCTTCATTCATTTTTTCAGAATTCACTAACTCAATAATCTTCATCTTACTTATTGTCAAATAATTCGAAAAACCTATAATAATGAAACAAAGAAGAAAGAAAACGATTGTCAGAAAAGCGATATCCGGATAAATTTCCCATTCTATTTTAAACTCACTTCCGTAAGTCTTAAGCAACATTGCTGAAACAAACTGTGACAATAGATTCCCGGAAAACACTCCAAAAGCAAGTGCTATAACACCCAACACAAAAGTTTCCCCCAAAAATAATTTTGCTATTGTATCACGTTCCATTCCTAAAATAATTTCTATGGCTATTTTCTTCTTCTTTCGCAATAACATATAATTGTTGACATATTTAATCAAAAATACTACAAGACAAGTGATCAGACATATGGCCATCTTCATTCCGTCACTAAGCAGATTGATATTATATTCCGGACTGATATCAGGTTTGTAATTTTCACTTGAAATAGAAAGAAAAGCATAAAAAAGCGTTATGCTTATTATCAGTGTGATAATATAAATCAAATAATCTTTGAATGATCTTTTTACATCACGAAATATCATTTTAACGTACATTAGACAAATCTCCTCCTAAATCTGCACAAATATCTAAAATACTGTTAAAAAACTGTTTTCTGTCACTATGCTGATTATCAATCTCAGTAAATATTTTTCCATCTTTTAAAAACAAGATACGTCTAGCATAACTAGCTGTAAAGGCATCATGTGTAACCATCAAAATAGTCGCATCATATTCACTATTCAGGGTCATTACAGTATCCATAAGCATCCGCGATGATTGACTATCCAGCGAGCCCGTAGGTTCATCTGCCAAAATCAAACCGGGATTGTTAATGACAGCTCTGGCACAAGCACATTTTTGTTTTTGTCCACCCGATACCTGATAGGGAAACTGGTTTAATACCGACATAATATCCAATTTTTCTGCTATATCTAATACCCTCTTATTAATTTCATGATATTTTATCCGGTTTATTGTCATTGCTAAAGCTATATTTTCGTATATAGTAAGTGTGTCTAGTAAATTAAAATCTTGAAAAATAAATCCCAAATTTAGCCGTCTGAATTTTGATTTTTCTTTTTCGCTTATATCAGCTAAATCTTGTCCTTTAATGATAATTTTTCCCGCATCAACTTGATCTATTGTCGAAATGCAATTCAGCAAAGTCGTTTTTCCTGAACCCGACGGTCCCATTATTCCAACAAATTCTCCCTTTTTTATGGTAATACTTATTTCATCCAGCGCCTTAGTTAAATAGCCATCTCTGATGCCATACCGCTTTATCACTTTTTTAGTTTCTAAAATCAAACTCATGTCATTTCTCCTTATTAGTAAAAAAAGTGTAAAAATAATTACTTTAGGGATTTATTATTAAATAATATAAATACTCAGAATCTATAATTAATTTCAAATTACCGCCCAAATCAAGAATACCCATGTCTTTTTTAAGCACTTTTAAAGTGTTAATTTTTTTATAAATCCTTACATTATTCTTAATTATGTAAAAATCACAGTCATCGTATAGCAATATTATTTTTATATATTTTCTTTTAGTATCTTTTTCTGCTCTTGAAATGGCAGATAAAAAACCGGTCGAACTTACATGCGACTCGCCAAATTGACCAAATATTTTTCCCTCATATTCTATTTTTTTTATTTCTCTTATCATACATTCGCTTATATATTGTTCTCTAATTTCCTTACGTAGTTCTGGAAAAATTCTTTTATCACCATTAGCTATTAACTCAAATACTAAATTTGCTAATTTCTCTTGATCATCTAACATATCTATTTGCATAATCAAAGCACTTTTGATTTGATAATAATATGTAACATCTTTATTTTTTACCGCGCTTTTATAGTTTTTCAAAGTTTCAATAATACTTTCTTTAGCAAAATTATTGCTATGCTGCTGTAACAAGAAAACGATATATTTATATATATTGTTCATATTACCATTGCAATCGACACCTAATACTTTGATAGATTTATTTAAACAAGCAATGTATTCGTAAAATTCTTCCCAGAATCTCATTTCATATTCTGAATTTGCGTAATTATCATTATATTTCATAAGAACATTATATAGAATAGTCTTATTTCCTGTTTTCAAATATTCATTTATCCCTAGGCTGTCATAATATCCTAATTCTAATATAAATTTCGTAACATTATTATTTTCAATTAAATATTTTAGAAGTTCTAATTTAATACTTATATTTTCTTTTATGCCATGTGTTTCGCCAACTATAAAAAAACTTTCATTATGCCATATATTATTGTTGATTATAATATTTTCCAATTTTCATTTCTCCTATATTTTCAAAATCAATAATCCTACGACAGTATTTTAGCGCCTCATTTCTGTGTGTTATGACAATTATAGACTTGTTATAGAATATATTAAATAAATTTTTATAAAAAAGCTTTTCTGACATTAGATCCAGAGCTGAAGTCGGTTCATCCAATATAATAACGTGTGGATCTAATACAAACAGACGTGCCAGATTAATTTTCTGAGACTGGCCTCCCGATAAAATTATTCCGTTTTTTCCCAATAATGTATTAATACCTAATGGCATTGCCTTAATTTCATCATATATATTCACTGTTTTTAATGCATTAATTATTTGTTTATCTGTTATATCTTTATTAAACAGAGACACATTTTCTCTGACTGTAGCTGAAAAAATAACAGTTTTTTGATCTAAAGCAATAATATTTTGCCGAAAGTCTCTATCATTAAAGGCTTGAACATTAATATCATTAATCAAAATTTCTCCCTCATAAGTATTAAAGTTTCGCATAATAAGTTTAATTAATGTCGTCTTACCAATTCCATTTGTTCCTATGATACCTACATGCGAATTATTAGTAATTGTTTCGGTAAACTCCTTTAGGACAATATGGTTATCATAACTAAAATACACATTACTAATTTTGATATCGATTTTCTCATTAGGAAGTTTCAGATTTCCAAAATTAAGGATATAATCATCACAACAAAGCAACGAATTAACCCTGTCTATAGAAGCTTGAGTACGCTTTGTTTCTATATACAAATCAAACAAGGATACTATAGGTGATTGCAATTTCTGTACATAAATGATCAATGAAAACAATGTCCCAATTGAATATATCCCTAGCATAACATTATAGCCGCCATATAGAAGCGAAATAATTACACATATGCTTTGTAAAAGTGTACTAAACTGCCTTGATAAGGCTCTTGATTTAGCCACCTTTCTTTCCTCTTGAAATATATTATTTTGTTCTATGTAAAACTTTTTCTCCAACTGCTCTAAACCATTGATATTTTTAATATAATAATAATTCGAAAAAAAGTCCTGCTCAAAAGATTGAAATGAACCCCTTAAAAAACTTAGATTTTTACTATAATCTCTGATATTTTTACCAAATTTTCTTTGAATCAAAGTTAATATAAATGTAAATCCAATTGTAATTACAGCTAACTTCCAATCTAAATATATTAATATAAATGCTACTCCAATAAAAATAATGATATTGGACAAAAAATCATTTAAAATATAGGAATATAATGACTGGACATTTTTTACATCATTTTCAAGAATTGATATAATATCGCCTGTTTTATTTCTATTGAAAAATTCCAATGTATAACCGCTAAAACATTTTAATATTTTTCTTTTAATATCAAGAATAATTTTTTGTCCTAAGTCTAAAAACTTTATTTTCATTACATAACCGATTATAATACTTAATCCAATTAATACAAAAAACAAAATAGAATACTGAAATATTATATTATATGAGTTTAGACCTATTCCTTTATCAATTAATTTCTGAATTAAATAAGGATATATTATATTAAGGAATGAATATGTTAATAACAAGAACAGACATAATAGATTTAATCCTTGATGCTTTCTTAGCAAATGAACATACGATAAAGAACGCTGATCTTTAATAAATTTCATTAATACTCTCCTCAATTTAAAATAAATCGTTTTTCTTCATCTGTCAATCGTAAATAAATTTCAATCAACGCATAGAACACTTTTTTTTCATATTCACAACAATCATTGCTTTGAATATGCATATCCCCTGTATCTATCAAATTACAAAAAGGACAACCCGAAACACATAGATTTCTTATCCAACATGTACTACATTTTATATTATTATTAGAATTGACTGTCTTTAGAAAGTCAGTACGTTTATTTAGCCCATCTCTGACATTGCCAATAATATAATCCTTTAAGGAGACAAATCTTTGGCAGGGATAGATGTTTCCATGGATATCTACAGCAACTAGATTCTTACCCACACCACATGATGACGACCTGGTTACTGCATTGTTTATTTTTTTCATTTGCTGTCTAAACAGTTTGGCCTTTTTAACATAGCTGAAATTATTTTGTTTCATTTCGTTTTCAATATCTTTATACCATTCAATATATTTCTCGGCAAGAACTAAGAAATCATTTCCTTTCATCATATTGAACGCAGGAGAAATAATAATTTTCCTAAAACCCAAACTATCAAGATGCCTGTATATCTCTTTGATTTTCATGTTATATGGAGTAACTGTCGCCCTAACCCCCAATAGACCTTTTACTCTAAGATTTTTTGTACGCATAGTTACAATATCATATGATCCGTGTCCCGATTTATCAAATCTATTTTTATTTTGCGTATCCCGATCCCCATCCAAGCTAATCTGTACTGAAATTTTATTATCTATTATAAATTTTTCGATTTCTTCATTAATCAAAGTACCATTGGTTGTCATTGAAAATCCAATATTCTTACCAAATTTTGCTTTATTCTCGTGACAATATAAAACTACTTGCCTGATAACTTCAAAATTGAGCAGAGGTTCCCCTCCAAAAAAACAGATCGACACACCTTGGGAAATAGAATGACTCACCAAAAAATCCACTGCTTTTATTGCTGTTTCTACATCCATGATACCTGAATCTTGATATTGACCATCTTCTCCATAACAATATGTACAGCGAAGATTACAGTTTTGAACTATCAGCAGAGAAATTGCACTGATGGTATTCTTATATTCATTCTTATCAAAATTAACGGTAGAATATTTGGCTTGATTGATTTCTCTAATAAGCTTGTATGCATCTTCATTATTTAGTAGTATTTCCTTATCATCTTTATCTAAAAGACAATTATTGCCATACATCAAAATTAGATTTAGAGTGTGTCCATCGCATTCGTAAATCTTTCCTGTTTCAGATAGATAGATATATCTTTTTTCATTGATTTCAAATACTTTATAATTGTTTTCCAAAAGTGGCCCTCCATTTTTACCTCCTGACGGAAGTGCCCCTACCTTATCGGAGAGGCACTCTTATTATACCGACAGATCATTAATTATTAATCAATTATGTCGTACCATTGTCCGTCACAATGTGTACAAAAATCATCGTCGTTTTTTTCTCCGTCACAAAATTCGCAATCATCAAAATCAATTAACGTACAACTTGTAACTTCTTCCAAAACATCACGATTTTTGAGTTTCAACATTGGCTCATCCTCCTTCTTATGTTTTATATATCAAAATACCTGCACAAACGGCGCCTATTTATGATTGGTATTTTAATACTTAAATAACATAATCAATATACTAACATTGCAAAGATTATTTGTCAATTGTTTTGTTTAAAATATAATTTTTAAATTAATTATTATATATATGAAATTTATTTTATAATCAATCTCGTATTTCGTTTGTTTATCGCTTATTAATTTGCTTATTATAATTACGATTATGATAGCAAATGCTGAGCGTAATAATTATATTACATTAATGTTATATCACTATTACACCAATTATAATAACATTAACTGCATTACAACTTTATACTTGTTTTTTGTGCGGCATGTTATTATTCTATTACAACAACATGATGGTCGCTAGTTCTTGTATGTGATTTATATCTATAATTCGTTCAACATATGAAAAAGAGCCCTCGCAACCTGCGACAGCCCTTTTTTATCTTTCACTATTTCCGTTTCTATTATTTAATGAGCCACACCCTGCTGACCCTTCGGCACATCCTTGATTGAAAAGCTCATCCTGCCCATCTTATCCTTGCCGAGACAGATGACAGTCACTTTGTCACCCAATGTCAGCACATCTTCCACTTGTTTGATGCGCTCCTTGGCAATCTTGGAGATGTGTACCATGCCTTCTTTGCCGGGGGCAAATTCAATAAAGGCGCCGAACTCCTTGATGCTGACTACTGTGCCTTGGAATAACTGGCCTTCTTCAAACTCGGTGACGATAGTCTTGACCATCTCGATCGCCTTGCTCATCATCTCTGCTTCGGTACCGCATACAGCCACCTTGCCATCGTCGGTGATGTCGATCCTTACGCCGGTGCGGGCAATGATCTCATTGATGGTCTTGCCTCTTTGACCCACGACATCACCGATCTTCTCAGGATCAATCTGAATAGCAATGATCTTGGGCGCATACGGGCCGACTTCATCTCTGGGCTTGGCAATGCAGGGGTTCATGACTTCGTTCAGGATATAGGTTCGGGCTTTCTTCGTCGTGGCAATGGCTTCCTCCACTATCGCTCTGGTCAGGCCGTGGATCTTGATGTCCATCTGGATCGCCGTGATGCCGTCATGAGTACCGGCCACTTTGAAGTCCATGTCACCGAAAAAGTCTTCCAGGCCTTGGATGTCTGTCAGAACCAGATAATCGTCGTCGGTTTCCCCGGTTACGAGACCGCAGGAGATGCCTGCTACCGGCTTACTGATCGGAACGCCCGCCGCCATCAGCGACATACTGGAGGCGCAGACCGATGCCTGAGAAGTAGAGCCGTTGGATTCGAAGGTTTCCGATACGGTACGGATGGCATAGGGGAAAGCTTCTTCGCTGGGCAGTACCGGTATCAAAGCTTTTTCCGCCAGGGAACCGTGGCCGATCTCGCGGCGGCCCGGCCCTCTGCTGGGCTTGGTCTCGCCGACGGAATAGGACGGGAAATTATAATGATGCATATAGCGCTTATTGACTTCGTTTTCGTCCAGACCGTCGATTCTCTGCATGTCGGACATGGGCGCCAGGGTAGTGATCGTACAGATCTGGGTCTGGCCTCTGGTGAACATCGCCGAGCCATGCACCCGAGGAATGAGATCCACTTCGGCTTCCAGATGTCTGATTTCCGTGATCTGACGCCCGTCAGGACGCTTTTTGTCCTTCAGGATCATCTTGCGGACGGTCTTCTTCTCATATTGATAGATGGCTTCATCCAGCATGGCCAGCCATTCTTCCTTGTCGGCAAAGGCTTCTTCCAGCCTGGCCGTGATATTACGGATATTCTCTTCCCTGACCTGTTTCTCGTCAGTGAAGACGGCTTCTTCCATCTCGGCGGATGTGACGATTTCCTTCATGGCTGCCGTCATTTCCTCAGGGATCGCACAGCTGGTATAGCTATGCTTCGGTCTGCCTACTTCGGCTACGATCTGGTTAATAAATTCAATCAGGGTCTGATTGACGTCATGAGCCATGTAAATGGCTTCCAGCATCTTGTCTTCCGGCACTTCATTGGCACCGGCTTCGATCATGATGACCTTTTCCGTGGTCGAGGCAACCGACAGATTCAGGTCGCCGTTTTTCCACTGCTCCTGATTGGGGTTGACGATCAGCTTACCGTCCACCATGCCGATCTGTGTGGTCGCACACGGGCCGCTAAAGGGGATGTCAGAAATCACGGTCGCAATGGCCGATCCCAGCATGGCCACCAGCTCCGGGCGGCATTCGGGATCTACCGACAATACCAGGTTGCTCAACGTCACGTCGTTCCGATAGTCCTTCGGAAACAGCGGCCGCATCGGCCGGTCAATGACACGGCTGGTCAGCACCGCATTTTCACTTGCCTTGCCTTCCCGCTTGTTAAAGCCGCCGGGGATCTTGCCTACCGAATACAGTTTTTCCTCATACTCCACGCTTAACGGGAAAAAGTCGATCCCTTCCCTCGGCTTGTCGGATGAAGTGGCCGTACTAAGCACCGTAGTGTCGCCATACTGCATAAAAGCGCAGCCGTTGGCCTGCTTTCCCATCCTGCCGATGTCAACGCGAAGCGTATGTCCGGCAAGTTCCATAGTAAATGTTTTGTAATTGCTCATTTTCTTCTCCTTTTCTACTAAATCATCAGGAAGAAGATGTCGAAACTACTGACCCGTACACCCGGTCACATGCCAACGCTCTCCTCTTCTTCAACCCTTTTATCATGATTGCCATGAGATGCCGGTGTTCGCGTCAGTGGTCTCGATACCATCTTCTTGCCTGAAATATTATCAATACATAAAAACATAAAAATCTTCCGCATAACTTAAGCTCTTGATTCTTTTTCTGATGACTTTCGTGACATCAAAATACACATAGAATAAAAAATATAAGCTAGCATTACGAAACATGGCCGGATGGCCAAAAGAAAAGGCGGAAAGCCGAAGCCAATTCGGCCGCTCTTCCACCTTCTTCACTCGTAATGCTTATTTTCTGATCTGTAATCTTTCGATCAAAGTACGGTATCTTTCGATATCTTTTTCTTTCAGGTAGTTCAATAAGCCTCTTCGCTGACCGATCATCTTATGCATTCCTCTGGCTGAATGATAATCCTTGGAGTTAGCCTTGAGATGCTGTGTCAGTTCCTGAATCCTGGCTGTAAGTATGGCAATCTGGACTTCCGGAGAACCGGTATCGCCCTCGCTTCTGGCATACTCGTTCATGATTGCGGTTTTCTTTTCTTTTGAAATCATCTTCTTCCTCCTAAATGAACCGCCCGATACCCGGACCAGGGCCGATGTTTCCCGGATCTGCGTATTGGGTTGCTTTTATCAACTTCAACTATAATACCATAACTCTTAGGATGTGTAAACAGAATAATGGATTCTCTGGATAATAATTATGGATTATTTGAAATAATAATTATCAGTCATACAATATGCTGACCATTTTCGCCGGCGTCCGGTAATTGTATGATGAAATCTTTATCCCTGTCTTGGGGCTGCTGGCATGGATGACCTGACCGCCGCCGATATAGATCGCCACATGATTGATGACTCCGCCCTTGGCATAAAAGACCAGATCCCCGGCTTTTAGTTCCGAGGCTGTAATTTTCGTCCCGACCCCGGCCTGTGCTGCCGAGGTGCGCGGCAGGCTGACGCCGTATTTCTTATATACGCTTAACACAAAGCCCGAACAGTCGGTTCCGTTAGTCAGGCTGGTCCCGCCCCATACATAGGGATTGCCCAAAAACTGTTTGGCATATTGGCAAATATCGACCCGGATATCCGACACCCCTTCTCCATATAGAAGTTCCGTCATAGTGATCGCTGTTGCCAGATCAGTCTTGACTTCCACATATTCAGCCGATACGAAGACTTCCTCGTCGTCCAGATATACTTCAACCCAGCCGTCCTCACGGACCGCCGCTACATCCATGATCTCGCCCTTGGGTACCTGGGTGATGACTTCACAGTCGGTATTGGGCTGTTCCCTTACCTTAAGGGAGTCAGTCGTGACAACGGCTATTTCCGTGGCCAGCTCCTGGCCTTTCTTCACAGCGCCAAAACCGGTCAGGAGATATTCTGACTTGACATAGCCTTCTACTTTGCCGGACTTGATATAATTCCAGCCGTTTTCTTCAGTGATTACTTCACAGGCGGCATTCCGGGGCAGCTTACCCACCAGCTTGCCGGATTCGTCAGCCTCTTTACGGATATTCAGATTATTTTCTTCGGTATTACAGATCCCCAGATTGGTATAACCAAAAGTAGCGCCCTCTGCTTGCAAGGCCGCCTCTTTATATTCCTCTTCGGTAAGCTCTGATTCCAATATAGAATCAATCCCGACCGGATTGATAATGGTAGCAAGATCACTGTCAGCATCTTCCGATACGCTTATTTCTGCGCCCTGTGCCTGCATTACGGGCATCCCCGTCAATATTGCGCTGCCGATACATAGAACGTAAATAAATGTCTTCTTCACAGTTGCCTCCAGCTTTAGTTGTTACGAATTTGTTACGATTGTTTTAATTATAAACAAACTCCTTCTAACTGTCAAGCTTAAAATAGGTTTTTCCTTCCATAATATCCCTCTGCAACTGTGCTTTCAGCATGTCCATCCCGGAAAATCTGATTTCCGGTCTTTTATGCTCCAGATACTCCACTTGTATCTCATGGCCGTACAGATCCCCGGCAAAACCATAAAGATAGGTTTCCGCCCCGATCACCTGCCGGTCGCTTACCGTCGGCTTATAGCCGATATTGGTAATGCCAAAGTAACGGCTGCGGCCGGCTGTGGTTATCGTATAATATACGCCGCAGGGGGGGAGTATCTTGTCCGGCTCCGGAAGCAGGTTCAGTGTCGGCACCCCCAACGTCCTCCCAAGACGGTTCCCCGCCACCACTGTTCCGGTCATCCGGTAATTATGGCCCAGTAATTCTGCCGCCAACAACAGATTCCCTTTACCGACCTCCTCCTTAATATAGGTAGAGCTGATTTCCCTGCCGCTGTGGCGGATTTTACGGATGACTTCGGTCTGATAGCCATATGTTGCCGAGGTCTCCGCCAGCATCCTGATGTTTCCTTTCCCCCCTTCGCCGAAGGCAAGATCTTCACCGGCGCAGATATAACTCATTTTCAGGCTGTCCAACAAAATATCCTTCAGGAAGCTTTCTGCCGGTATCGACGCATGCTGCCGGTCCATCGGGTAATAAATCAAAACATCGATCCCCATCTGCTCAAAAATCAAGGTTTTCTCTGCTTTAGACAGCAATACTTTATTTTCGGCTGACCCAAAATAAACTTCCGGAGCGGGATCGAAAGTAAATACCACGCTTTTCCTTCGGTATTTTTTCTGGGCAGCGATTCGTTGTAACAATTCCTGATGTCCCCGGTGGATTCCGTCGAATTTGCCGATTGCTATGGCGGTCGGGTCTTCCGATATGATTTTATCTGCTTCGCATATGATTTGCATGGTAGGGGGGCTGTCTCCTCTATAACTGTACTGTCACTGGCTAAAAAACATTTTTACCGGCCGGAAACAGTCCGATGATTCGTGATACCGGTATATTCCGTAAAACTGTCCGGCATGGCTATAGGCACGCACTTCGGAATCAGGATCTGTGATATCCGGCGGCGGGAACCGGAACAGCAAGCGGGCAGGAAGCTGATTGCCGTTTTGCAGCAGTTTGTGATGTTCTTCCGGTATGGTTATCTTGGGCAGATCAGCAAACAGCGAATCAATATCGCGGATTGCTTCCCGGATTCGGTCTTCCTTTACCATAACGGTAAGCTGATCTATGGTATAGGCTTCTTCCACCGTAAACTCACCTGACCGAGTCCGTTTCAGATCAGTCATCGTAGCGCCGCACCCAAGCTTTTCCCCGATGTCATGGCAAAGTGTCCTGATATAAGTGCCCTTGGAACACCTGACACGGATCACTGCTTCCGGCAGGGCAACCGATAGGACCGTGATCTCTTTGATCTCCACCTTTCGCACCGGACGTTCCACTGCTTGGCCGGCTCTGGCCGACTCATAAAGCCTTTTTCCGTTTATCTTTATTGCCGAGTACATCGGCGGGAGCTGATCATATTCGCCGGCAAATGAGCAAATCGCTGCTGCCAGTTCGGCTTCCGTAGCCGTCACCGCTCTTTCCCCTATTACTTTACCGGAAATATCCTGCGTATCCGTAGTAATTCCCAGCCGAAAGCCCGCCACATATTCTTTCTCTTTATCCGTAAGCAGGTCGCACAGTTTGGTGCCGCTCCCCAGACAGACAGGAAGAACCCCTACCGCGTCCGGATCAAGGGTTCCTGTATGACCGATCTTTTTCTGTTTTAGGATACCTCGCAGCTTGGCTACCACGTCAAAAGACGTAAACCCGGCTTCTTTATATACATTGATAATACCGTGATACATTTTCTCTCCGTTATAACGTAACTGTCCGTACCTCACCGGTATTGGTCTCAAATGTCACGCTTTGCCTTATTCAGGTTTCTCTCATTCAGCTGCTTATCGATATGATAGGATATATTGTTGGCGATGTCGTGAAACGTCCCGCTCATATTGACTCCGGCTGCTCTTACATGGCCGCCGCCGCCAAAATATGCCGCAACCTGTGCAACGTCTACCAGACCTTTGGAACGGAGGCTTACCTTGTACTCCAAAGTACCCGTCTGAACCATAAAAATAGCGCATTCCACTCCCTTAGTGATCAATAACTGGTTAACAATACCCTCCATGTCATAGGCTGCCGCCCCATAAAAATCAATGGTTCTCTTATCAAGCGCACTGACTATGCATCTCCCCTCCATAAAAAGAATGCTTTCCAAAATCGCTCTTGCCATAATCTGATTTTGTATGTAAGTCCTTTCATAGAAAGTATCCATGATCAGCTGTGAAAAATCGAAGCCGAACCGAATCAGCTCAGCCGCTATCTCCAAGGTCCGCGGGGACGTGTTCGAGTACTGAAATACTCCGGTATCGTGTATCATCCCTATGTATAACGCCTTGGCAATCCCTTCGTCAAAGTTGGCGGCATCATCCATGCACTCATACAGCAGTTCGCAAGTAGAACCCACTGTCGGATCGATGATATCGACGTAGCTGCTTTCCCCCCCGCTGCCTCCGCTGCTATTGCTGCCGCTATTGTAGCCACTGCCGCTATTGCTGATATGATGGTCGATGTTGATTTTTTTCCTGGCCCGGTCGTAAAGCTTTTCCGCTTCGCCCATCCGTTCTTTGACTGTATCCAAGGCAAAGAAAATATCATAATGATCCACTGATGTCAGAAAATCCGTCCGGATCTTGGGAACATCGTCCAGACAGTTGAAAATATCTGCGGGCTTTTCCAGAAATGCGTCAATTTCTGCCTCAGGAAGCATCTTTTTTAAATACCGGTATAGTCCCATAACCGCACCCACACAATCGCCATCAGGCCTGATATGACCGCTGATGCCGATTGTCCTGGCTCCGGCTGTTAGCTTTAATATCGCTTTATTATATTTCACGTCAACTCCCATGCGATTTTATTCGCTTTTTGTATCTTGATTTACCTCATCGATCAGCTTTGACATGGCGACGCCGTAGGCGATGGACTGATCCAGGATAAACCGCAGCTCCGGCGTATGCCTCAAATTCACCTTATGTGCCAGCTGGCTTCTGATAAACCCTTCCGCGCTTTTTAATCCGGCTACGGTATCGGCCTGTTCCTTCTCATTGCCTAAAACACTGATCCATGCTTTACAGCTCTTTAAATCCGGTGCCACTTCCACACCGGTAACACTGGTCATGAGATGGATCCGGGGATCCTTTATATCGCCCCGGATAATCTCCGCCAGTGCCCTTTGCACTTCGCCGTTGATACGGGTGCTTTTCATGCTGTTCTTTCTCATATTGTTTTATACTCCATGTGTTCCGACGGTTACTGCTTGCTTGATAACCAGTCTCAAATGGCACGCTACAGTAATATTGTCTGGCGACTGAAGCAGCCTGCCCGGTCATCTGGGAACTTCCACCATCGTATATGCCTCCACAATATCCAGCTCCTGTACCTGATCAAATCCTTCAAAGACAAGCCCGCACTCATAACCGGCCTTGACCTCTTTCACATCATCTTTAAACCGTTTGAGCGATGCCAGCGCCCCTTCAAAGATCTGGCTGCCTTCCCTGCTGATCCGCACCTTGCAGTTCCGCGTAAATACCCCGTCCAGAACATAGGAACCGGCAATATTACCGATCGCCGAGGCCTTAAATATCTGCCTGATTTCCGCATGACCCAGGATCTTTTCTTCAAAGACCGGATCCAGCATGCCTTTCATAGCCGCCTCAATATCCTCGATGGCCTGATAAATTACCTTATAAAGCCGGATGTCCACCCCTTCCTGCTCGGCGCTTGCCTTGGCAGTCGCATCAGGGCGCACGTTGAAACCGATAATAATCGCCGATGAAGTACTGGCCAGCGACACATCCGATTCATTAATCGCCCCTACGCCGCCATGGATACATTTCACCACGACTTCCTCGTTGGACAGTTTCAGCAGGCTCTGCTTTACTGCTTCCACGCTGCCCTGCACATCGGCCTTGACAATAATATTCAGCTCTTTTAAGTTGCCGGCCTGGATCTTATTAAACAGATCATCCAGTGACATCTTGGACTTAGTATCTTCCAACATCCGCACTTTATTCTGGGCCTGATAAGTTTCGGCATAATTTTTGGCAGTCTTGTCATTTTCATGGGCAATAAATATCTCGCCGGCGCTGGGCACATCGGAAAGCCCCAGTATTTCCACGGGTGTAGAAGGAATCGCCTCCTTGACCCGCCGTCCTTTATCATCGACCATGGCTCTTACTTTGCCATGGCTGGAACCGGCTGAAATAAAGTCACCGACATGAAGCGTGCCTTTTTGTACCAGAACCGTCGCGACCGGCCCCCGGCCCTTATCCAGTTCCGCTTCGATTACCAGCCCGCGGGCCTGACGGTTGGGATTGGCTCGCAATTCCATGATCTCGGCGGTCAGCAATATCGTTTCCAGCAAGCTCTCAAGACCTTCACCGGTTTTAGCCGATACCGGCACATATTCCGTCGTTCCGCCCCAATCGGCAGGAATCAGTTCATATTCCGTCATTTCCTGTTTTACCCTGTCCATGTTGGCACTGGGCTTATCAATCTTATTTACGGCGACGATGATTTCAATACCGGCTGCCTTGGCATGACTGATGGCTTCCACTGTCTGAGGCATCACCCCGTCATCTGCCGCCACTACTAAGATGGCAATATCGGTGGCATTGGCCCCGCGCATCCGCATCGCCGTAAATGCCTCGTGTCCGGGCGTATCTAAAAAGGTAATCTTCTGGTCATGGATCGTTACCGTATAGGCTCCGATATGCTGGGTAATGCCGCCGGATTCCTTTTCTGTCACATGCGTTTTACGGATCGCATCTAAGAGTGAGGTCTTGCCGTGGTCAACATGGCCCATGACACAGATAATAGGCGCCCGTTTCACCAGTTCACCTTCATTTTCCTCTTCTTCTTTCAGCAATTCTTCAATAATATCTACCTTTACCTCCCGTTCACAGATAATATCATATTCAATCGCGATATTTTCCGCTTCTTCATAGGAAAGCTCTGAATTTACGTTCACGATCTGCCCCTGCAGAAACAGCTTCTTGATAATCACCGAAGGCTGAATCTTCATCTTGTCAGCCAGTTCTTTAATAATCAGCACTTCCGGAAGGACGATTACTTTGATCTGCTCTTCCTGAATATCCGCGGCTTTCTTTTCCGGCTTGATAAAAGCACCGACTTTACGCTTGGTATTTACCTTGGATTTTTCTTCATAGGCAAAATCTTTCCGTGAGCGTTTATCTTTCTCTTGATTGATACGGCGTTTTTCTTCTTCACGATGCTTGGAATCTTTTCCCGTATTTTCCGGAACCGGTCCTTTTCCCCCCGCGGTCCTGCCGAAGCGATTGTCCGGCCGGTCATTTCCCTTTTCAAAACGGCCGTCACTGCCAGCAGGCCGCCCGCCACCCTGATGATAGCCGCCAGGACGGCGATCATTTTGATACCCGCCGCCCGGCCGATTATTGCTCTCGGGTCTTCTTGCATAATCCGGACGACTGCCGCTCTCAGATCTTCTTCCGTCACCAGGACGGGCCGGCCGATCCCCTTGCGGGCTGCCGCTTCTTTGCTGGAATGTTCGCTCACCTCTATTTCCCCTCGCATCTTGACTACGGTTCTGATCGCTGCCGCTTCCCTGTGGATAACGCCGGGGCGGCTGCCCATCCTTCCGGTATGACGGGGCCGGCCGGCCATCGCCCTGTGGGCGTTCTCCATGAGGACGTTCCCCTTGAGGACGTTCAACGCGGGAGCTATCCACGGGCTTTCTCGGAACCGCCTCGGTTCCTGGAACCGATGTTCTTGGAACCGCTGTCTCCGGTACGGAAACCTGATTTTCTGCCTTCGGTGCTTCGGTAACTAAGGTTTCCTGAACAGACGGGACTTTTTTCACGCTTGGTTTGTTAAGTTTCGGTTTTCTGTCCGGCTGCGTCATCTCCGGTAACGATGGTGCTGTCAGCGGCCTGATGATTTTATGTGGGGCTTCCTGCATCCGGCCTCCCTGGTTCCTTCCACTGTTGGACGGCGACCGGTTTCCGTTATTCCCGGGGCCGCTGTGATAGGTATGGCTTCCTTCGTTTCGGTTGGAACGCCCGGATCTCTGTCCGGAAATATTACTGTTCTGGGGATTACTGACAAAAATAATTTTTTTCTTTTTTTTGGGTGCCTCTTCCGTTCTTATTTCCTGATGATTCCGCTTCTCTTCGGTGCCTTCGTTAGCTTCGGAAACCGGTTTTTTATCTGATGCCGACTTAGTGTCAGAAGCTGCCTTGTCACCTGATGCCGACTTCGCGGCAGGAACCGATCCGGATGCACCGAATTTTTTCCTTACTAATTCCGCCATGTCGTCTTCAATAGTGCTTTGGGCGACTTTCGCATCTATTCCTTTATCCTGTAAAAAACCAAGGATTTCTTTGCTTGGTCTGTCTAACTCCTTGGCCAGCTCATGTATTTTTATCTTAGCCATACTTACTACCTCCGTCTCATTGATCGATGTTTCTTCCAAATGCTGTGTTTGTATTGTTTATAGGCAGCGCGGTTGCGCACGTTACATATTGATACGGTATTTCACTGATCCAACAGTTTCCGGATGGATTCGGCAAATCCTTCATCAGTGATTGCCAGCGAAGAGCGCTGCTCTTTTCCCATGGAATGTCCCAGTTCTTCTTTGGTTCCGAACAAGTACATAGGTACCTGATAATATTCACACTTGTTCCGGAACAGTTTCTGGGTATTATCCGAAGCCTCGGCGCTTACCACTACCAAGACCGCCGCTCCGGATTTGATTGCCCTTTCGGTCATAAACTCACCGCTGACCACATTCCTTGATCTGGCTGCAAGCCCTAACAGGGAAAAAAACTTATTTTTCTCCACTTTTGCCGAACTCCTTTGCTAAACTGTCATACACTTCACTTGGAATACTCATCTTGAAAGACCGCTCAAGTCCTTTATTCTTCCTGGCCTTCTTAAGACACTCTCCGGAGATACAAAGGTAGGCTCCTCTTCCATTTATCTTACCCGTTACATCCAGTACAATGCTGCCATCGCCGGTTTTAAGGATCCTCATCATTTCCTTCTTGCCTTTCATGGCACCGCATCCGACACACTGCCGCATAGGGACTTTCTTTGCCATATGCTACTTCCCTTCTGCCGCTTCCGACTGATCAATTTATTATTTATTCGTAATTGTTCAGAATGTCATTGAATAACACTGCCTACTGAACAGTTACATTTATTCTTCTTCCTGACGGTTCCCTGTCAGATCTTCCATCGCTTCCCCCTCTTCTGTGTCGTCGTACGCATCGTTTTCACCACATCCAGCGTCTTCGCCATACTCCTCGCCCTCGTCATATTCGGCGCCTTCGTCATATTGTGCATCTTCGTCATATTCGGCGCCTTCGTCATATTCGGCGCCTTCGTCATACTCTGCGCCTTCGTCATATTCGGCGTCTTCATCATATTCATCGTATTCGTCAATATAGTCTTCATAACGGAAACCAGGCGCATCTTTGGCTTGGGTTTCGCTTTTGATGTCAATCTTATAACCGGTCAAGCGGGCTGCCAGCCGCGCATTTTGCCCCTCTTTGCCGATAGCCAGTGATAACTGATAATCCGGTACCACTACTTTGGCCATCTTTTCATCAGGATCGGCAAAAACTGCAACGATTTTGGCCGGCGAAAGTGCATTTTGTATTAAGTTTCCAGGATTTTCATCCCAGTTAATGATATCTATTTTTTCGCCCCGAAGTTCTTCCACTACCGTGCTGACCCTTGAGCCGTTCATTCCGACACAGGCACCGACGGCATCCACGTTAGGATTATGAGACCACACGGCCATCTTCGTCCGGCTGCCGGGTTCACGGGCGATGCTCTTCACTTCCACGACACCGTCCCTGATTTCGGTCACTTCTGATTCAAACAGACGCTTCACCAGTTCGGGATGCGTCCTGCTCACCAGTATCCTGGGCCCCTTTGAGGTATTCTTGACTTCCAGGACATAAACCTTGATCCGTTCCGTCGGTTTGAAGAACTCGCTTTTTACCTGCTCGCTCTCATTTAGAAGAGCGTCGGTTTTTCCTAGGTTAATACTGATATTCCTGCCGATATATCGTTGCACGACACCGGTTACGATGTCTTTTTCTTTCTCATAAAACTGGTTAAATATTACGCTTCTTTCTTCTTCTCTGATTTTCTGCAAAATCACGTTTTTGGCATTCTGCGTGGCAATCCTGCCAAATTCCTTAGATTTAATCTCAATCCTGATCTTATCGCCCACTTGGGCTTCGGGCACGATTTCCCTGGCTTCTTCCGGTGTGATCTGGGTTACTATATCCTCTACGGCCTCCGTCACTTCTTTTTCCGCATAACATAAAAAATCACAAGTTTCACGGTCTATTTCCACCTTAACATGATCGGATTTGCCAAAATGGTTCTTGCAGGCCGTAATGAGCGAATTTTCAATCGCTTCAAATAAACTGTCTTTACTGATTTCTTTTTCTTTCTCCAGAATATCCAGAGCCTCCATTAATTCTTTGTTCATCTTTATACCCATGCTCCTCCACTTTTATTTTCTTTCAAGCTATTAAAAATCAAATGCCAGTCTTACCGATGAAATATCGGCTCTTGCAAAGGTAATGTCTGCCCCCTGCGCTTCAATCGTCAAATACTCTTTGTCAAAACTTTTCAGTACCCCTGAAAATTCTTTTACCTTGTCAACCGCTTTATAGGTTCTGATTACCACTTCTACCCCCAGACTCTTGATAAGATGTCTGTCTTTCCGAAGCTGCCTTCCCAAGCCGGGACTGCTCACTTCTAAAATATATGCATCTTCTATGAAATCATTTGCATCTAAGGCATCGGAAAGGGCATGGCTCACCGTTTCACAGTCACGGATTGTCACGCCGCCTTGTTTGTCAATATAGACCCGGAGGTAAAAGCTGCTGCCTTCCTTGACAAATTCAACGTCGTAGACTTCGATCGGCTCGATAACTACCGTCTCTGTCTCCTCTGTGCTGTTTTGGGGGAGGATATTATTTATATTACGTAATACCGGAAGCAGGAGCTCCTCTGTTTTCGCTTCGTAAGTTTTCGCTTTAGACATCGCCCGGTCCTTCCTTGTCCCTAAAAAAAGTGAACCGGCAGGTTCACTCTAATCACAATCATCTTTAATTCTATTGTATTTTACTACTTAACCGCCGTAATTGCAAGCATTAATTTAAATATTTATTATGGTCTCATGGGATCAGTACTCAGGTCAATAAAGAAATCCTTTACTTCCGTCAATGAATGGTAGATCCGATATGCCAGCTTACGTATTTCTTCATCCGGCGGCACGATGTCCGGCACCATAATGGCCTTCATGCCGGCCGCGGCCGCCGCACGAATCCCGTTATGAGAATCTTCTATGGCAAATGTCTCCTGAGGCAAAGCGCTGATGGCATGGCAGGCCTTTGAATAGATTTCCGGTGACGGCTTGCTTTTACTCACCATGTCACCACAGATAATCACCTGAAAAAAGGAAAGCAGCTCCCTGCTTGCCAGCTGTTCCCTGACATGTATTTCCTTCGTGGAAGAGGCCAGACCGATCTGATAACCTTCTTCGGTCAGATATTGCAAGATCTCACGCACTCCGGCCTTCATCGGCATTCCGTTTGCTCTTACGTAACTAAAAAAGGCATCTGTCGCTATGGCAGCTAATTCTTCATAAGAAAACGCGCCCCCGTAGGCTTCATGGAAAATGCGCCTGGTGTCGCGGATATCCGTCCCGATGGTCTGATAATATACCTGTTCTATGTCCCCAATACCGTATGATTCGGCGATTTGCTTCCAACAGTTCAGAAAAAGATTCTCGGTGTCAAAAATAACACCGTCCATGTCAAAAATAACTACTTTTCTGTTCATATTAATACCCCATGTCCGTTTCAACATAATACCCGCCAATTAAAAAGTGTCAAAATCTGCAAACGACAGGGATTCTGACACTTTCGGGTTGGGCTGTTATAAAAACAGTCGCAGCTCGTAGGGGAATCGAACCCCTGTTTCCGCCGTGAGAGGGCGGCGTCTTGACCGCTTGACCAACGAGCCATATTTTCACTTGCAATACTTTCGTATTGCAAGTGCTTGTTTACGGGCTTACCCGCTATTTATTTTGCGTAATCAATCACGCGGGATTCGCGGATCACATTTACTTTGATCTGTCCGGGATATTCCAGCTCGGCCTCTATCTGTTTCGATATATTGCGTGCCAGCAATACCATATCCGCGTCCGTGATCTGCTCCGGAACCACCATTACTCGAATCTCTCTACCTGCCTGAATTGCAAAAGATTTGTCAACACCTTTAAAATTGTTTGTGATTTCTTCTAACTGTTTCAGCCTGCTGGTATAAGTCTCCAGCGTCTCTCTTCTAGCTCCCGGCCTTGCCGCGGATATCGTATCAGAAGCTTGTACAATACATGCGACTAGGGACTGCGGTTCGGTATCGCCATGATGGGACTCTACCGCATTGATAACTGTTGCTGATTCCCGGTATTTTCTACAGAGTTCAACACCCAGCTGGATGTGAGAGCCTTCCATCTCATGATCCACTGCTTTACCGATGTCATGTAATAAGCCGGCTCGTTTCGCCATTCTGACATCCAGACCCATTTCTGCTGCAAGCAGACCGGATAACTGAGCCACTTCGATGGAATGCTTTAATGCATTCTGACCATAACTTGTCCGAAATTTCATCTTACCAAGCAGCCTTACGAGCTCAGGATGAATGCCATGGACACCTACCTCAAGAGTGGCGGCCTCGCCTTCCTCCTTGATCATAATGTCTACTTCTTTTTGCGCCTTTTCAACCATTTCCTCGATTCTGGCAGGATGGATACGCCCGTCTACGATCAGCTTTTCCAAGGCAATCCTGGCCACTTCCCGGCGAATCGGGTCAAATCCTGACAAGATAACCGCTTCCGGCGTATCATCGATGATCAGATCCACACCGGTCAAAGTCTCAAGCGTCCGGATATTTCTACCCTCGCGGCCGATTATCCGTCCTTTCATTTCATCATTGGGCAATGGTACGACAGATATCGTGGTTTCCGACACATGGTCTGCGGCACATTTCTGAATAGCCGTTACTACGTATTCCTTGGCTTTCTTGTCGGCTTCTTCTTTGGCCCTGGTCTCAAGTTCCTTGACCAGAACAGCCGTTTCATGCTTTACTTCATCTTCAACAATTTTCAACAAATATTCTTTTGCTTGTTCGGAGGTTAAGCCTGAGATTCTTTCGAGTTCCTGTAATCTTTGTTCGTTTAATTTAGCAATCTCTTCACGTTGCTTTGACATTGTTTCTTCGCGGGCTGCTAAGCTGGATTCTTTCTTCTCGATCGCATCCGCCTTCTTATCAATGTTCTCTTCTTTCTGTTGAACCCGGCGTTCATAACGCTGCGCTTCGGCTCTTCTCTCTTTGATCTCCTTGTCCAGCTCGTTCTTAGTACGGATGGACTCTTCCTTCACTTCGAGCAGAGACTCGCGCTTTTTGGTTTCGGCAGTCTTCAATGCATCATCGATAATTTCCCTTGCCTTCTGCTCCGCATTGCCGATTTTGGATTCCGTTATCTTCTTGCGATAATTGATAGCCAACGTAGCGGTAATGGGTACAGCAACAATTAGAGTTGCTACTACTGCCAATAGATATTCCATATACAGGAGCACCTCCTTATTAAATTTTCATTGTACAATTATCTATCATAGAATGATATGTAGCTCATACATTCTAAAAGCGATTTACAATACTTCAATTTTATACGCAAATTTATGGTATGTCAAGCAAAAGTACACGCATAATTGTCTCTATTTGAAATCCCTTTCGATATAAAAACGCAGACATTCTTCTTTTTTCCTGATAATTCGCGGTATTTTTATCGTAATTTTTCTTTTTCAGCCAGTTTTCAATTTGGATTTTTTCGATTTGCTCTTGGGCTTCGGTCGCGGTATTTTTCCAAATTTCTGTTGAGACATCTATAGGAATGCCTTTTTGGCTGAGGGTGTTGAGGATGTGAGTCTTGCTTCGGGAACTTATGTGGGCCGAGATGTAATCTTGCGCGTATTGTTTGTCATCCACATAACCATAGGAACGGACGTAGTCTATGGCGGCGCGGGCGATGTCGTGGGGATAGAAGCTGCGGCATAGTTTGTCATACAGCTGTTTCTCGGTATAGCGCATGTTCTGCAGGAGGTGCATGCAGCGGAGGCGGGCGCGTTTCGGGAGTAGTTCCTGAGTAATCTGGTGATAGGAGGATTCGGTGAGGGGAGCGTCCTTTTCTATGTGATAGAGACGGAGGTCTTTTTTGTAGAGAAGGAAGGCGAAGGTATTGTCGATGTAGATTTTGTAGCGGGATTGAGAATGTTCGATGATATCGGTGATGGTCATGGGAAAAGGTTCCTTTGCTGGGGTAGGGGAGATTTCAGGGACGGAGGCTGCTGGCCGACCAGCTTCCGGCACCGTCAGGCTCCCAGGGACAGGGCCGCTACGCTTGCCTCACTGCGGATGCGACGGCCCCTGAAAACTCCGGCAAACCCAAAGCGCATAAAATATCGTCCAGTGGGGCTACTGTTATGATTGTGACTGTACTTGTGCTTTTGAGGCTTTGGCGGGAGCCGGAGCGGGGGGAGCGATAAGGCCGAAATGAGTACGTACTTTCGACTCGATTTCCTGGCATACAGCCGGATTATCCTTCAGGTACTGCTTGGCATTTTCGCGGCCTTGACCGATCTTGGTGCCTTCGTAGGAGTACCAGGCGCCGCCTTTGCTGACGATGTTTACTTGGACGGCGAGGTCTAGGATGTCACCTTCTTGAGAGATGCCTTCGCCGAACATGATGTCGAACTCGGCTTCTTTGAAGGGAGGGGCAATTTTATTCTTGACAATTTTTACTCTGGTGCGGTTGCCCACTACATCGCCGCTTTGTTTTAAGGATTCTATTCTTCTTACGTCAAGGCGGATGGACGAGTAGAACTTGAGGGCGCGGCCGCCAGTGGTAGTTTCTGGGTTGCCGAACATCACGCCGAGTTTCTCGCGGAGCTGGTTGATAAAGATTACTGTACAGTTGGATTTGCTGATGACAGCAGTCAGCTTACGCAGGGCCTGGGACATTAAGCGGGCCTGAAGGCCCATATGGGCATCACCCATATCGCCGTCGATTTCCTGTTTGGGGACAAGGGCGGCTACGGAGTCTACTACAACGATGTCGATGGCACCGGAACGAACCATGGTTTCGGCAATCTCTAAGCCTTGCTCGCCAGTGTCAGGCTGGGATATGTAGAGGTTGTCAATATCTACGCCGATATTCTTGGCATAGACGGGGTCTAATGCATGTTCGGCATCAATGAAGCCGGCAATGCCGCCACGCTTTTGTACTTCTGCTATCATATGTAAAGTGACTGTGGTCTTGCCGCTGGATTCCGGGCCGTAAATCTCTATGATCCTGCCCTTGGGGATACCGCCGGAGCCTAGGGCAATATCCAGGCTGAGGGAGCCGGAGGGCGTCGTCTCTACGTTGAGCTGAGCCGCCGGATCACCAAGTTTCATGACGGCGCCTTTGCCGAACTGCTTCTCTATCTGGCCTAATGCCGCATCAAGTGCCTTTAATTTGTCTTCTCTTTCCATGTTATTCTCCTTGTGTGAACATTTGTTCTTATTACAATATAAAACAAACGTTCGGTGTTGTCAATGATTATTTTGAGGTTTTCGCCTTATTAATATTCTGGTTTATTCGGGCTGTTATATTATGAATCCAAAAATGGCAGAAGTTGGCTGGGTAAAGCAAAACAAGCGGTTCAGAGTGTTTCTGATCGACCGGTATCTAATTGAATAAGATTTCCAGTAAAATTAATTTACCACAGTTCCTATTGGATTGCAAGACAGTTTTGTAAATGCGTTTTGTGCGTTTATGCGCAAACTGAAGGATTAGAGACTTCTGAGAGTTGCGAGATCCAAAATGCAATTTCTGTTATTCATATTTTTGATTGACATTATGCTCATAATAAGGCAAACTTTAATTTTTCATCACTTCTTTATTCTTATACAGATAATCAATAAGCGATATCACCGTCAGAGCAACGGCGATCCATGCCGTCACCGCGGTGACAGTCCGGAGCCATGCAAGGTCGGCAATCATCAGGCATACCATAATAATCTGGAAGACGGTCTTAAACTTACCCCAGTAGCTTGCTGCTATCACGACACCCTTGTCTGCGGCCACCAGCCGGAAACCGCTGATGATGAACTCGCGTGCGATAATCAGGATCACCATCCACGATGCGATCCGGCCAAGCTCAATCAGGCAGATCAAAGCCGAGCATACCAACAGCTTATCGGCAAGCGGATCCATGAACTTGCCGAAATTGGTAACCAAGTCATATTTGCGGGCTATCATACCATCAAGCAGGTCGGTCAAGCTGGCGATGACAAAGATCCCTAAAGCAATATAATTGTGGTATGGTATCGCCGGTATCAACAAGGCGACGACGAAAAAAGGAATCATAATCATTCGTAATATAGTCAGTTTATTCGGCAGATTCATCACATATTTCTCCTGTCAGGTCATATTCATATGAGCCAGTCACCTTGACTTTGACAAAATCCCCGCTCATCAGGATCCGGTCCGTATCAATGAAAAGAAAGCCGTCCACGTCGGGAGCATCACGCCAGGTTCTGGCCACGTAGGTATAAACGTCTGGCGCCGGCTCAAAATCAGGATCCGGTTCAGTCTCAATCCTTCCTTCGACCATGACCATGATTTCCCGGCCGATCAGTTCATCGGCCGCCGCAAAGGCAATGGCCTGCTGCAGTTCCATGATCTCTGCACGGCGCTCCTGTTTACACTCTTCGGAGATCTGGTCAGGCATTCCGGCCGCCGGCGTATCTTCTTCAGGGGAGTAGGGAAAGACGCCCAGTCGGTCAAAATGTACTTCTTCGACCAGCTTCAGGCTTTCCTGATGTTCTTCTGGAGTTTCGCCGGGGAAACCGGCAATCAGGGTTGTACGGATACCGATGTCGGGAATCTCGCGGCGGAGCCGGGCTATCAGTTCCTTGATTGCACTGGAGCTGATCTTCCGTCCCATCCGCTTTAAAACCGGATCAGCTCCGTGTTGAATAGGGATATCCAGATAATGGCATATTTTCTCTTCCCGTTTTATCACATCGATCAATTCATCGGTGATTTCTTCCGGATAGCAGTAAAGGATCCTGATCCAATACAAGCCGCTGATGCGGCATAGCTTTGTCAACAGTTCCGGCAGGGACTTCTCGCCATATAAATCCGCTCCGTAGAGGGTGGTCTCCTGGGCTACCAGGATTAATTCCTTTACTCCCTCCGCTGCCAGCTCCTGCGCTTCTTTCAGCAGCTGTTCCATGGGGATGCTGCGGTAATTGCCCCTGATCTTGGGGATGATGCAATAAGTACAGTGTTTGTCGCAGCCCTCGGCGATTTTCAGATAAGCATAGTGGCCGCCGGTGGTTACCACCCGTTTCTGGCCGCCGACCGGCGGGGTGTCCAGCTCCTCAAAATAATTGGCCGCCCGGTGCCCCAGGGCTTCGTCGATCGCGGCAGCGATCGAAGCGGTTGCGGCCGTACCGACGATAGCATCTACTTCTGGGATTTCCTTCTGGATTTCCTCCCGGTAACGCTGCGCCAGGCAGCCGGTTACGATCAGGGCTTTCAGCTGACCGGTTTTTTTCCGCTCGGCCATTTCTAAGATCGTATGGATGCTTTCTTCTTTAGCGTCATGAATAAAACAGCAGGTATTGATAACAATAATATCTGCTGTCTCCTCATCATCGGTAAAAGTATAACCTTTTTCCATAAGCATACCGAGCATGACTTCCGAATCCACGAGATTCTTGTCACAGCCCAGCGAAACAAATAAAATCTGCATAATCCTGCCTATTCTTCAGCCGTTTCCTCAAGATCACCGCCTGCCGGTTCATCTCCGGCATCATCCATTTCCCCGAGGTCGATAATGATTTCTTCTGCCGCTGCCTTGTTGCGGGCAGCTTCTTCTTCGGTCAAGATCTTGATTTTACCCTGATTTAATTCTTCTACTGCCATGGACAGCGGTTTTTTCCTAGCGCTGCCGACCAAGGCATCATCTCCTGATATCAGCTGCCTGGCTCTTTTGGAAGTAGCCATGACAATCGAATATCTGCTGTTGACTACCGGAGCTTCACCGGGCTCTACCTCACTGTTGACTACTTTCATTAAGTCTGAATATGACGGATGTAACATTATTCAAGCTCCTCTCGCATTTTTTTGATTAAATCCCGGTTCCGAGCCGGCGCGGCATGAGCCGCAGTGATAATGGAATGCAGCTGGCGCACGCATTGATCCAGATCGTCGTTGATCACGATGTACTCATAATTTTCGATGCCGGCGGCTTCTTCCCTGGCACGGCTTAAGCGCTTTTCAATGTTTTCACGGCTTTCCGTCCCTCTTTGCTCCAGCCTTTGCTTCAGTTCGGCAATGCTGGGAGGCATGACAAACAAGAGCAGGGCGGAGGGGAATTTGTGCTTTACTTCCAAGGCACCTTGAATCTCGATTTCCAGAACCACGTCTTTGCCTTCAGTAAGTTTCTTTTCCACATATTCTACAGGGGTTCCATAGTAATTGTCAAGATAGTTTGCATACTCTACCAGTTTATCTTGTACAATTGCCGTTTCAAACTGTTCCCTGGATACAAAATAATACTCCCGGCCATCCTCTTCTCCCTCTCTGGGCGCCCGCGTAGTCATGGATATGGACAGGGCATAATTGTCATATTCCTGTACCAGCTTCTTCATCAACGTCCCTTTTCCTGCCCCTGAAAATCCCGATACAACAATTAAGATTCCCTTACGTTTCATTGTGGCTCCCGTCGTAGTTTTATCTGTATTTGATTCGGTCAAAATTATGTATTATTTAGGGAAACGCTGATGCAGCGTTTCCTTCGCTTTATTCGATGTTCTGTATCTGTTCTCGGATCTTCTCGATCTCTGTCTTTAATTCGATCGCACTGTTGGTGACCTCAAGGTCACCGGCTTTAGAAAGTATCGTATTCGCTTCACGGTTCATTTCCTGGGCCAGAAAATCCAGCTTCCTGCCGATTCCGCCGCCGGCCGACAACGTCGCCCCGGTAGCTTCGATGTGGCTGTTCAGCCGGACAAGCTCTTCATCCACACAGGTCTTATCGGCAAAAAGGGTAACCTCCATCAAAAGCCGGTTCTCATCGATCTGGCTGTCTTCCAGCAATGCCCGGACCTTTTCTTCCAGTTTCTGCCGGTAAGCGGCCACGATCTGTGGGGAACGCTGGCTGATAAACCCGACATTGGCTTTCATGCCTGCCAGCTTGAGCAGCAGGTCATTGCGCAGGTTTTCCCCTTCTTTGATCCGGCTTTCCACGAAACTGCCGGCAGCACCGGTCAGTGCCTTTTTAAGAAGGTTCCACAGTTCTTCTTCGTTGACCGTCTGCTCTTCCATAGTAAGAACCTCGGGGTACCGGGACAGCGTCGATACCCTGATATCATTGTCCAAGGAAAAATCTGCCGCTATTTGCTTCAGATAGCCTATGTATTCTGCCGCGATATCACGGTTATACTTTACACAGAGATTGGATTCGGTGTAATCTTCATAGGCGATAAAGATGTCTACTTTGCCCCTTTGCAGATAGTTTTTCAGTTCGTTCCTGATCGCCGTTTCAAAAAAATTGAGTTTCTTGGGCATCTTTATGTTGAAATCCAGGTATCTGTGGTTAACCGCTTTAATCTCCACGGTGATCTTGCGGTCTCCTTCCTGAATCTCACATCTTCCGAAGCCGGTCATGCTTTTTATCATTCTTTGTCCCATCTGCGGCTCTGCCGCATCCAAATCAGTAGTTTGCCTATGCTGCTGTTCACCGATTACTCACATGTCCATTATTATAAGCTAACCGCCACGGTACGTCAAGACTGCAAACACTAATGCTAATCCTCAAACCGTGCCGATATAAATATCTGCCTGACAGCTTCGGCACCTGCAGTACCTTCATAATCCACTCCCTTGATTAAATACATATATTGGCCTTCAAAAATAGCATACATTGTCACTACTTCTTCTTCATTTCCCTCATAAAGAGTTGTTGCAGATAATTTTACGGCACTATGAAAGACACTGTCATAAATAAAAGAAACTTGTAAATTATCATAATCACCTTTACGCTGAATTTCGAATGCACTTAATAATGCTAACTCCATTTCTTCGCTGGTAAATTCACCTAGCACTTGAACGTCTTGCGAATAATACTTTTCCATATAAATCATTGAACTGTACCATTGACTCTGGCTGTTCACATAGACAGCTTCATTGTCACTACCCAGAGAATCATCTTTTCTCCAACCGGCTGGCAGTTCAAACACCAGCTCCCATTCAAAAACCATGTTTGCTTCTGGCTCAGACTCAGAATCGTCCAGTTTCTGCGAAGCGGCATCGGCATTCCATTCAATATCAAAGCCATAGAATGATTCCAGTTCCTGAATTAAACTTTCTGTCTGTTCGGTTGCCGCTTCGGAACGAACCGAAATCTGAACTAAGACTATATTTGATTCGGATAGTTTTTTCAGGAAGTAGGTATTATATCGGACATTATTTACGTCATAGCTTTCATCATATTCCACATAGAAAGCCGTAGCCCGGCAGGCATATTCCCCTAACGATTCCACCTTGGAAACTTCCAAATTCCCATATGTGTCATTATAAATGACGGTTGTTTCCAATGACTTTAAGACATATTCTAAATTTTCTTTAGTCGTTTTCTCATGTAAGTCATATGGCAGCTCAATGCCGTTTAAGCTGATACGGAAGTCTGCTCCCAAAGCATCTGCTGTTATGTAACTCCCCTCTGATTCATTATGACCTGATCGCGGTACATATACTACCAGACTCTCGTTTGCCATAGCTTCTGTTTCTTCATTTCCCGCTTCGGCTGATATTTCATCTGCATACAGATAAGCAAAACCTTCAAAATCCGCATTACCATCTCCCATGACCGGTCTTACACTCGCCGCTGTGTCGGTTTGTACGGCTGTTTCATCCGCAGCTGTTCCTTCAGCCAAGTCGGGACTATTTCCGTCCAAAGCACTTGATTCATCAGAAGCCACTTCCGAAAGCATTTCGTATGCACCTTCCATCCGGATACAGCCGCTCAGCAAGAACACTGTGAGTATGATCAGTAATCTGACAATCCCTTTGTATTTCATATACTCTACTCCTTTAAGACAATATCATAGCACATTTCATCACAAAATTCTATTTAAATAAAAATATAAAGCAATATTTTAAAATATAAAGATAAATTCCCGAAAGATAAAGTCTAAAAAAACAAAGACAAAGAAGGAACAACCAAATACGCAGAATGTCCAAGAAAACGGCATTCTGCGTATTATCACGTCTAATATGCAATTATCGGCTGTCTATTACACCCAAACATCGGCAGAGTATGAATCTTTGGCATTAATATACGGATTCCGCCGTTTCAAGGATAAGATTAGCCAAGTCGGCGCCTTCCGTACCGTCAAGATCAGCCCCCATAATCATGTACATGTTTGAATCATCAAATACTGCATATGTCACTATGTCAAACAACTCACCCAATCCCGTCACATCGCTCTTGCCGCTGATTTTAACGGTAAATCCCAGATTAGTCTCACCCATAACTTCAACTTCTATGTCTTCTATCGTTTCCGCCATCAAGACTTCGAAATACAGGGCGATCTCATCATCCGTTAACATCCTGATCACTGAGGCATCTTCATATAAGTATTCCTCTGACACGGAAATAAAGGATCCACTGTTTCTTGCTCGTCCTTCATACGCATATACCGGCGAGTCATAACTGCTGAGATCTTCGTCTTCTTTCCATCCGCTGGGAAGTTCAATGATCAGGCTGCCGATAAGCATCTTGTTACCTTCCGCTTCCGGATCGAAAGTGTCCAGCCTCATCTCGGCGGCGGCGGCATCCCATTCAATATCGAAACCATAGAATGTTTCCAGTTCCTGTACCAGCTCCTCGGTTTTGCCGGTCGTATACTCATCCCAGATCTCCGCTTTCACTAACACCATATTGGCCGGAGACATTTCTTTCATAAAATATGTAACGAAGCGGACATTATACTCTTCATCGTATTCACTATATTCAATATAGGAAACAGCCGCCCGGCAAGCATCATCACCTATTTTTTCAATATCTGACATCTCAAAGGCTTTATAATTGACCATGAAATATTCATCATACTCGTATTCAAAGATACCTTCCAGATTCTCTACTACTGTCCTGTCTTCATAGTCATAAGGGAGCTCATAAGGGTTCAGGCTCACCGAAAAGTCAACCCCTAATTCATCGGAATAGGCACTGTCTCTGCTGACATTGACATAATCCCCCATAGGGATGTATACCACCAGCTTCTCGCTTTCCATTTTTCCGCTTTCTTCATTCTTTACTGAAGCGGTCTGTAATTCTTCCGCATACAGATACTTAAAACCATCATAGTCGGCGTTCCCGTCCCCAAAAATCGGCGTTTCGTCCACTGCAACCTCTTCTTCAGTAACTTCATCCTCCGCATCGGCAGCAACGGATTCGGCATCAGCAGCATCCTCATCATCGGAAGCTTCGCTGTCTTCGTCGGCGGATGCATCCTCCTCTGTTCTCTGCCCTCTTCCTAATCGTTCCTGTAACATACTGCATCCACTCATAGAAAGCGCCATGACCATAACCAATATCCATGCTATCAATTTTCGTTTCATACAAACTTTCCTCCTAAGAATCTATCACCAAGTCCTCCTGTTCCGTTATGTAAACATGGTGTAGAAATATAATAACACATTTCTTTTCTTAATGCTATTAAAATCAGATAATAATTTATATTGAGGTCATTTTTATATGAGTTTCTGTAATATTTATCTTAATATGTATATTAACCGCCAAAATCGGAATTCCGGGCAAGCTACTGTTATACCCTGCGAACAGTAACACTTGGGGAAGTCTGATTCCAGCATTCCCAGCATTTACCCAAACAGCATTCCCAGCATTCCCAGCATTTTGCCAAATAGGCTCTTGTCGCCGCAACTTGAATATTGTACAATCGTATTACACTGCTGTGGTATCAAAATTACAACTTATTCATCCGAAACAGAGGAAAATTTCATGGCATTCGACGGCATCACCATTGCGAATATTGTAAAAGAATTAAAAAACGAATTAGTCGGCGGGCGCATCTATAAAATCACGCAGCCGGAAAGCGACGAGCTGCTGCTGACCATCAAAACCGCCAATTCAGGACAAAAAAGGCTGTTTCTTTCATCCAATGCTTCGCTCCCGCTGGTCTACCTGACCGCCAGGAACAAACCGGGCCCGCTCACTGCGCCCGGCTTTTGCATGCTGCTGCGAAAGCATCTGCAGAACGGCCGGATCACCGATGTCACTCAGCCCGGCTTGGAACGGATCATTCATCTTCATGTTGACCATATGAATGAGATGGGTGACCTGTGTTCCTATAAGCTGATTATTGAAATCATGGGAAAACACAGCAACATCATCTTCGCTGCCCATGGCCAGGATACCGTAATCATTGACAGCATCAAGCATATTTCCGCTTTGGTGAGTTCCGTCAGGGAGGTCTTGCCCGGCCGTCCTTACTTTATTGCCGAGACGCAGGATAAAAAAAATCCGCTGGAAACTACTTATGAAGAATTCTTCGGCCTGCTTACGGCTAAAGGACTTCCGCTCTTCAAAGCATTATATAACGCATATACCGGACTGTCTCCGCTTTTTGCCCAGGACATCTGTTACCGGGCGACTCTGGATGGAGATATTTCCGCGGCCCTGCTGCGGGCTGAGCCGGACAAGGCCGCCGTCCTGTACCGGGCCTTTTCCGACTGCATGGAACTGGTCAGGAACGGTGATTTTTCACCGGTCATGTATTCCGAGGCCGGGAAGCCGGTGGAATATTCATCGATTCCCTTGTCGATGTACTGCTGCCGGCAGACCGTATGTTACGAGTCGGTTTCCGAGATGCTGGAACGCTATTATGCCGAAAAGAACACCGTCACCCGCATCCGCCAGAAGTCTGCCGACCTGCGGCGGATTGTCCAGAGCGCATTAGAACGCAACCGTAAAAAATACGAGCTTCAGCTCCTTCAGATCAAGGATACCGAGAAGAAAGACCATTTCCGGGTATATGGGGAACTGCTGAATACATACGGCTATGATGTGTCCCCCGGCGCCAAAGCTTTGGAAGCCCTGAATTATTATACGAATGAAATGATCAGCGTTCCGCTTGATCCTGATCTTACCCCAGCGGAAAATGCAAAAAAATATTTTGATAAATATGGAAAGCTGAAACGGACGGCAGAGGCGCTTTCTTCCCTGATCCTAGCGGTTCAGGACGAGATCCGCCATCTGGAGTCTGTCGCTGCCGCCCTGGATATTGCCCTTTTGGAAGAGGATCTGGTGCAGATCAAAGAGGAACTGATACAAAGCGGCTATATCCGCCGTAAAGGAAAGGCTCCGAAGAGTAAGATCACCAGCAAGCCATTTCATTATCTCAGCAGAGACGGTTTTCATATGTATGTAGGGAAGAATAATTATCAGAACGAAGAACTGACATTCCGTTTTGCCGAAGGTCAGGACTGGTGGTTTCATGCCAAAGGGATGCCCGGTTCTCACGTGATTGTCAAGTCAGGCGGCGAGGAACTGACCGATGCCACGTTTGAAGAAGCCGCCCGCCTGGCCGCTTATTATTCCAAAGGGCAGGGGGACGAAAAGGTTGAAGTTGATTACACGCAAAAGAAGAACGTGAAAAAGCCCGGCGGCGGAAAGCCAGGCTTTGTCGTGTATTATACCAATTATTCGATGCGGATCGAGCCGGATATCGGCTCCATTCGGATGTCGGAAAACTAGGGTGTTAATGTGTCGATTCGGTAAACAGGGATTTTACGTGCTCCACTTCTTGCTGGGTTGCTTTTGAAGCGGGAACGTAATAGGATTTTTCCCTGGCGAGCTGATAAAGCTCTTCCTGAGACTGCTCACAGGCATTACGGAACTGCTGCAAGGTCTGTTTCAGTTCTTTGTTTTCGGTCTGGGGGATCATTTCCCCGAAACGCATCAATTCTCCGTTGATACCGGATAAAGTATCGGCTACCATTGTTTTTTCTTCCAAATGCATCTTGATGTCCTCCTACTGTAAAAATTTCATTAGTTGCTGTTTGTTATTCATTGCTGACTGGGCGCCTTTTTCAAAGAACTGCTTTATTTGGGAATCTTCGGCGCATGTTGCATATTCTTTTAATTTGCAATGGGTCGTTTCGTATCCGCCCATCAGGTGACGGAGATTTTGCAGTTCTAGTTCTGAGAGATTAGCCATTTTATTACCTCCTGAAATTAAGATTGTGGTATTGATTAGTTTTACCAAAAATGGGGATTGTATTCTTTGGCAATGTATTGGGTGAGCGGCCTGGGCAATATGGCGATTCGGAATCTCAACTGGATGGTTTTATAGGCTTGGCGCAAAGAATAATATGAAGAAAAAACTATGTCAACCTTTTCGGGGTGTTCGCTCCGGCTCTGGTCTGGAGCGACAGCATTACTGACTATGGTCAGCGTTTTATGTCCGGCTGGGCCGAGTCACGTGATGGAACTGATGTCTTTGTCAGCAATGGAACTGGTTATTTTGAGTTGATACCTAGGGTTTTTGCGCGGCCACAGGTTGTTATTTTGACGTTGCGTCATTTATGATTTGTTTGTTATTTAATGTGTGATAGCGTTAATCATCCAGCCAGTAATCTTCATTGCTGTATTCTTCTTTTCTGTAAGCGGATTTATCGTAATCGGATTTCTTGTGAACTGCTTCGGTATAACGCGTTTTGCGGTAATCTTTGTTGGGAATTGCTTTTGGTTTGGGTTTTTCAGATTTTTTGGTTGTTTTGGATGGTTTGGGGCGGGTTTTGCGGGTGCCGTTCAGGAAACGCACTAGGGAGATGCTGCCCGGCAGCCAGGAAAGTTCTTCTTCGCCGACGGCTTTCCATAGGATCGTAAGCACGAAATAGACTGTTACCCCGGCGGCGACTGCTACGATAAGCGACACGATATTGAGTGAGCAGAGATAATAGATGGCGTGATAGGATGCGAAGGAAACTGCTCCCATCACGACGGCGGCCAGGAGCGGGCGCAGGAAGGTTTTGTTCCATTCCTGTCGGTATTGCAGGTGCTTTCGCACGGATATGGCGTTCAGGATGCACATCAGCAGGGCGTAGAAGACGACAGCGGCGGCCATGGCATAGATGCCCATGTCGGTAAAAAAAAGCGTGGCAATCAGGATGATGGTCTGAATGACCAGGGCGACCGTGGCATTGATGACCGGGCTGTTGATCCGGCCGATTCCTTGGAGGACGGCACTTGACAAGGTGGAAAGTGAATAAAGGATCACGCCGGCTGACATGGCTGTCAGCAGATAAGAACTCAACTCGAGGACGGCGGGCTGCGGGTATAGGACGGCCATAATGGGGCGGGCGAGGACGCCGATTCCGACGGCGGCGGGAATCGAGATGTACATCGTTGTCCGGATGGCCCGGCCGACTTTTTCCCGGCATAGCTGGATCCGGCCTTGGGAAAAATCGCCAGCGATACCGGGTATCAGTGCCGACGACATTGCCGTGGAGATGGCGATCGGGATATTGGATATCTTTGTTGCTTTACCGATCGCGCTGTTCAGTGCGGAGACTCCCGCTTCGGTCATGTCTTTGAGCTCAAGCATGGCCTGATTAAATATGGTCTGGTTTAAGAAGGTGTTGATGTTATAGATGAAAGTGCTCAAGATGAAAGGGGTGACCACCAGCAGAATCATCTTGAGGATACTTCGGTAGCTCTCTTCTTCCGGTGTTTTGTCCCGTTCGATCCGGCGTCTTAGGATGTTCCGGTTCAGGCCGTACACGGCACCCATAAAAGCCAGGCCGGCTACCACGCCCATGCCGGTGCCGATGGCACCGCCGACCGCGCCGTAGACCGCTCGCTTTGTATTGTCGGCCGCCAATGCTGCCGTGGCTATTCCGGTCAGGATATAGGCGAGCCAGATACTGATTAAGGCATTGACGAATTGTTCGATGATCTGGGAAACGGAGGTCTGCACCATGGATCTGTGGGCTTGAAAATAGCCCCGGATTACACCCATAATACCGGAAAGAAAGATCGTCGGGGCAAAAAAACGTAGCACCGTGACCGAATTGCTTAGATTGACCATCTGATCAGCCAAGAGGAATAAGAGCAGGCTGGCAGCACCGCCGACGATTGTCACGTAGAGCAGGGCACCTTTGAACACTCTATGGGCATTTCGGTATTCGTGTGCCGCCAGACGCTGGGCAATCACCTTGGATATCGCAGAAGGGATACTGTAAGAAGAGATCAGCAGCACGATGGTGTAAGCCTTGTAGGCATATTCGTAATAGCCGTTGCCTTCATCCCCGATAATGGCCGTCATCGGGCTGTTATAAAGCAGGCCTATAACACGACTAAGGATTCCGGCTACCGCCAGAATCCCTGCCTGTTTAATAAATCCGGATTTCTCCCTGCTGCTGTCAGCCATACTTCTTGCTCCAAACTGATAACTGATCTTTTATGATTGGCTCGGCTATATGGAAGTCTTTGTGTCAGCCGGTAAGCCAGTCATACATTTCCTGATATTTCCGGGCCGATTCCTGCCACGAAAAGTTGGCTGCCATGGCTCTGTCGACCATCTTGTTCCACTCGCGCTTCTGATCGTAATAGACCCGCTCCGCAAAGCGGACGGCAGCAAGCATCTCGTGGGCGTTGTAATTGGCAAAGCTAAAACCGGTGCCGGTGCTTTCCAATTCATTATATGGCACTACCGTGTCCCTTAGTCCTCCGGTTTCTCGGACAATCGGCAACGTACCGTAGCGCAGGCTCATCAGCTGGCTTAAGCCGCAGGGCTCGAACAGGGACGGCATCAGGAACGCATCGCAGCCGGCATAAATTTTGTGGGACAAGGCCTCTGAGTAATATATATTGGCTGACACCCTGTCGTTGTACTTCCAGTCATAATGGCGAAACATATTTTCGTATTTTTCATCACCGGTACCTAAGATGACCAGCTGGATCTGATCCAGACACAGTTCATCCATCATATAGGCGATCAGGTCAAAGCCTTTTTGATCCGTCAGCCGGGAGACGATACCGATCATAAATATCTTATCATCCTGCTTCAGGCCGAGTTCTGCCTGCAGCTGCCGCTTATTTTTGATTTTCTCTTTACGGAAATTCATGGCATTATATTTGTGTGAGATATGGATATCCGTTTCCGGGTTGAATTCGTCATAGTCGATACCGTTCACAATACCGCGCAGGTCATTGCTTCTGGCACAGAGCAGACCGTTCAGGTGTTCCCCGTAAAATGGCGTTTTGATCTCTTCCGCATAGTTCTCGCTCACTGTGGTAATCGCATCCGCATATACCAAGCCGCCTTTCAGCAGATTGGCGTCCTTGAAGGATTCCAGTTTATCCGGCGTAAAATAATAAGGTGCCAGGCCGGTGATATCCTGCATGCTTTTCACATCCCATTTCCCCTGGAACTTCAGATTATGGATTGTCATAACCGATTTGACGCCCCGGAAAAATTCGTTGCCCTGAAATCGCTCTTTTAAGTATACCGGTACCAGGCCGGTCTGCCAGTCATGGCAGTGAATCACGTCCGGCTTAAAACCGATGATCGGCAAGATTGACAGGGCGGCTTTGGAAAAAAAGGCAAACTTCTCGATCTCCTTGTAACCGTCTTTTCCATAGGGAGTAGCGCCGTCAAACATGATTTCGTTATCAATAAAATAATAAGTAACGCCGTCCTCTTCTGCCTCCAGTATGCCCACATATTCATTTTTCCAATGAAAATCCATATAAAAATGGGTCTTATATGTAAGAAGATTCTTCATCGGCTCCTGGATACAGACATATTTGGGTAAGATAACCCTTACGTCATAATATTCCTTATCAATGCATTGAGGCAACGACCCCACCACATCTGCGAGCCCTCCGGTCTTGATAAAAGGAACGCATTCTGATGCAATAAAAAGAATATTCTTCATTTGTGAAACCTCCGCTATGATTTTTGCCAAACAATATTTTTTATTATACATCATCTCAGGGGCTAATAAAAGTAAAAATTTTTTTGTGTTTTAGAGATTCCGGTACTGCAGCCTGATTTTGTCGGCAATCAGGGCGATAAACTCCGAATTGGTAGGCTTGCCCTTGCCGGTATTAATGGTATAGCCGAATAAGGAATCCAGCGTTTCCATCCGCCCCCTGCTCCATGCCACCTCAATTGCGTGACGGATGGCCCGCTCCACGCGGCTGGGCGTAGTCTGGAATTTGTCTGCTATGGTAGGATAAAGTACCTTGGTAATGGAATTCAGCATTTCCACGTCCTCCACGGACAGCATGATGGCATCGCGCAGATACTGATAGCCTTTGATATGGGCCGGGACACCGATCTCATGGATCATATCGGTGACATCGCGCTCCAGGTCGTAAGTCAGGCTGCGGCTCTTGATTTCTGCCTGCATGAGTTCTTCCCTTTTCGGGGTGTGGGAAGGGACGGTAATCATGATCTGGAATTCCTTGTTGGCGCTCATCAGATCCCCTAGGATTCGGTAAATATTTTCGTTATCTTTCGTAGACGTTAAATTCAATTGTTCCATAAAACTTCCTCTCTTTCCATTTTATTCCAAATATTGATATAAATTTATTATAAGGAACATGATATCTGATTACAACTGTAAGGCATCGCGCAGGCATGGCACGGGGTATCACGCTGTCATGGCGTGGGCTATTACCGCCAAAAAAATAGTCATTTGTTAGAGAATACTGTCAGAAATACAAAATCCGCGGCGCATTCTGTAACTTATTCCCGTGTTAAGAATATCATATAGTACTGATAGTTATTGATTCGAGAAAAATATGGAGGATAGATATGGCAAATGATAAGAACTGGAATGTACCAAATGACTCAACGGAGCGGACAAATTGTTGTGATGTAGGTTGTGTCGGCCCTAAAGGCGATATTGGCGACATGGGCCCGCAAGGTCCCCCCGGCCCGCAGGGTCAGGAAGGGCTAAGGGGCTGTGTTGGACCAAGGGGAGAAAAAGGTGATAAAGGCGACCAAGGCTGTCCGGGACCGACAGGGCCAAGAGGGCCGGCCGGTCCCGAAGGTCTTATGGGCCCGCAAGGCGTCAGAGGCGATGTCGGTCCACAAGGCGATCCGGGCAATCAGGGCCCGCAAGGTGTAAGGGGGAATCAAGGTTCACAGGGACCAGTCGGGCCACGTGGACCATTGGGACCGCAAGGCGACCGAGGTCCGCAGGGACCGGCAGGACCAGAAGGACCGCAGGGTGAAATGGGCTCCATAGGACCGCAAGGCCTGGAAGGCCCAGCAGGACCGCAAGGGGTACAAGGCGTGACCGGACCGATGGGCTTACAGGGTCCGATCGGCTGCGATGGCCCGCAAGGCATACAAGGAATCCAAGGACTGCCGGGAGTTGAAGGTCCGACCGGGCCGACCGGTTATACCGGTTATACCGGCTATACCGGTTACACCGGAGATACCGGACCGACCGGCTATACCGGCTATACCGGTTATACCGGCTATACCGGTTATACCGGTTATACCGGCTATACCGGGGCAACTAGCGATACTGGACCGACCGGGCCGACCGGCTATACCGGACCGACCGGCTATACCGGCTACACTGGCTATACCGGCTATACCGGCTATACCGGCTATACTGGCTATACCGGTTATACCGGCTATACCGGCTATACTGGCTATACCGGCTATACCGGGCCGGCTGGACCGACATGTCCTTTTCCTACTCAACGCCAAGTATTCGCTGGAGCAAACTTGGATATCGCCGATTTAACTTATACTGTAAACTGTAACAATGAGATAACTGTGGGCTACAAAGTCACTCATTTAAATAGTGCCGGAATAATAAATAATGGGACTCTTCTGGCATCAATTTTAGAGTCCAATGTATGGCCGGAAGATGATGTACTGATAGCCGCTGTTTACTTCATGGAAGACTGGACCGCTTCTATTGCCGGTATCGTTATCATCGGCACAAATGGGGAAATCACTGCCTATATGCCGCCTCATGACACTATTAGCGATTGGGATTCCGTCGTGTTTAACGCTTACTATGTAGTAAATATCCCAGAGGTAACACCATAACCATACGACAGAAGTGGTATAAATCGGGTAAATCAAACGGGCAGAAGCCATGATCGGCTCCTGCCCGCTACATTAGCTATGAAATCTAATCCTCAGCCTTAGCCACAAACTTCTTTTTCAAAACAAGCCAGAGTGCCCCCGCCAAGCAGATAGAGGAATAGGTCCCGCAGGCTATGCCCGCCATCAGCGGCAGGGCAAATTCTTTGATGGAAGATACCCCCAGCACATACAGTACTGCCACCATGATAAAGGTCGTCAGGGAGGTAAACACGCTCCGCGATAAGGTCTGGGTAATACTGGAATTGATCACGTTTTCCAACGCTTCATTGCGCTTCATCTCGCTCATGTTCTCCCGGATGCGGTCGAAGATAACGATAGTGGCATTGATGGAATACCCGATAATCGTCAGCATGCAGGCGATAAATGTCGTCCCGACCGATACCCTGACAATCGCATAGAAAGCCAGCACCACCAGAACATCATGAAGCAGGGCAGCCACTGCGCTGGCACCAAAACGGATGTCCTTGAAACGGAACCAGATATAGATCAGCATACAGATGCTGGAAATAAAAACTGCCAGTATCGCGTCGCGCTGCATCTCACTGCTGATTACGGAACTGATCGACAATGAGGTAATCATTTCCTCCGCCACCGCGAACTGTTCCGCCATGATAGTGTTGAAGCTCGCCAGCTCATCAGTGCTTAACGTCCTGGTCTTGAAAATCACTTCATTGGTACCGGTCACTTTCTGGGTCTGGACGTTGCTGTCGCCAGTAATTGCTTCGATCAGCGGAACCACCTCGGCTTCAATGTCGGCAAGGTTCAGGTTCTCATTAAAAGTCACATTCGTCGAGGTTCCCCCCAAAAATTCCAAGCTTAGATTAAGCGGGACTCCGTTCCTTCCCTGACTTACCCCCATAAAGACAAAGCCGGTTAAGATTACCGCTAAAGAGGCGACAAAGAAGATGGCCTTCTTCGACAAGAACGGGATCACTTTCCGCTCTTTGGCTTTTCCATATAATTTGATGCTCTGGAAACCGAGGGCATACAGACCGTTCATAATCCACTTGGTCACAAAAAGCGCCGTAAACATCGATAAAACAATACCGAGTGCCAAAGTCTCGGCAAATCCTTTGATCGGCCCGGTTCCCAGCAGATAAAGAACCGCGGCGGCAATCAAAGTGGTGATATTGCCGTCCAGGATGGCCGACAAGGCTTTCTTATAACCGATCTTAAATGCCGAAGGAACCGTTTTGCCGGTCGCCAGCTCTTCGCGGATACGGGCAAAAATAATCACATTGGCATCCACTGCCATGCCGATCGACAGGATAATACCGGCGATACCGGGCAAGGTCAGGGTAATCTCAAAAGCTTCCAGCAGTATAATCATCAGCTCCGTATACAAAAACAGTGCCAGACTGGCAGCTAAACCGGACATATAATATACAATGATCATAAACAGGATGACGATGCCCAAGCCGATCAATGCTGCCCTCAGGCTGGTGCTGATGGCTTCCTCGCCCAGCTGGGCGCCGACCACGTTGGAACGCAGATCTTCCAGTTCAACCTTCAGCCCGCCGATGCGGATCGTTGAAGCCAGCTGCTCGGCTTCTTCAAAACCACCTATCCCATTGATAACCGCTTCCCCGTTCGTGATTTCACTTTGGACGGTCGGCATGCTGACGATCACATCGTCATAAACAATCGCGATATAATCATTGGTAGGAGCCGCCGCCCGGGTCGCGGCGGCAAATTTCTGTGCCCCTTCCGCTGAAAGCGTCAGGGAAACTACCGGCTCGTTGTTTCCCATACTGTCGGGCATGTAGCCCGCTGCCGCATTGATGACATCCGAGCCCCTGATTACTTCTTCTCCTGCGGAATTCATGAACACCAGCGACCCCGGCTTACCCAGTTCTTCCAGAATCGTATTGGCATTCGAAACGCCGGGGATCTCGATATTGATCCGGTCGTTTCCTTCGCGGTATACGATGGCTTCCGTGCTAAAACCTTCCACCCGCTGCTGCAGCTTGTACACCGTATCCGACATGTCTTCATCGCTGGGGGGTTCTTCTCCGACCACCTGATAGGTGATGCTGACGCCGCCCGCCAGATCAAGTCCCAGCTTGATCCCTGACATGGACCCGGCCCTGTCCGCTCCGATGCCCACTGCCGCTGTATATCCCAAACCGCTTAATAAGAGAACCAGTATCAGCAGATAAGTTATCGCTTGTCCTTTTTTCATAGTATTTACCTTCTTTCCGTATCTCGCTATTCTATTATTGAAATTGAAACGATTCTAGAAGAATAAGGCGTATTGATTCGCAGGCGTATTTATTCGCCTTATTCTTCCAAACATGATTAGTATATCTTAAGTGGCGTACTTAGCCGCCTTAGATATGCTTCCAAACATGATTAGTAAATCTTGGGCGGAGTCCTCAGTCGCCTAAGATTTACTTCATGTTTTGGGCTGCCTTGATCATAATCGCACATTCCACCCTTTTGCGCTGCAGTTCACAGCCCAAGTCATCGACATCGTGAATGGTGCCATGAAAGCGGTGTGAATTGGCGGCACAGCCGCCGCTGCAATAAAACCTGGCAAAACACTCACGGCATTTCGCCCGGGAATATACACTGCATGCCTTGAACTCTTCCCTGAGCGCCGTGTTGGTGATCCCCTCATCTACATTCCCCATTAAAAACTCTTCCTGTCCGGCAAACTGATGGCAGGGATAAAAATCCCCCCCCGGCGTCACCGCCAGGTATTCCGTTCCCGAACCGCAGCCTGACAGACGCTTGGCCACACAGGGCCCGCCGTCCAGATCCAGCATAAAATGAAAAAAATTGAAATCCTGTCCCTTCCTGCTCCGGTCGATCATTTCCTGTGCCAGATGGTCATATTCCGCCACCAGTACCGGTATGTCCTCTTTGCGCAAGGCATAATCCGTCACCATATCCGACGGCACGGCTACCACCGGTTCTACCGATATCTGTTTAAAACCCATGTCGGCCAGATGAAGCACGTCCTGCGTAAAATCAAGATTATACCGGGTATAAGTTCCCCTCACATAATAATTCTTCTGACCTCGGCTCTCCGCCACCTTTCGGAAACACGGCATGATCTTGTCATAACTGCCCTGGCCGCCCCGGTGTTGGCGCATCCGGTCGTTGACTTCCTTGCGGCCGTCAATACTTAACACTACATTGCTGATCTCGGCATTGATAAAATCTAATATCTCATCCGTAAGCAAAATGCCGTTGGTCGTAAGCGTAAAACGGAAACGCTTATGGTTCGGCTCCTCCAGGCTCCTGCCGTAACGGACAAGTTCTTTTACGGTCTCCCAGTTAAGCAGCGGTTCCCCGCCAAAAAAATCCACCTCCAGATTGACGCGGCGGCCAGAAGCAGCCACCAGGTAATCCAAAGCTTTTTTACCCGTCTCCAGACTCATGAGCGCACGGCGGCCATGATACTCCCCTTCTTCAGCAAAGCAGTACCGACAGGCCAGATTACAGTCATGAGCCACATGAAGGCAAAGGGCTTTTACTACCGTGGTTCTTTGCTGGAAATTGTCAATATAACTCTCATACACATCCGCAGTGAACAACATGCCCGCCTCATAAAGCGAAATAATCTCCTCAATGGCGGAATGAACCGCCAAGTCAGCCGAAGGGCAGGATGCGAGGATAGCCCCGCTGTCCGTGATTCCCTGCCTGATCAAGGCTTCTGCCCAAGGAAGCCATTCATACACGACCTCATCGACAACATGTATCGCCCCGCTGTTGATATCCATGACAATATTATATCCGTTATTTTTATATCGGTGAATCAATTCCTACCCTTTCTGATATGCCACTCTGATATGCCATTCTTGTATGCCACTCTTTTATGACACTCATGTAATATTGTAAGCGAATCCATTTGTCTTATAACTTATAGTAAGCAGCGAAACTGATTCGCTGCTTACTATACGGTTTATTTTTTCTGTTCGCAGCTTTGGTTGCCGACTGTACATGAGGTCTTACATGCTGACTGACAAGAGGTCTGACATTCTCCGCAGCCGCCCTTCTTCATCGATTCAACCAATTTACCGGTATTTAATGTTTTAATATGCTTCATTATGTTCTCTCCCATCTTCATAATCTTTTGCTTAAGACTTTTTTTAGTATATCATATATTTTTTTTAATAGAAAGTGTTTTTTGTACCCTGTCGAGGCCCCCTGTTGTACCCTGTTGAGGCTCCCCCGTCAGGTTATGTTACCGCAAAACACCTCGCTGTTATGGCCTGTATAATAACCATGTCATTTCTACCCCTCTTTACCCGCTTCTGTCTCATCATCCTCCGGCAAAGTCAAAAGAATCTTGTTGATGCGGTTCTGGCTGATTCCTTTTGCCTGCAGGATAATCCCGTCTTCTATAGTAATAGCCTCGTCATCCTGCGGCAGACGCTCAAGGCTTTCGATCATCAGTCCGCCGATGGAATCATAGTCCTCCGAGTCCAGGTCGGTTCCCAGGGCATCATTGATGTCGTCCAGTTTCATACCGGCCTCGACCAGATAGGTGTTGTTGCCGACCTCACGGATGAATTCTTCCTCGTCTTCGTCGTACTCGTCGCGGATCTCGCCGACGATCTCTTCCAGCAGATCCTCTAACGTAATCATGCCGACCGTCGCCCCGTATTCATTCAGGACAAAAGCGATGTTGATAGCATCGTCCCGCATTTCCATCATCAGGTCGGCTGTCTTCTTGAATTCGTAGGTATAATACCCTTCCCGCATAATATCCTGAATCTTAAAACTGTCCCGGTTCTCTACCAGGATAAAGTCTTTAATATTGATCAGGCCGACGATATTGTCCTTATCTTCCTGATAGACCGGAAGCCGGGTATACATAAACTCCCGGAACACGGAAAGCACTTCTTCATAATCCGCATTGTAACTGATGCTTTTCATATTGATACGGGGTATCATCACATCGCGGGCCTGGGTATCGCCGAAGTCAAAGACATTATATATCATTTCCCGTTCTTCCGACTCGATCACGCCGTCCTCATGGCTGACATCCACATAGGTCTTGAGCTCCGTTTCGGTCATGGCTGCTTTATAATTGGGATCAATATGTAACAGCCATAAGATCAGGAAGGATATTTTATCAATCAGGAAGACCACGGGAGTCAGGAGCCGCATAAACAGCAGTACGGCAGCACTGTAAGACAAGACAGTTTTTTCCGGATACAGGTTTGCCAGGGTTTTCGGAAGGATCTCTCCGCCGATGAGAACGACCAGGGTCAGTATCCCGGTGGCAATCCCGACCGCCTTGCTTTCCCATATATCTATCGCTAAAGAGGTCGCCAGCGAAGAGGCGGTAATATTGACTATATTGTTGCCGATCAGGATAACGCTTAACATTTTCCGGTAATTATCCAGGATTTTCAGTGCGGTCCGGGCCGCCTTATTCTCTTCTTCGGCCAAAGCCCGCAGCCGCACTCGGCTGACGGTCGTAAAAGCAGTTTCGGCGGAAGAAAAAAATGCCGAAAAGAAAATCAGTATGGCAATACTTATCAGTTGTATGACACCATCGGTATCCAAATTATTATCACTCCTGTCTGCTTTCGCATAAAAAAACAAGTTTCATTTATCCAAATTTTACAGTAAGCCGTTTCTGCTGTCAAGTTTTACCTTTTCGGCGAATATATAATTAGTAGAAACTTCTCATGCGGAGGAATGAAATGTTAAAAAATCTACATATTGATGCAAGAATTACTTTTCTATTGAAATGCCTTTTGTTTGCTTACCTTGCCACTGCCGGCCTGCTTTTACTTCTGGCGCTTTTGCTGTACCGCTTTAACCTGAACGAAAAAACCGTGTCTATCGGGGTAATTGCCATCTATGTGATCGTGACTTTTCTGGCGGGGCTTTGGACCGGGAAGCGGATGAAGACGCGGAAGTTCATGTGGGGGCTACTGATCGGATGTATCTACTTTCTCGTACTGGTACTGGTATCCTTAACAGTGAATCATGGGCTTTCTGATGTAGCCACGGATTTCGTGACGGTTTTGCTGATTTGTGCCGGAAGCGGCATGTTAGGAGGGATGGTCAGTTAAGCATCGCGCCCTCATCGCCCTAACCAAAGCCGTTTTTTCCGGTCAATCATCTCATGGATCTTTTCGATGTAAAGCGCGGCGTCTTTTACGTTGTCGCAGCGTTCGATGCGTCCGTCGGCATCGACACGCTTGCTGACGGTGCCGGCACCGAGAGCGATGACGGTCTGGATCTCTTCCATCATCAGGATATTATAGAGCCCGTAACGGCCAGGCCGGGCATAGCCGGTATTTTCGAAATTACCGGCCATGTTTTTCTGGCGGTAGAGATAGTAAGGCTGCATTCCCATGGATCTGGCTCCGCTCATGGCGATTTCCATGGTTTCTTCCGTGTTGATCATGGATTCCAGGCCATGTTCCTGGATCCACTGACTTAAGCTGGAAGCCCGCTTTACCGCCAGGGAATGGATGGTGAGCGATTCGGGACGCAGGAGTCTGATGGCATCCAAGGTTCTGGTTACATCAGCCGGCGATTCGCCCGGCAGGCCTAAGATGATGTCCATATTGATATTGTCAAATCCCATCTTCCTGGCCAAGGCAAAGGCTTCCTGTACCTGCTCTGCCGTATGCTGTCTGCCGATTCGCTTCAGGGTTTCCGGGTTCATGGTCTGGGGATTGATGGAAATACGGCTGACATCATAGCGTTTCAGAACCGCCAGCTTTTCTTCGGTGATACTGTCGGCCCGTCCCGCTTCCAAGGTATATTCCTGCAGACATGACAGATCAAATCTCGTACTTACGGTCTTTAAGAGCCACTCAAGCTGACCGGAGGAAAGGGTGGTCGGTGTCCCGCCGCCGACATAGATGGTGTCGAGTCGGCGGCCGGCACAGCTCTCCGCGACATAGTCGATTTCTTTTTCCAGGGCAGCCAGATAATCGTCCACGCGGTCTTTCCATCCGGCAATCGAATAGGAGGTAAAGGAACAGTAGAGGCAGGTAGTCGGACAGAAAGGGATGCCGATATACAGGCTGTAACCGGATGAATAGTCAGCTGCGGCCAGGATCTCCCGCTCTCTGACGGCGATATCCAGAGCCAGCCGGGCTTTTTCGTCACTGACCAGATAGACAGACTTAAGGTGTTCAATACTATCCGCTTCCGCCAGCCCCTGCTCCAGCAATTTCATCGGAATCTTAACCGGCCGGATGCCGGTCAGTGCTCCCCAGGGCAGGCGTTTGCCGGTGTGCCGGGACAAGCCGTGATAGATCAGCTGTTTCAGAGCATTCTTAACGGCTATTCTGTCCATAGAAGCATTGATCTCAACCCCCAGCGCCTGATAGCTGTCGTCATGGCCGCCAGAAATACCGATGACAAGCAGAAGGATCTTTCCCTCGTCAAAAGTAATGTGAATGTCCGGCAAGTTTTCATCGGAGCTGCAGGTTTCTCCTCCGGAATCTGTCCCGAGAAATACCTTGACTTCCTGCTCCGGATAAAATGCCTTTACAAGTGAATGGATATCATATTCAAAATCGGTCTGGTTGGTACTGACTGCCAGCATATTGACTCCTGTCTGTTCCTCTGTTTCTCTCTGCTTATCTTAGTTTCTTTATCAGGACTGCCGTCACGATCATAACGGGTATATTATAGCATCCCTGCACCAATTTGACTATAGCTTTCATAATCCCGAAGAAAGTAGCCGTGTATCCCGTATCCCGAAGAAAGTAGCCGTCAGCAATAGCGGCATCGGCAGCTTTGGCAGAAAAGAGGACATGCATAATAGCAAGTCCTCTTTAGGTGTAAATTAATAACGCTTATTTTTTGTATTTAAGCCAGATATCAAAAGGAGTGTTCTTCCTTATTTTAGTTGAGAGTGTTTGTAAAACGAGTTCTCCTGTGTAGTGACGCATTAATCTTGAAAACATCAATTCTTTTTTTCCGTTTCCTAGTGGCATCTCATACTCCCCGTTATCCCACCAGCCGCCATATTCCTTTATGCGTGCGGTAGTCCCGATGGATGCCAAGGGTACAGCGGCGATTACATCTGCTGCCTCGGTTATTGTTCCGGTAAACCGCGTGCCATACAGTCCGCTTCCAAAATCATATTCTTCTCCGGTATTCCACAGGTCCGGGCGGATGATCAAGGAGGTTGCATTCAATTCGCCGGCATCTCCCTTCTGGCCTTGAGGCCCTGTTGCGCCTACGTCGCCTTTGGAACCCGTCGGGCCTGCGATGCCTTGTGGACCTTGTGTCCTTTGCGGTCCCTGTGGCCCTTCCGGTCCTACCGGGCCTTGTGGACCTTGTGTCCCTTGCGGTCCCTGTGGCCCTTCCGGTCCTACCGGGCCTTGTTCTCCCGTTGCGCTTACCTCAGTGTCTTCATTACCAATGTACCAATTCCCATTTTTTCCGATTACCGGAACCGGTATTGTACCGTTTGCACAGCCGTGCATATTAACTGAGTAATATCCTTTTGACATTTTACTTTTTCTCCTTTATTCTATACATACCGAGGTTTTTACCGGTGTTCCCGGCTGCTGTCAGTTCGCGCGTCACTGGAGCTCCCCTGCGGTACCTTTACTATATCAACTATGAGAGTGTCATTCTATGTCATCTTACAGTGAACCCTTATATTATTCATTTCGCTGTCCGAGAAGCCGATGAATGTTGCCATTTCAGATTGGGGTGGTAAAGCCTTATATTCAGGGTTTAGGTATGATATTCCATCTGGAAAATATTTGGTATCTTTGGAGGGTTATCACGTAAAGAAAATTAGATTTTCCTAATCCAAATTACGGATTTGTTTTTTCATTATCTAAAGTAGAAAAATTTGACGGTTTTAAAGATCCACGTGAAGATGAAATTTATAATTTTAATGTGGCTAACACGTAATGCAGCGAATCAGGGACGAATTTATTAAGCTGTAAATAAATTTACTGATATGGAGGCTAAGTTATGAATAAAGTAAATAGATTATTGAATGAAATTATTGATGAGATATGGGCAATTAAGCGGTATGAATCAGAAATAGAATTAGAAAAAATAGTTGATTTCTATAAGTTATATAATGAATCTTTAAATTTAGTCATTGATGCCATTAATGCTCAGATTATTAAATATGATGGCTTTGAAATGCCATTTTCACAAAAAGACATTTCATACTTAATAGAAAATTTTATCATATTCAATAAATACAATTATAATAGACTTATTGCAGAGATCTTATTTATACTGGATAATGAACAAGCATACTTATATTTAAGCAAAATATTAGATACTGATTCCAAAAAGCAGGAATTTGAAAGCGAGTTTAATAGATGGCCAAGTTTTACAAAAACGAAAAGAAAATTAGAAGAATTAGGGGTATTCTTTTAAAATTGTACCGGAGACTTTCCAAAATGACCATGTTCCTGACCGTAACATTCCTGATATACATGGCAATGGAAAAAGCAATAGAAAGAGAAACATTTATGGAAAAAACATTATTATTCATTAAGAGTATGGACTGTCCCGCTGAGGAGCAGATGATCCGCATGAAGCTGGCCGATATTGCCGCAGTAAGAAGGCTGACATTTGATCTGGATAACAGGCAGCTTTCCATATTGCATACCGGCGAACTGTCTGACATAAAAGCGGCTATTGATTCCTTAGATTATGGCGCCGAAGTGATTTCGACGGAAACCGGCCTTGATCTTGATGAGACTGCCGGAAATGACCGTATCGACAGAAAACTGCTGTGGACGGTGCTGATAATCAATTTCAGCGTCTTCACCATTGAAATAATCGCCGGCTTACTGGCTGATTCTATGGGACTGATCGCCGATTCGCTGGATGAACTGGCCGATGCCTTTATCTATGCCCTGAGTATTTATGCTATTGCCGGAACGATGATGGTAAAAAGGCGGATAGCCCGTTCCAGCGGCATCCTACAGCTTGGCTTGGCTTTATGGGGCTTTATCGAAATCATCCGCCGCTTCATCAGCGACGAACCCACACCGAATGTTATCGTAATGATTGTCCTGTCCTGTATTGCCCTGGCCGGCAACAGTGCCTCTCTATATCTTTTACGCCAATCCAAGACGCAGGAAGTACATATCAAAGCAACGCAGGTATTTACCTCCAACGATGTCATCGTCAACATCGGTGTAATCTTCGCCGCCTTGCTGGTAGCCGTCTTTCAGAGCAAAGTGCCCGATCTGTTGATCGGTGCTGCCGTATTTATTATTGTAGTACGAGGAGCCTTGAGGATATTCAAAATAAAATGAATTCAGATAACACCTGCATAGAGAAAAGAGATACGGAACACCATATGAGCCAAAACCAAAATATATTTATAACCGGAATGACCTGCCCCAACTGCGAAAGACGGATTGAAACCGCCTTGTCTGGTCTGGAAGGCATTACCTCCGTAAAAGCCAGTTTTCAAAACGGAACTGCCAAAATAACCGGTAACATGGGACACATCAACATGCAGCTGATTGCGGAGGCCATAGAGCCGCTTGGATACAGCATCAGCCAAGCCGTCAAACCTTCTGCATCCAAGCGCAAGGACCTGATTGCCATATTCGCTGTAACAGCGGTAATCCTGGCAGTAATCCTGACAGTTCGGAGCCGGCTGACTTTCAGCCTGGAAACCATACGCCCCGGCGCCATAACACCCGCCCTCTTGTTTATCATCGGGCTCACCAACTCCCTGCATTGTGTTTCCATGTGCGGAGGTATCAATCTTTCCCTCTGTGCCAAAGCCAAGCGGACACGAAGCGGAAAACCCGCCCGGCTCCTTCCCAGCATCCTCTATAATGGCGGCCGCCTGATTTCTTATACCCTCATCGGCGGCATAGTCGGCAGTATCGGCTCCGTCATCAATATAAGCTCGGGGATACGGGGCGTCGGCACGATGATTGCAGGCACTTTTATGCTTGTCATGGGACTTAGTATGCTGAATATTCCCGTGTTTCGTAAAATAACCCCTAGAATACCACAGGTGTTCGGAGACAGGCTCACCAAACGGCTTGGAAGTGCCGCCCCGTTCACAGTCGGCCTGCTGAACGGCCTCATGCCTTGCGGGCCCTTACAGACCATTCAAATCTACGCCCTGGGCACCGGCAGCTTCTTTGCCGGAGCCTTGGCCATGTTTTTGTTCTCGCTCGGCACCTTCCCGCTTATGTTCGGTCTAGGTGCGGCCGGGACGCTCCTCAGCCAGCAGGCCACCCGCAACGTGATGAAAATCGGTGCTGTCTTAGTCGCCGTCCTAGGGTTATTTATGCTCAGCACCGGGATCATGAACGCATTACGTTAATAAAGCTTAGTCTTGCTTTTGTCGCCGGCAAAACTGTCGCCGGCAAAACTGTCACCGGCAAAATGGATTATATTTCTTTTCATGCCCGATATCCGTGCTCTCGCCATGGCCCGGATATACCTTTACATCGTCCGGAAGCATAAACAGCTTATCCTTAACCGCACGAACCAAAGAACTCATGCTGCCGCCGGGAAAATCCGTCCGCCCCACCGACTCCTGGAACAAGGTATCCCCGCTGACCAAAAGCCGGTCTTCTTCAAAATAATAACAGCAGCTCCCTTTCGTATGCCCCGGTGTCGCAATCAGCCGGCAGTTCATCCCCGCAACTGTAATCTGATCCCCGTCCTTCCGATATTCATCCACGTTAACTGTATAAGGTTCTCCCATCATAGCTGTCATATTAGCACGGGCATTTTCGCACATCTCCTGCTCGTCTTCAAAGGCACTCACACGAGCCCCGGAAAGTTCCCGCAGTTCATTAACTCCCAATATATGATCAAAATGAGCATGCGTCAGCAAGATCCCTGCCACCCGTAATCCGTTCTTTTTCAGGGTCTCATAAATATACTTCCCCTTATCAGCCGGATCAATAAAAACAACATCCTTGACCACATCCTCACTGTTCCGGTATACAAAATAACAATTAGTCTGACCTGCACCGATCACTAATCTGCCAATCTTAAGATTTCCCATCTTTTACCTCCTTTTATTTTCTTATGCATAGCTTTCCCCATCGGTTACCGTACACAGACCGCGAGGCGTTTTGCGCTGTTCAAAAAGTAGGGAATTCTTTTGTGTAAAATCCCGAGTTGCGCAGGTGCCAAATCGCACGTTTTTAGCAATTTACAGTTGTATTCTTTACAACCTGTGTTCTTGACAACCTGTGCATAAAGTTACTGTGTAGTAGCGGCGAATGCATTCCGGCTAGGCTGTGAACAGTAACACCACATCGCAGCGGCAACAAAAACAAGAAAATTGACCTTGCTATATCACTCACCCGGTAGTCCGCTCAATATCAATCACGCTTTCAATCCCACGGATCCGGTCGATCATATAGATCAGCTCATCCCGGTTCCCGATTTCAAACGTCATCGACATAATCGCCATATTCTGCTTATTCACACGGATATTTACCGCTGTGATACTGATCTGTTTTTCCGTCATCGTCCGGGAAATATCCGCCAGCAGCCCGTTCCGGTTCTCCGCAAATATCTTGATCTCCGCCAGATATTTCTCATTCACCTCGTCTTCTTCAACCTGCTGCCATTCCGCGTCAATCAGCCGCTCCCGCTCCATCTCCGGCAGGCTGATCATGTTGACGCAGTCAGTCCGGTGAATCGACACCCCTCTGCCACGGGTAACAAAGCCGACGATCTCATCCCCCGGCAAAGGCGCACAGCATTTGGAAAACCTCACCGCCACATCCTCAGTCCCTTTTACGATGATTCCGCTCCGAGGCTTGATCTGAACCGGTCTTCCGGTATGGACCTGATTGATGTGTTCCGCTATGTCTTGATCCGTCAGCGTATTCTTGACATTCTTCTCATACACTTCCACCAGCTTATTAATAATCTGGCCTTCTTTTAACCCCCCATGGCCAACCGCCGCGAGCACCGAATCCCAGTCGCGGAAGCCGTACTTTTTCATAATCGCGTCTATATATTCCGACTTGGTAATCTCATGGATATTGATACTTCTCATGCGGCAATACTGGGTCAGAAGCTCTTTGCCGCGGACGATGTTCTCCACCTTGAACTCGCTCTTAAACCACTGGTTTATCTTATTCTTGGCCTGGGTACTTTTCACCACATTGAGCCAGTCACGGCTGGGACCTTTGGAATTCTGCGACGTCATGATCTCGATGCGGTCACCGTTCTGGATCTCATAGTCAATGGTCACCAGCTTGCCGTTGACCCTGGCACCGATCATCTTATTCCCTACTGCACTGTGGACACTGTAGGCAAAATCAATCGGCGTAGACCCGGCCGGCAGGTTCTTGACATCGCCGTTCGGGGTAAAACAGTAAACACTGTCGGAAAACAGGTCCAGGTCGCTTTTCAACGTATTCAAGAACTCTTTATTATCAGACATATCCCGCTGCCATTCCAGGATCTGACGCAGCCACTGCAGTTTTTCTTCTTCTTTGTCTTCCGCCTTCAGGCCGTCGGAAGCTTCTTTATACTTCCAGTGGGCGGCGATGCCGTACTCAGCGGCCCGGTGCATCTCATAGGTGCGGATCTGGATCTCAAAGGGCTGCGCTTCGGCTTCGGTCCCCGATCCGATCAAGGTGGTATGCAGGGACTGATACATATTGGCCTTGGGCATGGCGATATAGTCCTTGAAGCGGCCGGGAATGGGTTTATACAGCTCATGAATGACACCCAGCGCGGCATAGCAGTCTTTCACCGTATCCACGATGATACGCACTGCGAAGAGATCATAGATCTGATCGATGCTCTTATCCTGATTCTTCATCTTCTTGAAGATGCTGAAAAAATGCTTGACCCGCCCGTCGATCTGAGCCGCAATGCCGGCGTTGTTGATATGTTCGCTGATTTCGTCCACGATCATCTGGATATATTTCTCCCTGGTGCTCCGGCGGACAGCTATTAAGTCAACCAGGTCATAATAGGCCTCCGGCTCAAGGTATTTCAAAGAAAGATCATCCAGTTCGACTTTAATCCGCGAAATCCCCAGGCGCTCGGCAATCGGCGCATAGATTTCCATGGTCTCCCTGGCAATCCGCTGCTGGCTTTCGGGGCTCTGGTACTTAAGTGTCCGCATATTGTGCAGGCGGTCGACCAGCTTAATCAGGATAACCCGGATATCCTTGGCCATGGCCAGGAACATCTTTCTTAAGTTTTCGGCCTGCTGTTCCAGACGGTCATTGTACTGGTCGTCGGAATTCTGCGGGAACGTCAGCTGCAGCTTGGTCACGCCGTCTACCAAAAGCGCGACATCATCCCCGAACTCCCGGCGCAGCTGTGCTTCGCTGAAAAAGGTATCCTCCACCACATCATGAAGCAGGCCGGCGGCAATCGTTTCTTTATCCAATTCCAGATCCGCCAGGATAACCGCCACATATAAAGGGTGGACGATATACGGCTGGCCGGACTTGCGAACCTGGTCCTTATGCGCCTCGCTGGCCGTCCGGTAAGCCTTTTCAATCAGGGAAATGTCATCGGAGGGGTGATATAATCTGACGCGGGAAATCAAGTCCTGATATAAAGCTTCCGGACTTTTGAATTCTTCAATCTCTTCGATTCTGCCGTCATCAATTATGACTTCATTATTTGCCTTCATAGCAAATAGCCGCCTCCAAACGATATTCCTTGATTTTTTCCCGGCCCTTTAAGCCGGCCAGTTCCATCAGTACCACGATGCCGGCCACTTCGCCGCCGAGACGCTCAATCAGGCGGATCATGGCCTCGGTTGTTCCTCCGGTGGCAATCAGATCGTCCACCAGCAATACTTTCTGCCCGGGTATGATCGCGTCCTTATGCATCTCCATGGTGGCCGTCCCGTACTCCAGCTCATAATCCACCGCCACGGTTTCCCGCGGCAGCTTCCCTTTCTTGCGGATCAGGACAAACGGTTTCTTCATATTATATGCCATCGGTGTCCCAAAAATAAAGCCTCTTGATTCAGGGCCGGCAATAACATCAAACGCAAGGTCTTTGATCAGTTCCTGCATCGTATCGACGGCAAGCCGCAAGCCTTCCGCATCCTGAAGGACGCTGGTGACATCCCGAAAAATAATTCCTTTTTCGGGAAAATCAGGGATACTTCTTACGTATTCTTCAAGCTTTTTCATAAGTTCTCCATCTGTTTTGGCACTTCATTTGTCGTATAAAACCGATAAGTAAAACTAATTATATTATTTATTGGGAATTAAGTCAATATAATCATCCGGGGAATTATGTTCGCTGTAAGCTGTTTTCGCTGAAATTAAGGCCATTTACCGGTTCTTTACCCACCACTCCGCCACCCAGAAGAGATGATTTTCATTTTTCTGGCCAAAGGGCAAAAAAAACACCCACAGCCGGCAGCGAACTGCCTGACACTGTGGATGCCTGGATGAATAATCGGTAGGTTACATCATTCCCATCCCGCCGCCAGCCGGCATCGGAGGAACATCTTCTTTGATATTGGCCACGACCGCTTCCGTCGTAAGCAGGGTCGAAGCAACGCTGGTGGCGTTCTGCAGGGCACTTCTGGTCACTTTAACGGGATCCAGGATGCCGGCAGCGATCATATCCACATATTCTTCTTTCAGTACGTCGAAGCCGACGCCGACCTCGGATTCCATGACCTTGTTGATGATCACTTCGCCGCCAAGTCCGGCATTGATTGCGATATAGTATAACGGGGCTTCCAGAGCCTTAAGAATAATCTGAGCACCGGTCTTTTCGTCGCCTTCAAGGCTTTCGCTCAGTTTCAGGACGTCCTTGGAAGCATGGATGTAAGCGGAACCGCCGCCGGCGATGATGCCTTCTTCCACTGCGGCTCTGGTCGCTGCGAGGGCATCTTCCATCCTGAGCTTGGCTTCCTTCATCTCGGTTTCGGTAGCGGCACCGACACGGATCACGGCTACGCCGCCGGATAATTTGGCCAGCCGTTCCTGTAATTTTTCTTTGTCGAATTCTGACGTAGTTTCTTCGATCTGAGCCTTGATCTGCGTGATCCGGGCGGCAATCGCTTCTTTATCGCCTTCGCCGTCAACGATAACGGTATTTTCTTTTTGGATTTTAACGGATTTGGCACGGCCCAGCTGATCCAATGTCGTTTCCTTGAGGTCAAGGCCCAGCTCATCGCTGATGACCTGGCCACCGGTCAGGATGGCGATGTCTTCCAGCATGGCTTTTCTTCTGTCACCATAGCCAGGTGCTTTCACGGCAACGACGTTGAAGGTGCCGCGTAGTTTATTGACAATCAGGGTGGTAAGGGCTTCGCCTTCGACGTCTTCAGCCACGATCAGGAGCTTTGCGCCCGACTGTACCACCTGTTCCAACAGCGGCAGGATCTCCTGGATATTGGAAATCTTCTTATCGGTTAAAAGGATGTAAGGGTTTTCCAGGTTGGCTTCCATTTTATCCATGTCGGTTGCCATGTAAGCGGAAATATATCCTCGGTCAAACTGCATGCCTTCTACCAGATCTAACTCGGTAAGCATGGTCTTGCTTTCTTCGATGGTGATGACGCCGTCGTTGGACACTTTTTCCATAGCATCGGCAACCATCTGGCCCACTTCATCTTCACCGGCAGAAATAGCAGCGACACGGGCAATCTGCTCTTTGCCGTTGATCTTGGCGCCCATCTTGGCGATTGCCTCTACCGCACATTCGGTAGCCCTGCGCATTCCTTTTCTTAAGATGACGGGATTCGCGCCGGCGGCCAGGTTCTTCATCCCGGAATTGATCATTGCCTGTGCCAGGACGGTTGCTGTTGTGGTGCCGTCACCGGCTACGTCATTGGTCTTGGTGGCCACCTCTTTTACTAACTGGGCTCCCATATTTTCAAAGGCATCCGCCAGTTCGATTTCCTTGGCAATTGTCACGCCGTCATTGGTGATAAGCGGTGAACCGAAAGATTTGTCCAGCACGACATTCCTTCCTTTTGGTCCCAGAGTGATGCTGATCGTATCCGCCAGCTGATTTACGCCTGATTCTAATGCTGCACGGGCCTCTGCGCCATGCTTTAATTCTTTAGCCATATCATATTACCTCCTTATTCATTTCAACTGAATTCTTTTCGGAAAATTCCTTTTCGACTTATGTTCAAACATTCCTTTTCATTTCTTTTTTCTTACTGGATAACTGCTAAAATATCATTTTGCTTAACGATAATATATTCTTCTTCATCGATCTTGACTTCTGTGCCGGCATATTTAGAGTAGATAACCTGATCTCCGGCTTTTACTTCCATCTTGATTTCCTTGCCGTCTACGACTCCTCCCGGGCCTACGGCGATTACTTCGGCCTGCTGCGGTTTTTCTTTGCTCTGTCCCGGCAGAACGATTCCTGATTTGGTTGTCTCTTCCGCTATCAGGTGCTTCAGTACGACTCTGTCTCCCAAAGGTGCTAATTTCATATAAACTCCTCCTTGTTCATTGATTTATGTTTACCGCTTTGTCAGCTTCGTCCTTGTTAGCACTCGTTTGCATCGAGTGCTAATCTCAACACAATATATATTAGCTCTTTCTTCCAATAATTGCAAGATGCTTTTTTGTTTTTAATAAAAATTTTATAATCAAACAATATTCCGCATAACTTGCGTATATCAGCCCAAGGCGTTCAACAATCTGTGGGCGGCCGTTTCCAGGGTTTTTCTGGGACAGGCGATATTGATCCGTTCAAAGCCTTCTCCGCATTTCCCAAACATGCCGCCGCTGTCCAGCCAAAGACCGGCTTTTCTGACAATCAGTTCTTCCCTTTCTTCCTCGCTCAAAGAAAGGCCCTGGCAGTCCAGCCAGATCAGATAGGTTCCCTCCGGCTCTACCAGACTGATCTGCGGCAGTCTTTTTTGCAGGAAGGTCCTGATAAAGTCAAGGTTGTCTTTCAGGTAGCAGTTCAGCTGATCCAGCCATTCCCGGCCGCCTTCATAGGCGGCTTGGCAGGCCACCAGCCCGAAGAGATTCAGTTCGAAATAACCGGTACGGGCGATCGCCTGGTGGAATTTCTTGCGGTTTTTCTCATTAGCAATGAAAATATTGGCCACCTGCAGGCCGGCCAGGTTAAAGGCTTTGCTGGGGGACGTACAGGTAACGGTGATCTGTTCCAATTCGCTTCCTAGGCCGGCAAATACCTGATGGCGGTACCCGGGATAGATAAATTCGCTGTGGATCTCGTCACTGACGACAATGACACCGTATCGGTGGCAGATTTCGCCCATTTTCTGCAGTTCCCATTCCTTAAATACCCTTCCGACCGGATTATGGGGGTTACATAAGAGAAATACTTTGACTTTTTGGTCACGGATCTTTTTTTCAAAATCGCCGAAATCAATTTCATAGCGGCCATGGCTGTAAACCAGGTTGTTAGTGACCAGCTTACGGGCGTTATGCAAGATCTCTTCGCGGAAAGGATAATAGACCGGTGGCTGGATCAGGATGCCGTCGCCCTTCTGGGAAAAAGCCCGGATTGCCGCAGAAATAGCAAAAACCACGCTGGGAGTCTTGACCATCCAGGCTTCCTGCAGCTGATATTCATAATACCGGCGATACCACTTTTCGACGGCGGCAAAATACTCACTCTTCACATCCGAATATCCGAAGATGCCCAGTTCGGCGCTTTCTTTGATTTTCTCCTGGACACAAGGAGGCACCCGGAAGTCCATGTCGGCTACCCAGAGCGGCAACACGCCTTCCGGCTTTCCTCTCTCCTTCGCAAAATCATATTTCAAGGAGTTGGTGTTTCTCCGGTCGATGATTTCATCAAAATCAAATTTCATATTGCTTCCTCCTGCTTAGTTCAGCCGAGGGCCTGATTCAGATCATCGATAATATCTTCGCAATGTTCGATGCCGACCGACATCCTGAGCAGCGTTTCATCGACGCCAAGGGCCCGCCTGGTCTCCTCCGGGACATCCGCATGGGTCTGTAACATCGGATAAGTAATCAGGCTTTCTGTCCCGCCTAAGCTTTCGGCAAAATAAATCAGCTTGACCCGTTCGAGGATTTGTCTGGCTGTACTTTCATTATCTACTCGAAATGATACCATACCTCCATAGCCTTTGCACTGTTTATTTATAATTTCTTGATTCGGATGATTTTCCAGGCCGATATAATACACTTCTTTCACTTTAGGATGCGACTTGAGATAAGCGGCGACCTTCATCGCATTTTCCTGATGCCTTTCCATCCTGAGTGCCAGCGTCTTGATGCCGCGCAGCAGCAGCCAGCTGTCCATCGGGGAAAGCCCGGCCCCGGTGGTCTTGAAAATAAAGCGCAGTTTTTCCAGGATATCGGCTTTGTCCGTAATCAGAAAACCGGCCAGCGTATCATTATGGCCGCCCAGATATTTCGTGCCGCTATGCAAGACAATATCCGCACCCAAAGAAAGCGGGGTCTGAAAATAAGGACTTAAAAAGGTATTGTCTACGATCAGAAGGCAGCTGTTTTCTTTTGCCAGAGCGGAAACTGCCGCAATGTCGGTGATATTCATCATCGGGTTGGTCGGGGTTTCCAGGAAAATAGCCTTGGTGTCCGCTCTGAGTGCCGCACGGATATTGCTGATCTGCGAGGTGTCGGTAAAACTTACCGTTATCCCGTTCTTCATGCTGATATGCCGGAACAAACGGGTGGTTCCTCCATACAGGTCTGCGGTCGCGACCAGATGGTCACCGGGGACTAACAGTTCCATCAGGGCGCTGACGGCCGCCATACCGGTGGCAAACGCCAGAGCGTCAAGGCCCTTCTCCAGATCGGCGACGACCCGTTCTGCTTCTTCCCTGGTGGGGTTCTGGAGGCGTGAATAGTCGTAGCCGGTGCTCTGTCCGATGCCGGGATGGGCAAAGGCGGCTGTCTGATAAATTGGAAAACTGATGCTGCCGGTATTTTCTACCGGTTTCCTGGTTTGGCTGCCTCTGACACAGACGGTTTCAATTCTTCTATTCATCTATTCTCTTGTCCTCCTGTCAATTATCCGAAAAAAGCGGGGTGGAATAATAGCGGTTGCCGGTATCCGGCAGGATTACGACAAGGCGCTTTCCGGCATTTTCCGGACGTTTCCCGATCTGCATCGCCGCATGGAGGGCGGCTCCGGAGGAAATGCCCACCAAGATCCCTTCGGACTTAGCAAGAAGCTTTGCGGCGTGGAAGGCCTCTTCATTTTCCACCCGGAAAACCTCATCATAGATAGACGTATTTAATGTCTTCGGCACAAAACCGGCACCGATGCCTTGAATCTTGTGCGGGCCGCTGTTGCCTTCCGACAGAACCGGCGACCCGGCCGGCTCCACGGCAACAATGCGGATCTTATTGTCCTGTTTCTTGAGATAGGCTCCGGCACCGCTGATCGTACCGCCGGTACCGACGCCGGCTACCAGAATATCCAGCCTCCCGCCGCTGTCCTCCCAAATCTCGGGGCCGGTAGTCTTTTCATGGGCCTGCGGGTTGACGGGATTCTCAAACTGACCCGGAATAAAGCTTCCGGGTATCGCCGCCGCCAGCTCTTCCGCCTTGGCGATAGCGCCCTTCATGCCCTTCGTCCCGTCGGTCAGGATCAGTTCCGCGCCGTAAGCCTTTAGGATGTTCCTTCTTTCCACGCTCATGGTTTCCGGCATCGTCAGGATGATGCGGTATTGCTTGGCGGCCGCCATGGCCGCCAGGCCGATTCCGGTATTGCCGGATGTCGGTTCGATGATGACCGATCCCTCTTTTAGAAGGCCTTTTTCTTCCGCGTCCTCGATCATCGCTTTGGCGATCCGGTCTTTCACGCTGCCGGAAGGGTTGTTATATTCCAGCTTGACCAGGAGTTCTGCCGGTATGTTCTGGTTGATTTCCAGATTGCTTATTTTTACCAGCGGAGTCCCACCCACTAATTGTAAGAGGTTATTGTAAATCTTTGCCATGGTTTTCTCCTTTTGGATTGCTTCTTCGCGGAGACAGCTAATCCTTGTATCCATACTATTTTAGTATGAATTATATGTATGGTAGGATTATAGTTTATAGAAAGGCAAAAGTCAACTTAATTCTTAAACCAATCCAATGGCGAAGCGGTAGGCTCCTTCGTTCCCTCCGAACACGGTGTCCCGGACCAGGTTGAAGGACGGCGACAGGTCACCTTTTGAAAGCAATTTGACTTGTCGGTGTATATACGAATCTGTCACATGTCTATATTAGCAATTCCGCAGGCATGATCTGCGAAATTATGAGGTGTGTTATGAAGATGATCAGGATCATTTCTCTGTATATTTTGGCATTTATGCTGTTTATCAATGTCGATTTGGGCTTAAATTATTTAAATGCAACTTTCACGGAATTTAATGACGGTAGTGTCTGTATATCGTTTTTCAAACCGCTGTTCGGTGATTCACAGTGGTCTTTGCGGAAATTTTTCAGTGCATTTTCAACATCACTTTGGATAACACTTTTAATCATAATAGAAAACATTATCCTTACTTGCATTAAGATTTCAAAAGAAAAACCGCTACCATAGGAAGCATAATGGTTTATCTGCATAATAAAAGCGGAGGTCATCTCTCAAATATATTTTGAAAGCTTTATCCCTCCGCATAGTTCTTATCATTAAGTCATTGGCTGCAACAACTACTATTATTTTTCAGCTTCTTTATTCGGGAACAGTTTCATGAAAAGATAAATCAAGCTCACTATAATACTGATAATGACAAAAATCCCGACCATTCCGACGCCCAGATACATGAACGAATTTAAGAAACCTGGCCAATTAATTGACATATTGTTTTCTCCTTTCCGTGTTTTTCATTATGAATTTTATAAATGCAGTGCTATCTTCTCTTCTGCCATCTTCTCTTCTGCCATCTTCTCTTCTGCCATCTTCTCTTCTGCTATCTTTTCTTGCGATATTTCTTCAGCTGATACTATCTCAGCCGTCATTTCTTCAGATTGATCAGCTTTTTCTTCTTCTGCAGCTTTCTTATCCTTTTGCTTCTCCAGGCGCTCATCCATGTTCTTCTTCATCCGCTCGGCATTGGTCATCTCGGTTTCTGTAACGGAATAGACCGAACTCTGCACGCTGCCGTCCTTATTGATGATCCACGTCTGCTGGTAATGAGTGACGGTTCCGCCCAGCGCTTTATTTCTGGCCGCCAGTTCCTGATAGCCTTGTTCTTCCAGTTCCGGGATCTTTTTGATAAAGTCCTCCAGCTCTTTTGCTTTCGCGCTGTCGGCAACACACTGCTTCAGATATTCCCCGTCGATGGTCACGTTGCCTTTTTGCATCGCCTCATAATTCTTCTGCAGATAGCTGTAATAATCGGATACGTCCTGGTTCTGGATGTTTTTCGCTACCCCGCTATTAGAAACCGGCTCACTTGCTTTCTGCTTCTGCTGATTCCGGTTTCCCGGCTCAGTTTCTGCCTGCTGCTTCCGCTGAACCGCCTGGTTCCCCGTATAATTATTTATATTGCCGACTGCCATCTTTGCTTCAGTTCTCCCTTCTGCCTAAAAGAATGATAAGATAATACCGCCCGCGATAACCGACGCAATCTGGCCTGACACATTCGCGCCCGCCGCATGCATAATCAGGATATTGGTGCTGTCTTCTTTCATCCCCATCTTATGGACGACCCGGGCCGACATCGGGAATGCCGAAATACCCGCCGCGCCGATCATCGGATTGACCGGGTTTTTCTTGAATATTCGATTAAACAGTTTACCAAGCAGCACGCCGCCTGCTGTATCGAAAATAAAGGCAAACAGGCCCAGAGCCATGATGGCGAGGGTTTCCCACCGCAGGAAGGATTCCGCCTGCATCCTTACCGCTATGGTGAAGCCAAGAAGCAGGGTGATAATATTGGCAAAAGCATGCTGGGCCGTATCGGAAAGAGAATTCAGGACCCCGCATTCCCGGATCAGGTTGCCGAACATCAGAAAGCCTACCAGGGCCACTGACTTAGGGGCAAAGATACCGGCTATGATCGTCACGAAGATCGGAAATAAGATGCGCATTGTCCGGGAAACGTTCTTGGCCGTATTCGGCATATGAATGCGCCGTTCCTCAGCAGTCGTAAGCAGACGGATCACCGGAGGCTGGATAATTGGTACCAAAGCCATGTACGAATAAGCCGCCACCATAATCGCCGCAGAATAATTGGAGTTCAGAAACTGTGACACGTAAATCGCCGTTGGACCGTCAGCCGCACCGATGATCGAGATGGAAGCGGCATCCTTCAGATCAAAACCGACTAAGACAGAAAGACTTAAGGTAATAAATATGCCCAGCTGGGCGGCGGCACCGAAAAAGAACAGTTTCGGATTAGACAGCAGCGGGCCGAAGTCAATCATGGCTCCGATACCGATAAATAACAGCAGCGGAAACAGCTCATTGGCGATCCCGGCGTTAAACAGCACGTCCAGCGGCCCTTCCTCAGCACTCGTCAGGATGCTGATCAGCTGTTCGCCCTGAATATTCCCGCCGGTGTCGTAAATCCCGACGCGTAGCTGATCCCCCACTATGACTTCCCTTACTGCCTGCGACACCGCTCCCGAAAATGGCAGGTTCACCAGTATCGCCCCGAAGCCCATCGGCAGCAGCAAAGCCGGCTCCATATCCTTCTTGATTGCCAGATAAATTAAGATACCGCCGATGATCCACATCCCGATCCATCTGACCCAGTCCATGGCCGTCGGCTCAATAAAACTTCTCAATAATCCTTCCACTACACTCTGCACGTCATTGTCCCTCTCTCATCTTTAATATGGTAAGTTTGCTAATTCACGCTAACTTGTATTTTACCATCCTTACACGGAAAAGCAATATTTTTTTCAAAATGTTATGACATAATGTTACGGTAAATAGAACCGACAGTCATTCCGGGGGGAACACACCGCACTTCCTCGCGAATCATCAAGAACAATTCTTTTCTTCATTTCTTCCCTGATCTATTGACCCCTGTCCTAAAATAGTATATCATTAAAAATTGAGGTAATATTTTCAAATTTTATGTAAGAAGGAGATGAATACATGGCAGAACTTACTAAAAATCCCAATGTAATCAAGTGGGTAGAAGAAATGCAGGCACTGACCAAACCGGACGAGGTGGTTTGGATTGACGGAAGCGAGGAACAATTGGATGCTCTCCGTAAAACATCAATGGATAACGGCGAAATCATCGCGCTGAATCAGGAAAAGCTCCCCGGCTGTTATTATCATCAGACAGCGGTTAACGATGTCGCCCGTGTAGAAGATAGAACTTTTATTTGCTGCAAGAATAAGGAAGACGCGGGTCCTACCAACAACTGGTGTGATCCTCAGGAAATGTACGACAAGCTGACCCCGATGTTTGACGGTGTCATGAAAGGCCGGACGATGTATGTCATCCCTTATTCCATGGGACCGATCGGCTCCGATTTGGCTAAGGTGGGCGTTGAGCTGACCGACTCTATCTACGTTGTCCTGAATATGGACATTATGACCCGTATCGGCGCGGATGCCTTTAAGAACCTGGGCGATGTGTCCAACGACTTTGTCCGCGGCCTGCATTCCAAGGCAGATATCGATGCCGAAAAACGTTACATCGTTCACTTCCCGGAAGACAATACCATCTGGTCCATCAACTCCGGTTACGGCGGCAACGTGCTGCTCGGCAAGAAATGTTTTGCCCTGCGGATCGCTTCTTTCCAGGGTAAGAACGAAGGCTGGATGGCAGAACATATGCTGATCTTAGGCATCCAGAAACCGGATGGCGAAATCAAATACGTGACCGCTGCTTTCCCTTCTGCCTGCGGCAAGACCAACCTCGCCATGCTGATTCCACCGGAAGGCTATACCAGCAAAGGCTATAAAGTATGGACGGTCGGCGATGACATCGCCTGGCTGAAACAAGGCAAGGACGGCCGGCTCTATGCCATCAATCCGGAAAACGGCTTCTTCGGCGTCGCTCCCGGTACCAATGCCAAATCCAACTTCAACGCTCTGGAAAGCACCAGAAAGAACACCATTTTTACCAACGTTGCGTTGAATAACGACGACATGACCGTATGGTGGGAAGGCCTTGACAAAAATCCCCCCGAGAACGCTACCGAATGGAAAGGCGCGAAAGTAAACGGCAAGGAATACCGTGACGCCGGCAATAATCTGGCCCACCCCAATTCCCGTTTTACCGCTCCGGCCCGTAACTGCCCTTGCATTTCCACGGAATTTGACAATCCTGAAGGGGTTCCGATCTCAGCCATGATCTTCGGCGGACGCCGGGCCAAGACCGCTCCCCTCGTATATCAAGCCTTTGACTGGAATCACGGCGTTTTCGTCGGTTCCATCATGGCCAGCGAAACCACTGCTGCCGCTGCCGGTGCTGTCGGCCAGGTACGCCGCGACCCGATGGCGATGCTGCCGTTCTGCGGATACAACATGGGCGACTACTGGGCTCACTGGATCGAGATGGGCAAAGTCCTCGGCGACAAAGCTCCCAAGATCTTCAACGTGAACTGGTTCCGCACCAATGAAGAAGGCAAGTTCATCTGGCCGGGCTTTGGCGATAACATGCGTGTTCTGGACTGGATCATCGAAAGAGCCGAAGACAATGCTGATGCCGTCGAAACCGCTATCGGTTTTGAACCCAAGCCGGAAGACATCAATATTGACGGCCTGGAAGCAAGCGGGATTACCCTTGACGTGGTAAAAGACCTGTTAAATGTCGATAAAAACCTCTGGAAAGAAGATGCCGCCAATGTCAAGGAATTCTATGCCAAATTCGGCGACAGGCTGCCGCAGATCATGAAAGATCAGCTGGCCGCTTTGGAAGAAAGACTGCAGTAAGCCATAGCCCCTGCTACGGCGACAGCCACACAGCCATTATCAATATTAATTGGAGATAACACTATGAGTACTAAGAATATTACGATAATTGGTAGCGCGGACGGCCCTACATCTATCTATCTTGCTAGTAAGTTTGATCCGTTTGAACTGATCCTCATCGTAATCGGTGTGATTCTCGTTGTGGCCGGACTGGTCACCTGGCGGAAAATCAGGAAAAAGAAGAAGTCGTAATAAATGTAATTATCGTAGTACAGTATATAAAGATCCAAATAAGAATATCTATGAAAAGCATTAAACTGCCGCGCACTGTAATATATCTCTCAGTGCGCGGCAAGTGCTTTTAACAGTGATCATTTCTCTCTAAACAGTGATTTTTCTCTCTTTACAGTGATCTTTTCTCTCTTAACAGTGATTTTTCCTCCCTTAACAATGTGCTTCTCTTAATCCCTTAACTCATCCCTTCCACCACCATTTTAGTATCCCGGGCTATCATCAGTTCTTCATTGGTCGGGATCACCATTACGGTTACCTTGCTTCCTGCCGTTGATATTATCTTGTCTTTCCCTCTTACCCCATTGGCTTCCTGATCTATTTCTATCCCTAGATAGCCTAAGTAGTCAGCAACATGTTCCCGGACAAAGCTGCTGTTTTCACCGATACCCGCCGTAAAGCAGATCACATCCACGCCGTTCATCGCGGCAGTATAGGCACCGATGTACTTGGCGATCCGGTAAATATATGCTTTCAGCGTCCGGACTGCCTCCGGCCGGCCGGCCTTATACGCTTCCGATACATCACGGAAATCAGAGGGACCGCCGTCCTGCATCCCCACCATTCCGGATTTCTTGTTCAATATTTCAATTATCTCAGATACCGTTTTGTCTTCTTTTTCAGTAAGGTATTCAATAATCGCCGGGTCGATATCACCGGAACGGGTACCCATGATCAAGCCTTCCAGCGGCGTCATGCCCATGGAGGTATCGACGCTCTTTCCGTTTTTTACTGCCGTAATGCTGGCACCGTTACCAAGGTGGCAGACGATGATCTTTAAACTGTCATAGTCCTTATTCAGGAACTCGGCCGCCCGGCGGGAAACATAGGCATGGCTGGTGCCATGGAAACCGTATCTGCGGATGCGGTATTTTTCATAATACTCATAGGGCAGCCCGTAAAGATAAGCCTCTTCCGGCATGGTCTGATGAAAGGCCGTGTCGTAGACACCGACCATCGGCGTAGCCGGCATCAGTTCCCGGCAGGCGCGGACACCGGTCAGGTTGGCGGGATTGTGCAGGGGCGCGAGGTCATTGCATGCTTCCGTCGCCTCGATCACTTCGTCGGTGATCAGCACCGCGCCGGCAAATTTCTCCCCGCCGTGTACTAGCCGGTGCCCGACCGCTCCGATCTCGTCAAGATGTTTTAAGACGCCCTTCACCGGATCAATCAAAGCTTCCAGTACCAGCTGCACCGCCTTAAGATGATCGTCCATAGGTATCTCGGTAACTGTTTTTTCCCTGCCGTCAGCTTCAAAAACAAGCCGGCTCCCTTCGATCCCGATCCGCTCACAGATTCCTTTTGCCGCCGTCTCCTCCGTAATGCTGTCAATCAGCTGAAACTTCAAAGACGAGCTGCCACAGTTAATCACCAAGACTTTCATTGCCTGCCTCCATGTACTTAATTATTTCCATTCTGCCAGTTGCGCTCTATGTTTACCGTTCTATAATATATTGCCAGTTTCCGCTCTGTTGTATGTCGTATTTACTTTTCCGTTCTTATATTCTACATCCAGCACATGATTACGTCAACAGTCTCAACGAAAAGTGGGGTTTGAAGGCTCGGGAACGTTACTGTTCAGGCTATAACCGCGGGAACCGGAGGGCTGGGCCGCCTCTTTACAATCTTTGACCTGTCAACAGCACTCTTTTTGACCCGCGGATGCCCACCAGCAGCAACAGCGGAAAGATGACTGCCGCCAGAATACCGATCCGCAGATTGTCGTCAAAACGGCCGGAAACCATCCCGACCAGCGTGGGGCCGACTGAACATCCCATATCACCGGCCAGGGCCATGAACGCAAACATCGCTGTCCCGCCGCCTCTGATACTGGCCGCCGCCTTGCTGAACGTACCCGGCCACATGATTCCTACCGAAAACCCGGCCACGCCGCAGCTTACCAGACCCAGAAAAGGAACCGGGATCAGGGCGATCCCCAAATAGGACGCAATACACAATACTGCGCTGAATATCATAAAACGTTCTAGATTGATTTTATCTCCGAATCTACCATAGATTGCCCGGGCCGTTCCCATCAAGACGGCAAACGCCATCGGTCCGGCCAGGTCTCCTATGGCCTTGCTTACACCAAGACCTTTTTCGGCAAAAGCAGATGCCCATTGGCTGACTGACTGTTCACTGGCACCCGCACAGACCATCATCACTATAAAAACCCAGAAGATTTTCTGGCGGAGCAATTCTTTTCCGCTTAATTGGGTTACGTCCTCCTGAATCAAGGAGGCAAACGGGGCTTTGGCAAGCAGGAAAATATTAAATACCGGAAGAAGCGCCCAGATCATGGCCATCAGCTTCCAGTTGGCGATTCCGGCAAGATTAAAAAACAGGGTAGATATGATCACTACGCCGACATGGCCCCAGCAATAGAAAGAATGGAGCAGGCTCATGGCTTTTTCTTTATTATTCGTCGGGCAGGCCTCTACTGTCGGACTTACCAGAACCTCCAGCAGGCCGCCGCCCACAGCATAAATCATCACTGCCAGAAGCAGGCCGATAAAGGGATCGGCAAATAATTCCGGCAGGATGGTCAACGAAACCAGGCCGGCTGCCGCAGCAACATGGGCGGCTAACATGGATTTCCGATAACCGATCTTGTCGACAAAACCCATGGCCAGGAAATCAATAATCAGCTGCAAGCCGAAATTAATTGTCACCAGCATGGTGATCTTTGACAAAGGAATCCCATAGCTTGACTGAAAGGTCAGGAACAGCAGCGGCACAAAGTTATTTACCGTGGCCTGGACGCCATTCGCTATAAAGCATCCGTAAATAGTTCTATTGTAGTTTTCTTTTTGATTGCCTGATCTGTCGTTCATTTTCTCATTTCTCTGCCAATCTGTACAAGATGCGAATCGACCGTCAGTATATAACAAAACTAGCTTTTTGTCAAGCTGGCTTTGTATCGAATTGTTTTCGCTGTAAGCTGTTTTTGCTGAAATTAAGGCCATTTACCGGTTCTTTACCCGCCACTCCGCCAGCCAGAAGAGATGATTTGGGGAAAAGGAGTGAACAGAGCCGCTATAAATTCCGTTAAACAAACCCGATATTGTAAAGTCATCATAAAACTGTTAAAATTAAAATACAGTCTTTTGAAACAAAAAGAAGAAGGAGGATTCGTCATGATCAAAAAACTGCCTTTATTCACCAAACTGCTGCTAATGATCTTACCTCTTATGTTAACCGTAATCATCAGCCTGATTTATTTCAGCCTGCGGCAGACGACAGTATATCGGGAAACAGAAGTTATCTTTAACCAGCACTTATATGCCGCCCAGAGCTCGCTGCTGAATGCTGACAGGGATATGTATCAGGCCCTGGCTGATGAGATGGAACTGGTGTACAATACCAGTCTTGACGAGACACAAAGAACCTCTTTCATAAATGACTTCCAAGAAAATATTGACCAGACCAGCGAAAGGATCACTTTGGCCATGGATATCATAAGGGACAGCGGTGATATCTACAATTCCCTGACGACCAGGGATCTTTTCATCGCCGTCCATGGCGAGGACGCCACTGACGACCCCAGCGGCTTCTTAAACGGAACCGACACCCTTGAGCAGATCGAAAGCAATTTTCAACGCGACTTTGCCGCATGGCAGGATGCTTACGACCCGGAAACCGGCGAAGGGGATTTTGCCGCCGCCCAGGAAATCTTCGGTGTTGCCAGGGAATATATCAATTCCATGACCGACATCCTGGACCTGTACAGCATCTACGAAAGCAATGTTTTGCTGGACAATATCCAGAACAGCGTCATGGTTACTGCGGTCATCATCATCGCGATTATTCTAGCCGTCATGATGCTGGCTCTGATGATTGCCCGTTACCTGCGCTCCAACATCCTTCTGATTACAGATAACATGGTCAAGCTTTCCAACAACGACCTGCGCTTTGAGCCGCTGACCCTTGACAGCAAAGACGAGCTGGGCACCCTGTCGGCTGCGGTAAACCGCGTCAGGGAATCGCTGCTGAATATCGTCCAGACCCTGCATAAAGCCGCCGATGAGCTGCAGCACTCGACGAAGTCGGTCGATGTCGTCATCCATGATTCTCATGAATCCGTCCTGAATATCAAAGCGGCCGTCAATGAAATCGCCAATTCAGCCGACTATCTGGCGGAAAAAACCGGCGGCATTCTTGGCGAGATCAAAACCATGAACGGCATTGTCGAACAGAGCGCTTCCGGCACCCAGAACCTTGACGAAGCCAGCAGCCAGATCTCCCAGGCTACCGATACCGGTATGAAAATCATCGAGGAGCTGTACTTACTGACCGAACAGAACAGCAAGTCATTTGAAGAAATATTTACAATGATTGAAAAAATAAACGCAAGCTCCGATAAGATCGGCGAAGCCAGCACCCTTATTTCGGAAATCGCCAACCAGACCAACCTGCTGTCCTTGAATGCCAGCATCGAAGCGGCCAGGGCCGGCGAAAGCGGCCGGGGCTTTGCCGTAGTCGCAGAAGAAATCCGCAAGCTTGCGGAAGAGTCAGCTCGTTCCGTCGGCATCATCGACGACATGCTCAAAGGCCTGCAGAGCAATACCAGCCAGGCCAGCAAACAGAGCGAAGCCGTCAAAACCGGGGTACAGAAGCAGCAGCTGAGCGTAAGCAGCACCAAGGAAAAGTATTCCGATATCGTAAAAAGCATCAAGGCCGTCGAAACAGCGATCCAAGGCTTCCACGAAATCAACAGGAACTTGGACAGCAATTTCAATTCCATTTCCGGCCTGGTAGAAAGCCTGACTGCGGTTTCGGAAGAAAATGCTGCCACCATCCATGACTTGACCACCACTACCGAAGCGATTGCCGCCAATGTAGACCATGTCAATGACAGCAGCAAGGATGTGCGGACGGCCTCGGAAGGCATGTCCAGCACGATATCCCGGTTCAAAACCGAGTAAATGCTTCGCTTCGGAAGGGCGTAACATAATTACTGTCCCAGAACAATCTGCAGTTTCCCGTCGGCATATTCTGCTCCCGTCACGGCTTTCCCCTTTTGCTTCGGCGGGAGCACGAAGCTGCGGTACTGGTTACCGACAGTCACAAAAAGCTCGTCGCCTTTTTGCAGCAGGTCAATGTCCTTCTTATCTACGAAGGGCAGCTTGATACAAAAACGGCAGCTGTCATCGTTTTCTTCCAGAGAAAATATCGTGTCGGTAAATAACACTGCCAGCGGGTCCGCATCCCCGTATATCATCTTAGCCGCCATTTCCAGCCGCTCAGGCGTGTGCAGTTATACGGTTAATTCGTCCCTCGAAGTATAATTGATGCTACCATCGAAATATTATTTGTCAAATACAAATTAATAGTTTCGTAAAAAGCCGCTATATTTCTTTCTGAAATCTACCGAACGTTTTTGAGCCAGAGGGATCATCTCCTCATTGCACAGACAGATATTGTAGCCTTTGATATCAATGACATACTGCATATTTACCAGATAGCTTTGATGACAGGAATAAAAATCATAAGGCAGCATGATTTCACGCAGCTTATTCATGGTGCCGTAGAAGAAATATGATTTCTTCCCGGTCCTTAAACAGACTTTACGATTGGTGTACTCAAAATAAAAGATGTCCTTTACTACAAAATCCATATATTTACTGCCGATTTTATAGTCCTTCTCAATATCCAGTATCTTAAAGCGCACCGTCGGAACCGCATCATGCTGGATAATATAAAGAATATCTTCTAATTGTGACTTTATTCTTTTTTCGCTGATCGGTTTTTCCAGATAGGCAAAAGCATGCATCTCATTAATGGCAAATTCCATGTATTGCCGATAATTCGTGATACATATTATCTTGACATTATTGTTTTTTCTGCCGATGGCCTTGCCCGCAAAAACATCCTGAATACTTGATATAAATAAAATCAGCACATCAAAACTTTCTTCTGTATCCATGACGGAATTGCTGGAAATAAAATATTGAGTACTAAAAGATACACCCTGCTGCTGCATATAGTCTCTTATTATACTCTCCACCGATTCTATTTCTGAATAATTACCACATATTGCAATCGAAATCATTCCTGTCCCTCCTATCCCTCTTTCAGAAGAACTACAATATTACGTAATTTTTATGTTTGCCTTCGCTAATATCAAAAGTCGGAAAAAAGACGCCGCGGTATTCCAACGCCTTTTTTCCGCATGAAATCAATCTACACTAATTTCCAGACACTGTTGGTTCCCGGAGCATTTCCTCTGGTCCACCATTGTGCTTCATAGGTCTGGCCATTGTATGTAACCTTATCGCCGGCCACATATGCTTTATCCGCATTCCATGCTGCAATGTTGTTGCCGTTGTTCGTGATTCTTTCAAATGCCGGATTCACATCAGGCGTGCCGCCGCCGCGTACCCACCATTTGGCCCTGTAGGTTTCGCCATTATATTCTACAGTATCACCGGCCACGTAAGTCGCATTGGGATCATAATCACCGGTAACCGGCGGATCCTCCGGTTCTTCCGGTTCAACCGTAATTACACAGGTTTCTTGATCCGTCAGGCCGCCCGAGTCTGCTACAGTATAGGTCAGCGTATAGGTGCCGGCTACTGCGGTATTGACTGAACCTGTTACTACAATAGCAGAAGTCAGATTCCCGTCTTCGGCATCTGTAGCACTTACGCCCTGCATCGGGTCAAAAGGATCACCGACAGTGATTGTCTTATCGGATACGCCGTTTATTACCGGAGGTGTATTCTCTTCTTCCTCGCCTTCTTCGGGTATCACAGTAACAATACGTGTAACGCTGACGGTATTTTCTCCCGAGTCAGTTACGGTATAAACTAAAGTGTAAGTACCTGGTGTGTTAACATTGACCGTTCCGGTAACTGCGATATCATCTGTCAGGTCGCCGTCTTCCTCATCCGTTGCCGTTACTCCGGCCATTGGATCGAACGGTGTGCCTGCTTCGATTGTTACATCGTCAGCACCGGTAATAATAGGTTCTTCATCAATCGGATCGGGATCATCGATCGGATCCTCACAGCTGCCGTATACACTCTGTTTACTGATTTCCGGACCAGTAGGAGTAATCCGCTGTGACAGGCAGATGCATGTCAAATCTGATATTTCTGCCGCTCCGTTAGTCAGTACTTTAAAGGTAGTAGATCTTCCTGGTGCCAGGAACTGATTATCATATACGACTGCCATGTCAACGATACCCACGCCGTCCACATTAGTAACCGTACCTGTCGGATAACCGCCGCTTGAGAAAACTGCTTTGCTTTCCGTGCAAAAATATATCTTCGGCAGCTTCACGGTTTTAGCCCGGGTTTCCACTGCCCTCAGGACAGAGTCAGTTTCAGTCAAGGTAGCCGTGTTGGTCAGCGTCACATTATATCCGTTCCGGCCGTTTGCTGAATAGGTGGATAGGGATACCGAAACATTGATAGCCGCACCGCCGATGTTGTAAGACGGGAACGCGGTATTTCCAAACAGAACCTGTCTGGCTGTTTTAGACAGTTCATCCCTTTTTCCGGTTGATGTCGTCGCATCCTGTGATGCCATCCAGCCAATTAAACCGCCCAGGCCATTTGCTTTTACGTATTCCCCTTTTTCAATTACGGATTGAGGAGTGTCATAGGTAAAGAAAGCTCCTGTGGTGGGATTATATAGATAAGGGGCTTTTGCTACATCGTCCCAGTAGCTTACCAATCCCGGATACCTTGTTTTTAACTGGGCAAGCGTCCCATAACTCCAGACACCGCTCAGATGCCCGCCGTCTCCGGATACCAGCGGAGCCAGGTTGGCTGCGCCGTAGGCAAGAACATTGTTGGCGCTTGGATTGACCAGATGGGCTGTACCGAACAATCCCGGCAACGGATTGTTACTACTGTCAACAGCACCGCCGTCATCATCTACTTTTTCCCATCCCCTGGTATATAAAGCATAACCGATTACCAGTTTTTTGGAATAATCCTCCATGATTTCATCTATTCTCGGAGGAGGGAGAGGCGTCGGTTCTAATTCAAGCTGTTCCCTAAGCTCTTCCCTAATGTAATCCACACTGGCATCAACTGAAAATCCGCTGCTTGCAAATGGATCAGCCGGATTGGTATAAAGTGCCGTATGATGACCTGATACCGCATTCCAGGCACCAGCCATGTCATATGTCATGATATTGATAAAGTCAAGAACCTTCATTAATTCTAAGAGATCATATCCCAGTGCAATACGTGCCTTAGGTGCCGGAAGCGCTATTGACAGTTCGTATACCCTGCCCAGTTCATCGCCCTGTGCATCCAGTGCTGCCCTGAGATCCTGCAGAAGAAGGATATAGTTCTGTTTGTCTGCCGGAGTCGCATAGGGAGTTCCTTCGTCACGCATATTGTCGACAAGATCCGGCTGACGGACGTCACAAGGATATTCCCAGTCAACGTCTAAATAATCCATATTGTTCAGCCTTACAAATTCAACTAAATTCTTTACGAACTTGGCCCTTGTCGTAGGGTTGGCGGCAACTGCTGAAAAATCGCCTGATTTGGACCATCCGCCGACCGACACGCCGATCCGGAGATGCGGATTCCTTGCCCGCAGATCCTGAAATGCTGACAAGATACCGGCATTGGCGCCGCCCCACGTTACGTTCATGCCTACCGGCGCAACTAACGCGGCATCCGGGTCAGTGAACATTAGATTGCCGTTTGAGTCAAAATCCAAAAACGCAAAATTTAAATGGGTGTAATTCTCTACGGGAAGCGTCGTCGGGTAATGATTTCCCTGACCGCCCCAGATTGACCAGTCGCCGTAATACATAACGCTGCGGTAATCAACCTGCTCGGGGTCATAATCTTGGGCCGCGCTTACCGTAAGTGCTGATGACAGGATAAATGATACTGCCAACACAAACGATAATAATTTTGCTAATGCCCTTGATGTCTTTCTTTTTGTTCTCATTTGTACCTCCTTTTTTGTTGTTTTTGCCTATGATACAGCGAAATACTATTTTTCGGCCATAGGCCCCACTCTATATTTACCTTAATTTTACTTTTATTACTTTATTATTACAAGTCCTTTTGTCTATTCTACAGTTTTTTTGTCTGTATGACAAGCATTAATTTATATTAACAATTATTATGATTTAATTTGCTCATAAGGCGATTATTATTGCTTCATATAATACGACATATTATAAGATAATGCCCGATTTTAAGCGGCTTTAAGAATACTTGGGATTTGCTATATTGATATTTTAATCGCATTTATTATCACAAACATTAGTAAAGTTGATAATATCATTTTGCTTTCTAATATATACCATATATTATGTTTTATTGTTTTAAACAATAAAATCACATTTATTAGATTTTATTAACTATCTTGCTATTTTTTTTAGTTAACATATGAGGGGAGAGGGGGGAAACAGTGAAATTCCTGAATAAATCCGAGATAAGCTTCCAAAGATAACGGGACTGCCATTATTGACAGTCCCGCTTGTAATCCTCTGTAATCACTTTAACGCTGCCTGCGCCGCCGCCAGCCTGGCAATCGGCACCCGATACGGGGAGCAGGACACATAGCTCAGCCCGATCTTGTGGCAGAACTCCACGGAGGAAGGGTCGCCGCCGTGCTCGCCGCAGATCCCCATCTTGATCCCCTCCTTGGCCGTACGGCCTTTCTCGGCGGCCATCTCCACCAGCTTGCCGACGCCGTTTTGATCCAGCCTGGCAAAAGGATCCGATTCGTATATCTTGTTTTTATAGTATTCATTGATAAACTTACCGGTATCATCCCTTGAAAACCCAAAGGTCAGCTGCGTCAGGTCATTGGTACCGAAGGAGAAGAACTCCGCCTCCTGGGCTATTTCATCGGCCAGCAGCGCGGCCCTGGGGATTTCGATCATCGTACCGACCTGATAGCTGATGTCGGAGTTCATTTCTTGCTTCACCTGTTCGGCGGTCGCCACCACGATGGCCTTGACGAATTTCAGTTCCTTCCGCTCCCCGACCAGCGGAATCATGATTTCAGGAACGATGTCATAGCCTTTTTCCTTCCTCACTTCGATGGCGGCTTCCATCACTGCGCGGGTCTGCATCCGGGCTATTTCCGGATAAGTGACCGCCAGACGGCAGCCCCGGTGTCCCATCATCGGATTGAATTCGTGCAGGGATTCACAGATGGCCCGGACATCTTCAGGATTCATCTGCATATCTTTAGCAAGGCTGTCGATATCTTCCTGGCTGGACGGCACAAATTCATGAAGCGGGGGATCTAAGAAGCGGATGGTGACCGGCCGGCCTTCCATCGCTTCATAGATGCCTTTAAAATCACCCTTCTGGTAAGGGATCAGTTCATTCAGTGCTTTTTCCCGGTCGGCTTCGTCACGGGCCAGTATCATCCGGCGGATCTTGGGAATACGGTCGGGTTCAAAGAACATATGCTCGGTCCGGCAGAGCCCGATCCCTTCGGCACCGTATTTCAGCGCCTTAGCCGCATCTGCGGGGGCATCCGCGTTAGTCCTGACCTTAAGCGTCCGGTGCTTGTCGGCCCAGTCCATAATCCGGCCGAAATTGCCGTCGAGGCTGGCTTCTACGGTGGGAATATCACCGTCATAGATCAGGCCGGTGGAACCGTTCAGGGATAGATAATCTCCTTCGTGATAAACATGGCCGCCCAGCTCGAAGACTTTCTCTTCTTCATTTATCTGGATCTCGCCGCAGCCGGAGACACAGGCCGTTCCCATGCCGCGGGCAACGACGGCTGCGTGAGAGGTCATGCCGCCGCGGACGGTCAATATTCCCTCGGCAGCGTGCATGCCTTCGATATCCTCCGGCGATGTTTCCAGGCGGACGAGGATCACCCGTTCGCCTTTTTCATGAGCCACCTTGGCGTCCCCTGCGGTAAAGTAAACTTTTCCCGCCGCGGCGCCGGGTGAGGCCGGCAGGGCCTGTCCGATCACGGTACCGTTCTTCAAGGCTTCATTATCAAAAGTCGGGTGGAGCAGCTGGTCCAAGGACTTGGCTTCGATACGGAGCAGCGCTTCCTCTTCGGTTATCATCCCGTCGTCCACCAGGTCACAGGCAATCTGCAGTGCCGCCGCTGCCGTCCGCTTGCCGCTTCTCGTCTGCAGGAAAAACAGCTTGCCGTCCTCGATGGTAAATTCCATATCCTGCATGTCGCGGTAGTGGCTTTCGAGCCTGCCGGAAATCTCCATAAACTTGGCATAGCATTCCGGCAGGTCTTCTTCCAGCCTGGTGATGGGCTGCGGCGTCCTGATCCCGGCCACGACGTCCTCGCCCTGGGCATTGATCAGGTATTCCCCGTAGATGCCTTTTGCCCCGGTCGAAGGATTGCGGGTAAAGGCAACGCCGGTGCCGGAAGTATCGCCCATATTGCCGAAGACCATCGCCTGGACGTTAACAGCCGTGCCCCAGTCTCCCGGAATGTCGTTCATCCGCCGGTATATGATGGCACGCTCATTATCCCAGGAGCGGAATACTGCTTTGACTGCTTCCATCAGCTGGATTTTGGGTTCCTGGGGGAATTCGGCGCCCTTTTTCTCCTGATAGATCTGTTTGAAGCGGAGGATGATTTCTTTCAGGTCGTCCGCCGAAAGCTCGGTGTCAAACCGGACGCCCTTGGTCTCCTTGATCTCATCCAGAATCCGTTCAAAAAAAGATTTGGGGACTTCCATGACCACGTCGGAGAACATCTGGATGAACCTCCGGTAAGAATCATAGGCAAAGCGGGGATTGCCGGTTTTCTTCGCAAACCCTTCTACTGAGATATCATTGAGGCCGAGATTCAATATCGTATCCATCATGCCGGGCATGGAGGCCCGGGAACCGGAACGGACGGACACCAGCAGCGGGTTTCCGGTATCTCCGAATCGTTTATCCTGCTTTTTTTCCAGATCAGAAAGCGCGGCGAAAATCTGGCCCTGCACTTCTTCGGATATGACTTTGCCTTGATGGTAATAATCGGTACAAGCTTCTGTCGTCACGGTAAATCCCTGCGGGATCGGCAGGCCGAGATTGGTCATCTCCGCCAGATTGGCGCCCTTGCCGCCAAGCAGGTTCCGCATGTCAGCATTGCCTTCTTCAAATGAATACACCCATTTCGTCATACTGTTCTCTCTCCTTACTATTTTATTCCTATCATATCCTCATTTTATGAGTAATATCCGTGTCACTGCTTTTCAAAATGAATCAACCAGCCGTCTGACCGGCTGGCAGAATTTGTCTATCCAATTATATCATAAACCGTCAATTTGTAAACACATTTTTATTGCGGTTTACTCCCCAAACTCCCCAATGTCGTATCATTAAGTTTATTGAATAGAGAGCAGGGGAGGGCTCGGGGGACGGAGGGCTGGACGCTCGGCTTTTCTCTCTGGACGCGGCGTTTAAAGCACTCCGAGGAACCCAGAGCATTCAAGTCTCGCCCAGAGGGGCTCCACTTGAATTGGTTTCCTCTGCGTTGGCACTTAATGCGTCCGCCGAGAAAACCGACCGTCCAGCCCTCCGTCCCCCGAGCCTTGCAGCCACCACTTTTTCGTTAGAACTTTAGGAGTGTTTGGTTATCTTGCCTTTTGTGTGCAGAGGGAATAAAACCGTCAAAGATAAACAGGTCAAAATCACTCTTGGCACGTTCCAGTTCCGCTTCGCTCTGGATGGTCCATGCTACTGCCGTATTGCCGAACAGCCGGCGGCACAGCCGACGGGACAGCATCCCCGCATGCTGGTGATTGTATGCCACAAAATCAGGCCGGGTCACCCAGTTAAACATCAGGTTCTCCAGCAGCCGGTATAAAAGACCCCGGGTGCCTTTTCCCGCCGAAAAACGATCCGCCAGCTGTCCCCTGATCACCTCTTTGCGGTTCTTTTTATACCAGATCAGCGCCAGCGGGTTAAAGGATTCGATGCAGTAGAAACCGCGGTATTCACTGAGCAGCCGGTCCGTTGCCGGACAGACCGAGATGTCCTGCCAAGGCACCTTCAGTTCCACGATCAGCGGCACTTTCCCGTCTACCAGCTTCAGAACATCCTGAAATCTGGGAACCGCCTCTGATGAACCGAACAGCCTGTGCCGGCATAATTCTTCGTAGGTATAATCCGAGACCAAGCCCGGCACCTGACATGCCCGCTCCAAGGTAACATCATGAAATACCACCACTTCTCCGTCTTTGCTCAGCTGCAGGTCCAGCTCAATGCCAAAGCCTGCCTCTGCCGCCTTACGGAAGGCCGCCAGGGAGTTTTCCGGTGCCTCGCCTTCGTTATCATGCAGGCCCCGGTGGGCATAATAAAAGCCGCTCAGGGGCTTTAGGTCGGGTTTATGGACGATTCTTGGCATAATCGCTAATAAATATAAAAATACCAAAACCGCTGTCATTATCAGGAATATTATTAAAGCTGCCATGTCTCTTGCGCCGATCCTCCCCATTTTCATTGATACTGTTTCATCATATCATATCACTTAATGAAATTAAAAACTAGAAATTTTAAATAATTTTGCTATTCAGCTCAGCTCCATTCTGCTACTGATGCTTATCCACAGTCCAATGTTATTCGTTCTAAATCAGTAACAAATAAATACAGGATTGCATATTGCAGTTGCAAAATATTCATTTTGCTTATAGAATAGGATTGGTGTATCAGATTACTATTTTACAGGAGAAGGAACATTATGATAAGTGCTAACAACGTAACGCTTCGCATCGGTAAACGGGCTTTGTTCGAAGATGTCAACATTAAGTTCACTGAAGGTAACTGCTATGGGCTGATCGGAGCTAACGGGGCCGGCAAATCGACCTTTTTGAGGATTTTGGCCGGCAAACTGGAAACCACGAGGGGCGACATTGTCATCACGCCGGGGCAGCGGCTTTCGGTATTGGAGCAGGATCATTTCAAATATGATGCGCACCCGGTCCTGGATGTGGTTATCATGGGCAATGAGCGGCTGTATCAGATTATGAAGGAAAAGGATGCCATCTATGCCAAGGAAGATTTTTCTGACGAGGACGGGATTCGTGCCAGCGAGCTGGAAGGGGAATTTGCCGAGATGGACGGCTGGGAAGCGGAATCGAATGCCGCGATGCTGTTAAACGGGCTGGGCATCGGCACGGAACTGCACGATGTCGTGATGAGCAGCCTTGGCGGCAGCGAGAAGGTAAAAGTCCTGCTGGCGAAGGCCCTGTTCGGCAATCCGGATATTCTTTTGCTGGATGAGCCTACTAACCATCTGGATCTGGATGCCATCGCCTGGCTGGAAGAGTTTCTGATTAATTTCCTGAACACGGTTATCGTAGTTTCACATGACCGTTATTTCTTAAATAAGGTATGCACGCATATTGCCGACATAGATTATGGAAAGATCCAGCTTTATGCCGGCAATTATGATTTCTGGTATGAGTCCAGCCAGCTTCTGATCCGGCAGATGAAGGAAGCCAATAAGAAGAAGGAAGAAAAGATCAAGGAACTGCAAGAGTTTATCAGCCGCTTTTCTGCCAATGCCTCCAAGTCAAAGCAGGCGACCTCAAGAAAGCGGGCACTGGAAAAGATCGAACTGGACGACATTCGTCCTTCCAGCCGTAAATATCCCTATATCGATTTCCGTCCCGAGCGGGAAATCGGCAATGAAGTGCTTTCGGTGGAGGGGATATCGAAAACTATCGACGGGGAAAAGATCTTGGATAACCTGACATTTATCGTCGGCCATGACGATAAGATCGCTTTCGTGGGCGGCAATGAATTTGCCATTACCACCTTGTTTAAGATCCTGACCGGTGAGCTGGAGCCAGATGAAGGAAGCTTCAAATGGGGCGTCACTACTTCCTTGGCTTACTTTCCCAAAGACAGCACCGAGGAATTCAACAATGACCTGACGATCGCTGACTGGCTGACCGGTTACTCTGCCATAAAGGATGCAACTTATGTCCGCGGCTTCTTAGGCCGGATGCTGTTTGCCGGAGAAGACGGGGTCAAGCCGGTAAGAGTCCTGTCCGGCGGTGAAAAGGTGCGCTGCCTGCTGTCCAAAATGATGATCAGCGGCTCCAACTGCCTGATCCTGGACGAACCGACAAATCATCTGGACATGGAAGCCATAACCGCCCTCAATAACGGACTGATCAAATTCCCCGGCGTTGCGCTGTTTGCCTGCCACGACCATCAGTTCGTCCAGACCACGGCCAACCGGATCATGGAAATCCTTCCGGGCGGCTTGCTCATCGATAAGATCACGACTTATGACGAATATCTTGACAGCGACGAAATGGCCAGGAAACGCACGGTATATACGAACTTGAACGTCGATGAGGAAGACGTGTAGATATAATAAGGCATCCAAAAGCCGCCTAGCTATAACTAAGTCACAATGTGAAGAATGGCGGCGCTATACTTCACATCGTGCTACAACAAAAGGTTAATGAAAAAGAGGAAAAATACGATGAATAGAATCGATTTACATGCCCATTCTACCAGATCGGACGGAACCCTGTCCCCTGTCGCATTGGTGGAATATGCCGTTCAAAAAGGGCTTTCCGCCATTGCCCTGACCGACCACGATACAGTCGACGGCATCGACGAAGCCCTTATGGCCGGCCACGAGAAAAACCTCACTGTCATTCCCGGTATTGAATTTTCTACATCCCATGAAGGTACGGATATTCATATTCTGGGGCTGTTTATTGATCATCACAATGCGTATTTTCAAGGAAGACTCACTAAATTTGTCGAGAGCCGTGTGAGCCGCAACCAGGAAATGTGTGAAAAACTGCAAGCTGCCGGTATAGACATAACCTATGAAAAACTGGTTGCCGAATATCCCGGCGGCATACTCACCCGTTCCCACTATGCCTCTTATCTCTTGAATCACGGCTACATTCGGAACTACAAGGAAGCTTTTGAACTTTACATCGGCGATGATAAGCCCTGTTTTGTGCCGCGCCATAAAATAACTCCTTTCCGCGCCGTAGAAATCATCCTGAAAGGAGAAGGGCTTCCGATTCTGGCTCATCCTTTCCATTATCATCTGAGCGACACCGCCTTGGACAGGCTGACCGGCGACCTCGCCGCCGCAGGTCTGGCGGGAATTGAGGTGTGTTACAGCACCCATTCGTCGGCCGATGAAAGACAGCTTAAAAAGCTGGCCGCCAAATACCATCTGGCCGTCAGCGGCGGCAGTGACTTCCATGGTGATGCCAAGCCCGGCTTGGACTTAGGAAATGGTTACGGAAATCTGTTTGTACCGGAAAGCATCCTGGACGGACTGGTTCAGGAATGGAACCGGCGCCAGGAATCACCTCAGGACTTCCGCACTCGGAAAATCCTCTTTACCGACCTTGACGGCACCCTCCTAAACGATGCCAAACAAATCAGTCCCTACACCAGAGAAATTCTGGATGCCTGGAGTCATGCCGGCCATCGGCTGGTTCTTTGTTCCGGCCGGGATATCAACAGTGTGACCGATGTCCGGGACGAACTCGGTCTGCACTATCCAGGCATGTTTTTGATCGGTTCTAACGGTGGCCGTATCTATGACTGTGACCGGGAAACATTGATCAATAAGGCTTCCCTGACTAATAGTCAGGCCATTGCCATCATCAAGTCAGCCACAGAACACGGCATCCACTGTCATACCTATACAGATACCCATATTATCGCACCAGCCGAAACGGAAGCCCTGTTCCATTATACACAGATCATCCATACCCCTGTCATCATCGCCGAAGACGTCGGTTCGGTACTGACTGACGAACCAAGCAAATGCATTGCCATCGAGTCAAGAGACCCGGCCCGGCTGCAACGCTTTCGCGAGTTTATGCAAGCCTCGCTGGGACCGGAAATCGCTATGTTAGTTTCCAGCCCTCATTTCCTGGAATTTATCCCGGCTGTCTCCGGAAAAGGCAATGCCCTGCTGAAGCTTTGTGATATCCTGGGGATTCCACCGGCACTTTCTGTAGCTGCCGGTGACCAGGAAAATGATCTGAGCATGCTTCAGGCCGCCGGCTACGCTATCGCGATGTCAAACGGTACTGATACGGTAAAAAAAGAAGCGACTGTGGTCACTTCCTTTAACAATAACCAAGACGGCCTCGCCCATGCGCTGGTTTCGTTGCTGTAAATAAAAACTGAAAACCCCCAAATACACGGTGAACCTGCGGGTTTTCAGCATCAAAAAGGGAATGGCCAGTCTATCCCTGAACGATCAGATATCTCCCGTCGCCGACGGCAAACACTTCATCAGCCTCTATGATTTCGTCCGGTGCGGCTCCTTCCATGTCAAGGCCTTCTTCTTCAAAATATTCCCAGACCTCCTCTGCCGAATCTACAACCACAGCCATGCATTCCTCAAGAAAAGCTTCTGCTTCATCCAGATTGGAAGCTACCGGTTCCGAAAAAAGCTGATTCTGTTTTTTTAAAAAACAATTCAATACAATGTCATCAAATTCATCCATAAAAAACCTCCTGATAATTATATTAGTATTATTACTTGATAAATACCTGTAATATACTATTCATGAAGATGTATAATGACAGTTTTTATTAATATATCAAATCTACAAAGGAAATGCAATGCGAAAATCAGAAAGATCAGCACACAGATCAATCGAGTTTATTAACTTCAAAAGTTTTTTTGTTTACAACATAAGTACCTTCTTCAGATAAAACATGAAGTTCTGGATAATCTTGAAAAGCTTTGATGCCATAGGTAACCATGTCAGCAACTTTTTGTTTGTTTTCCCCTTTCCAATCTATTTTGTAAAGGCAATTATTATCATATTCATTGGAATAGTAGATATAATCATTGTCGAAATGAAACGCATATGCGGCATCGTCTGTTATTTTACGCTGGCTGAAGTCATCCAAATCCATCGCATAAATACGATTGTTATCTCTGGGATTCAAAAATAACAATTGATTTTTCGATAGCATGATACTCCTTGTCATGACATCCGGAATAAGGAAAGATTCTTTTGTATTAACGTCAATCCTTATCACTTGAAATCGAGCATCAACATAATAAATATGCTTTCCATCAAAAGCCAGTTGACTTATACTGCCGGCTGACTCAATAATAGTTTCTGACCTTCCATTCTTCCGGCTGACTATTTTGACTGCACAACCAGTCATAGTATTCTCAATCAGATAGATATTCTCATCATCCAGAAAAAAGCTCATAATAGAACTGTAAGCTGCTTTCTCCTTTTCAGTGCGCATAACACCAAGAAAACTATCTTTAACTAGACTTGTATCTTCGTCATAGATTATTTTTTCGTTATAAGTATCCCAATCAATTTCTACAATAGAAGTTTTATTAGGCAAGACCCCCGCCTGAGTATAGTCTTGTTCTTTTTTAATATAGTAGAGATTATTGTCATAAATGTAAAAATAATTTCCCGTATCAGACAAACCTTTCAGCGGATTTCTTATGGCATTTTGCTTGTCTTTTGTGTTCTTATACTGTGCGATGATCTGAATCTCATTGCGGCTTGGAATATAAAATATTGCATCGCTATTCTCTGAACATATGGCATCAACCTGCATGTTATAAACAGGGAACTCTTCATTTACTTTCTTTGTTTTGTTACAACTGGTCTGAAAAAAAGATAATAAAGTAATAAATAGTATGATTGCTCTCTTCATGGATTAACCTGTTTCCTTCTTCTAATTTGGTAATTAATATATTTCTTGAACACCAGCAATATAATTACATAAGATATGACGAACAGCAAAGCAATCATTATCGCTGTTTCGAGTTCAGATACTGATCTGTATACTATAATTTCAGACATGCCGTCAGCACTTTCCGCCAACTCATCTCCTTTGAAGAAGCCGCTGCCAATCATAAAGCTCAAAGGCAATGGCAGAATATAGGCAACCCATCTGGCGGCAAGCCCAAAATAAGGTATAAGAACGACAGCTGAGCCAAAAAACAAAGTCAAGACTGTTTTTTTTGTATACACTGACGCAAACATTATAATCACTGCTAAAAACAAATGGCCGATAATTCTAAAAAAAGACATTCCGATATATGCCTCCAATAAACTCAAGTTTTTGATGGAACTATGATAATACTCTAGACTTTGCAAAGGATAATGTCCATCTTCTAACCCATAGTGAAGCGAAAAAAAGGCGTAATCCAAAAAGCTGAAAAACAGACTTAGAATAACAACCATACCAAAAGCCAGCAAGATCTTTTTCCCAACCAAGTTCGCCCTGCCCTTTTTACTGCTTAACAATATTGCATCCATTTTACTTTCATATTCCTGACAGAATATGGGCGTAATCAGCAACAATAACAGTAAGAATAGCGGTAAATCTAGCCGTTCATGAGCTAATAGGGCGTTCCATCCGTCAGTATATAGAAAATAGCGGTTGTCGGGATTTTCTCTGATATACATATACTGATCATAAAGTATCAGAAACCCGCCTTCTTTTTCAATTTGCCCCTCAAATGACTGGGTCATGTAATCCAGCTCCGATTTCGACATGGCTTGTTTATTGAGGACACTATTATAATACGCCAAGTACAAGTTTTCCAGCTCGATTTTGGCTCCTGATATTTTTTCTGATTCTTCCCTCAAAAATCTCTGGGTTTTTTCTGTCAAAGCTCCCTTTATCGGTTCCAGATAAAACAAATAATCACTCTTGTTCTCTTGCAAGGCGGCACCATCGTCAGTTAATAACAAACCGATCATTTTAAGAATCATCAAAAAGATAATAAACCACAGTCCTTTTTGAAAAATCAGTATTTTTTTCATTTCGAATATAAATTCTCGCATCTCATCTCCTTCCCCCTGTAAGCCACGCATTGTTTTTATTTACTCTGATTGTCGTCAGAATAAAAACTCCGAAAAACAACGCCACAGATAGAATCACGCCAACATATTCATGGACGGGAAAATCCATGATCCTAATTAAGTTAGTATGTCTAAACAACTCCCTGTTCACAATCAGATCAAAAGGATTGAAGTGTTTTGTTGTCGCAAGTTCGTCAGCAAGCATCATAGAAAACAGGGCACCCAGACTTATGACATATGGCAGAAGGGCTTTCTTAAAAAGAGAGGAAATAAAGAGAATTACTGCAGAAACAGCCTGCATTCCTAATATTTTCACTCCTGCAGATACAATTATATATTCCCACATAGTGATATCTAAAGGCGTCAGCATAAAATCCCTTAACGCATAGAGATTATTAGTAAGTCCAGTTAAGCCAAAAAAAGCGGCAAAGGCAAAAAAATCAGTGATCGTAAACCATATGCAAATACCCGTTACAAAAAAGCAAGCACTTGCAATTTTAGCTCTGACCGTCTTTTTGCCTCCTTTCTTACTTATGGACAAAATCAGATTCATCTCTGTCTCTTTTTCTGCCACAAATACCGGAACTATGGCCACAATAACTGTCAATAAAATGAGAAAAGATGAAAAATCATAACTAAACAGGTTGTCATACATTTCGGTATTGTAAAAATTATTAATCTGCCTGCCTTCATAAAGGGATGCAATCTTTAAACTGCTTCGATATTGATAGACATTGTCTATCGAACTAAAAAAAATCATATTCTGCTTGGCATTGTTGGCAATTTCCAATGCCTTCTCCCGATATGTATATGCATATTCCATAGGTCGGACAAAACCAAGATCCAGCATTCGATAATCTCCGAATTCATATCCCGTAAAAGTATCTGGGTCATATTCGGTATTGAAGGTTCTCTCGACTACGCAAGCCTGATAGAGGGGGGAATAAATCTCCATCAGCCTGTTAATTTTTTCAATGGTAATCTCGCCTTTATAATTTTCCTCATATAAATCCCAGAAGGCTTTACTCCATGAGTCATCCTTTTCAGTTGAAAAAACATGGCTGGTTTCATAATAACCATATATTGAAATGACATTTACCAGAGTAAATGCGAAAATTATTACAATGAGATAACGTTTCAAATAATTTTTTCTGATTTCATATCCAATTATTTTCATCTGCTTGCACCCGCTTCGCAATGATACAGGAATACATCTTCAAGATTAGGGGCAATAGGAACTGCCGCGGCGCAGGGCTTTTCCGCGCTGATAATCCTCAGAACGTAATGCCCTTCGTTAAAAACAATGTTTCCGATGCTGTATTTGTCTAAATACATCTGGCTGTTCTCGGCATCAACCTGAACTTCCCATATTTTATGTCTTATTTCCTCCATCAGCACAGTCGGTTTATTCTGTTTGATCAAGATGCCCTCGCGCAGCAAAATGACTTCATTGGATATATATTCAATATCCGAGACGATATGGGTAGCCAGCAACACGATCCTGTCCTTAGAGAATTTGGATATAAGGTTTCTGAAGCGAATTCTCTCTTTAGGATCCAGTCCTGCCGTAGGCTCATCCAATATTAAAATCCCCGGGTCGTTGACCATGGCCTGGGCTATTCCCAGCCGCTGCCTCATTCCGCCGGAAAAAGTACCTATTTTCTTATTAGCTACATCGGAAAGATTAACCATTTCCAGTAATTTGGCGATCCGTTCCGCCCCGACTTTCTCCGGAACCCCTTTGATCGCACAAATATACCTAAGGAATTCTAAAGCCTTGAAGTTTTTATAAAACTGCGGGAACTGCGGAAGATATCCAATGGCAGAGATGAAATCCACTCCCATTTTCTTCACATTTATCCCGTTATAGAGAATCCTTCCTTCATTCGCATTCAGGATTCCCGCAATTATATTGATTAAAGTAGTTTTTCCGGCCCCATTCTGACCTAATAAGCCATAAACGCCTTCTTTAAGTGTTGCCGTAAAGTCTATTAGAGCTTTTTTATCTTGATAGCTTTTGGATATTCCCTCCAGTTTAAGTATCATATGCTTTCCTCTTAAAATTTATCTATCGCCATGACTGGATCAGTATTGTTAAAAGCAGACAATGCAATAAATGTTCTGCTGTCATCAAAGATGGCAATCTGCGTTTTCACATATTGCTCCGAACTGGCTCCGATATCCTGACTCATTTCTTGGATCATCTCACCTGTTTTACTGTCATAAACCCTGAAAATAATTTTTCCGCCTTTATTCTGACATGACATAAAATAATTGCCTTTATCAGATAGAAATATATTCGACCCTTCGCTTTTTTCCAACAGATTATGCCGCCGGATTTGTCCGGTAGAACTATCAATAATGATTACCTGACCGACCGGCTCGCCGGTTCCGACCGGATATATTCCTTCGCTAAAAGCAACACAATCATCCGAAACAGCCATGTTCTGCAACTGTGGCAAGCCAGCCTTTTCAGTCACTGTCCCAGATCCTGTAACCGGTACATAACCAAAGACGGGCTGATCGATACCGTTTTCCGCAAAATTTGTTCCCATAAATGCAAGTTTGTTGTCATTGTCAAAAAATTTAATATCAATTAAGGTAGCAATATTTTCCGCGCTCAGATTTAATAGCGACTGCATTGTTCCCGTATTTAAATCATAGAGCACTATTTCTTGCTCTGTTGCATAAGCTATTTTTTGCCCGGACTTGGTGATGGCGGCCATTCTGGGCGCTTTGCTTGTTAATTCATTTAAGTCAAGCTGTTGAATCAAATTAAGCTCTTTATCATAATAAACTGCTTTTAAGTATCTTTGACTATCACGAATCTCAGAACCTGTAACACAATAGCCGTTCTCGGTCACAGAATAGGACTCAGGAGGCACGAAACCGTTTAATGGAGTTTCGGCTACTATTTTCTGATTATATACGTCAAATATGTAAAGTTTGTCAGATTTTACAAATATTTTACCATCGCCGGCACCAAAAATGCTCTTTTCCCGGTTGTTTATTCCAACAAAGGGGTTAGATCCCTGAATATCCGTATTATCTATTGTACCATACTGGCTGTTAGATTCCACATAACCACCCGCCGTTGTTTCCTGATTTATTTCACTACTGTTTTCTGACGGTTCTTTTTCTGCTTCAGTAACATTTTCCTCCGGAAGCTCCTCTTCTCTGATCAGCAGCATGGACTCTGTTTTTAGATAAAAGTCCTCACCCTCAATAGGAATTGAAATGCTGTACAGGATATGATTTCCTTCTAACCGGCTGACATCAAGACCCATTTTATATACTGCCATACTGCCCCTGACCGTACGCCATTCTAAGTAATCTTCTCCTTTGATCGCGATAGGATGGTGATCCAGATAAAATGTTGTCCGGTAAGCAGTTCCTTCTTTTCCCATGCCCTTGAAAATCAAGTCGACATTTTCCTTTTCCACGGCCATGATCCTTACATTATTAAATTGTTCATAATTATCTTCTTCATAAAGCTCGGTTATAATTTCTATATCCAGCCGGTTGCCATCTTCCTTCGCATATTGTTCTCGCACGGCTGTCGTTATTTCCTCTTCTATATACGACACATTGCTCAGAAGTTCTTCCCCCATTAAATTTTCTTTTTCGGTATTGCTTAAGTCTTCAAGAAAGATCAGTTTGTTCGGTGCTGTTGCAGTTATGCCGTGATTGAAGCCAAAATTAATATTGCTGGCATCCGGAATAAAACTGGGCTGATACATTCCACAGATATAGACAGTCAGTTCGTCGCCTTTATTTCCCTGTGACGGTGTAAATATGATCTGGAATTCCTTAAATTCCTTAGCTTCCAAATTTATCGTCTGGCAATATCGGTATTCCGATCCGACTGCTTCGGTCTTGAATGGCTGGGGGATGCCCTCAAGAAATACGAAGAAGCCATATTCCAAAGCCTTATCGTTACCATTATCCAAAAAATAGTCTACCACCACTTCCCCGCCGTTATATTCAAAGTTTATCGGCCCGTCTTCTGTAAGGGATCTCATGGGGCCGAATCCTTCTTGACTCACTATTTGCGATTCACTTGCTTCCCTGCTGAGATCAAAAGGATTTTCCTCCGGTACTCCTTCCTCCAGCGCTCCTTCTTCCGATATTGCTTCAGCAGATCCCTCTGACAAAGAATCGACTGACAGATCATTGTTACATCCTGTAAGCATGATACTTACAAATAATAAGCTTATAAAAATTTTTTTCAACTTATTTCTCCTCCCGATCGTATTAATTTTATTTAATATATTTAAGAATACTATGATACTCAAAAGAACCACTCCCACCTGAGGAGTGGTTCTAAAAGTTACTTAGTAATAATACAGATAAAAATTAATTAGAGATAACAAATTAATAAACGGTAACAGTGCGGCATACATACGCATTGGTCCCTCTGACTTCATGTGCTACCCATACAGCGCAGGGATATGGATAATTTGATGCTCCTGTAACGATATATAGACCTACTGCACCGTATCCACTATACACTGTGTATGATTCATAAGTTGAACCAGTATTATTATTCTGAAGCTCAACGGTCATTACTAATCTTCCGGTTCCGTCGTTTTTATCTATTGTTGTCTCGGCATCATATCCATAATTATAACCCCTTAATGTTCCGTACTTGCCGGCATCAGTAGATGCACTGGCCGCCATAGCAGAAATAGACGCAAGTGACATAATCATTACTACGGTGATTATCATAGCTGTTATTCTTTTTTTCATGGTTTTACCTCCTGTAATTTAAAATTAATTGTCATCCATGTGCTCTCTTACTTGAAAGCCATGCCTTTGTCGTGTGACTTGCCTATATTATCCTTAAAATTCCAGATTCGTAGGCGGACTTTTCTCATGTAGCATAATTTCTTCTCCTTTCATCATATTTTTGATATTTAATGATAAAGCTTTATCTTATCAGCTGTGCCCTTTAGATTAAGATATCTGCTTCAGTCTGGGCCGAGCATGCTATTTAACATATTGCATGCCTCATTTTGTGGTTATATAACTTGGTTTCACCATAAAATCATTCTGGATTTATAAGTACTATTCTGCTGTGTGCAATTATATTATTTTTACAAGTAATATTTATTTTCTATATCATATTATTTGTTGTACTCATTGCAATGTAGGACAACGTTATTCTCGTTCCAAAAAACTACATATTATTACATAGTACCGCACATTCCATCTTACGCATTGTTTGCTCGGTCGATTGATTTTAATTGTATCATGATTTAAACATTTTGGCAACACAAAATTATGCTTTTTGATGTGTTATTTTTAAGTTAAAATAAATCAGTTATTTTTATTATCCTAATTATATTTTTATTGCTTGATGTTGTAAAAATATTCTTCTAGTATTAATGTTTTCGTTATATAACTTATTGCATATTGTCTTTTGGTTGGTTGACACAAAAATGCAGCCGTCTCTCATGAAAGAGATTCGACTGCATTTTTGACTCCTTTCTTATATTAAGTCAGGGTATTCAATTATCTTAATTCGTATGGTATATTGACACCACTATTGCTCCAGCAACCGGATCCCGGTGCGGATTCTTTGAACCGTTTCCGCTTTGCCCAGCAGCTCCATGATTTCCGTGGCCCCGGCTGGGGTCATCGCCTTACCTGATACTGCCGTGCGGACCGGCCACATGACATAACCGTTTTTATACTGATGCTGTTCCGCATAATGGAGAAGCGTGGCATACAGGGCATCATTAGTGTAATCATCCTGCGTCTCCAGCAAGGGAAGAAGATCCTTTAACACTTCCAGCGAGCTTTCCTTGGTGGTTTTCATTTTCTTATGGGTGTAGATTTCCGGGTCATAGTCCGGTAAATGTTCCAAAAAGCCGATCAGCTCCGGGATGTCGGAATAAAGTTCGATTCTGGTCTTGACCATTGCGGCGATCTTCTCAAAATCGGCGGCCCGGGTAACCGTCTGCTTGATAATGGGTAGTGCCTGACTGCGAAAAGCTGCCTCATCCATGGCCTTAAGATATTCCCCGTTCATCCACCGCAGTTTTCCGATATCAAATACAGCAGGAGACTTGGAGATACGGTGGTAATCAAACTGGCTGATTAATTCTTCCAACGGGAAGATTTCCTGGTTGCTTTCCGGGCTCCAGCCCAGCAGTGCAATAAAATTGACGATGGCTTCGGGGAGGAAACCTTGATCCAGCAGGTCCTCAAAGGAAGAATGACCGCTGCGTTTGCTGAGTTTCTTATGTTCCGCGTCGGTGATCAGCGGCAGGTGGACATAGGTCGGCACTTTCCATCCGAAAGCCTGATACAGTCGGTTATATTTGGGGGAAGAGGACAGATATTCGTTGCCCCTGACCACATGAGTGATCTCCATCAGGTGGTCGTCTACCACATTGGCAAAATTATAAGTGGGATAACCGTCAGACTTGATCAGGATCATGTCATCCAGTTCGGCATTGTCCACCGTGATATCTCCGTACAGCTCATCGCGGAAGACGGTGCTTCCGGTCTGCGGATTGTTCTGACGGATCACATAGGGACAGCCGGATGCCAGCTTCTGCGCTGTTTCCTCAGCTGTAAGGCCAAGACAGTGTTTATCGTAGCTGCTGATTTCTTTGCCCTCGACAATCTCGGTTTTCAAGGCCTTAAGCCGCTCTGCGTCACAAAAACAATAATAAGCTTCACCCTTATCGATCAGCTCTTTGGCATATTGAAGATAGATGCCCTGTTCCTTCCTCTCGCTCTGTATATAGGGGCCTAAACCTTTGTCCCGGCCAGGCCCTTCATCATAATGAATGCCGGCCTTTTCCAGGGTCCGGTAGATGATTTCCACGGCTCCTTCGACAAAGCGCTCCCTGTCGGTATCTTCGATCCGGATAATAAAATCGCCGCCCTCGTGCTTGGCAATCAGGTATTCGTAAAGGGCCGAACGTAGGTTGCCGACATGCATCTTGCCGGTGGGACTTGGCGCAAATCTGGTTCTGATTTTCATAGTAAGTCAACTCCTGTCATAATTAGCAGAAATTACACTGAATCTGCTTTACTTATATCATAATGTAAATAACCAAAAACTACAATCCCAAAATACTTTGACAAAAAAGTTCCTGACTTAAGTGTGTTACTGTTCAGATCTAGTCACATTCTAAAGTTGACAGAAAGAATCATACCTTTTATAATATAAAGCGCAAAGGCACAGTTTCTTACTATTTAATTTTTTCAATTTTCCAAATTTATTCAGCAACCTGACCTTGGCTTGCGGAAAACATGGGGATATTATGAACATATCACGGCATTCTCTATTATTCGGATTATCCTATGCCCTTGACATAGCGGGCAAAAACAATCTTTCTCACTCCAAAAGTACCGCCTATCTGGCTGTCAGGATGGCAGACAGGCTGGGATTTGACGGGGATATGGTGCTCCCGCTTTATTATGCCGCCTTGCTTCACGACATCGGTATCAGTAATGAATATAAAATGTTTGAACATTGTGCGATCGGGGCGGAGATGCTGGAAAAACTGCCGCTAACAAGCGAGATTCCGCTCTATGTTCTATATCACCATGAGCTCATCGGTGGAACCGGTCCATTTGGTCTGTCCGGGGACGATATTCCGATAGCTTCGCAGATCATCTGCCTCGCCAGCGCATTTGACGACCAATTCGGCAAAAAGGCGGAGGGCTTTAATCACAGCCTGTTCCAGCAGGCGGAAAACTGGTTGGCGGAAGTGCGTCCCTTGTTCAGGGAAGACGTCGCCAATGCCTTCTTGGATCTGATGAAGCAGGAAGCTTTTCTTCTGGATTATTTTAGCCAGGAGACCAAATACCGGCTGTCTGAAAAGATCGTGGTCGGTGACGACGTGCACTATGGATATGGTGAAGTGCAGCAGTTTGCGCTGTGTTTTGCCGATATTATCGACCGCCGCAGCCCGTTTACCTACACACATTCACAAGGAATCGCGATGCTGGCCAGAGAAGCCGCCGCGCTTCTGAGCTTCGATGCCGAAGTTCAGGACAAAATGTACATAGCCGGGCTTCTGCACGACATCGGCAAGCTGCATGTATCAACCGACATTCTTCATAAGAACGGCCCGCTGACACCGGAAGAGCGCTTCGAGATCAACAAACACACCTATTATACCCGCAAGATCCTGGAGCAGATCCCGGGCCTGGAAGACGTCACCCGCTACGCTTCCAATCACCATGAAAAAATGGACGGAACCGGATATCCTTACCGCATGGCAGGCGATGAACTGAGCGAACTGGAAAGGGTCATGGCAATCTGCGACGTTTATCAGGCACTGACGGAAGAGCGGCCCTATCGAGCCCCCCTGACTCCGGAAAAAGTGTGGGGCATCATTGATAAGATGACCGATAACGGTCATCTGGACAAGGATTTAGCCGAGAAACTTAAAGCAATGGATTTCGGGCACGCAGCGCCTGCATCATAATTACTATGGCAAGTACTACCGGTCAGTAAAGTAGGCCAATTGCTTCTCACTTATTTTCATAAATTTAACCAACAGGAGCCGTTCATGGTATTCAACTCCACTGTGTTTATTTTTTTACTGTTTCCCATATGTCTTGCGGTCTATTACTTCCTGCTCAGAAAAGGCCGCGGCAACCGGGCTAAATATTGGCTGATTATGATGTCCCTATTGTTTTATGCTGCCGCTTCTCCTTGGCTACTGCTATGGCTGGGCGGGAGCATCTTAGTCAACCGGCTGTTTCTGTGCCGGGTCCGCCAGTGGGGAAAAAGAATATTGGTACCGGCGGTACTTCTTAATCTGCTTTTGCTATGCTGCGGCCGCTATTTTAGCATGATCCCGGTGCTGGGCATAAGTTTTTTTACCTTCCAGCAGATTTCCTTCCTGATTGACAGTTACCGGGGCGAGGCCGAAGAATGCCATTCGCTCGATTACATCTTGTTTGTCCTTTATTTTCCCAAACTTCTGCAGGGACCGATTGCCATCCACAGTGAACTGATGCCGCAATTCCGAAACCTTGATAAGATCCGCTTCGATGTGGAACGTTTCTACCGAGGACTGGTTTTGTTCGTCCTCGGTCTGGCCAAAAAGACCCTGCTGGCAGATACCTTGGGACAGGCTGTCGATTACGGTTATGCCAACCTGCTTTCGATAAATGCGCCCGATGCGCTGATCGTGATGTTATCCTTTTCTTTTCAGCTCTACTTTGATTTCAGCGGTTATTGTGACATGGCGATGGGCGTAAGCCGGATGCTGGGGATTGAACTGCCGGTCAATTTTGACTCGCCCTATCAGGCCACCGACATCATCGGTTTCTGGAAAGGGTGGCATATGACACTCACCCGTTTTTTAACCAGATATGTCTACATCCCCCTGGGCGGGAACCGGCGGGGCAAAGGTAATATGTACCGGAATCTTTTGCTGGTATTTTTCGTCAGCGGATTGTGGCATGGCGCCGGGCTGACTTTTATCGTATGGGGCATGATGCACGGCTTTCTTTACGTGGTAACCAGAATGATCCAGTCGGCAGGTGCCGGTCGCCGCTCTGCCGGAAACAGGGAGGGCGCTGCTGACAACAGGGAGAGCGCTGCTGACAACAGGAAGAGTGCTGCCGGGCTAGTGTATGGGAAGATTTTGCACCAAAAGTTCCCGGCAGCTTTAAAAACAGCCGGCCTTTTCATCTATGTGACCGTTGCCTGGGTTTTCTTCCGGGCTCCCTCACTTCCGGATGCCGCCCTTCTCCTTAAGACTGCCTTGCATTTCCCATGGCAGCGAATCGGGCGGCAGCTGGCCGCTTGCTTTAATAAGGATGAATTCTGGTATATGATTAAGGTAATCCGGCTCGATCGCTGGGAATATGGCCATTATGCGTTGACCTTTTTATTTTTGACGGTTTCATCTCTCCTTGTATTTAAAGCAAAAAATGCCTTGGCGGCGGCTGACAGATACCGGCCGGGTACTGTCGGTGCGCTGATGCTGGCCGGACTGTTCGGCTGGTGCGTAATTTCACTTTCAGGAGTAAGCACTTTTCTTTATGTAAATTTTTAGACAACTGCTGCCAAGGGAATACCGAATCTTCCCATTGTACAAGCCCATCTGCTCTGATTACTTGAAGCGAAAGGATGCCGCACATGCCTGCTTATCGGAAAAGCTTAGTTATCTTTGCCATATTTACTTTCATCATATTGGGAAGCGTCATCGCAGTTACCATCGTAGTCGATCCGTTTTTTCAGTATCATAAGCCGCTTCCCGGTTTTCCTTATCTGATCGACAATCAGATCAATCAGAATCCCGGCATGGCTAAGAATATGGAGTATGACAGCGTCATTCTGGGTTCCTCTATGACTGTTAATTTTAATACCAGCTGGTTTGACGAACTGATGGGGCTCAATACCATCAAACTAAGCTACAGCGCGGCCTACCCTAAGGATCAGGCCAATATCATGGAGATCCTGTTTGACAGCCCCAATCAAGTGGATAACGTTTTTCTTGGAATAGATGTCATCACCTACATGGCCGGGGTCGAAGAAACCAAATATCCGATCCCGGAATATCTCTATAACGACAAGGTGTATGACGATGTCGGGTATCTATTGAATAAAGACGTGCTGTTAAACTACATCCTCCGCCCCATTGCTGATCAGGAAAAGTCTGACCTGGCAACGATCTATGCCAGCTGGTGGACCGAAGAATACTATGACGAGGAATGGGTCCTGGCTCATTATACATCTCCTGAGCAGACCGCCGCCGAAACCCCCAGCGACGCGTATATCGCCGCGGTAGAGGCCAATCTCTCCCAAAACATCTGTCCTTTTATCGAGGCGAATCCCGACACGGATTTTGTCATCTTTTTCCCGCCTTACAGCATCCTCTTCTGGAATGATGTCCTGCGGGAAAACCATCTGGAAGCCACGCTGGAAGAAATCCGTTATCTGTGCGAGCGGCTTGAGGCTTATGAAAACGTCAGCCTTTATTTCTTCCTGGACCAGGAATGGATTGTCACCGATCTGAACCATTATGCCGATTACAGCCATTATCATCCTGATTTCAACCGCTATATGGTCGAATGCTTTGCTGACGGAACTTGCCGGGTTGAAGACATTGAAACCAATCTGAATCATATGCGAAACATCGTTGAGGATTACGATTTTGATACATTGCTTTCCGGCACTTCATAAACTTATCTTTTCCCACCAGAGCGCACTTTCCAAGAACCGTACTGTGCCAGCCAGAATCGCCATGTCGGTATGTTTTTGGGTCAAGTTCTTAACACGTTGTCCAGATAATGGCCTGTTGGGGTACAGGCCGCTTTTGCAACCGTCTCTGGCTTACCTTGGGCAATGATCTCACCGCCCGCGTCTCCGCCCTCCGGCCCGAAATCAATGACCCAGTCGGACATGGCGATAACATCCAGGTTATGTTCCACGCAGATCACTGTGTTGCCGTTATCTACCAGCTCGCCAAGCAGCATGGCCAGCTTTTTCACGTCGTGAGGATGAAGCCCCGTGGTCGGTTCATCCAGAAGATAGAGCGTATGCCCGTTTGCGCGTTTTCCCAGTTCTTTTGCCAGTTTGACGCGCTGGGCTTCGCCGCCGGACAAGGTCGTGGCCGGCTGGCCGAGACCCAGATAGCCGAGGCCGACTTTTTGCAGCACCGCCAGCCTGTCCATGACCGGCGGCACATCCTGGAATGCCATTGCCGCCTCATCAATACTCATCTGTAATACGTCGGCAATACTAAAACCTTCATACCGTACCTCCAAAACCGGCTTCTGGAACCGGCGTCCGTGACAGACAGGACATCTCACCCTGACATCCGGCAGGAAGTGCATCGATATGGCAAGCTCTCCGCTTCCCTCACATTTTTCACATCTGCCGCCCGGCACGTTAAAGGAAAAGTGCTTCGGCAGCAGTTTTTGCTTCTTGGCTTCCGCCAAGGAAGCAAATAAATCCCGGATATCAGCAAAGATGTCCGTGTATGTCGCGGCGTTGGACCGGCTTGTCCTGCCGATGGGCGACTGGTCAATGGTAATGATGTCGCGGACGTTTTCCAGACCCGAGATCTGAAGGTGCTCGGGCTTTTCCCTGGAGTGTCCGAAATAAATATCCGCTTCACGTGCTAAAATATCAAACAGCAAGGTGGATTTCCCGCTGCCGGATACCCCGGTTAAGGAGATCAGCATTCCTAAAGGCAGGCTGACATCGATATTTTTCAGGTTGTGCTTATGTGCACCGGATATGAAAATATGCTGTCCGTTTCCGCTCCTCCGCCTTGCGGGAAGGTGTAACCGTTCCGTGCCGGAAAGAAATCGTCCGGTGCAGGAAGCTTCACAGCCTGCGATCTCGGCCGGCGTTCCCGCTGCGACGACCTCTCCGCCGCCCCGTCCTGCTGCCGGGCCAAAATCCACAATATGATCGGCAGCCCGCATGATCTCTGGATCATGTTCGATCACCAGCACCGTATTGCCTAAATCCCGTAATCTTAATAAGACCTCTATCATCCTCTGGGTGTCACGGGCATGCAGACCGGTTGTCGGCTCATCCAGCACATACAGCACCCCGGTAAGGCCGCTGCCCAGAAGCGAGGCCAGCCGAAGCCGCTGAGCTTCTCCAGCCGACAGGGTGACAGCGGCACGTTCCATGCTTAAATAGCCTATTCCTACATCTACGAGCCGCTTGATCCGCTGTTCCAAATCATCTATAATCGGTCTGGCAATCAGCAAAGCCTCCGGTGTTGTGACCGTTTTAAGCGCTCTGACCCAGACCCCGACATCGTGGAGTGATTTCTGGCCAAGCTCAATGATATTGACATCCCCGACTGTCACACCGGCGCTTTCTTTGCGTAATCTTATCCCATTACACTCAGGACAGACTGCTTGCCGGAACAGGCCGCCGACCTGATTCCCGTTCCCGCCTTCGGAATACCGGCGCCGGATATTGGTGATAACACCCTCGAACCGTCCTTCCGGAACCGTCCGGGGTGGCTTGATCCCGGGGAAATGCCGGCCGAACTGCGGGCTTTGAACGCCGTACAGTAAATAATCCATCTGCACCTGCCCATAGTCTTCCAGGGGCTCGGCAGCACTGATGGGAAACCCGTAAAAACGGCCGGCATTTTCGATTGCCTCCGAATAGCGGCCGATAAGGAATTTATCCCAGATGCGAACCCCGCCGTCGCTAATACTTAAGCGGGGATCAATGATTTTGTCCATGTCCGGCGTATTGACCATGCCAAGGCCCCGGCACTCCGGGCAGGCACCCTCCGGCTTGTTAAAGGAAAAGTGGCTCATCGTCAGTTCCGGGACTTTTTCCCCACAGGAGGGACAGGCAATCATAAGATTGTCAGAACCGGCAGCATCGTCATTCAGCCAGTCTTCTTCCTCCATTTCAAACGGCTGACGTATCAGACTGCCGCAACGCGGACATTTCCGGACGCCGAGCTTGGCAAAGAGGATCCGCAGATAGGTAAAGACCTCCGTGATCGTACCCACCGTGGAGCGGGGATTACGGTTGTTGTTTTGCTGGTCGATGCTTATCGACGGGGACAGCCCCAGAATCGCATCTACCTTGGGCTTACTGATAAAATCTGTCACCAGCCCCATTGATTCCATATACTGCCGCTGACATTCCTTCTGCAGGATATCCAGTGCCAGTGTCGATTTTCCGCTGCCCGAAAGCCCGGTGAACACCACCAGTTTGTTTTTAGGTATTTGTAGCGAGATGTTTTTGAGGTTGTTTTCTTTAGCCCCTTTTATTTCGATATAATCTACATAGGTAACCATCGTTTTTCTCCTTCGCTTTCGCATGATTGTGTGACTTTGCGGCACAGCGTTACTGTTCAGCCATAGCTATTCAATGAGCAGATATACAGATGAACCATTACAATGATGCACACAAATCGCAAAGAGCGCGATTTGGCCATGCAATTCTCGGGATTTTGGGGAAATACGTCCCAAAACCCTCGCGGACGGTGGAAGGCTGAACGCTACCGGCACAGCTCCTATGATAGAAGAAAAAAAGATAAAAATCTTGACTTTGCTTGCGAAATTCTCATCTATGATCTGTTCAGCTGACGGACCGGACGTGCCTCGATATACCCGCGATAGCCCCGTGGCTCCAGTTGAAACCGCGGCGCGTCTTCGTCCGCCCATTCAAAGCCGTACAGTTCCGGCGTGTATGTTTTCATCATTTCCCACAATTCCGTAATCGCCTCGTCGAAACGGCTGTCTTCAAAAGGCTGGCCTTGGAAGACCATCAGCTGGCAGGGCGGCAGCGCAATCACTTCAAACCCGTCCGGCACAATGCCGGCATAGTCTGCCGGCACTTCGACCCCCTGTGCATAGACGGAGGTTCCCGGCGTGCGGAAAGAATTCGGAAGCCACATTCCGATCGGCTCATACAATGCCTCTTTTACACTGCACAAAAGGCCCCAGACATCGCAGCCGACTTCCTCGATGTACTCTGAATATTCGGTAGCCTTCGCGCCCCGTCTCAAGATCAGCTTTCGTGCCGGACGCTCTATTACCTGGACGAAAACTGTCCTGCTTACGTTTTTTCTCTCCATAGGTCGTTCTCCTTTCAAAAAATAGTAATACCGCTCGCGGATGGGATCCGGCATGAACAGATAAATAGGTACAGGGCTTTTACTGTATTTATGCGGCGTTACCCCAAACTCCTTGGAAAATGCCCTTGTAAAGCCCTCGTGTGAGTCAAAGACAAAGTCAAACGCAACATCGACGACCTTGATCTTGGCGTCGTCACGGAGTTTCAGGGCGGCCCGGGCAAGCCTCAGGGCACGGATGTAGTCAAAAGGCGTCTTGCCGGTGAATTCCTTAAACAGCCTGGCACAATGAAAAGGCGAATAACCGGCGCATCTTGACAGATCACGCAAGGTAATCGGGTTGCGGATATTCTGTTCGATATAATCCTGCATCCGCTGAACAGCTTCAACCTGTTCTGATTTATCCATGGCTTTTCCTCCTTATCTTTAAGGATTATAGCACAGCTTACCCTGTAAGTCTTGATCCGTATTACAAAAACAATTAATTTAAGGGGAAATTTGCACAAATAACGTAGTTCAGTCAAAAATACTGTAGATTAGACAAGATGGGTTGAAAAATATAAGCAAAATGAATAAAATAAATTATATGTTTTTTGATAAATAATATTTTTTAGGATCAGGTATTTTTTTAAATGAAACCATTTGTTATAATGATTATTATTAATAAAAAGGGGGAAATATGAAAAAAATATCATTGCTATTAGTTAAGTGTGCAGCAGATTTGTCTTTGACTGTTACTAGGATTAACGTGAATTCTATATGTTATGCTAAATCATTCCAACCGAAATTACCTCAAAAGGCAGACAAATTGAAGAACCTAGCCAAATGCAATATCGTTTTGCATAAACCATAAAATCCAAATAAATAACAACTAAATATGCATTGCATGGAATCAAAGAATTTATAACTAAGGAAATTGAAAGCAATGAATATTGCGATTTGTGACGATAATTCTGGACTTTGCGCTCAACTGGAAGCTTACATAATAAACTATGCGAAGTTACATTTGATCGATATCAATGTAGATGTTTATTTATCTGGCGAAGAATTGCATGACCATATTATCAATAATAAACTTGAAAATGTATATTCTCTAATTTTCTTAGATATTGAAATGCTGAGAATGAGTGGAATCGAAGTAAGCAATTTTATCCGAAACGAACTCCATAATGAAATCTTGCAGATTATTTACATCTCCTCTCATGATAAATATGCGATGCAATTATTCAAATACCATCCCTTTGATTTTATTATGAAACCAATCTCTGAAGATTCCGCTTTCCATGTTCTTGATAAATGCTTGGGTTATATTAAGAATAACCCTCTTGCTTTTCATTTCAATTTTAATAAAATCAATCATATGATCTCACTCCATAACATTATCTATTTTGAGTCGGCTTATGATAAAAAGATTCGTTTGGTTCATACAGATGGAGAATATCTGTTTTATGACACTATCGAAAAAATCATGACAACTCTGCGAAATGAGTTTTTTTATAAGATTCATAGAGGATGTGTAATCAATTGTAAGCATATCCAACGTATCGATGGCAACGTCGCAATCATGTGCAATGATCATCAGATACCAATCCCTTTAAGAAAACAAAAAGCCTTGATTACTTATATCAAAAAAATAGGAGGGGCGCGGTATGAATAACAGCATCTTGGATTGTGTCGTATTTGTAATAGCAGAGATTTTCAGCATATATACATTATTCCGAACTACCAGGATACTTTTAGGAAAAAAAACTGTTTACGGCAGGAAAATTGAAATCTTTAGTTACTCTCTTTGGTTTTTTGTTAATTTATTATTATATTTTTCCCTAAGAATAACCATTGTTTTATTGATAACAAATGTAATTATGCACTTTATTATAGCTGCCAATTATTGCACTACTTTAATGAAAAAGATTGTTACTGTATTTTTTATTACTATGCTCTATTTCTGTGTGGACATGACCGTCTCCATTTTGGTATCATTTCCTTTTTTATCGCCATTTGCCGTAAGCCCTTACTTTCCTCTGATCGGGACCCTGATTATCAGGGTCTTAAACTATCTGTCGATGTTATTGCTGGAAAGATTATCTCGTAACATAAATAAATTCAAAACCGCCAAAAAAAATTGGGTACTGCTGATTCTGATACCTGTTTCCACAATTTACTTATTTACTATGGCTTCCAATATTCTGATTCCTGCCTCGCAGAGATTATTGGTCACTTTACTCATATTTGTCGTCAATCTGATCATGATTTATTTATTTGATATTTTGTCCATGCAAGCCGATGAAAGAGCCAGGAAGATATTAATGGACCAAGAATTGATCGGCTTTCAAAAGCAACTGGAAGTCATTCAGTTTAATCTTAACTATTGGCACCAGATGCAGAATGCTTTTGTAGATAAACTGACTCTGCTAAAGGAGTACTTAGGCGACGGAACCGATGCGCAGATCAAGGATTTTATCGGGCAGAACTTTGATGACTTTTTTATCAAGAATAACGTGAACAGCGGCGTGGCCAGTATCGACAGTATTTTGAATTATCACATCCGGGAAGCCGCTTCCTGTCAGATTCAGATGCGGCACTCCATAGCCATCCCGCACGAACTGATCTTTGACAGTGTGGAAATAACCGTTATTCTAAGCTGTCTGTACTCTTATGTAAAAGAACAGGTTCTCTGTCTTGATGAGGAGATGAGAACCATTGACCTAGAAATCAAATTCAAGTACAGCATGTACCGCCTTATTTTTATGATTGTGATGCCCTTGCACACTTCCCGAAGAAACGATAAATTTTGCCCCCCGAATATCTTTACGGATATCATAAATAGATACAACGGGACTTTGCATGTGGATGACAAGCCACTTGACAGTGATGTTTTGGAACGAGGAATTGCCTTGACCTTGTTTCTGAAAAAGGAAAATTTCCCCACCGTAATTGATGAATGAATTGATGAGAAATGAACTTGAAGAGGGGACGGCTTATGAGTGAATTGGGTACTAAAGAAAATCCATTTATGAAAGAAATCGAAGTCTGGCAGTATGCCGATACCAAAGAAGCAGGAACAAACCAGCTGAAATATATCTATGTAAGCAGACATATTCATATCAATGCGCACCTTAATATTGAACTGACAAGCAAGAAAATCATCGCGATATTTGTATAATGCCCATCCTGTCGGCAGACAAGATGGGCATCTATCATATGCAATCCGGGCACAGGCCGCTGAATGTCAGGCTATGGCTTCTGACCGCGAACCCTTCCATCACCAGAACACGCTCATCAAGGTCCGGCTGGTAATGATCGATGTCAAAGACCTTGCTGCATTTCTCACAGATAAAATGATAATGCTTATGACAATTATGGTCATAACGGGCTGAGCCGTTAAGACTGCCGATATTCAGCAGCTCGCCGCTGTCCGCCATCTGGCTGAGATTACGATAAACCGTCGCTTTGCTGATCGTAGGATGCTGTTCGGCAACAAAATCATAGACCTGCTCCGCCGTTGCATGGATGTCGAGTTCCCGAACCGCATCGCGGATCAGCCTGCGCTGAATCGTGTTCCTTTTGCTTTCCATTAACCGGCAGCCTTAAAAGTACCGTTCCAGAAGTCCTTGGAAAGCCTTCCCGTGCCGTGCTTCATCCTTGCACATTTCGTGGACTGTGTCATGAATGGCGTCAAGATTCAGCTGCTTTGCTTTCACGGCAATGTCTTTCTTCCCCTGGGTCGCGCCATGCTCAGCCATGACCCGCTTCTCCAGATTCTTCTTGGTTGATACATCGACGACTTCCCCTAACAGTTCCGCAAACTTGGCAGCATGTTCCGCTTCTTCAAAGGCAATCCTTTTGTATACCTCGGCAATCTCCGGATATCCTTCCCGGTCAGCCTGGCGGCTCATGGCCAGATACATGCCCACTTCAGTACACTCGCCCATAAAATTCTGCCTTAAGCCTTCAACGATCTCCGGGTCTACGCCTTGCGCAACCCCGATCACATGCTCATCGGCAAAGACCAGGCCGGTTCCCGACTGCTCCGTAAATTTTGACGCGGGAGCCTTACACTGCGGGCAGAACTCCGGCGCTTCTGTTCCTTCATGTACATAGCCACAGACAGCACAGATAAATTTCTTCATTTCATTCCTCCTTATTATAACAATTCCTAATTGATAATGATTATTGTAAGATAAATTGTTATGCTTGTCAATGTTAAAATTTTGCTGTAAGCTGTTTGTCACTGTTAACTCCCTAATGTCGTGTCATTAAGCTTATTGAAAAGAGTGGGGGGAGGGTTCGGGGGACCACCACGTTTTCGTTAGGTCTTGGGTCTTTCCTTTTATAGTACGGTTACGGCGGTTATAGTCCTTTAATCCGTAAACTGCTTACCCGTAAGCCGGGTTTTCAAACTTGCTGGTCGGGATACCGAATCGTCAGATCGCCCGGGCCTCATCGGCTTCTCGGACAGCGAAATTAATTCACAATGTATTGTACCCGCATCCAAAACACAAACTCAGAGAAGTCAGCATACATTTCCCTGACTCCTGTTTCGATGAGCTCTCTAAGGAACTGACTAAAAGGTGGCGGTGGATAGAGGTAGGAATAATTACCTTTCGACAGGAACCGGCCCCGGGCATCATAGGTATACTGATACTTATAATCATAGATGTCTTCATCCGGAAAGTAATATTCTTCCTTGTCAAGCAAGCCGTTCACATATATATATTGCACATGGCAGTACAGACTGTCGTCACTCGCCATATAGATATTTTTTGCAAATAGGACATCCTGCATGTAGATATGATTCTGATATTTATTTACTGTGTTGTACTTATCAATTTCATATAGTACCGAGAGGTTTCCCTGTCCGTCATACTCGTAGCGCTGCTTTTCCGGAAGGTAATCTCTGATCAGACTGGTTCTTCGGGCATTTTCTGAACCGCTGACACTTCTCTCGTAAGAAACCGCACGCCCTTGGTCGTCCTGGACATATTGATAACTGACAATCCCCTGAAAGTTGTCCTTGGCATCAGAGGAAGAGTTGTAAACATGCACTGTTTTGTTTAGGCTGTTTTCCTCGTATTCCCACACTTCCCGCCAGTACGGAAGCGGATTGACTACTTTGAAACTGCCGCCCGGCATTCCGTCCGGTACAATAGTCAGCGGCCATAGCTCTGCTAATGTCGTGTAAGAAAAAGAGTGCGCTTCTTTAAGCCGCCCCTGTTCATCATAAATATAGCGGACAGTTTCGTACCCAGCAGCTTCCCTCCGTACAGGCAAATCATCATTCTGCTTTTGTCCGATCCCAAGCACGGCGATGGTCGTCATAATCGTAACAACGGTAAAAGTTATCCGGAAAACAGCAGCAACAAAAAAAAAGCAAAGGATGCCGTCCCTGATTAGCCGATATGGTACATTCTTACTGATCATGCGAGGTTTTTCTTTGAGTTCTTCAGATACTGATCTTTCCATGGCATATCCCCTCCATATTTATTATGTTTAATAGTACGCTGATTACTGAGTTGCCAAATGCTTCCACGCCCGGCGCGTATACGGGCACACCTCTATGCATTTGCCGCAGATCGTGCTGCCGCCGCCGAAACCCTGTCTGGCCCGTTCCCTTGCCGTTTTCCGGCACTTGAGTGGATCAAAAAACTCATCCCTATATAGACCTACCGTCCACAGTTCCCCTGAAATCGCCCCAGCCGGGCATGCATCAGTGCAGATCCGGCAATTCCCGCATCGGGACTGATTGACCGGCTCTGCCGTTTCCAGCGGCGCATCGGTAAGGATAGAAGAAAGGCGGATCATCGTTCCGTACCTTTCCGTAACCAGCAACGCGCTTTTCCCGATCCAGCCTAACCCGGCGCGGGTAGCTACGGTCTTATGCGGCAAGGCGGTATTATTCTCCAGCTCGCCGTTCCCCACCTGCGCCCGGGTCTGGGCGATAGCCGCATAGCCCAATGCCCGCAGTTCTTCCGCACTGCTGGTCACGATCTTATCCAACTCTTCATTTAACTTACAATACCAATTATGGTATTCTTTCGTCGGCAGATCGGCAATCCCCCTGATAACTTCCTCAGGATAGGCCACCGCCACGCTGATACCGACCGGCATGTTATGGCGGACTTCCGGCGGCAGCTCAGTCAGATCACCGATCCCAGCCAGACTTGCCCCCATATGGTACATGCTGTTCTTGATTGATTCTGTCAGATTATCCATGATTTCTCCCATATTAATTGAGTACTGTGAAGCAGCGGTATGAGGCACTTCGGCCAGGGTCTGAACAGTGACTAATTATGTCCGGGAGTTAACCGTAACCCCTCTGCCAGCTTCTCCAAGCCTTCGATCACCTGATCACACCACAGGTCAAACTCGGCATCCTCGACCTGGCGTTTCGGATGCGACATCACGTAGGCAATTGTTTCCCTTATACCCTGGTCAAACCGCACCTTCGCCGTAAATCCCGGGACCAGCCGTTTTAACTTACTATTATCAAACACCACTGAATTGGCCTTGTCGCCGATCAGGCTGCCGATAAAGTCATAACCGCTGCATTTAGCCAGATATGACGAAGCTACATAATAAGGACGTAGTTCCACCCCCAACGCATCGGCGATCGCCTGATAGATCTGGTTCCAGGTCAGGGTCTCATCCGAAGTGATCTGCACTGCTTCCCCCAAGGCATGGATATTGCCCAGCAAACCGATGAAGGCACAGGCAAAATCTCTGCTATGTGTCATCGTCCAGAGTGAAGTCCCGTCGCCGTGGATGATCACCAGTTTGCCTTCCAGCATCCTCTTCACAACCTGGAAGCTTCCCCTGGCCCCGTGGACGCCCAGCGGTATCGAACGCTCGTCGTAGGTATGGCTGGGCCGGATGATGGTAATCGGAAAGCCGTTCTCTCGGTACATCCGCATCAGATAATCCTCACCGGCGATCTTATTACGGGAGTACTCCCAGTAAGGATTATATAACGGCGTTCCCTCCGTAATCCGGTAATCCGCCAGCGGCTTCTGATAAGCCGATGCTGAACTGACATAGATAAACTGCTTCGTCTTCCCGGCAAACAAGCGGTAATCCCGTTCCAGCTGAGACGGGACATAGGCAATAAAATCGGCTACCGCGTCAAATTCCAGCCCTTTGATGTGTTCCGCGACCGTCGTCTCGTCGTCGATATCCACCTTGATTTCCACCAGGTTGTCATAACCGGCAAAAAGCTTATTCTTCGTACCCCTGTTCAGCAGAAACAAGTTATGTCCCTGTTCCAGTAATTGTCGGGAAATCGCTGTACTGATCGTACCGGTTCCCCCGATAAGTAATACTTTCATATACTCTATTCCTCCTCATGATGGGTTTTGGGGATAAATATCCGGCTTCCTTCCGCGGTTAGATTTTCCCCGGTCTTAACCGCCGCTTTCCGGCAGAATTCTTGCTGTGAATCCAATATCACCTTGCCTCTTTTATCGACCTTCTCATAGTTTCCTTCGGGCGTCAGAAAGTGCGCCTTGACCGTATCCCGGAGCAGCGTCGTAAGAATGTCCATGACCTGCTCCCTGAGCTTTGGCTGTTCTACCGGAAACATGATTTCCACCCGCCGCTCCAAATTTCTGGGCATCCAGTCGGCACTGGAACAGTAATACTCGGGGCTATTGTCATTTTCAAAATAAAAGATGCGGCTGTGTTCCAGGAAATTACCGACGATGGAGCGGACTGTGATCCGGTCGCCGATCCCCGGCAGCCCCGTCTTAAGGCAGCAGATCCCCCTGACGATCAAGTCGATCTGCGTCCCCGCCGCAGCCGCCTGATACAAGGCCTCGATGACATCCTTATCGCACAGCGAGTTCACCTTGACGATGATGCGGGCCGGCCGCCCGGCCCGGGCGTTTCTCCGCTCCCTGTCAATCAGATAGAGAAAGCGGTCCTTCAGCCACAGGGGTGCCAGAATCAGCTTATTCCAGCTCAGCGGCTCGGAATAACCGGAAAGCATGTTAAAGACCGCCGTGGCATCTTCGCCCATTGCCGTCTGACAGGTCAGCAGGCCTAAGTCGGTATAAAGCTTGGCGGTTGCGTCATTATAATTGCCGGTTCCCAGATGGACATAACGGCGGATGCCGTCCTCTTCCCTTCTCACTACCAGCGTGATCTTGCAATGGGTCTTAAGCCCGACCAAACCATAGATCACGTGGCAGCCGGCCTTTTCCAGCATCCTCGCCCAGACGATATTGTTTTCCTCATCGAACCGGGCCTTTAGTTCCACCAGGACCGTGACCTGCTTGCCGTTTTCCGCCGCCTGCGCCAAGGCATTGATAATCGGCGAGTTCCCGCTTACCCGGTAAAGCGTCTGTTTGATCGCCAGTACTTCCGGGTCGGCGGCGGCCTGCCGGATAAATTCGATCACCGGAGTGAATTCCTGAAAAGGATGGTGTAACAGGATATCCCCTTCCTTGATCTGTTCAAAGATATCGGTTTCCGCCATGCCGTCTACCGGCACTGGTTTCCCATAGCGGTTTTCCTTCAGCTGCTCAAAGCCGTTAAGCCCATACATCTTCATCAGAAAGGTCAGGTCCAGGGGACCGTTCACCTGATAGATATCTTCCGATTTGATCGAAAGCGATTCGACCAGGATATGCAGCAGCCTTTCATCGACACTTTCCTCCACCTCCAGGCGGATGGCCTGCCCCCACTGCCGCATCTTAATCTGCTTCTCGATTTCCTTCAGCAGGTCTTCCGTTTCATCTTCTTCGATATTCAGATCAGCATTCCGCATGATCCGAAAATGATGGGCACAGATAATATCATAATTCAGAAACAGTTTGCTGATATTCCTCTCAATAATCTCTTCCAGCAAGATAACTGCGGTACCTTCCCCTCCCGCCCGGACCGGAACGATCCGGGAAAGCATGCCGGGTACCTGGACAGTGGCAAATTCCGGTTCGCCCTCCTGCTTCTTGTTCTTGATCAGCGCCCCGATATTTAAAGTCTTGTTCCGGATCAGTGGGAACGGCCGTGAGGAATCGACGGCCATCGGTGTCAGCACCGGATAGATATTTTCTTCAAAATAACGGTCGGCATAAAGCGCTTCCGGCTCCGAAAGCTCCTCATGCCGCTCAATCACCCGCAGGCCGTTCTGTTTAAGAAGCGGCAGCAGCGACCGGTTATACGTATTGTACTGCTGGCTTACCAGGTCATGGACGGAACGGTTGATCGCTGCCAGCTGTTCAGCCGGCTTCATCCCGGCGATGTCCGGCTTGGCATAATCCGCATTGACCATGTCCTTCAGCGCCGCCACCCGGATCATAAAAAACTCATCCAGATTAGATGCCGTAATACTCAGGAATTTAAGCCGTTCAAACAAAGGGTTCTGCTTGTCCCTTGCTTCTCCCAGTACTCTTTTGTTAAATAACAGCCAGCTAAGTTCGCGGTTGCCATAGTTAGAAGGATCCGAAAAATCAAAACCGCCTTTCATACCTGATACCCCATGTCCGCTTTCGCGGATTTCCTGCCTTTCAAACATGCCTGCCGCCACCGGAACAAGCACAAACAATACCGGAAACTAAGGAAACACTGATGCATCAGTATTTCCTTAGACGCTCCAGTCCCTATGGGACTTGGGATGCGCACGGATTTACAGTGAAAACTGGCACTTTGTGCCGTAAATCCGGCGCGGGAAACGCTGCATCAGCGTTTCCCTAATACGTCCTCTTATGCCTGATAACCGGCCTGACATTGTACACTTCTTCAAAGAAACCGGCCCGTAGGTCAAACAAGCCCTTCTCTAACGTGATATCTTCCTCTGTGTCCACCGTCAGGATCAGCCGCTCGTCTTTTAAGACGGCCTTGATTTCTTTAAATTTCTGTTTATGGCTTCGGTCCATCCCGCTGGCCATTCGCAGAATCGCCGTCAGCTTGGCGACCGTAAGATAAATGGCCTTGTCGGTCACATGACTCTGGCCTATATCGCCGTAATAATCAAAGTTCGCATAGTTATATTTCACGACATTGGCGACGATTTCCCTTTCTACATGCGACAGGCCGATGATTTCCGTCGCCATAATGATGCTATAGGAACATTCGCCCGGACTGATCATGCTGATAAACTTGCCGCAGTCATGCAGCAGCGCCGCCAGCCGCAGCAACAGCCGCTCCCGCTTTCCCAGGCCATGGACTTTGCGCATACTGTCAAAGACCGTCACGGCCATCATCTCAAGGGTCTCGCTCCGGCGCTTGCTGCCCCGGTAACGCTTGCATATATTCCGGGCGCAGGCAAAGATATCCTGCTCAAAATCGTGTTTCGGCTTGATAATCTTATTTTTCTCGGCATATTCATAGGCGATCCCGTCGCAGAGCGTTACTCCCGGAGCCCAGATGTGGCCGGCTCCCATGGTCTCCATGATGTTTTTTAACAGGATCCCGGATATCAGTAAAAGCTTCATGCTTTCCCCCGGGACATCCAGCATCTTCCCCAGCTCCGCTTCATGCTTGGTCCGGAATACCTCCAGATAGTCATCCACCAAAGCCTTCTCCGCATATCCGTTACCCTGAGCACTGCCTTTCCGCCGCAGGACGATCTTGGAAATGTAGTCGTCTACCACGATGACATTGTCGATCACTCGATCCCGCAGATACAGGCGTTTATATCCTTCCATCTGGGAATCCACGATTTCATTCAGCAGCGATTCATACCGGTCCGGAAGCACATCCAGATGCTTCAGCCGGTCCTGCAGGCGGAGCACGCCCAGTCGCAGATTCTGGGTGGAAACCAAGGTATCTTTGTCAAACAGCGAGATCTGGATGCTGCCGCCGCCGATGTCAACGATCGCCGTCCCTTTCTGGATAATATTCGTAAAACCCTCTTCCTTCCAAGCCACCGCTTTATAATGAAGGAACCGCTGGGCAGAATTGCTTAACACCTCGACCTTGATCCCGCTACGGTTTTTGATCTGATCCAGCAGGACGATATTATTCTCCGCCTCCCGGATGGCGCTGGTGGCATAGGCTTTATAATCCTCGGCCTGATAACTCCGCATCATCACCTGATACTCCTGCAGGACCCGGCAGAGCTCTTCCACTCTCTCATAGCCCAGCTTACCGGTCGCATAAGTTTCGGTTCCCATGTCGATGCTGTGCCGGATGTGGTCGATCTCCCGCATCCCGTTCTTGGCGGATACCTCATAGATCTTCATCGACACTTCGAAGGAACCGATATCAATAGCGGCAAACGTCTTGACTGACACTGTAACTCCTATCCGTGTGCTTCTCACACATGCAAACTAATTAATGGCAGATAAATAATCGACAAACTGCTGCGCCGTCCGGCCGGACAAGCCGCCGTGAGCCATTTCCCACCGGTCTGCGGCTGCGGCCAGCTCTGCTTCACCGATGGCGATCTGCTGCCTGGCAGCCAGTGACTTTACAATATTGTGAAACTCTTTCCGATCCGGGGCACCGAAATAAATCGACACGCCGAACCGTGCCGCCAGCGAAAGCTTTTCCTGAACCGTGTCGCTTTTATGCAGGTCATCACTGCGGTCTTCCTTGTCGCTGAATTTTTCCCTGATCAGATGCCTGCGGTTGGAGGTGGCATAAATCAGCACATTCGCCGGCTTCGTCTCAAGGCCGCCCTCAATTACGGCTTTCAGATACTTATACTCCACTTCAAAATCCTCAAAACTCAGGTCATCCATGTAAATGATAAACTTGTAATTGCGGTTCTTAATCAGCGCCGTCACCTCTTGTAGCTCCCGGCACTGATGCTTGTAGACTTCAATCAGCCGCAGCCCGCGGCTGTAGTATTCGTTGGCAATCGCCTTGATGCTGGATGACTTGCCGGTTCCACCGTCACCGTACAGCAGGCAGTTGTTGGCCTTTTTCCCGCTTAAAAAAGCTTCCGTATTGTCAATCAGCTTTTGCTTGGGTATCTCATAGCCGACCAGGTCGTCCAGCGCCGTCTCCGCCATATTGGTAATCGGTACGATATCCAGACCCCGCTCCTCACGGATCACTCGGAACGCTTTATGAAGACCGAATGTCCCCACCCCGTATTCCTGATAAAAAGCCGTAAGACGGCGCTGTATTTCCTCTGGCCGCGAAGCCCCGGCAAGCGCGGCGGCTAACACATTGATCCTGTCCCTGATCCGGCGGCTGTAGAGCCCCGGTGCTGCTTCGCTTCCCTGATAACGTAAAATCATGCTTACGACATCTGAACATTGCCCGGCGGCTTTGGCCGTGATATCATAACGGAACCAATCAAAGAAAACCCCCATATCATGGAGAACCGCATCGTTTACCGTCCCTTCGGCAAGACCGCCGATTTCGCAGGCCTTGCTAAAGCTATTTTCATGATTGACCAGCAGCTCCGTCAGAAAACAATGCCAGAGATTGCCCCGGAATCCATGGCTGTCCGCCAGCTTCAGCAATTCATGGGAGCACTCATAAAACAGCTTCCGGAACGCTTCCCGATCATGCGGACTGTCATCTGACATCAGCCCCATCAGCTTCTTAAGCAGCTTTTCATGACTCCCCATATTCCTATAAACCAGCAGTTCCTCTTCTCTCATCCTCGATTCCTCTAATTAGGGCAGTCCGATCATACTTATCGGCCACAAAATCTTTAACTAAGCACCGGCCGAATGGCCATCCTACTAGGGCAGTCCGATCATACTTATCGGCCACAAAATCTTTAACTAAGCACCGGCCGAATGGCCATCCTACTAGGAAAGCAATGCTTTCCTAGTAATTCCCCAGTATTTTCATATTTCTTGCCTCGGACCGCAGACCCCGCAAGGCATTTTTCACCGCGCTCTCGGCAAGATTGCCGTCAAAATCGACAAAAAATCGGTACTCCCATACCCTTCCTTCGATCGGCCGGCTTTCAATCCGGCTCAGGTTCAGGTTATTGTAAATAAAATGCGAAAGCATGTGATACAGCGAGCCGCTTTCATGTGCCACCTCAAAACAGATGCTCACCTTCTTGGCTTGTTTCAGATAGATTTTCTGGTTCGTCACAATGATAAACCTGGTAGAATTGGCCTGTGAATGGTTGATCCCCCTTTGCAGCAGCTCCAGCCCATAGACCTGCCCGGCGAATTCCCCGGCAATAGCCGCCTGCGATAAGTCGCCGTCTTCTCTTACCTTCCGGGCCGCGAAGGCATTGTTCTTCAGGCTGATCTGCTGCCAGCCGGTTCTCGCATCCAAGAATCTGGCGCATTGCAGCAAGGACTGGGGATGGGAATACACTGTCCGGATATCCTCGATTCGGCTACCCGGCACCCCCAGCAGACAATGCTCAATCGGAATGATCTGTTCCCCGACGATATAATGCTCATATTCTACCAGCAAGTCATAGATCTCACTGACGATACCTGCCGTGGAATTCTCTATGGGAAGAACAGCATAATCAGCACTGCCCTCCTCAATGGCACACATGGCATCACGGAAAGTATCCACCTGGAAACTGCCGATGCCTTTTCCGAAATACTGTTCCATGGCGGCCTGTGAAAAAGCCCCGTCCGCTCCCTGAAAGACCACCCGCGCCTTGGCCGTATCCAAAGTATCCAGACCGATAAAAGGCAGCCTTCCCACACTTCCTTCCGTTTCCAGCATCTGATACTGGAGCTTGCGGCTCATTGCCATGATCTGTTCAAACAGCTCTTCGATGCCCCGGCTGTTAAATTCATTGTGAGTCTTACCCTTGACACTGCGGATTTTTTCTTCTTCGCGTTTTTTGTCAAATATTTTTTTACCGGTCGTCAATTTATATTCGGCCACCTGGCGGGATATTTCCATCCGTTGTTCAAAATATTCTACGATCTTGGTGTCAATCATATCAATCTGTTCGCGCAATGCGAGTAAGGCTGTGTCTGTCATTTGTCCGTTAACCCTTTCTGCCCTTTTCGGTTAGTTGTCGGTATTACAATTTTATACCATCATGACCGCTCTGGCAACCAGATTCCATAGATTTCCTACATATAACTTGATTTTTACCTTGATTTTACATTATAATTGTCTTAACCCGCTGGCAGAAGTGTTTTCCCAACAAAAAGCCCGTTCATCGAAATGAACGAGCTTTATAGGCAAATCAAACTAAGCAATATGGCAGTCAGGCCACTTTAGCACCTTCAGGATGCACACTTATTCATCAATTTCAAATACCATAGAGCCATGCATATAGATATAGGCCCGCAGTGCCTGAGGTGACAGGCCGAGGCTGATCAGTCCTCCGACAATGGCAAAAGGCACACCTGCGGCAATCGGTACATCTAAATCCGTCCTGCTTGTCGTCAGGATCGTGCTGGACGGAATATACTGAGGCGGCATGGCCAGCATCTGATAACCCTGCACCGGATATACTCTTGACTCATCTTTAATATCAAAAGTATAGGTATTGGTAATTGCTTGGGTTGCGATGGCTACATACGGGCTGATGATGGTAGTCGGCAAAGAAAGCATAATTGGAGAATAATTATTAAATATCCCTGAAACTGCCACTAAGCGTACATTGTAAGGAAATGAAAACAAATACTGCGCATTATTGGTGGCAAAGGGAATCTGGATGATTGTTGATCCGGAAACCCGGTAACTAACGGGGATATTACTGGTTTGCCCGCATCCGATTACGCTGACATCCGTTATTTCACCGCTTGCATCCAAACCGGGATAGCATGTGCTTCCGGAGGCACTGGAGAACGGTATTGACAGCGTCCTTTTGGCTTCTCCGCCGCTGCCGCCGGATTCTGACATGCTTGCGTAAATAACTAGATTGGCTACAATCGGCAGATTGGAGAAAATAAGCGGGCCGGCAGATAGATTAACTAAAGTAAACGTTACCGCCGAACCTTCCGAAACCGTCAAAACAGCGGAACCGGCCAAAGCCCCTGGCGCGTCTGCGGTGCCCCCCCTGATGACTCCCTGAGGCGTACTGGTCGAAAGACCGATTTGAATCGGTGCCGGTGAATCGGCAGCAACCGACCAATCAATAAAATACGTGCCCGGCTCGCTCAGTATCACCATTCCGGTATTGGTGACATAATCGATGTCATCCGATTTTGCCCCGATAATATCAAAACTAATTGACTGAGACGGAAGTATTGTCGCTCCAGTAGCAGTGCTTTGTAGCTGCAGATAAATTGAACTCATTTTTTTCTTCCTTTCTTTTGTTTTTTAAAATTCGCTTGTAAATTGTTTGGATTTCTCTCGTAAACAAAATAGAAGAGAAGCTCTTCCAGTATTATTATATGACTTAAAGCAAAAATTGTGACGTATTGTTTGCGCCGCTGAAGCAGCAAGAACAGAAAGGACAGAACACATGAACAAAACCCTGAAACGGATACTGACATTAACGATCCTCATATCGGCAGCCGCCGCTCTGGTCATCCTGACGCTCTTTTTGAACCACATCCCGGAAAACGAGGCCGCCTTAGCCGGCAATACCGGAGGCAACTTATATAACGGCGGTTTATTCTGTGAAGCAGACGGAAAAGTCTATTTTGCCAATAGCTATGACTATGGCAGCCTTTATTCCATGAATGTCGATGAAACCGGCATCAAGAAACTGCTCAGTTCCAATGCCTATTCCATCAATACCGACGGCCGTTTCTTATATTATTGTCAGAGCGCTGCCGCCAGCGGCAGCGGACTGGGCTACCTGCGTTCTGCCGACGGACTGTACCGGTGCCGAGCAAACGGTAACTCTGCCGTCTTGCTGGAAGGCTCGTCGGTCATCGCCGCTTCCCTCTGCGGCAACGACCTGTATTACCTGAAACGTGACCCCGGTAAAGATGTCACCTTCCTGAGTCCGGATCCGAACAGTCTGTTTAAAATGGGGATTGACGGGAACGAAGAAATGAGAGTCCTGGATTACCATGCTGATCCTTCCTCTTTTGTGAATGGCAGGATCTATTTCACCGGATCCGGTACGGATCACTATCTGCGCGAGCTGGACGTTGCGACCGGGGCTGTCACTGATGTACTTCAAATTAATGTCTATCATCCGGTCTACGATGACGGTTACCTTTATTTTATGGATACGGAACAGAACTACCGGCTCTGCCGCTATTCGCTCAGCGGAAATCAGACCGAGATACTGACCGCGGATCGTGTAGATACTTATAACATAAAAGATGGGATAATATTTTATCAGAAAAATTCAAGTGACGATCCGGCCCTGATCCGAATGAACAGCGACGGCAGCAATCCGGAAACCGTTGCCGCCGGGAATTATACCAAAATCAATATGACATCTATCCATGCCTATTATCAGGAGTTTGGCGACGCCGTGACGACATACCGCACCCCGCTTTTCGGAACGCCGGAAATGTCCGTTTTCGCCGGAGCCCTAGAGGCTGTCAGCGATTGACACTTAAGGAAACACTGCTGTATCAGCTTTTCCTAAAAGCATGCCACTTTCATGCATCTATGATGATATGCCGCGAAAGACTCAGGCATTTTCAATTTTTCGCCTTGATTCCTCATTCATCGCCCGGCGCAGGTTTTCCAGATAGGCAGAAAAAGCGGTCTCTTCCGACCCATACTTCAGGTTAAGTTGATATTCCAACGGAAGCCAGGTTGAAAGATCCGCTTCGTTGTGCTGCTCCACCGCTTCCAGCTTGTCCAAGGCTTTGTAAAGCTTAGCCTCCGGCGTGGCCATCCCGTTCATTTCGGCAAATAGCTCCGTCAGTTCGCTGCGGTAAGGCTCCGGCAGCGCCGCCAGCAGGTCTGCCACCGCCTGCATTTCGCTTTCACGGTCCGCATCCTTCTTGTCGAACGAAGGGATGTCACCGGTAACCGCTTCGCCGATGTCGTGGAATAGGCACATCCGGATGACCTTGTCGATGTCCGTCCCGGGGAATTCCTCCTTTACCAGACAGGCCATCAGCGCCAGCCGCCAGCTATGTTCCGCGACGCTTTCGTGGCGGCCGCTGCTGGTCCACGAATGCCTGGTGTTGCATTTCAGTTTTTCCGCGATCTTTAAGAAATCAAGCAGGTCCTTACTGTTCATATCATGATGTCCCGGCCTTTCCTTCAAAGTCGCGCATGGCCAGGATGGTTTTCTCAAACAGCTCGTCCAGCTCCCAGCCCAGCATCGCCGCGCCCTGGGCAATGATATCCCGGGAGCAGCCGGCAGCAAATTTCTTGTCCTTGAATTTCTTTTTGAGGCTTGCGACTTCCATGTCTGTCACGCTCCGTGACGGCCGCATCCTGGCGGCGGCGCCGATCAGCCCGGTCAGTTCGTCTGTAGCGAACAAGACCTTTTCCATCTGATGCTGCGGCTCAATGTCCGAGCAGATTCCGTAACCGTGAGAGCAGACGGAGCTTATCATGTCTTCGCCGACACCGGCAGCCCGTAACAGCGCCGGTGCCTTCTGACAATGCTCCTCAGGATATTCCTCGAAATCGATGTCATGCAGAAGCCCGGTCAGCCCCCAATACTCTTCTTCCTCCCCGTAACCCAGTTCCCTGGCAAAATAACGCATCACGCCTTCGACCGTAAGGGCATGGTGTATATGGAAGTCTTCTTGATTATGTTCTTTCAACAGAGCCAGTGCTGCTTCTCGGGTTATTTTACTGTTTTTCATATTAATACCTTATCCCTTTCTCAGATCGTATCCGATAGTGATCCTGTGATCAATTGTAAATACATTTAATTGTGAATTAAAAATTGATCAAATTATAAAAATTCAGTCACGCTATTGTACCAGTATACTACGATTCCACTTTTTTGAAAAGTTGCTTAATTTGTATAATTTCTATGGTTTTTGTCTATTTTATATAAAAATACTTCTGTTTTTATCTTGGTATCTTAGTGAATATCTATTATTAATGATTTATTTATTGGTATTTATTGATTAAAACTTTTATATAAGATATAATTAGACATCGTAATCATTGCATTTATAAATAAAGGAGGCTTGGCGGAGTATGAAAGCAATACGTAACCTAAAACTAACAGTAAAATTATTAGGGTCATTTTTTATCCTGATCATCGCGATGATCGTGATTGGAGCAATGGGTGTCCTAAACATGAACACACTCAATGAAAACAGCAGCCGCATTTATAACAACAATTTTAAGTCCACTGTTGAAATCATGGAGATTCAAGTCAACATTACCCAGGCAAGATTATATACGCAGAGGCTTGTTCAGGAAAGTTATTCCGATATGATCCAGGAACATCTTGACCTCTTAACGGAAATAGCTGGCCGTACTAGTGATAATATGACAGCTTATGAAGATCTTCTGATCGAAGGCAGCGACGATGTCAAACTGTTTGACGATCTGAAAACAATCATCACCCAGTACCGTACCGAGCGGGAAGCCGTCTTTTCCTTGGCGCAGGAAGGCAAATTTAGCGAAGCCGATGCACTGAATAACAGTACCATCATCCCCATCGTGGAAAAAGCCGAAGTGGCTATTCAGGCGCTTATTGATTTCAACCTGAATGATGCACAGGCCACTCTTGACACTGGTGAAGCTAGCTTTAAAAGCAGCACCATCGTTACCATTATCATTGTCGCTGTCATAGGTTTCTTGGCTATTGTCCTCGGTATCTTCATCTCATCGTTGATTACCAAGCCGCTGAATGCCGTACGCGAGGTCTCTCAGAAAATCGCCGACGGCGATCTGACCGCTACGCTTCCGGAGCTTTATCTTGAACAAAAAGACGAAGTCGGGATGCTGGCTCACAATGTCGATGCCATGAAGCTTGGGCTGATCGACACCGTATCCGGCATCAAGAACTCTGCTCATGATCTGGGGGATGCCGTAAGTCATGCCAACGAGATTCTCGGCACCCTGAACGACCGCATTACCGATGCCTCGGCTGCTACTGAAGAATTAAGCGCCGGCATGGAAGAAACCGGAGCCTCCGCTCAGGAAATGAACGCCACCGCCGCCGAGATTGAGCGTGCCGTGGAAACCGTCGCTGAAAAAGCCGAAGACGGAGCCGGTAAGTCGGGAGAAATCCACAAGCGGGCTTCCGAACTTGGCAAGCATGTCAACGATTCCATCGAAAAATCCAATAATATCTTCGGCCAGATCAAAACATCTCTGGAAAAAGCCCTGGAAGACTCCAAGGCCGTAAATGAGATCAACGCCCTGGCTGATGCCATCCTGGGTATCACCAGCCAGACCACATTGCTGGCGCTGAACGCCTCCATTGAGGCCGCCAGAGCCGGGGAAGCCGGTCGCGGCTTTGCCGTAGTAGCCAATGAAATCAGCGCTTTGGCGGACAATTCCAAGAATACCGTTACCCAGATTCAGGCGATTACCAAGGTCGTCATGAGCGCCGTCGGTGACTTGGCCGACAGCTCCACCAACCTGTTAAACTTTGTCGCCAATGAAGTTATGAGCGATTATAAGGATATGCTGGATGCGGCCAATTCTTACGATACCGATGCCATCTACATGAGCGACATGACCAGTGACTTAAGCGCAACCTCCGAAGAACTTCTGGCCTCACTGCAGGTATTGATGCGAGCCATCAACGAAGTGGCTGCCGCCGCCCAGGAAGGAGCGAAGACCACGACGGTTGTTGCGGAACAGACCACCGATATTTCCGTCGGCGCTTCCGGTGTAGTAGAAAATGTCAAAGATGCCGGCAACACTGCGAACCAGTTAGTAAACATGGTTAATAAATTTAAATTGTAAGAACCTATATCTGGATAAATATACAAATTAACCTAATAACCCAAGAACAGGCTCTTCTGAGGAACAGGAGAACCTGTTCTTTTTTAGTTGGTTTAACTTTTTTTTTAGAAAACTAGTTTTTATTATCATAATTTGTTGACTAATTAACTGTTAAAGCATACAATAGGGAGAAATAGACATTGTCAACAACTTACATAGGAGGTAGTGTATGAGATTTATCTACAATGCAAAGCTAACTGTTAAATTTCTTGGTTCCTTTTCCATCCTGATTGTTGCCATGATTGCGATCGGCATTCTGGGAATCGTAAATATGGGGCAGATCAGTGACGCTAATTCCAGTATCTATGCGAAAAACTTTACAGCCACATCTTATATTGAAGATATTAAAAGTAATATTAACGAAGTCCGGATGTATACCCAAATGATGATTAATGCAGATCAGGCCGATAACCTGGAATCCAACATCATCTCTCTGAACGCGACTGCCGATAAGACTACCGAGGACATGGAACTCTACAGTAAGCTGCTTGAAGAAGACGGAGACGATGCCGAGATGTTCCATGCTCTGGAAACCTCGCTTGCCGATTACCGCCAGGCCCGGGAAGATATCATTACCATGACAAGAAACGGCCAGTTTCATGAAGCTTATGAATACAATTCAACCGTCGTCATCCCGCTGGTTCAGGCCGCCCAGTCAGATATCGAAGATCTGGTCGAGTACAATAAGAGCGCTGCTGAAAAAAGCGTTGCCACGGCACTGAGTAATTATCAGAGCAGCACGACGGTGACGGTTATCATCATCGTAATCATGACATTGGTGGCGATTGTGATCGGCGTCTTCATGTCTACTATTATCTCCAGGGCTTTGAATGCTTTGCGGGAAGTCTCCTCGAAAATCGCCGACGGTGACCTGACTGTCGTTCTGCCGGATCGTTATCGGGCCCAAAAAGATGAAGTCGGTATCCTCGCCAACAATATCCAGGCCATGCAGGACGGGCTGATCAGCACCGTGTCCGGCATCAAGGATTCGGCGGGCAACCTTGGCGAAGCGGTAAATTCTGCTACGGAAATCCTTGATACGTTGAATGACCGGATTACCGATGCTTCCGCCGCTACGGAAGAACTGAGCGCAGGCATGGAAGAAACCGGGGCTTCCGCTCAGGAAATGAACGCTACCGCTGCCGAGATTGAACGTGCCGTGGAAACTGTCGCTGAAAAAGCTGAAGATGGCGCCGGCAAGTCCGGGGAGATTCATAAACGGGCTTCGGAACTGGGTAAGCATGTCAACGGGTCGATTGAGAAATCTAATCAGATCTTCGGGCAGATCAAGACGGCGCTGGAAAAAGCCTTGGAAGACTCTAAAGCTGTAAATGAGATCAATGCGTTGGCCGATGCTATTTTAGGGATTACCAGCCAGACGACGTTGCTGGCCCTGAATGCTTCCATCGAGGCGGCAAGAGCGGGCGAAGCTGGCCGCGGGTTTGCTGTAGTTGCCAATGAAATCAGTGCCTTGGCGGACAATTCCAAGAATACTGTCACACAGATTCAGGCGATTACGAAGGTGGTTATGAGTGCTGTCGGGGATTTGGCGGACAGTTCGACGAATTTGCTGAATTTCGTGGCTAATGAAGTTATGAATGATTATAAGGATATGCTGGAAGCAGCGGATTCTTATAGTACGGATGCGGTATATATGAGTGATATGACCAGTGATTTGAGTGCAACGTCGGAAGAGCTTCTGGCATCGCTGCAGATCCTGATGCGGGCGATCAATGAGGTGTCAGCAGCGGCCCAGGAAGGAGCCAAGACTACGTCGGTGGTGGCGGAGCAGACTACGGATATTTCTGTTGGGGCTTCGGGGGTTGTGGAGAATATTAAGGAAGCCAGGAGTACGGCGAATCAGTTGGTGGGGCTTGTGGATAAGTTTAGGCTGTAATCCAGGTGCTGGGGCAGCGTTTGCTATGGGATTGTGCTGCGGTCATTGTGCTGTGGTTATTGTGCTGTGGTTATTGTGCTGCGGTCATCGTCATATTGCCTAAGCATCATCTGCTCCGGCTCCACCGTCCGAAAATAAGTGCAACTAAGTTTCTACCGCAAGTCGCCGGAGCAGATGATGCTTAGGCAATATGACGATTCGGTATTCCAACTGAGAGTTTTGTGTTGTCTCCAACCTCATACACAAGGAGACATTGCTCATGGACATTATACTTGATACCAGGCATCATTCAATATATTTAACAAATGAATTGTTGGTTAACAGTTCAGGCCACCGCGAGGTGTTTTGCGCTGTTCAAAAAGTATGGAATACTTTTACGCAAAATCCCGAGAATTGCAAGCGCCAAATCGCATGTTTTTAGCGATTTGGCGAAATGATAATGGCCAATAGCTTGGATGGTCTATAATCGAGCTATTTTTAATATAAGTACCCTCGGAAAAAGAACTCTTCGGCCAATCCAACGCCCAACAGCGTGTAGAAGAACGGGAAAACAAACTGCCATGCTTGCAAATAACGCGTGCCGGAAACCATATCTTTTAGCCCCAATAGAATAGGTATGATTGTCAGCACAAGGCACATGACTGCCGCAATCGCAATCTGCATAGACAGCTTAGTTTTCAAGGTTTATTAGGTCTGTTTTTTGACCCGTTTTTTCATAGCTTACTTGACACTACCGTGGAGGTCATTTTTTGTGTGCCTTTGTAAGCACACTCTCAAGCTCCTGCCTTCCCTGTTCGTATCCCTGAAACACGATCCCTCGGATGCCTTGGTTGGCAGCTGCCTTTATGTTGGCTTCCTGATCGTCCAGGAAGATGCATTCCGCTGGATCACAGTCGGTCTGCTCTAAAAAGCGCTGGTAAATTGCCTCATCTGGTTTCTGGATATGAACCTGGCAGGAAAATACGGCATCGTCGACCAGATCAATGAAGGAAAGGGCTTCTTTACAGTCATGCAGTACCTGTTCGGATATATTGGAGATGATATAGACTGAAAATCCTCTGTTCTTCAGTTCGCTGATCCAGGAGCAGGCATAATCATACTTCGTCAATATGCCGCCGATATCGGCAAATACCGTCCCGATCTCAGTTTCTATAGACGGGTCATAGGCTTGAAATTTGCGGACGATTTCTTGGGGGGGTAGCACTCCCTGGTCTACCTCATACCACAGGGGACCCTGTACGGTCGCTGTTGCAAGCTTCTTAAGTATTTCTTCGTCAAAGCCGAAGCTCCGGTAGAATGCCTGCCATGTAAAACCGGCTAATACGTTGCCTATATCAAATATGATGTTTTTTATTTTGTTTTTTGTTGTGTTTTTTGTTGTGTCTTTTGTTGTGTCTTTTGTTGTGTCTTTTGTTGTGTCTTTTGTTGTGTCTTTTGTTTTGTTTTTTGTCATGTTCTTATTTCCTTTCTTTATTGTCATGGCTCTTTGGTGTACATATGGCTGAGCTATGAAAAACGGCATCTTTGCCTTCAAATTCTGCTGTGCCGTGATATTTTTCGCAGATGTTGCGGATCGACTGCAGGCCGATTCCGCCATGGGGGCCCTTGGAAGACGGAATTGGGGTGTTTCTGACTGGCTCTTGGTTGGGTTTTGGGGTTGGTTTTGGGGTTGGTTCTTCGCTGTTGTAAGAATTTTTCATGACAATTACCAGTGACGGCTCCGGGTACTGTACTGTTAGTGAGATGAAGCGGTTTCCGGGGGGGCAGCGAAGGCAGCCTTCAACGGCGTTTTCCAGTAAGTTTCCGAACAGCACCACCAGGTCGGAATCTTCTATCGGTAATTGTGACGGCACTGCTACGTTGGCCTTAAGCTGGATATTATGTTCGTTTGCCAGTTTGTCGTAATAGACAATGACTGCGTTTAGGGCATAATGGGGACAGTAAACCACGGTTGCAGCCGGCGACAGTTTCCTGACATAGTCTTTCAGGTAGTCTTTGAGGCTGTCATAGCTGCCGTCATTGAGGTAGGTGCTGATCAGGGCAAGGCTTTGCCGGAGATCATGGTTGGCACGGCGGGCGTCTTCGATCCGTTGTTGCATGTTGTCATACTGCAGGGACTGTAAGGAGAGATGGTAGTTGGCGGTTTTCAGCAGCAGATAGTCTTGGCTGACTTCCAGCAGGCGGACGATGACATAGGTGACGAAAAAGGCGCCGACATTATAAAAAGCGGCGAAGAGGACATTTTGCAGCCGTTCGGTATAGGACAGGATGCCGCCGCCGGAGTATAAATTATAATAGTAGGAAAGGCAGAAGGTGGCTGGAATCAGCCATAGATATCTCCATATCTTCGGCTGTTCCGTGAAATCAATCAGGGGCCGGAATTTTTTGTGGTACACGTGGGCGACCACTGGATAAGTCGGGAGCATGACCAGCAGGTTCATCAGGGTATGGGTAAAAGAATAGGGAACCGCCGTGTGGTTTCCCAGTTGATGAAAAGCCAGATGGCTGCCTATTATCATGATAAAGCTATTGTAATTTAGAATAGTGATTAATACAAATAGCATTTGGATGACCCGGCCACGGATACAGATGCCGTAGAAAAGAAAATAGATAAGAACCCAGAGCACCGTCATAACCGTGCTGAGACCGGGATAGTGCCAGGTCAGGATCCGGCAAAGAACCAGAAGGCCATACAGTAAGAGCGACACGGAAAAGGTCTTGGGCGGTGACAGGCGCAGATGATGGCAGAAGGGAATGTATGCAAGAAAAAGATTGGGGAAAATATCCACCGCTTCGTAGAATAGAATATCAATGATCTGACAATAATCCATTAAAGCTGCCCCCTTGCCTTTTCAAATAGGAATTCCCGGTGCAGACGCAGTAATTTGTGATATTCCCGTTTACGGAAAGGAACCCGGTCTCCGTTTGACATATGCAGGACGAGCTGGTCGATCTTTTTGACCTGCGCCAGGTTGACGATACAGCCGCGGTAGCATAGATAGAATTCCCGAGAAGCATTCAGCTGGTCGGACAACGCGGCAAACGGCATACGAAAACGGAGCATTCCCATGCTTTGGGTATGAACCTGCGAGTAATGTTTACTGATGTCGCAATATATGATATCCCGGAGAAAGATTTTGATGCTTTCGTGGCCGTTCTCCAGTAAGATATAATCTCTGGCACGTATCTGTCCCAGATCTATGATATCAAGGATATCCGTAAAATCCTGATAGGTAATGGGTTTCAGCAGGTAGCCGGCGGCTTTGATTTTATAACCTTCGACGGCAAAGTCACTGGAATAGGTGGTGAAAATAATGACGGTATGTTCATCTTGGGAACGGATCCTCTGAGCCACCTCCATGCCGGAAATCTCCCTCATGTAACAGTCCAGAAAAACCAGGTCGTATCTTTTGTCCGGTAAAGGCTTCGGCGAGTTCCCGGAAGGATATTTCTGTGATGGTTCCGGAGAACGGTACAGCGATAATTCCGGCGATGGTTCCGGAGAATCGTTCAGAAAGGCTTCGCCGCTTTCAAACACTTCCAGATGAATCTCCCCTGAAAAACGGTCCTGTCCAAAATAAGTATGTAAATGGGAACATAATAGTTCCCGGTCTGCTGCTACATCTTCGACTACAGCAATCTTCATCTCATCCCCATCTGCGCGGCCCTGCCGCACTCAATGACTTTCGCCCTGTCTTAGCCTTATCTGTTTGTATGATCTTGAGCCCTCTCAAGACAAAAGTATTGTCAAGATATTTCGGTTGACCGATTCTGTTATGACTTTATAACGGCTTCAATATTACAGTTCAGATCACCGCGAGGTGTTTTTTAATAGCTATTTCACATCTAAGTAATGATTAACTATTCAATTCAGAATATCATATTTGAATGTCATTTACAAGCCGGAATATGACATTTCGACGCCAGCCGATTGCCCTTTCAAGTGAAGATATTATAATAAAATTATAGTCAGGCATCCAAAATTGCCTGGGAAAAATAAGAATGGAGGTTATGTAATATGAGTTATGTCCAAGAAATGGTGGCTTATGAGGGAAAAGTATTTCAAGTCAACCTGCAGTCCATGTTAGGTTCTTCCCCTTACGGCTGGGCCTTAAGCAACTTGCCGGAAGGTATTGTCCTGGAAGCGGTGGAGACCAGTCGACTGGCGGCCGAAAATACCATCGGGCCCGTAGTCCAGAGTTTTTATCTGGGTGTGACAGCGGTAAAAGAATACAATGTGAAGCTGACATTTCTCCTTCTATGCAGCTTTGCGCCTAAGAAAGTCATTGATTCCTGCACGGTTAATCTGAGGATTGTCCCGGAAAATGCCAATCAGTTCGCTACATACAGCGATAATGCTGTGGCTGAGGATCCGGCAGTAAATGCAAGGAATGCCGCCGACCCGATCCAGATCAAGTACGGTTTCCCCTGTGTCATGCAGGACTCTGCTTTAATGTACGGATTTAACTGTGCCCAGCCGGCGGCCGTTGCTGTCGATTATGGCCTTGTCGATTCGTCAGCGGGCGATGTTGCCAATAGCGCGATGCCCTATGGCTATATCAGTTCTGCCGTCCATAAGTACGGTTATCCCTGTGTAATGCAGAGTGATTCATTGTACGGCATGTCCTTCAACTGTGTGAATAATAACCAGAGCCAGGAAGATACGCCGCCTGTCAGGAAAACCACTCCCTTTATCAGTCCCGGTTCTCCTTTTGTAGATACCGCCCAGATGAAATATGGCTATCCTACATGCCAATAGGAGGACACAGATGAAATATCAACCCATTACTTGTGTATGGGAAGTCACAATGGGCTGCAACATGCGTTGCGGCCATTGCGGCTCTTCCTGTAAAGAACCGTTGCCGGATGAACTAAAGACCGAAGAGGCTTTAGAGCTGTGCGACCAGATCGGTGAGCTGGGTCTTAAGTGGATCACTTTATCTGGCGGCGAACCGCTGACCCGGAAAGACATCCCCCGTATTATCAAACGGTTAAATGATAACGGCGTGATCGTCAACCTGATCACCAACGGCTGGCTGCTCAGTGAGACGATGGTAATCCGCCTGAAAGAAAGCGGCGTTGCCACTGTTGCCATCAGCATCGACGGCACGGAAGAGATACATGATAAGATCCGTAAGGAAGGGTCTTTTGCCAGATCCAAGCGAGCCTTTGCGCTGTTAAACCTTGTCGGTATTGAAGCAGGTGCGGTTACTACGATAACGAAACAAAACATCGGGCAGCTGCATGAACTCAAAGAGGAACTGATTTCCATGGGTGTCCAGACCTGGCAAGTCCAGCTCGGCCTTCCTATGGGAAATCTGAAGGAACAGGAGGACTGGGTACTGGAGCCGGAGCAGATGAACGACATCATTGATTTTTGTTATGAAACGGCACAGGAAGGACGGATCCGCATTTTCCCTGCCGACTGTATCGGCTATTATACGCATAAGGAGCTGGCTGTCAAAAAGATCTCCTATCAGAGCCGCAACGTCCCGCTTTGGGATGGCTGTAACGCCGGCTTGCGGGGCTTCGGTATCTTGCATAACGGCAATATCCTGGGCTGCACTTCCATCCGCTCCGAGGAATACCTGGAAGGAAATATCCGCGAGCGCTCCCTGCGGGATATCTGGGAGGATGAGAACGCCTTTTCCTGGCGGCGCAAGATGACTGCCGCTGCACTGAGCGGCGACTGTGCCATCTGCAACTATAAGAATAAATGCCTCGGCGGCTGCACCAATACAAGGCTTACCATGAACGGAAGCATGGAATCGGAAAACTGCTACTGCGCATATAACGTGGCCTTGAAAAACCTGAAAGTAAAATACCGGGGGCTTAGCGACGTCACCTTACTGATGGCCATCGCAGAAAAGCTGATCGGCAGCAAGGAACATCAGGAGGCGGCCTTCGCACTGAAACGGGTGCTGGAACTTAAGCCGGAACACAGTAAGGCTTTAGCGGCCAAAGGATATTGCGACTATATGTGCAGTAACTACAGCTCCTGCAAAGAAGCCAATGAAGCCGCTTTAGCCCTCAATGCCAAGGATCCTTACGCAATGCGCGGCCTGGCCGTAGCCTTGCACAAACTGGGGGACAGCGAGACGGGAATCCGCATCTTGCAGGAAGCCGTGGCTTTGAACCAGTATCAGGATCAGGATCTGCTCCATGATCTGGCGGTATTACGACAGGAAAGCAGCTTGCCGGATGCCCTCTGATCAATTCATGATTCAGCTAATTTTAAAGTAGCGGGGGAGGTAATCCCCTGCTATTTTTAGTCTTGCTAATTTTAGTATTCCGCTATTTTACATATCTGTTAAATTACGACTAATCTTTGTCATCAACTGAATGGCTGCGCGGTCATCGTCTGATTGCCCGGGCCTCATCGGCGAGTGATTCGCATTTCATGCCCCAGCATTCGCAGTTCAGCTATATCCGTTTGACTTGGGTGGCAAAACAGAGTATCCTATCACCATAATACATGGCTGGCACATGATGATTTCCGGAAGGATGATGACAGACAGTGAAGCTGATTTCGCAGAAAGACCCTGAACTTGATGATGACTATGTTACGATTAAATACCGTGAGCTGACGCCGGCGATTGAGCAGATCCTGCATATCTGTCAAGGGGAGCGCTCGGTGCTGCAGTGCGAAAAAGAGGGCGCGACCCACAATATCGACTTGCAGGACATTCTCTATCTTGAATGGGTGGACGACAGGAGCTGTGTATATACAAAAGATGACGTCTTCACTATGGCACCTTCGCTGGCCGCGCTTGAAAACTCCTTGGCCGGACGGCATTTTGTCAGGATCAGCAGGGCCTGTCTCTGTAATCTGTTCAAAATCAAAGCGGTTTCGACCGGGCTCAATATGCGCCTGACCGCTGAAATGGTAAATGGCGAACGGGTGGTAGTAAGCAGACATTACCGTGACGGGCTTCTGGCTGCCATCCATAAATTAGCAATGGAGGTCCGCAACTGATATGAAAAAAATTATTTCCGCATTTACGTTATACCTTGAGAAAAATACCATCTTCAACTATATGGTTTATGGCAATAAATTAGTGATTATCTGCGTATTCTTTACTTTCACGACCATACTCGATGTAGCATTGAGCTGGATCGAACATGGCGTGGTTTCCTCGCCCTATCTGCTCCTGATTGACCGGCTGATCCTATGTACGATGACGATAGTGCCGCTCAATCTCTTCAAATATTTTGAAAAACTGTCGGTCTGGGCGATTTTTCCCCTTCATTTTGTGTTCTGCTGCAGTCTTTCACTGCTTTATACCTACATCTCCGGATTTTTCACGGAGCTGTACCCTGCCGCTTATTACGAGATGTTCCGCTCGGTAGTGACCGCATATCTTTTTTTTATCCTCGGTGCCCTTGTCATTGATTTAACACGTACCTTTAAGGCCAACTATGACCTTAGGAAAATACAGGAAGCAATAATCAGAAAGAAGGATAATCAAAATGAAGCTGAACATGGAAAATGAATAACAGTCAAGAGAGCATAAAAATAAAAACATGAGAAAGTAAAAAACATGAGAAAAGAATAACAGTCAAGAAAACATGAAATAAAAAACATGAGAAAAAATAACATAAAAAGGAAGACAGAACATGAAAAAGAAAATCGGACAGAATAAGAAAAAGAGAAGCCTTAAAAAGATTGCCCTCATTACCGTAATCACTTTGACCCTGCTATACACCCTCGGCGGCGGTGCCGTATCTTATCTGGTGTATTCACAGACATTTGGTCGGGTCGGGTACTCACAGGACAGAACCGGATTCGTTCCCAATCTGGATTATTCCGGTATCGATCAGTCAAAATATCCCCGCGAAGAATTTACCTTTACCGTGGACGGTAATAAACTGACCGGATACGAATACGGAAAAGATAAGTCCCGCGGATTAATCGTCATCTCCTCCGGCCTGGGAGGCACCGGCGATGATTATATGACATTGGTCACCCGCTTTATCGACGACGGATATTGTGTCATTACCTATGATAACACCGGCGTGGCCGGCAGCGAAGGGAATAACACCCGGGGGTTAGCGCAGTCGGCGATTGACCTTGATGCGCTGCTGACCCACATCGAATCCCAGCAACGCTATGACCATCTTCCGCTCTATCTCCTTGGCCACAGCTGGGGCGGCTATGGCGTATGCGCCGCGCTCTCCCATCCTCACCGGGTCAAAGCGGCCGTCAGCATGGCAGCTTATAATGATCCTGTCGAATCATTTAACGAACTGGGAAGCCAGAATGTAGGCAGTGCATTTTATCTCTTTTATCCGCATATGTGGCTGCTGCAAAGGGGTTACTTCGGAGCAGCTATGGAAGTAAAGGCTGTCGATGCGATCAATGCCAATGACATCCCCTTTCTGATTATCCAAGGCAAAAATGATGATCTGGTTACCATGAATGTGGCGATTTACGGCTGCCAAGACCAAATCACCAATGAAAAGGCACAGTTTTTGCTGACTGAGGGCGACCACGAGTGGGTCTATTGCTCCAAGGAAGCCCTTGAATACCAAAACCAGCTTGCCGAAAGCCGAAAGGAATACCGCGACAAGTACCCTCAGGGAGATGAGGACTATGATACATACATAGCAAAATGGGTCGACTCGAATAATTTAGATATCGAATTCTATAATCAGGTTGATGAAGCTATCATCCTCCGAATAGAAAACTTATTTGATAGTGCGAAATAAATACGCACGCCGGCTGAACTGCGGACCGTAACGATCAGCTTCCCAGCTCAGCAAATTTCGCGGCCATAGTCGGGTTATCGCGGGTCAGGCGCTTAACCGTCAGTTCCTCAGCTTTATTATTTGCCAGGCGCAGGTTATTATCTGATGAAAGCAAGGCTTCTTTGGTCTTTTGCAGATGATCGATCGTCTTATCAATTTCCTCGATGGCTGTCTTGAACCTGCGGCTGGCAAGTTCATAATTACGCGAGAATCCCGACTTAAATGTCTCAAGGTTTTCTTCGAAGCGCATGATGTCAATATTCTGGCTCCGCATCAGGGCAAGCTCAGCCTTATATTCCAGTGCTTTCAGGGATGTGTTCCGCAATACGGTAATCATCGGAATAAAAAACTGCGGCCGGATCACATACATTTTCGGATACCGGTACGAGGCGTCCACGATCCCGGAATTGTACAGTTCACTGTCCGGCTCCAGCAGGGTTACCAGCACGGCATATTCACAGCCCTTTTCCCGGCGATCCTTGTCAAGCTCCTTAAAAAAGTCTTCATTCTTTTTCTTCGTTGCGGTTTCATCGCCCTCGTTTTTCATTTCAAACATAACCGAAACGATTTCATTCCCTTCATGATCGTTTTCCCGATAAATATAATCACCCTTGCTCCCTGTCTTAATATCATTGTCCTTTTCAAAATAAGCATTGGGAAAGGCGGTTGCGCGGATCTGGTTAAACTGGGTCTCACAGTGCTGTTCCAGCGTTTCCCCGACCATTTTAGTCGACAGCTTCGCTTTCATATCTTTGTAATAAGCGATCATATCGTCTTTTGTCTTAAGTTCAGCCTTATGCTTGTCCTTAAGGGAAATCTCACGGAGCTGGCATTCGGTTTCCATCGCCTTGAGTTCACCCGCGAATCTGTCACGTTCTTGTTCCGCTTTATGTACCGCTCGGGAAACAGCCAGCTGTTTCTCGGCGTCCTGGGTATTGATTTTTATTTTTAACTCGGTGATTTCGGCATGTTTCTTTGCCGCTTCCTCCTGCAGCCGGTTTCTTGCCTCGGCTTCCATGAGTTTGATCTTAGTCTTTAATTCGGCGATTTCAGCTTCTTTTTTCGCTGCCTCGGCCTGCAGGACATTTTTGATATGGGCTTCTGCAAGTCTTACCGCCTTATTTTTATCTTCTTCCAATAACGACTCCCGTTCTCGGACCGCCTTTTCAAACTCCTTGTCGCGGACTTGCCTTACGATATCCGCAAAACCTGATTCATCAACCTTGAATACCTCTTTACATTTCGGGCATCTGACTTCGTTCATCTTCTCCTCCCTTTCAGTGAGCCTGTTCATGATATTATAACATAACCGGGCCGCCTTTGACATTACAACTTTTCGACAACGAAAACCGCGACACCGAACCCGCGACACCGAAACTTGCGACACCGAAACCCGACGGATTTTCCGTTATTATCTACACCATGACGTCGCTTTCATAAGGGCAAATTGTATAAAGTGACAAATATCGGTTCTTTTATTCCATTATTCCTAATAGTAATTGCTTTAAACCGCATTGCTATGTTACTATTTAATATGATAATAATTTAAACAGGAAAGGAACTAATATACCATGTGGTACCGACAAACATTAAAAGATCATGCCAGACAAGTTTTTTATGCTAATTACTGGAAGAGCGTTCTCGTCAGCTTTATTCTTACCTTGACGCTCGGCACATCTTTTAACTCATCATCTTCTTCTATTTTAGATGATGAAAGTGAAACCCTAAATCAGTTGTCCTTTGACGCCTTGTTGTTAATACTTGCCACTTTTTTTGTAATAGTACTTATTATATTGCTGGTGGCAACGATACTCAAAACTTTTGTTTTCTCACCTCTAGAGGTTGGCTGCCGACTTTGCTTGTTAGAAGCACTCGAGGATGCTTACAATCTGGGAACGATGGGGTTTGCCTTTAAAAACAACTACGTTAACATCGTTAAAACACAATTCCTAAAGAATTTATTTTTGGGGTTTTGGTACCTTTTATTCATCATACCCGGCATTATAAAAACCTATGAATATCGCATGATACCCTACATATTAGCTGAAAATCCCGGTATGGCAACCCGAGAAGTTTTTGCCCGCTCCAAGAAAATGATGGAAGGCGAGAAATGGAATGCCTTTATACTGGATATTTCCTTCATCGGCTGGAACCTTCTCAGTTTGTTGACTTGTGGGATCCTGAATATTTTTTATGTAAATCCCTATTATCAATTGACCTGTGCCGCCCTTTATCATACCCTGAGTGAAAAATGCTTCCGTGACGCATCTTATTATGTAGGCAGCTGAACCTGCTAGGCAATAGGCGGCCACATAAAACCCGTAACAATACTAGGGAAATGCTGATTCAATCAGTGTTTCCCTAGTATTTACCTTCTGGCGAATTAATTCAAATAATTCCCGACTGCCTTTTCTTGACAAGTCCAGCGGTTTCCTCTATGATTAAATCACATATGAAATCATAATATTCCACTTAATAATATATATAAAATAAGCCATCACTTTTCAGATGAGGAACACTTATGACGGATAGCCTTGCCAGCCGGCCGGCACAGCGATTTTACAAAATAATGATTGTGGACGATGAAGCGGACGTACGCGAGGGCATCGTCAGCCTGATCGACTGGGACGGCCTGGGCTATTCGGTCATCGCCGAGGCAGAAAACGGCTGGGATGCTTTGGAAAAAGCCGAAGCCCAGCGGGTAGATGTCGTGCTCACCGACATCCGCATGCCTTTCCTGGACGGGCTGGAGATGAGCCGCCAGCTGACAAAACTGTATCCCGGTGTCCTGATCATTATCCTGTCAGGTTATGATGAATTTGAATACGCAAAAGCCGCCATCCGGCTGAACGTCGTCGAATATGTCCTGAAGCCGGTCAACGTAGCGGAATTGACGGAAGTCCTGGCCAAGGTCAGGCAGCGTCTGGACGATACCATTGCCCAGCAACAGAACATCGATTTCCTGCAAGGGCTGTATCAGGAATCGCTGCCTCTGACCAGGGAACGTTTTCTGACCGAACTGATGTGGGGGATGGTGCCCGAGGATATTATTGAGCAGCAGTTACAGCGATACGGCCTGCAGCTTAGCGGCGCGGCCGCTTATGCCGTCGCTTTGTTTGAAGTCGGCCGCAGCAAAAAAAGTACTGTCTCCAAAGAACTGATCCCCATCCTGATCCGTCAGATCGTGGAAAAAGAGCTGGACGGCCGCTGCCGCTGCACGGTCTTTCTCAGCTCTTTATATATTATTGCCGTGACCGCCTGGGAAACCGGCGACCCGGCGGCCCCGCTTGTCAGTATTGCCAATGAGGTCTGCACCCACTGTCAGCAAGCACTGGATATCATCGTGACCGCCGGGATCGGACGCAGCTACCCTACTGTCCGCCAGGCCGGGGATTCCTTTCTGGATGCGCGGGAAGCCTTGGAGTATAAAGCGGTAACGGGAGAAGGGAATGCCATCTATATCCACGACATGGAACGAACCGGGCTTCCGGTTCCGGCATTGGATGACCAGGAAGAGGAGCGGCTGGCGCACATGGTCAAGTTCGGCTCCCGGGATCAGCTGCGCCTTTACATTGCCGAAATTACCGTCCGCTTCGCCAAATTGGACGAATGGGGCCGGCAGATGTATGCCTACAGCCTGTTCGGCATCCTTTACCGGCTTGTGCGCCGGTACGACCTGTCGCAAACCCTCAAGATCCGGGACATGCTGAGAAACTTCCGGGACGTCACCGACGATATCAAGGACGGAGCGCCGGTATGCGCCTGGCTCTATGAAATATGTGAGGCCCTGAGCGAACTGATCAGCTACAAACGGGAACGGGCCCCCCTGAATCTGGTAGAGGAAGCCAAACGTTTTATCGGCGAACATTATGCGGATTGTGAAATGTCGGTAGATCGCCTGTGCGAACACCTTTATGTGAGCCAGTCCTATTTTTCCACCGTGTTTAAACGGGAAACAGGGATCAGTTATGTCCAGTATCTCACCGAATTACGGCTGAACCGAGCGGTGGAGCTGCTTAAGACGACCGATGAAAAAACCTATGCTATAGCCCAGCTTGTGGGCTATGATGAACCGAATTACTTCAGTTACGTGTTCAAGAAAAAATACGGTGTGCCGCCGACAAAATACCGCGGCGCCGACAGGTTCTGATTATGATAAAATATTTTGTGAATAAAATATACCATTTTTATCACGAGAGCAGCATCCGGGCGATTGTCTTCCTTACCTTTACCATAGCGGCGCTGGTTGCTCTTCTGATGATGGGAATGACGCTGTTCTGGCAGTTTTCCCGACAGCTTTCCTCCAATCTGAGCAATGAGAACCAAAGTATTGTCGAATATGCCAACCGTTCCCTGAATTCCTATCTGTCCAATATGATACATCTTGCCGACTCGGTAAGCTACGGCGCCGTCAGGAATATTGACATCACTTCTCCTGACGCCGGCCGCCAGCTGGAACTTCTATATGATGCCAACAGCAATCTGATTCATAATATCACCCTGTTTTCGCCCGCATGCCAAGTATTGGCGACCGCACCGGCGGGAAAACCTCAAGCTGACTTGTCCGTTGCGGACGAGACATGGTTTACGGATGCCCTGGCCAGTACGGAAAACCTGCATTTTTCCCCGCCGGTGGTAGAGCAGTTCTTCGCCGGAACCGGTGAGCCATATACTTGGGTCATTCCCTTAAGCTGTGCCGCCGAGTATACGGAGGGTAAGACTTCCAAAACCGGCGTCGTACTGATCAACTTGCGTTACAGCGGTCTGGCCGACCTGTTCAACGACATCACCTTAAGCGACGGCGGTTATATCTTCCTAGCCGACAGCGACGGCAAGATTATCTATCATCCCCGCCATCAGCTGCTGGCCGCCGGACTGGCCGAAGAACCAGGAACCATGCTGGCCGGCCAAAGCGGACGCCACAGCGAGGGCCGCCGGGAGATTATCATCCGCTCCGCCGGCTATACCGGCTGGTCCGTGATTGCTGTTATTCCGCTCAGCCGGCTGACCTTTGATATCCAGCAGAACCTTTTATTTTTGCTGGCTATCATGCTGATGTATTTTGCCCTGCTGATCTGGGTAAACGCTTTTCTTTCGGAAAAGCTGACTGATCCGGTCAAGAAACTGGAACAGTCGGTACTTGATGTGGAATCGGGGCACTATCCGCTAGAAATCTATGAGGGCGGCTCCCATGAGATTCAGCACCTGGGGCATTCCATCCGTCAGATGACCAAGCTGATTCAAAAACAGGCCGATGACATTGCCGAGGAGCGGATCCACGAGCAGAAAAGCAAGCTGAATATCCTGCAGGCCCAGATTAACCCGCATTTCTTGTACAATACCCTGGACATCATCGTCTGGTTTATTGAAAAACAACGTTACCCGGAAGCCCTGCAAGCAGTGTCCGCCTTAGGCCGGTTTTTCCGCCTGAGCTTAAGTCAGGGCAAGGATATGATCGTCGTGCGGGATGAACTGGAACATGTGCGTAATTACCTGACCATACAGAAGATGCGCTATAAGAATAAATTTGAATTTTATATCGACGCGGCGGAAGAAACCTTGGATAAACTTTGTGTCAAATTGGTGCTGCAGCCGCTGGTTGAAAATGCCATCTATCACAGTATCGACTTTATGACCGATAACGACGGGGAGATTGTTATCTCGTCCCGACTCGACGGCGACTGTCTTTGCCTGACCGTCAAAGACAATGGCTTGGGGATTGCACCGGAGCGGGTGCCGAAACTGCTTAGCGAAAACGCGACCTTCAGCAAAGGCTCCGGTGTCGGCCTCAAAAATGTCCATGAACGGATCACCCTGTATTTCGGTAAAGAATATGGCGTGGTCATCCACAGCGAGCCGGATGTCGGTACTCTGGTCACGATCCGGATGCCCGTTATTCCCGGCCCAGAAAAGGAGGAACCGCGATGAAGCTGCGTAGCGATCGGCTTATTCCGCTTTACCTGCTCTTAGCTGCCGCCGTTTTGCTGTTTGCGGCATTGTATCAAAATACCCGGTCGGCAGAACCGCCGCAGGTATATAATGTCTCTGTTCTGGTACAGGCTTCTGGCGACCGTTTTGCCAAGGGACTGGAACAAGCGGCCTTGGATCTGAACGTGGATCTGCGTTCGGTAACGAGCTATACGACTTACAAGCGCACCGAACAGCTGGAATATTTGCGGCGGGAATTGGAAAACCAAGCCGATGCGGTGGTGATCTATGCCGAGGACAGCGCCGCTGTCACTTCTTTCCTGAACAGCCAGCAGTCGCCGGTGATCGTCACCTATGGGCGGCCGCTGGAAACACTGACCAGTATTCATCCCCATATCGGTGCCGACGATATGGAACTGGGCAGACGGCTGGGTGAACAGATCATACATAACGAGGCCAGCTTCTGCCTGATTTTACTGCCGCTCATTACCGACCGCACCCATAGCCGTCGGCTGGAAGGCTTGAAGGCTGTCCTGGAGGAAAATCAGCTTCCCTTCAGCGTCCAGATCCAGGAAACACCGGCGCGATATCAGTCGTATACGGAAAGCGGACAGATGGCCGTTGCCGCGCTGGATGAAGCCCTTCTGGTACCGATGTGTGAGGCAGCGCCTCAGGACGCGCTGCTGTTTGGAATCGGCTTTGTGGATGAAGCAAGGACGTCGCTGGCAAACGGCCGCATCACCGGCCTCGTTGTCTTCAGCGAGTTTGAAGCCGGCTATCTTAGCCTGAAGGCCGCTGTAGAAATGGTTAAGACCGGAACAGCTATCGATCAGCAGCTGGAAATCTATGATGTTACTGTTGCTGATATGTATCAGGAACCGCTCGTTCACGTATTGTTTCCTATAGGCTAAAACGTGAAGAATATCTAAGGCGGCCTAGTACGTCGCTTAAGATATACTAAATCACGAAAAAATTGGTATAGGAGAACGTGGGGTGTTCTTCTCACATGACTTGAAGGAGATGGGATGAAGGGTCTAAAACCGCTTGTATTGTTGTTTTTACTTTTACTATTGTTTGTCGGGGGGATGCTGGTTTTCTTTTGGAGCGCCGGGACTGAGAGCCGGGCCGGGCAGCCGATGAAGGTCGGGGTTTTTGTGTATGACATGAGCGATCCCTTTATGGCGACGATGATTGACAGCTTGAACTTGCTGGCTGATGATGCCGCAACTGGATCTGACAGGCGTTTTTATTTTAATGTCAATGATGCCAAGCTAAGCCAGACGGCGCAGAACCGGCAGATTGAGCGCTGTCTGGCCCTTGATTATGATGTGCTGTGCGTTAACCTGGTAGACAGGACCAGTGCGGCTTATGTGATCGACAAGGCGATGGAAGCGGATGTGCCGGTGGTCTTCTTTAACCGTGAGCCGGTTGAGGCTGACATGGAAAAATGGGAGCGGATCTACTATGTCGGAACCGATGCGGCGATGAACGGCACGATGGAAGGCCAGATCGTCGTCGATACCTATCAGGCCGATCCCGATGCGATTGATAAGAATGGGGACGGCGCGGTTCAGTACATCATGATTGAAGGGGAATTCCGACATCAGGATGCCGTTTTACGGACGAAAGCCTCCGTGCAGACGATATTGGAAGCCGGGATCAGGCTGGAGAAGCTGGATGGCGGGATCGCCAATTGGAGTCGTGAAGAAGCGACCGTATTGGCTTCGGGTTATTTTGACAGATATGGAACGCAGATTGAACTGATCCTATGTAACAATGACGACATGGCATTAGGAGTGCTGGATGCTGTTGCTGAGATCGGATTGGATTTCAGCAATGTTGTTGGGGTCAACGGAAATCAAGAGTGTCTGGCAGCCATCAACGAACAGAAAATGCTGGGAACCGTCGTCATTGATGCCCCTGCCCATGCCGAGCTGATTTTTGACGTAACCTGCGCCTTGCTGGACGGCAGCGACCCGCAGCAGCTGATAAGCAATATGACTGATGACCGTATTGTCAGGGCGCCGATGTACACTGTCACGAAAACAGGAACGCAATAAGATGATCGACAAAAAATCAGAAGATTTTTATAGAATCTCAGAAGAATTTTATATGGCATTATGAAGGTATCAGCTGCATACTATACATAATAACTGAAAAGGACGGATTAACCGTTCTTTTCTTACAAATAAGGAGGAAACACATGTTTAAAAAAGTTATTAGTGTATTTGTAGCAGTATCTATGTTACTATCAGTTATGCTGATGTCCGGCTGTGCTTCGGGCGACACCTACAAAGTCGGGGTGTCTATTATCAGTTCAACGACAACTTTATGACTTTGTACCGTAATGAGATTGAAGCTTATTTCAAGACTCTGGAAACCGATACGGTGAAATACGAGGTTACCATCATGGACGCTGCCAACGACATGGCAACCCAGGCCAGCCAAGTCGATAACTTCATTGCCCAGGGCGTGGACGTTATGATTATTAACCTGGTACAGTCCTCTTCTGCTGCGACGATCACCGAAAAAGCGGAAGCAGCCAATATCCCTGTTGTTTACATCAACCGTGAACCGTCTGCCGAAGACATGGAAGCATCTGAGAATATCACCTACGTCGGTGTCGATGCTCTTGACGAATGCGTAGAAATGGTTGAAGCCGGAACGATGACCGGAACCGTGCTTAACGATCATATCGGCCAGTCACACGGAGCAGTTGATGCCGCCATTGACTTCATCAACGGCAACGCTGTCGAAAAGTATATCTGGGTTGACTATCAAAAAGTTAACTAATATTTCAAAACGATAACAACAAAATAATAGTCTGATTTTACCGTGCGGCGGCCATCATTATAGGCCTTCGCACGGTAAAAAGTAAGGTGAGGAAAATGCCTGATTATTTAATTGAAATGAACGGCATCAGTAAATCATTCCCCGGAGTCAAGGCCTTAGACGGGGTTAATTTAAAATTGCGGCCCGGAGCAGTTCACGCGCTGATGGGCGAAAACGGCGCCGGAAAATCGACCCTGATGAAATGCTTGTTTGGTATATATTCGATGGACGAAGGTGAAATCCTTTTAAATGGCCAGCATACTCGGATACTGAATCCTTTTGACGCACTGAAGAAGGGGATTGCCATGGTTCATCAGGAACTGCAGCCCATACCGGAGCGTTCCATTGCCGAAAACATGTTTTGTGGCCGCTATCCTTATAAAAACTTCGGCATCAAAGTGGTTGACCATGCCCGAATGTACCAAGAGACGGCAGCAGCTCTGGAACGGATCGGCCTTAATTTTGATCCGCGCCGTAAGCTGGGCGAGCTTTCGGTTTCGCAGATGCAGCTGATCGAAATCGGCAAGGCGATTTCGGTAGGCGCCAAGGTTATTATTATGGATGAACCGACATCGTCGCTGACCCAGGCCGAAGTCGAGACGCTGTTTTCCATTATTAACATCCTGCGCAACGAAGGCTGTGCCATTGTCTATATATCGCATAAGATGGATGAAATCCTGCGGATATCCGACGAAGTAACGATTATGCGGGACGGCAAATATATCGGGACCTGGCCGGCGGCGGAACTGACGACCGACAAAATCATTACCCACATGGTCGGCCGCCAGATGACCAATCTCTACCCCGAAAGAGACAATAAACCGGGCGAAGTGGTGCTGACAGTGGCGGATTATACCTCTATTCATCCCAAATCATTCCGGAACGCCGGATTTACGCTGCGAAAAGGTGAGATCCTGGGGATCTGCGGTCTGGTCGGAGCCCAGCGGACGGAACTGATGGAGGGCATCTTCGGCTTACGGGCCTCCGTGTCCGGAACGGTCAATTATCAGGGTAAGAAAATCAAGATCCGTCGTCCGAAGGATGCTATTGATAACGGGATTGCTTTGTTGACAGAAGAACGAAGGGCAACGGGAATCTTTGGAGTGCTATCGATTTCCGATAATGTCGCAATTGCGTCCCTGAGCAAGTACCTGAAATATCTGATTATGCTTGACGGTAAAAAAATCAACGCATTAGTCCATGATAATATCAAAAAACTGAATATTAAAACCCCAAGTGAGAAAACCCAGATCCAGTCACTGTCCGGCGGCAACCAGCAGAAAGTCATCATCAGCCGCTGGCTGGCCAACGACCCGGACATCCTCATCATGGATGAGCCGACCCGCGGGATTGACGTCGGGGCCAAATATGAAATCTATACGATCATCGCCGATCTGGCCAAGCGTGGAAAAAGCATTATTATGATCAGCTCCGAGATGCAGGAAATTATCGGGATGGCTGACCGCGTCATGGTTATGTGTGACGGCATAATCACTGGATTTGTGGAAAATGATGATATGACGCAGGAAAAAATCATGGAATTGGCGACACGCTTTGAAAACTGAAAGTAGGTAAGCTATATGAACTCAAAAAAACTCAAAACAATATTCTTAAATAACGCTATTGTCATTATGCTGATATTGGTTTCCATCGTGGTCGGTATCATACGGCCGGGATTTTTTTCCGATGCCAATGCCAGAAATTTAATTGTCAATACCGCCGTCCGCTTTATTATCGCCCTAGGGGTTTCAGGCTGTCTGATTACCAAGGGTACCGACCTGTCAGCCGGCCGTGCGGTGGGATTGGCGGCCTGTCTGGGAGCAACTTTCTTACAACGTGCCGATTATACCGGCAGGGTATATGCCGACATGCCGGAATTTAGCCTGATCCTGGTGCTATTGGGGGTCATCTTGATTACCACCTGTTTCGGCATGTTTAACGGACTTATCATTTCCTATCTCAAAGTTCCTCCCTTTATTACTACTCTGGGAACCCAGACCATCATATACGGAATCTGCCTGGTCTTTACCGGAGCACAGCCGATCGGCGGATTACGGAAAGACTATACCACCCTTTCGACAGGAGCAGTGGGCGGAATCCAGTGGATTCCCTATCTAGGCGTTATTGCCCTTGTCTTAGGGATCATTATGTTTTTTGTTTACGGACACACCCGCCACGGCAAAAATATGTATGCCATCGGTGGCAATGAAAACGCCGCCGAAGTAAGCGGTGTCAATACCACCAAGACCAAAATCCTCATCTATGCGACAGCCGGAGCTTTATATGGGTTTGCCGGCTTCCTGCTGGGAGCCAAGGCCGGCGGGGCTTCCGTGAATATCGGTTTTGGTTACGAACTGGAGGCCATTGCCGGCTGTACCATCGGCGGTGTTTCCACAAACGGCGGCGTCGGCCGGATCTCCGGCATCCTGGTCGGCGTTCTGGTCTTTGAACTGTTAAAGATCGCCATGCAGTTTGTCGGCGTTGAGCCGTCCTACACCTATATCGTCCAAGGTATCGTGATTATCGTCGCCGTTGCCCTGGATATCCGCAAATATGTCGCTAAGAAGTAAGGATAAGCAAGTGGAAGTAATAGAAAGAATTCGTATGTGTAAGTAAGAATTAGTATGTATCAGTAAGAATTCTCAGCTAAACTCCTGAAAGGATGATACATGGAAAACGACAAGCAGAATGACCTGCAACAGGAAGACCAGACTATACCTCTTGCGGAAGCCGGTAAGGATGAGCAAGATATGATCACTGCTGAAACAAGCACTGAAGGCTCAGACATGGCTCTTGAGGTAACAAGCACTGACGGTCATAGCAATATGGCGTCTGATACAGGGCCGCCCAAAGGGTTAAAAGAAAATTTATATGATAAAATACCTTTGACCGTCAAACAATTGGATATTATTATCATCCTGCTGATTCTTGCATTTATATTTTTCTTCGTTGTTGGAGCCCTGAAAGGAAGAGGGATTTTGTAAGGCTTTTCCATCAGCAGAGAGCCGCTTATCATTCCGGATAAGCGGTTCTTATGATATTTCCCGACTTTAGGGAGGACGCCCTCATTATTAATAGATCACTTTATCTGACAACTACCGATAAATAATAGTTGTCAGCATCTGAACTAATAGACTGTCTTGAAATTTCAGACTAAACGCATCATAAATCTGCCCATCAAAAAATATCTTTTGGTTTGTTTCTTCATGCACGGATATGTAATCAAATATCTTCCCGTTTCTCATCCGTCTGTCTCAGGTATTCTCTGTTTTAGTTCCACACTGCTGACACGTTCGAAAAGCATAAAATTGCTTGTAGCATATCTCCGCATCATGAGCAGAACGGGCGGTACCATCACTGATACCGCCCGTTCTGCCTAATCATCATTCAAAGAACACTACAAACCCCGACGCTTCCCCTATCAGAATGGGGTTCGTATAATCATGATATAGTGCGGAAGATGGGACTTGAACCCACACGATGTAACCACCACAAGATCCTTAGTCTTGCTCGTCTGCCAGTTCCGACACTTCCGCATATTCGCCACGAATAGGATAATACCATTTTAAGACGTAAAAGTCAATAGAATTTGATCACTTTTCAACCCTTTTCAACCACTTTTGACCTTTTCAGACCTTTTCACAAAGCTTCTACATAAAGCTAATAATTTCCTGCTCTGGAGCCTGGGTTTTTTCTACTGACAGCGCATGGAGGACAGGTCCTACACCTTTATAGTCGGGCCAATATTCTTTTGTAACAGCGGCGGTCACCTTAACCCAGTCCCGTTCGGCAAGTGTGGCTGAACGATCGTATTTACAGACAAAACCTAAAAAAGCCATGTCATCCGCACAGCAAGTCATCGCCATCCGGCCCGGTACGAAATAACCCTGCGGAAATCCTTCCGGCTTGAGCACCAGTGCCTTAAATACCACCCTCTTGCTTAGATACCGCTCAATATGTTCCAGCGAGTCCAGATACCAGATGCCATATCCCTGATTATCCAGAACAAGGATATCCTGTTCGAGATCATAAGGCAGATCTTCTTCAAACATCGCATCCATCTCACCGTTTTCATCCTCAAAAACAATCTCGGCAGACTGGTTGATCGCCTTGACGTTCCGTTTGTATATATTGAGGTCAGCGATTCCCCCGGCACGGTTAAAAACTATTAGGTCTGACTTCCGTAGCATCTCTGCCAACAAGGACTTCATATTCGTAAAATAAAGAGGAAATGTAGAAGCATCTATCAGCGTAATCTGCTGTTCCACCCGCCAATGCCACGGAAACATCAGCTTCTTATAATTCCACATGCCGTTGTATTCAATAACAATCCGCTCCGGCTTATGTTTCTTTTCTAATTCCAGCAGATGCACAGAATCAAGCTGGTTTTCCTCGGTAATGAGTTCCACTTCGGTACGAGACTGCTTTAAAAGACCTACGTCATATTCCGTCTCGCCCTCTTCACAAAGTAATAAAAGAGATTTCCCCTTAGTACGGAAATAAGGCTGCGTCAGCGTATATTGAATGAACTCTGTCTTGCCGCTGTCCAAAAAACCGTTGATTACATATACCGGTATCATTTCAGTCTTTTCCTTCCTTTTTCCACAATGCCTCCAGCTTCTCCGATTGAAGCCTTGTTCCGATGACGCAGATTTTGCCGGTTACATCTACATTGCCGGCTCGGATCACTCCTTCTCCTGGAACATAGTCAAAAGCAAGCCATATCCCGTCATCGGAAGCAACTGTGCCTTTGGCACGCAGAACCGTTCCATATGCGGTTTCATCCTCCAGCTGCTTCAATATTTCTTCCAGTTCTTCTTTCTCATAATGAACCGGAGTCTCCAAGCCAAAACCGTCAAATACCTCTTCGGCATGATGATGTTCGTGATCGTGGCCATGTTCGTGATCGTGGCCATGTTCGTGATCGTGGCTGTGAGCATGGGCATGATCACAATTATGGTCATGCTCGTGCCTGCATCCATGGCCGCTACAAGTACATTGCCCATCATGGACATGATCATTCTGCAATTCTTTCATCATAACCTGCATTTCATATTCCAGGTCTTTCGCATTTTCCATAGTATCCAGAATAGCCTGCCCGTCCAACTGATCCCAAGGCGTGGTGATGATAGCCGCCTTGGGATTGTATTCCCGTAACAGAGCCACACACTGGGTCAGTTTCTCTTCACTGATCTTGTCCGTTCTGCTAAGCACGATAGTTCCCGCATGCATGATCTGATCCGTAAAGAATTCACCGAAATTCTTAACATACAGACGGCATTTTGTCGCATCCACTACTGACACGGCACTGTTTAACACTGCCCTCTTGGCAGCCGCTTCCTCGTGGTTCAACGTCTGTTGATCAATAATATTCTGCACCGCTTTCCTGACATCCGAAAGCTTCCCGACACCCGACGGCTCAATCAATATCCGATCGGGTGTATAGACTGCCATCACTTCTTTTAAAGAAGCGCCAAAATCGCCTACCAAGGAACAACAGATACAGCCCGAATTCATTTCTTTGATTTCTATCCCTGAATCCTTTAAGAATCCGCTGTCAATGCCAATCTCCCCGAATTCGTTTTCAATCAGGACTGTCTTGGTATTGCTCAATGCTTCATTCAGCAGTTTTTTAATCAGAGTGGTCTTCCCAGCTCCCAAAAATCCGGAAACAATATCTATTTTAATCATAGCAACCTCATTCGCAATGCTTTAATTATAGTTTGATTTTTCTCTCCTCATTATAATCAGTTTATGAATCAAAGTCAAATTAGCGCGATGATTTGGGTTTGCTTAAATGCGATGATTTGGGTTTGCTTGAATTTGAATTATATTTATTTCAAAAGAATGTGTTCGGTGACGAAATATTCACAGGATTCATATGCACTGGCTGCCTTATCCAATCCCTCAGCCATCTTAAAAAGCAGGTCGGCCTGCTGGTTGATATTCTTTGCTGCCCCTAGCAATTTGTTGGCGCTTGGCAGCCAGGAGATTTCATATTCAACCGCATAGATAAGCTCCTTCGCTGTCTGTCCTATCTCCTCCGCTATTCTTTCTACTTCTAATGCTGTCTGCCCCAGCTTGCCCGCCGATCCGGCCAGGTGTTTCGGGTTTACTGCATAGATGATGCCTTTTCCTGATTCAACCAGCCAGAGTGCTTCCATGAAGCGAAAGCCATCTTGGGAAAATAGTGACATAACCACAGACGGTAGGCCTGATTTCAGAAAATCAACCCAGTCTGACACAGTTAGTTCCTCGTCGTTCATCCCGGTTTTTCTTTCCCCTCCCAGCTCCATAAGCTGCATTACGACAGCCGCACACCCTGCCCGATCTTCCGGCGCAAGCGACATGATTTCATCTGACAATCTTTGTGCAAACAATCCCCATTCCTTCTGCCCTCCGGTGACATAATTACTCTGCCCTTGAAAAACAAGCTCTCCTTGCCGGTTCACAGTCGCAAACATATTTTTGATATCATGATAACCGGCAATATCATGCTTTTTCACCGGCGTGTGCAGATAACGGATATGATCTTCCGGAACAAGGGAATGGCCCAAAACATTTATGAAATCATTTTCTCCGTAGATTCCGTACAGTTTATTCCGTCTTTCCTCATATTCGCTGTTATCGTATCTTTTCTTCCATTTCAGTACTGCTGCCTCTGAAAATCCCTGTCCGTCTACCGAATAGCACCTGTCAATCAGTTCGTTGTAGGTAGTTTCCATTGTCACGTACTGGGCTTTGTTGCCGCCTTTGGAATGCCCGGTTACAATAATCCGGTGGCTTTCCGTAAAACCGCCCCGGTCCACAACCTGTTCAAAATAGGATAATGCACGCTGCTGCTGGATGGTTGATGCTTCCGTCATCCCCAGGCCGTTATCCATCCATTCACCGTCCCCCGTCCCGCGGAAGACGACGTAAACCGTATCGGTACCGGTTTCCTGAAAGATACAGGCCTGGGTTCCGCTGTCAAAGCCCATATTCGCGCTTTGGGCACTGATCTGAAGTTCTCCTAAGGAGGAGTTTCCTTCCACAGCTTTACTCAGGATCTCATATTCTCCATGAAAATCCCCGCCCGGCCCGTAATCCGGAAGACCGGACAGGTCTTTTAAGATATCCTGCAATTCCTGGCCATCCTTAGCATCATGATAGTTCAGATACATAAAAGTATCCAGCAGCAGGCTGATTTCTGATTCCGACAGCCGGTTTTCTGCATTCATAAATAACCCAGCCCCTAAGCTTACGAAAGAACCGTGACAGCAAGCGTGCTGCCCTCTTCCATATTGGCTGCTTCTGCTGTCCGGTAATGTCCGGCCATCTCTTGGAGGTCACTCACATGCTCCTGGATCATCCGGTGCAGCTTGTCCATGTCACTCTGCAAAGCTCCGAACCGGCTGCTGTATATCCGGGCTGCTTCGCCTTGCCATACTCCTTTCAGTCCGTTCACCGTTCTAACCATTTCATCCGTTAGGCTTTTAATCTTATTGCCGGCTGCGCTGAATTCCGATGATGTTTCCAATAGTTTTTCAGGGGTTACTTTTAATGTGCCTTCCATAATGCTTCTCTCCCTCCCTAATGTGCCTTACTTGCTGCAATCTCCATGTTTTTCTGCTCTGCCTGCTCATACTTTGCAGCAATCTGCTGCAGCGCCTGAACATACCTTCCGATTAACTGAGAAAATTCTTCCATGTGCCCCTTATCCCGCAAAAACGAACCCCTAAAACTATCCTTTGCCCGGCCTTCCCACATTGTTCCTAAATGCTGCTCCTTGGCCTCCAACAGTAATATCTGGTTTTTTAACTGGCTGTTAAGCTGATGGATCCGCTCAGCCTCTTGCCTTAACTGTCCGGCTGTTACCTGAATTATACCCATGAACCCTCCTTTACCAAACCCTTTCTGAACCCTAACCTGAACCTTTACTGAACCGTTTGAACCTTGACTGAACCTTGACTGAACCTTGACCCAAATACGTCCCAAAACATTTACTGAATATTCCATAGAATCTAATAAAACTAATATGATTTTTTCTCACGCACCGTTATAATCGCTTTCTGCTCTGCCTCATAGATTTTCTGTACCTGATTCCCGATCTCCATGGCGGCAGCATTAACCGCAACCGCCTCCTGATAAATCTGATCATATAAAAGCCTGAGTTTTTTGCAGAAAGCTTCAGACGCTTCCCCTTCCCAGTTCTTCCCAACATCTGCCAGTACTAAAAAGACATCTTCTGTTGCAGCATCTTTAAGCATATCTGATAATACTTCCAACGTTTTTACCGCTTTCAGAGCCTGCTGAAAATTGATTTTCAAAATCTTCCCCGTCATTGGTCTCCATTTTTAAGCCCATAGAACAGGCCTTTATAATATTACGCCTCATAGAATAACAAGCCTTACAGAATAACAAGCCTTACAGAATAACAAGCCTTATAGAATAACAAGCCTTATAGAATAACAAGCCTTATAGAATATTAAGTCGTACAGAATATTAAGACTTTCAGAATATTAAGATTATCAGAGTATTAAACTATAGAACCGCTATCAGTTCCATTACTTTTCTTTCACAGCTTTCGTAGACTGAAGAAATCTGCTCCAGCTTTCCTATCAGATTTTCCGTGCTTTTTTTCAGGCTCTCCACTTGTTCCCATGTCCTGTCTAGGTTGCGGAAAAAGATTATTTTGGCTTCCCCTGTCCAAAATCCCTGCGAATAGGATAAAGCCGCCTCCCCCATCTCCATAGACCGGTACAAATCCGATAGATATTGACGCAAAGATACTATATTTTGTTCCAATATCAAGGTATTAACACTAAGAACCCATTCTGTCATTTTGCTTTCGCGCCTTTCCATGTCAAACATAATTACTGTCTTACCTAATAGTAAAACTTGATTGCTGACTTACCTTTAATAAAACTTGATACCGCCTATCTGTATAAGTGATTTAACTACTATATTATAATATGGGATTTTATCAAAACATTAGATTTTAGTATCTTTCTCTGGCAATTAAACTATATTAATAACAGCCTCGTGCCTTCCGCGATTCCTTGTTCTGCTAACGAACCATCCCTATTCAGGATAATCCCCTTTCCAATGTCACAAAGCCAAAACTCCTCTTCACCATGCAGCTCAGCCGCTTCAGCTTCGGCGATCTGACTATTTATTTCTGACACGATCCGCTTGACCGGCTTATCGTCATCCAGCAAAAAATCGTAAGTACGGTTGATCACCGGCACAAATACGTCAATTAGTATCACATGACACCTCCATTTAACAAAGATACATAAACAACTACAATACTAACAAACTAAGAAATTGAACTTCATATCTCCCTTGTGATAAGAGGAAGGATTATCCTCTTCGTGCCGCTATATTCTGTCGGCGGAGCCAGGGCAAGTCCTGGCTTTAGAACCTTATTCTGCTCAATATAAGACAAATCGTCAAAAGACAAAATCCGCTGCATGGCTATGTTCCCGCCTAGATGCAGCCCGTTTCCATAACCGGTAAATATCCTGAAACCTGAATAGATAGCCGATTCACTTCCCGTTTCCGGGTTCCATGCTGCAAACCAATAAAGCTCATTCCCGCCACCCTTTTTCCACATATCTTCCACCAGTTCGCCCATTGCCGCTAAACTGTCTTGTGGATGATAAACGCGGGCCAGAAAATCATTCAGGTCATCTATCAATACAAAGATACATCCCGGCTTACGATATTCCTGCCGCATATGGCTTGATAATTCTTTCAGCCAGCTGAATAATTGTGTTTCACTGTTGATACAGAGGGTACTGTCGGGCATCGGGGAGGCTGTTTTATAAGACAAGTCAATATAAACTGTCTGATCTGCTTGCCCCATCCGGCATATGATATTCAGCAAATTAGTTTTTCCGCTTTTTTTCCTTCCGATAATGATGAAACAGTTTATATCGTGTAACGGGATATCATATATATTTCCGCTTTCCTGTTCATAGCCGACCGGTATGCTTAGTTCACCCTCAGTCACTGTCTCCCTTTGACACTCATACCCAGTCCTGCCGCACCCGTCCGACATTTTTCTTTCGGACTCCGTATGTTCCGATACCGACTTCATGAAAAAGTCCAGATCAGGTGTTTCCGGAATCTCCGGAACCGGCTCCGCTATGGCAGCGAGCGATTTGAGCCTTATTTCCATAGCTTCTTGTGCTATTTTTTCTGAACGGATAAAGTCATTTTCCTCCCCATGTACCAACGCTGTCTGGAACTCCAGCACCCCTTTCTCCCCCTTGACGATCCCCCTCCCTTTTATGCCTTCTTCTGGATAAACAGCCGGGCGGCTGACTCGCAGGATCTCACCATATTGATAATAATCCCCCATGGTAAGGCAAAGCCTGCAGGCGAAATTATTGGCCAGCTTATCCGGCATTTCATTCATACTGATTCCGGAAACTGTGCATATCAGATAAATCCCGATATTGCTGCCCTCCGCTGCCAGCTGCATGATAAGATCTTCATATTTATCTTGGGAATGTATCCTGAAACCGGCATAATTGTCAATCACCAGAACAGCGGCCGGCAGACTCTGCTCTTCCTTCCTGTTCCTTGCTTCCGCGGACAGCTGCTGTCCCGGCTGCCTCAGCTTATGTACAAAGCTGCCGCCGGCAAACTGATCCTTGCGCTTTCGCAATTCGTACCGTAAGCGATAAAATATCCGCTCCCATTTATCCGGCTCTTCCCCTGCCGTCCCGGCCGTATGCGGCATGTCGCGAAACGAAATAAGCATCCGTGAACTGCAGTCAATCAGATAAAATACAGCTTCCTTTGCAGTACAGCTCTTCATAAGTGAATAAACAACGGTCTGCAGTAAAGTGCTTTTGCCTGTTGCCGGCCCTCCGCAAAGCAAAATATTACCTTGCCGGCATAAATCCATAGATAAGGTGTACTGCCTTTGTCTGGCCGGGTCGTCACACCGGCCGACGGTGGCAGAAAACCGTTCTCTTGGCGGCGTGACCTCATTCAGGCTCAATTTCACGGGAAGCGGCGGCAGCCACATTTTATTTCCGTTTATGTAACCTGCTTCCTTGCCAAGCTTCTTTAGATGACAAATTATTTTTTGCGCCTGTGTTACAGTGCTTTCTCCTGTCGACCCTGGCTGAAATGCCGGCTTTCCCGTCCTTGTAATGATTCTCCCTGCCGTCTTGCCAGCTTCGCTCTCCTCCGTATATCCCGCCCCGCCGTAAGCAGCCTGAAACAGCTCAAACACTTCATCATTGCCTACCTGCAGAAAACACCTCCCCACCCCGGTCAGTTCCGCGGCATCCGGCCTATGCAGTATATCCATGCTGTCCTGCCGGTCCTGCACCCGTAAGCATAATCTGAATCTGGCATTGCTCCAGATATGTTCATCCACTATACCAGCTGGTTTTTGTGTCGCCAGAATCAGATGGATTCCCAGGCTTCTCCCAATCTGGGCGGCACTGACCAGTTCCTGCATAAACTCCGGTTCTTCCCGCTTTAATTCAGCAAATTCATCCACGACCACAAATAAATGCGGGATACACTCTCCTATTTTGCCGTTCTTATAAGCAAAAGTATATTGATTGATGTGATTGATGCCGTACCGCTGAAACTGACGCTGACGTCTTTCATTTTCGCTTTTTAAAGAACTGAGCGCTCTCCGAACCTGGTTGCCTGCCAGATTAGAAACCGCGCCCACCGTATGAGGCAGTTCCGCCAGCAGGTTCCCCATGCCGCCACCCTTAAAATCAATAATAAAAAATGCTACATCTTCAGGGGCAAAATGAACAGCCAGCGATAATAAGTAGGTTTGCAGTACTTCACTTTTCCCGGAACCGGTCGTTCCGGCTATCAAACCGTGCGGGCCATGGTTTTTTTCGTGTATATCCAAGTATAACAGCCGATTTCCCGCTTTCCGTCCGATCGGCACCCTGATGCTTTCATAAATACGGCTTTTACGCCATTGGCCAGCTATATCCATATCTTCCGGCCTCGACCCGGAAAAAAGCGACAGGAAGGGAACGGCTGACTTTATTTCCCCTTCCATGGCATTTTCCTTTACCCGGATCCCGGAGAGTCCGCGGGCAAGCTCTTGAGCCATGGCTAATGATAGCTGGTCTAATATCACCCTGTTGGCCCTACCATTCTGTATGATTCCAGTAAAATGCCGGTCATTCTGGATAAAATAATTACATTCATTGGGCATGTCTTCCACGGCTTCTTCCAGAAACACCGTCGTCAGCCGCAGTCCCTCCCTTTTAGCAAAAACATACCTGCTAAACCCCTCTCCTTCCAATAAATCCTGATTTTCCAGAAAAATAATATAATGCTTCTTCATCGGTGCACGGCAGATTTCACCCAAGGCATAAAAAACCTCTCCTGCCTCAGCCCGGTTACCGGCCAGATATCGTATTTCCCGGTCTTCTGACCAAATATGCGGCAGCCATTTGACGATGTCGGCAAGCTTGTCCACGCTTCCGTTTTCTTCATCATAGATCAGCGCCAGTTTTACGTCGGTATAACAGTTATTGACAGCAATCTGGATGAGGATGGACATTGCCGTCTGGACAGCCCCCGCCTTGTTTTGCCCGCCAGCCAATCCGACCAGTCCGATCTGGCTCAGATCAATACAGATCGGAACTTCTTTCAGTTTCTCATACTTTCTCCTTATCCGTTCCGGCTCTTCCTTAAGCTCGTCGCGAATCATGGCAACGGGCTGCCTTGTTACACTTATTTTAACCGGAAAAAGACAGTCCCCGAGTCCGACACGCTGATATAAGAAATCCGCCTGCACCGGATTGCGGCTCCAAAGCTTATTTTTAATCTCCTCCCATGCAAGCGGCCGGGAACAAACCGGATATTTTTCCAGAAGCCTCTTGGCTTCATGCCGGTGAGCCTTCTCTAGGTAAGCCTCAACTTGCTCCAGGTAATTCCTGTATACAATCCTCCTTCTTTTTTCCTCCCATTTACGGCTTTTTCTCTGGTAAACCCAGTTCATGATCCCCCAGAAGACACCTAGAAAAGCCGAGCCCACAGTCATAAACAAGCCCATATATAGAAAACTTCCCGATAACCCGCCCGCTCTGCTTCCGGCCAGCACCGAAAGGATCATCGGAAGTGCAAAGGTGAATGCCGGTCCCATAGTCAGCAACAATGGCTGACGTTCCGGCTCATGCCGCGCTGCCGGGGCTTCGATGGCAATCTCTGACAAAGCAACGCTGTTCTCCGATATGACAGCGCCGTTCTCCGATATGACAGCGCTGCTCGCCGATATTGCTGTGCTGTTCTCCGGCAAGGCTGACACCCCGCTTCCAGGACCACGGTGAAAAAAAGCTGTCTCCTTCTTGACGGTCGTGCAGTTATTGACAGGATGACGGTTAAAAGGTTGCAGGAGCACTCCAGCTGCGGCACCTTCCAAACCACTATAATCCGGTATAGCCAGTACATCCCCTAAAAACACCAAGCGAAGCCCAAATAAATCAATACAGTCCCCGAAGCGGAGTGATTTTTGTTCCGTCAGCCTCTTACCGTTTATATAAACACCGTTTTTCCCTTTATCGGTTATGCTGTAACCCTTTCCGACAAAAGAGATAACCGCATGATTCGCAGAAATCAGCCGAAACATATTGTAACAAATCATACTGCCGTCACCGCTGCCGACCGTAACCGGCTGATGCTCAAGCAATTCATATTTTCGGCTGGACCAGGACAATTCTGGTGTTATCCGGGTAATAAGAGATAAGATATCACCATTGTCAGCCTTTATTTTAAGAAACTTATTTTGATGTAATAGATATCTTTCTTTTTTCCATCTAAGATACCAGTTATTATCAAGTACTTCTAAATCAAGCCGGAGGTCTTGTTCAAGATGAAACCGTTCTGCGGACAGCCGTATCGCATAATCAGAGTTATTGATTGCCGGAAGCACTTCCTGATGAAATGCGGCGGCACTATATAGATAAATTACATACTTATCATTCATTCTGCTGCTTTTCGTAGATGTAAATGTGAATTATCTGGAGACTTATCGTTGATTGACTGATACAAGGGAAATGGGGGATGTTTACAATATACCATACTTATTTTATGGCGTCAACATGTTTTTGTATATAATACACAATAAATCGCGTTGTCATCTTTATTTATTTGTATATTATTTCCGAATCCGGCATAAAGTCATGAAGGTTAAGATGTTAACGCATGGGGCTCTAGAGCCGGAGGTATCCTCCCAGCTACTCTTATCTTCACTTGAATTAGTATCTGAACACCGTCCAGCAACTGTGCATTTATATATATGACAACAACTCGTCAAATTGAAATAAACGTCAATTAGTCAAAAAAAACGTCAATTAGACAACGAGTCTTGCGTAAAACATCAATATATATTGAAATAATATAGGAGCCTGAAAATCAAAGAGAAAATTTAGGAGGTATACGATGAGAATGAAATTATCACCGCTCACACTTAAAATGCTTGCATTGTTCCTGACCACTGTATTGGGGCTGTCAGCCATGTCCATGCCGGTAAAAGCTATGAATCAAACGAACGTAACCAAAATCGACATCCCCGATATGAAAATCTGCTACTGTAATAAATATGAACCGGGCCGAACCTACAGTCCCCAAGAAACCGTGTGCCATGAGGGCCTCCTCTATGTTCAGAGATGGTGGACTTTGTCCGAACCCGACCCCTACAACGAAAACAGCGGCTGGGAGAAAATCGGGAACTGCCCATGTCCGTGCCACGAAAGCAACGAGCCGGAACCATTCGATCCCAATAAGGATTATTTTGGCGGGGAACTGGTAACTTATAACGGCTATGTCTACCGGGCACTGTGGTGGAACCGGGGAACAACCCCGGATAACAGTACCGCCTGGGAACTCGTTTATTATCCGATGTAAAGGAAGATATCCTAGCCCAATGCAACATCTAATATCATCATCAGCAGGAAGCCCAGCATAACCCCGATCGTTCCCACATTGGAATGTTCACCCAGATGGGCTTCCGGGATCAGTTCTTCCACCACCACATAGATCATGGCTCCTGCCGCAAAAGCCAGCATCCAAGGCATAAATGGCAAGATCTGCGCCGCGAGGAAGGTAATCCCTACACCGAACAGCAGCTCGACAATCCCCGACATGCCGCCAAACAGAAAGGCCTTGATCCGGCTCATTCCCTCACGGCGAAGCGGCAGGGAGATTGCCGCCCCCTCCGGCAGGTTCTGGATGCCGATTCCCAGCGCCAGCGCAAAAGCCGAGGCAAAATAAGACGGTTCCTCAGGATGCTGGGCTGCCATGGCAAAGGCCAGCCCGACCGCCATCCCTTCGGGAATATTATGCAAGGTAACCGCAAGGACTAACAGCGTCGTCCGGTGAAAGGCCGATCCCATGCCCTCCGTTCGGTTCTCCTCCGGATGCAGATGCGGCATTACCGTGTCTAACAATAACAGGAACAAGCCGCCCAATACAAAGCCGCCGGCTGCCGGTATCCAGCCGATCCCGCCTCTTTCTATCGTAGACTCGATCGCCGGAATTAACAGCGACCAGACCGATGCCGCAATCATAACGCCAGCCGCAAATCCCAGAAATGCTCTCTGAATATTTTTCCCCATATCCTTCTTAAAAATGAATACTACTGCGGCTCCCAGGACAGTCATCAAAAATGCAAAACCGGTTCCTAATGCTGCCCACAACACTGCCTGATTCATGTCAGTCTCCTCCCGTACTATGTATTAGTATTATGCACAAAAAAGACAGGGAGTGCAAGTTCTCCCTGTCTTATCTGTGATGTAAGGTGATGTAAAGCAATAATAAATTCCATTCTGTAAAAACATATGACTTAGAAATAAGACCCAAAAATATCTCCTGCTGAATAATTATTGGTATAGCTGCCAGAAGCATTGTAAGTGTTGGACTTATTGGCTTCGGTAGCGGCGGCATTATCAATCCAGAAAGCTTGGGACGAAACACTGTCGCCATAAGAACCGACCCTGTTAAACAATGTCTTGACATCATCCATATTGGCGCTCTTGAAGGCTTTTTCATCAATCGACAGCTGTCCGTCTGATCCTACCGTGATACCGATCTCGGACAGTTTGCTGCTCATGCCTGTGGTCATATCCTCCAAATTGTCGATTTTGCTGTTGATACTGCTGGCACTGCTGTTGGCGCCGCTTTTTACCACCTCGTTATAGCTGTTTATGAAATTATCCATTGCCTCATAAATCTTATCTTTGTTGTAGCCATAGGTGGTATTGTAAAAACCGTCCTCATCTTTCTCGGTAACATTCTCTTTCTGAAATACTGATTTGCTCCCTGTCTCCAGCAACACATCCATGGCCTTCTGAAGCTCTGTCGCTGACTGTTCGATCTCGGACAACGTCTTGCTCACATCTTTGGATGTGGAGATGGACGTCGAACTGCTAGTCGATGAGGAACTGCTGGAAGAGGTGACAATGGAACCGACTCTTTCCGCTTCCTTTTCCGCAGCAACCCCGGTCAGATTGGCCTGGGCGTAAATCTGCTGGGCATAAGAACCGGTACCGTTAAATACCGACTTGACCGTTGATGCATCCGCTTCTTTTAATTTCTTCTCGTCCACGGTCAGACGCCCGGCCTTACCGACGGTGATGCCGATCTCGGCCAGCTTATCCTTATTGAGATTGGTCAGATTATTCATATAGGACATCTTGCCTGACACACTCGTTGCCGAGCTGGTACTGCCCTGATTCATTAAGTTATTATAGTCATTAACAAAGGTCGTAACGGCATCCTGAATCGCCTTCATATCGTAGCCGTAAGTCGAAGTACTGACCCCGTTTTCATCTGTGGTGACAATATCCTTCTGTTCAAATAAGGAATCACTGCCCGTACCCGCCAGCTTACTCGCCGAACTCTTCAAGGCATCCGAGGCCGACTTGACCTTGTTCATCAGTTCGCTTGTTTCTTTGGCTCCATATACCGTAGAGGTAGAGGCTTTCTCGGCTTTTTCTTTGGCCTTATTGACATAATTCTCACTGGTGCTTCCGGTCGAATTCTTGTCGTAGTATACTCTCATAAGTTTCCCGTAGCTGCCGTTCTTGAGGCTGGCATAATCCGCCAAGAAACTGGACATGTCGCTGCTGCCGGAACTCGTTGACAAGCCGCTGAACAAGCTCGAATAATCTGTTTTCTGATTTCTGCTAAAGTTAATATCCATACACTTCACTCCTTTGAATTATGCGGCATCCTTGCCTTTTCATGTTACAATTTCCCACTCTTAGTAATATTATAACAAACCCGCCATTTAATTACAAGTATTAAACGTTTCATATTTTGCTATAATAATCGCTATCTGTTACTGTTCAAACCCTAGCCGAAGTGCATCAAACACTGCTTCACAGTAACTCGCGATCTTACTTTATATATCGGCAAAGGTGTTTTGTTTCTTGATAGTTTTATTGCCTGACCCTTTCGATTATCCCTTCTTTGCGGACCATGCGGCTGTAATACCCTGATAACACGAACTGCAGCAGCACAATGACAGCGACGAAAACGGTCTCTTCTAAAATCGGAAAATGATAGTTGCGGATTTCCAGTACATAATTATCCCTCGCCCAGGCAAAAGCGGCATAGCCTAAGCCGTTACCCGCCGTCAGCGCAAGGCATAATGTGCCGATTGTAAAAGCGAGCCCTTCGATCTGCAGCATCTGGCTCATCTGCTGGTTGGTCAGGCCGACGGCCTGCAGGACACCCAGTTCCTTTTTCCTGGTCATGATGCTGGTAATGATCGTATTGGCCATGTTCATAAAACCGATAAAGCCTAGAGCCATCAGCAGGCCGTATATCGGATAAAGTATTAGTCTTATCTGCATTTCGGATAATTCATACTGCTCTCTGTAATCCATCATGACATACGCTTTATCTTGCGCGGTCAGTTCACTCAGGCCAGCCGCGGCCACAGCGGCCATTCCCGACTCACAGGTAATAAATATCATAAAATTGGTGTTTCCTTCGAGTCCAAGCTGCTCAAAACCGGAAAGCGGCATGACGAAGTCGCTTCTTAAGCTATCAGAAAATGCTGACAGCTCCCGCTGTACCGGAATTTCCTTCTGACCGTTCAGTAACACTATGGAAATCGGCTCACCGATTTCATATCCAAATTCCTGCAGCCGGTTTTCTGTAGCCCAGGTAAAAATCATTCCGCCTTGTTCGGCCAGTTTATCATAATCTGCTTCTCCGTCGATGACATCCTTCTGTTCTTTTTCCCATTCTTCCGGACTGAGAGCCACTATGACATTATAATAATCCGTGCCTGTTTTTTCGCTCAGGGTGACATTTCGGAAAGCAGTTCCTTTTCTGACTTCAACCGCTTTGACCCCAGGAACGGCTTTTACCGCTTTCACAAAGTCATCGTTCAATAGCCCGCGTTCCTGCATGTTAAATAAATTATTCTCCGGAAAAGTTTTATCCTGCAAGGCATAATCTAGAGATATCAGAAAATCCCCTTTTTCCATTACCCTACTGGTCATATCTTCGGCCGTGATGCTGGAACCCACATTGGCCGTCACGATGAACAGGATGCTGCTTAGACCCATCGTCAGGATGGTAGTTACCGTCCTCTTTTTATTCCTGACCAGATTGGCAAAGGCCAGCCGGGACAAGGATAGATCGCGGTAATCAACGGGCCTGTCGGTCTTGCTCCGGAATCTTTTGAGAGTCTGGACGGCACTGGCCGAGTGTCTTATCGCATCAATAGAGGAAATGCGTGTGACCAGCCTGATCGGTTTCCGTAAGGATAACCAGATCGTAAAGAAGATAACTGCTGCCGAAAACAGAATAATAAACGGGTTCCACAGAGTAAACCGGATCAGCTCTCCCATGCTTCTCTTCTGCAGTTCGCGGAACAACAGATTAAAACCGATCTCGGAAAGCAGCCCGCCCAGAATAAGACCCAGCGGCACGGCGATCCCGCCGATCACAAGGCCTTCCAGCAATACCACGGCTTTCAGCTGGCTTTTCTCTGCTCCCATGGCTCTGATCTTGCCAAATTCCTGAATCCGGTCCACTATGCCGACGTGAAAAATATTGTATATGACTATGGCTGAGAAAAACATCACCAGGATAATCAAGGCTGCTATCCCCATAATAACCTCTGTATTGGGAGCTATTATAAACCACAGGTACTGAACATTCAAAGACAGATCATTCTCATCAATGTTCAGCTCTGCGGTCAGCCGCCTGATGGCAGTCTCTATCGTTTCGGTATTATAGTCCTGCTCGTCTCTAAGCTTAAAGTATACCGCCCGGAGCCGGTCTTCCGGCGAAATCACCGAATCGGCATATTGTTCCGCTAAGAGGCAGGGAAACCTTCCGGATAACTGATTGATATCCGGCTCTGCCGTAATGCCGCTCACCGTGAATCTCTCTTCCACATAGTCGCCTTTTTCAAGGATACGGAACTTCAGAGTAATTTCTTCACCGATCACGCCTTTATAACCCATTTGCTGCAAGAAATAATCGGATAGGGCAATTTCATCCGCCTGAACCGGCAGTTGGCCGGCTGTCAGGGGAAACCGATTTATCATTGCCGTAAAATCTTCGTCGACAGCATACAGAAACCCGGTCATATCGCCGATTTCCGTCTGGGCGAACATCTGGCTCCCCCCGACTTTTTCCAAAGCCGGATGGTTGCGAAGCTGTTCATATTTCTCGCTATCAATCCGGTTATAGGCCGCATGAAAGTCCCCCTGCGTCATGCGGATGTTTTCTCTCTGGTAACGGATGAGGCCATAACCACAGCAGCCGATCATCATAATCAAGGCTGACGTAAGCAGGATAGCGATTCCGATCAGGATGCTGGAACTTTTACGGTAACGGATCTGGGCTAAAGCAATCCGGGATATGTTAACCTTGTCGTTTTGTCTGTTCATGACCGGATCACCTTCCCATCCTCAATCATGATGACGCGTTCCGCCATCTGTGACAGTTCTTCATTGTGCGTGACAACAACCAAAGTCTGTCCGTATTTTTCAGCCGTCACTTTTAATAAGGAGGCCACCTCGTCCCCGGTTTTAGAATCTAGGTTTCCGGTTGGCTCGTCAGCTAGCAGGATATCGGGCTTGGAAGCCAAAGCCCGGGCAATGGCCACGCGCTGCTGCTGACCGCCTGAAAGCTGAGAAGCAAAACTGCCAAGCTTGCTTTCCAGTCCCAGCGTTTCAACGATGTCCCTGACAAAATCCCGGTCGGCTTTGCTTCGGTCGAGGCCGATGGGCAGTACGATATTTTCCCAGACATTCAGGGCCGCGACCAGATTATAGGCCTGAAACACGAAGCCGATCTTTCTGCGGCGGAAGATAGCCCTTTCTTCTTCTTTCATGGAAAACAATGATTTTCCCCCGATCATCACCTCTCCCGACGTCGGGTTATCCAGCCCGCCGATCATGTGGAGCAGGGTGCTTTTGCCCGACCCTGACTTGCCGACGATGGAAACAAACTCTCCCCGGCTGATGGCGATGTCGATATGATCCGCTGCTTTTACCAGGTTGTCCCCTGCTCCGTATAATTTACACAGATCTTTTGTCTCTAATATTATCTTCATGGTTTCTGCGTCTTTCTCATATTATATAGTAGTAGTGTTTATAGTCCCTCTCCAAGGACTTATATGCTATACTCTTACAGACGCTGTGGATTAGTAAATTTCTCCTAACGCTTTGACATTTTTGTAAAGGCTATAACCACAGTCGTTTGTTCAAATGGTAATTAGTTGGATAACGCATGACGTTTTATTTAGAACGAGGTTACATTGGACAAGCAACTCTGTGGGAAAAAACAGCGCCAATAATCTTAAAGGAGATATGCCCTATGATTTACGCAGGAATTGATGTCGCTAAGGATAAACATGATTGCCTCATGGTTGATTCCAATGGCACCGAGTTCTTCCCCACCTTTACCATCCCTAACAACCGGATCGGTTTTAATGGCTTACTGGAACGGCTTTCCTTTTGCTCTGAAGATTTATCAAATATTAAATAGTATATCTGTCCAATCACAGTTTATCACCCCTGTCTTTCATTCCCCTTTCATAATATAAAAAAAGACTTACAATATTGTAAGATTCCGATGAAATATCGTAAGTTACCGATGAAATATCGTAAGATTCCGAAGCATTGAAACATCAAATGCTCATGAATATCGAGGGGCTGAGCTGGGTATTTGGCCGCTGGAGCATAACTTAGCCCAAGTTCGTCATCGGTGAGTGGTTCCGGTAGTACGGGGGACTTGGCCGCTGGAACATAACTTAGCCCAGCGGTAGCTGCATGACAAAAACCGTACCGATTCCGCCCCTTCCAGCCTTGTTCATCAGGGTTCCGCCCTGACCTTCAACGATCTTTCGGGCAAGGTACAGACCCACGCCGCTTCCTTCCGTGGTCTTGATCGCAGCGGCTTTGCCCCGGTAGAAACGGGTATAAATGCGCCCGTACTCCTCCGGCGGTATCCCGATTCCCTCATCACTTATCTGAATCCGGTAGTACAGCTGGCCGGGTTCTGCTTCAATCCGGATCCGACTGTCGGCCGGACTGTATTTCACCGCATTATCCAAAATATTAACCAAAGCCTCCCTGATCCATTTGCGGTCATGGCTCAGCATAAAGGGTGCCAGTACAGTCTCTTCCACCGTGATCTTTTTCCCTTCTGCTTTCGTGCGGATGCTTGCGGAAGCCAGCTTTACGGTTTCCACAATATCAGCAAGCTCAGCGTGCAAAGTAATGATACCCGTTTCCATCCGGGAAATATTAATAAGGGCGTCCGTTAGATTTTCCAGATGGGCGATCTGACTTCCGATCAAATGGACAAATTCCTGACGCTCTGTTTCCGTCAGTGCTTCTTCCTGTAAAAGATAATGGCTGGTCTTCAAACCGGAAAGCGGGGTCTTCAGCTGATGAGAAATATCCGTGATCAAGGCTTTTGCCGCCTCTTTTTCTTCCGACAGTCTCTGACTATGGAGTTCCACATTCTTGCCTAGCTGTTCCAGACGGCTATAGATCTTGCCTGCGATGCCCTCCTGATAGAAAGGGGTCTGGAAATCAAACTTTCCGAGGGTAAACTGTTCGAGAATGTCCAATATATCCTGCAATAGCTCTTCCTTTTTCTTGATCCTCATTCTGATCCCCATTTCTGATCCTTATTTATTATCCTTATTCTGATCCTATTTCTGATCTTCATTTATTCTTAGGGAAACGCTGATTAAAGCGTTTCCTGCGCCGGATTTGCGGCACAAAGTGCCAAATTCCGCTGCAAATCCGTGCGCATCCTGCGGAGCGTCTAAGGAAATACTGATGCATCAGTGTTTCCTTAGGTATTCAGTCGGGTGGTTCCATAAATATCCGATACCACGGACATTCTTAATCAGTTCCGGCCGGGCCGGATTCGGCTCGATTTTTTCCCGAAGCCGCCGGATATTTACGGCGACAGTGTTTTCATCGACAAACTGGCTGTTATTATCCCACAATGCCTCCAAAAGCTGGGCTTTGGTCAGCACTTGGCCGGGATGTTCAAGAAACAGTGACAGCAGCCGTAGCTCATTTTTAGTCAGGGCGATGACATTTCCGCCAATGGTCAGTTTCATATCGCTGCTGTTAAAAGCAAGCAGACCGCTGCGAATCGTTGTCCGGCCACCTTTCCCCTCGGTATCTCCCGACACATGCCTTCGGGCAAAGGCCGCATTCACCTTAGAGAGCAGTACTGAAAGACTGAACGGTTTCGTCATGTAGTCATCGGCTCCCGCTTCATAACCCATCACAATATCCAGTTCCGTATCCAGCGCGGTCAGAAAAAGCAAGCGGACCGGGCTGGTTTCCCGAATTTTCCGGCAAAAATCTATCCCGCTTCCATCTTCTAACATAATGTCGCAGATCACGAAATCAACCGGGTTTTCTGCAAAAAGCTCCAGCCCCTTACGGACACTGCCGGCCGTCCATACCCGATAACCTTCCTTTTCCAGTTTAAAGCTGATACCCCGGCTCAGACTGTAATCATCTTCCAACAATAATATATTTCCTGCCATGTCCTACTCCTTATGGGGAATTTTCTGTCATATCTTTCTCGCTATAAAATATAATATCATAAAAACTCTTATTTATCATTAATGTCCCAGTAAGTTGTCCGATTACCCAATTTCGCTGTTATTATTCTCTTAAAATCATCGATGCCACATATAGAACGATAATATTCCGTCATCTTTCTAAAATTTTGTTACGACCGGACAGCAACTGCATAGGATATTATATCAGAATAAAATAAGGAGAGTACTTATGCCCGAATTCGAGCGCAATGAGCATTCTACACCAGATTATCACCACGGAAAAGAGGGCTGTCCCGTTGTCGGCTATCAGTCGGTATCCGTCAGTGTTCCCGTGGAAGTAAAGCCATTTGCACGTACCGGGAAGACCAGGACTGTCTGCTGCTGTGACCCCATCATCACCATGGATACGGTTACTTGTGCCGGCAAGAAAGACGGGACCTGTCATTTTACCATCAGCCAGATGCTTTGTATCGAGGTTCCGGTGAGCTTCGGGGCGGTGATCGGCGTCGGCGATACTTATGTGGACTGCCTGGGGGCTTCCAGCGAAGCCTTCCCTGGGTCCGGCCACGACAGAGACTGCGGCTGTGATGACGACAAAGGATATTATGAATGAAAACTCCTTGCATACAGACACGAAAAAGTACGCTGCGGCGTACTTTTTGAGTGCTGGGAGAATTGTATGACGAAAGCCCGATAGTTTTTTTATCGCTCTCCGCCTTCACATGCATTGGTTGTTTTAATATCATCAGCGTTAATATATGGTTCAATAACTGTCTGTGCCATTTTCTTAATTGTACTTTTTCCACTTCCGTTAGGTCCTGCAAATTACTATTTCTGGTTTCCTAAGCATACTCCCGCCTCCCGTCCGGATATTCAAGATAGGGCTTATTCCTTTCAGTATCATGCTTACATATTGGAAAACCTTTTATTTTTCTAATTTCGTTATCTATTCTGATCGCTTCTTTAAATCTAAATGTCATCTCATCATCTGTAAGACCGCACGTAATATCCAAATCATTTTCTTCGATAACAATTTTATTTCCAGACTTTTCTCCCATATATAAACCTCCGCGATCAATGTCTTATTTTCACTTTTTCAGTATATCATATCTATGTGAAAAATACATTATAAAACTGCCAAACACACATTTAACCATCAATACTGTAGCAGCTGACAATCATCTTCATTTAAAATTTTATTTTATTTCATTCTTCCATATATTAGATTACGTGGACTGCCTATACACTTACAACGCGGCCTCCTCCGGTTCCTTGTACTCCTCTCCCGTATTATACAGTTGATAATATTCACCTTTAAGTTCCAATAATTCGTTGTGGGTTCCTACTTCTACTATTTTGCCCTGTTTGAGAACCAGAATCTTGTTGGCAAATATAACTGTCTTCAACCTATGGGCAATAATGATTATAGTTTTACCCTTGAAGTATTTTCCTAGTTCCTCCTGTATTTTATTCTCTGAAATATTATCAAGTGAAGAGGTTGCTTCGTCAAAAATTATAATTGGTGAATTTCTGAGCAGTGCTCTGGCTATTGAAATTTTTTGTTTCTGTCCTCCAGATAAAGCTACGCCGTTTTGACCCACCTTAGTTTCGAACTGCTTGGGAAGCGCACTTATATGATCAAATATGTCCGCAACTTTAGTAGCATTAACTACCATCTCTTTAGTTATTAATCTATTGCCTAATGTTAAATTATTCATTAGTGTGTCATCAAATATAAATGTATCTTGACTTACTATACTTATATTTTTTCTTAACGCTTGCAAATTATACTTCTTAATACATACATTATCTATATAAATATCTCCTGATGTAACATCCCATAATCTATATATTAGGTTTGTAATTGTTGTTTTTCCAGATCCGCTTTCCCCTACAACGGCTGTAATACAATTATTAAAAGTAACATTAATATTTTTCAACACAATTTTGTTTTCGTTATATTGAAATGATACATTCCTGAATTCAATTGCCCCCAAAACTTTTTTTGATTGATAGCCTTTTTTATTCTCATCAATGGAAATAGGTTCATCCAGAATAGCTTGAATCCTTTTAATTGCTACAATAGATTTTTGTATGTTCATTCTAAACTGGATTATTCTAAAAACCGGACTAAGCAATTGCTGGGCATAGGAATTAAAAACAATCAAAACACCAATTGTCATGCTGCCGCGCATTACCTTGATTCCACCATATGCCAAGATACTTATCATAATAATACCGCTTACTATATTCGTCGATATGCTACTACCGGAAAGTCCCATTTGCAAACCTATACCGGTCTTCAAAAATCGCTTTGAAACATCAAAATATTTTTTATAAAACAGTTTTTTACCATTTTGCTTAATAAAATTCAGCATAGAATGGAAGAATTCACCCAATATATTGATATACTCACCATGATACTCACGCAACCTATTGATAAGCTTATTAACTTTTTTATTATAATATGATGTAATGGTCAAAAGCCCTT
>DBDJ01000053.1 GCA_002293525.1 Lachnospiraceae bacterium UBA935
AGAAAATCTCCCCTACTCGATTTTACTTCGCTACCACTTTTTTCACTTTGTTTCGCTCACCACCTCTTGCCGCTCTTTTTTTCCAGAAACCCGAAGAGATTTACACTGAAGAAATCATCACAATATGCCGATATAAATAAGAAACACAGGATTCTCTTAAGATTTATCTTTTGAGATTTTTCTTAAGATTCTGATAGGAACATGAGAACACAAGGAGGTGTAATCATGAACGTTTCCGGGATAGGCATAGGAATTACGGCTACGCAGCTGTTTGACACATGGACGGTGAGCATGGGCGGCAGCGAGAAAAAGGCAGGAAGCAAACCAGAAAAAGTAAGTTCTGAAAATAATATGATAGAGCATTTTAAAGAGGAACATAATCCGGTTGCCAAAAAGATTGAAGCCATTATGGCTAAGTTTAAAGGAGGCCAGGAGCTGTCACCGGAAGAAATGGAATTTCTGGCTAAAAATGCGCCAGACTGTTATCAGCAAGTCATTGATATATTGATGGAGCGTCAACAGCTGGAAATGAAGCTGAAAGCCGCAGAAAGTAAAATGGAGGTTTTGCAGGTATATACGGAATCGCTCGCCATGGTGAAGGCGACAAAAGGGACAGGAGCAGTGGAGAAGCAGAATGCCTCTAAAACAATGATGCGCTTGAACCACCTGCAGAATGCTTTTGGCGAATTCGTAAAGACCCCTCAATATCGCGATTTGGAAGACGAAGGCGATAGAGCCGAAGAAATCCGTGAAAAAGCAGAAGAGAACGGCCAAGTTCAGGAAGAATCGTCAGCAGAAGAATCGTCAGCAGAAGAATCATCAGCAGAAGAGATACTAGCGGAAGAAATTTCTCCAGAAGGTGCATCGCCAGAAGAGATGCTGCCGGAAGGGACATCGACAAAGGAAGCATCGACAGATGATGACAATCCTTTCATCCGGGCCAAGGTCAGTTCCTCCGGCAATGACATGGAATTCAGGAAAAAAGTGCATGACCTATATAACGGAAACATGAAAAGGAAAAATTACAAGCCTGTCAGTTCCGGCATTACGGTATGACCTGGCATTATGGTATGACATTGCGCGGCTGTTTGTTGGCTGACAATAGATCGGCAAATTTTTCTAATAAGTACCATTTACAGGTTTCGGTGAAATACTGCAGGATCAGATTGACCCGGATTCCGTTAATAATCACATCACAGTTAAATTCGAACGAAGGGATACCGCAATAGATTTTTTTCTCAGAATAGTTTACCTGAGTTATCTTGATTGTCTGTATAACGTCGTTCTCATCCATGATTTTAAACATAATGGGCGTAATGGCCCCTGAGGCGGTAGTCCAGCTGTAGCAGGCAATCTCACGCTGGCGCCCCTTGGGGGCATCAATATTTTCCATGTTAAAATTCTGGTCGCTGCCAGTAGGCATCAGCATAGAAACACCTCCAGTCGAAAGCGGAGCTTTCATCAGGATGGCCATTTGGCCGATATCACTCAATCTGCAGGAGTGAATAATCTACGGAATGCTTTTCCCTAGAAATGCCGCCGGAGATATGGTCAATCCGTGAATCTTTCAGGAACGCGGCCCGCTTAAGAGAATCAATGCCATAGCGCTGTCTGATCAAATCAACCATACCATCAGCTTTTTCAAGCTTTTCATAATCAGGCCGGGGCGATTCCGGGGAAGGAAAGTCCGGCATGTCGAACAGACAAAGCTGCCTTAAGTCCGAGCGGTCTTTCAGTCTCCCGGCATGGAGAGCAAGATGGCGGATCGGTGTCCGGCGGTCCCATAACTCGTGAAACAGTTCCATTGCGGTGCGATGAATCTCGGCGGTGATATTGGTAGAGGAGCTCAGGGTTTTCTGGTGTGAGGAATATTGCAGGTCATAGCTTTTGATTCCGATGGCGATTACTTCCGACTTCACTCCGTCTTTCCGCAGCCGGAGGCCTACGGATTCGGCCAGAGACAGCAGGACTAAACTGGCGGTATCGGCATCGGTTACGTCAAAGGCGATATTGGTGGAATTGCCGTATCCCTTATTCTTGGGAGCGACACTTTCCACAACTGAAAAGTCCCTGCCATTGGCATAATCCCATATAGTCTGCCCATGGCTTTTCAAGTGGTTGCGGAGCATGGAAACATCCGCATGGGCCAATTCTCCGATTGTCTGTATTCCTAGAGTATGAAGCTTTTTCGTGGTGGCCCGGCCGACGAAAAAAAGCTCGGAAACCTCAAGAGGCCACATTTTGGCCGGTATTTCTTCTGGGAAAAGCGTGTGAACCCGATTCGGCTTCTTCAGTTCCGATCCCATCTTGGCAAGCAGCTTATTAACAGAGACACCGATATTGACTGTGAAACCAAGCTCGCGGTCTATCCGCTCCCGAATCACATTGGCAGCTGTGACCGGATCACCCCATAGATGGTCGGTTCCGGTCATATCGACGAAAGCTTCATCGATGGAATACTGTTCGACATCCGGAGAGTATTCTTGAAGGAGCGTTATAAAAGCCTGAGAGCATTTGTCATAGAGCTGATAGTGGGGCGGCACGATAAGAAGGTGCGGGCATTTCTGCCGTGCCTCAGGAATACTTTCGCCCGTGCGGATGCCGTAACGCTTGGCGGAAAGGGATTTTGCCAGAATAATGCCACGGCGGCTTTCCATGTCGCCGCCCACGACAGCATCCATCTCGCGCAGGTCAACAGTGCCGTTAAGATGATGCAGACGGTATGCTGCTTCCCATGATAAAAAGGCACTGTTCACATCTATATGAAAGATAAGTTTTTCCATAAGGCTCCTTTCTGTTGGAGTAGCTGTTCTAGTGTGGAATTATATTATACCAGAACATACGTTCTGCGTAAAGGGCAAATTGCTTTTAATTTATAAATTGACAGGAATTGATTTACAACCCGTTTAGACGTAGTTTTTCGGGTGTTTCAGGATAACACAATTTAAGAATTTCAGCATAGAGTACAATAAAAGAGCAGGAAGTACTCTAATGAATCAAACCCCAAAAATGAATCAATCCCAAAAACTATATCATGTTATCAGGCCTAAAGATACTATTTTCTGGTTAGCAAGAATGTACGACACAACAGTAGAAGACATCACTGCGAGTAATCCGGGAATTAATCCGCA
>DBDJ01000065.1:0-578 GCA_002293525.1 Lachnospiraceae bacterium UBA935
TGTTAGGGTCATCATATTTCTGATGATGCTTACTGGACACTGGGGCAGTTAATGAACCGCCGCAGGAATATCCTGACCCATATCATCCGGTTAAAGAACCAGCTTCATGAGCAGTTCCATGCTGTTTATCCCAGCTACAGGAAATTCTTTTCACTGATTGACGGTAAGACAGCCCTTTATTTCTGGAATCAGTATCCGTCACCGGAATACCTGCAAAGGAAAATCGCCGTAGAACTGGCGGAAGATTTGATATCGGTCAGCCATCACACCTGCTCTGTCAAACGGACGGAACAGATATTAGCTTTAATCAAAACAGACGGGACAGTAAAGCGCGACTATCAGGAAAGCCGCGATGCCATTACAAGGGGCCTTGTCCGTGATTTACAGCATTATCACAGACAGTTAGAGGAAGTGGAAAAAGCAGTGAGCGATATGCTCCCATATTTTGAATGCACCCTGACCACCATGCCGGGAATCGGAACGATCATGGCGGCGCAGTTATTATCGGAGATCGGCAATATCAATCGTTTGGGCGGGGATATGTCCGAGAGAGAAACCGACATGAACTATGTATACCT
>DBDJ01000065.1:779-53766 GCA_002293525.1 Lachnospiraceae bacterium UBA935
AACTATACAAGCTATGCGGAAATTATAGCGACAGGCTATGTCATGGAGAGCGACCAGCGGACGCAGGTGCATTCAATGCTGAGTGATATGTACGCTGTAAGGGTAGCGAATAATGGGTTCGGGTATGGGCACAGTTATGGGATGCAGGACGTGAAATACCAGTATGATCCAGATGCGGATGATTACCGGGTGCCGGATGTGAAATATGAGTGGGAATCTAAGAATCCGATGTTCGGAGAAGACTGGGATGATTACTTTAAGAAAACATATGGTGCTGATAATGTTGAATGGGTGAGTGGAAGTAATGATGTATTAAATCTAAATAAACTTAATGTTAATAAAATACCAAATGGTTGGAGTAAGACTGAACACAATGGATTTACGCACATAAAAGATGCCAATGGTATAATTAGGATCAGAATAGATCCTCCTGACAATACAACTGATTATTACCATAAACATCTTTATGATAGTGACGGAAATTCCTTGGATATAAACGGAAATATAGTTAGTTCAAAGAGTCCTGATGCACATATTCCAATGGAATAAACGAGGTGAAAGAATGACAGTTAAAGAAATACAAAGTTTAGTAGATAGTTATAATTACTGGGATACAAGGGTCACTAAGTTAAATTGTGATTATTTTGCAGATGAAATTGAATTAGTTTATAATGATGAAGATTTAAATATAATATATAAATTTTCAGGATGCTATAAATCTTTTTTTGACCACGTCAAAATATATGACAAAATTTGCCCAGTAAGCAATATGAAAACAGGCCAAATCCCCTATTTCTTGCAGAATATTACAATTGGTGAAAAATCCGAGCAGGGTATTGATTTCTATACTTGCAAAATAGAAATGTTTCCATTAGAAGTTGAAATATGGTGTAAAGATATTAAAATAATATCAGAAAAAGTAGAATCAAAATAAAACAGGATTTCATATATTGCAAAAGATGTTCACCGGGGCGGGCGGACGGGAGCCTGCGGGCGGGAAGGCGCTACTACCGCCCCGACCTGGGGAGGTTCCTGGGCAAGGACAGCGATTACGGAAGCCCGGAGCCCCCTCTGGAAAAGAAGCCCCGCTTAAACGGAAATTGGCAATGGGGCGGTAATCTGCATGGCAAATGAACTATTGCCAGCGGATCAGAAGAACTGGTTTGTTCCGGTTTGGCTGATATCGTTTACAAGTAAAAAATTCAAGAAATAGAAAGAAAATATTTGACGACAGTCTTTAAGTGGAAATTGACGAAGGATTATGGTGGAAATAGAGGAGCATATGTAAATGAAAGAATATATTAATAATAATAATTGGCATGATTATTTTCTTGAATCAATAAATGTCGATTATGAGAAAGCCACAATAAAATTATCTTTTGGTAATAAATTATCAAATATTGAGTGCATCAATTTTATTGGTATGCAATATTTGGGACAATGGGATGAAAGTGTGGTAGCAGACATTAACATTATTGAAGAAGATGAGTTTTGTCTGACAAATAGATTAGCTGTAAGGAAAAATAATCCTACAGAGTACGTTGGAGGAGGAGTAAAAAGTATTGGTGATGTATGGTACCATGTTGTTGTAAAATTAATTGATAATGTAAGCATTCATATAGTATGTACAAAAATTAATGTAAAGGACAGCAAATTGCAGGCATAGTAAACGACAATTAAATGTGGATGAAATAAGAAGCTGTGCAGGAGAATTTCAGATTTGGATGACTTCGATCTTGCCATATGGAAAAATGAAATAAAGATTTATGAATATCCAGATGGAACGGTATACCGGTAATACTGATATTCAGATCAAACGAAAATTTGATGGAAGTTTTGAATGTGCAGTGGGTTTTGGAAATAATATTGAAGAAGCCTTAAAAGATACAATTGACTGGTTTAATAAAATGTTAGAGGAAGATTATCCTATAGATAGCTATCCGGAAGGATTATCAGAAGCCGATATAGAATATTTAGATTCATCTGATTTTTGAGAGAGGAGTATAAAACCTTTCAATATTTATCTTGTCGAATAAAACACTGGTGTTTTGAGTTTTTAGTATTGATTTTAAAAAAGATCTATGTTATTATTTACAAGTTGCGGTAAATACCGGCATCAATGATATACGGCTCCTTGGTCAAGCGGTTAAGACATCGCCCTTTCACGGCGGTAACACGGGTTCGATTCCCGTAGGAGTCATTGACGGAGGTCTTTGGAAAGGTTTTTCCAAAGGCTTTTTATGAACGGTAAGGCATATGTTAACATGGCTTGCTTTGATTCGACAGGGAGGACAGATGGCGGTATTTTTTCTTATTACAGGGGTATTATCGTTTCTTTATTTTCTTGCCATAGCGTTTGTTATTCCCAATGCCACAAGTTTCTTTGTAATATGGCTGGCGGTAGCTTGCTTCTGCTTCGTCATGTTTAGCCTTTTCCGTCGGAAGAAGCGCTTGTTTTCCAGGCTGCCGTTATGGTTCCGTAGATTTTTTACAATAGCCGCAGGGATCGGAGCGGTCTTATTTATTATTGTTGAAGGCGGTATTATCAGCCAGTTCTGGGTTAAGCCACCTGCCGATTTGGATTATATTGTTGTCTTGGGCGCTCAGATGAAAAATACCGGCCCGAGCAGAGTCTTGCAGATGCGTCTTGATGCGGCATATGATTATCTGGCGGCAAATGAAAATGCCAAGGCGGTGCTGTCGGGCGGCCAGGGACCTGATGAGATCATGTCGGAAGCACAGGGAATGTATAATTATCTCATATCACGTGGAATCAATCCGGAACGGCTGATTCTTGAAGACCGTTCCACCAGTACCTATCAGAATCTTATCTTCAGCAGTGATTATCTGGATAAGGAAAAAGACAAGGTCGGGATTGTCACCAATAACTTTCATGTATTCCGGGCCAAAGCGATTGCTAAAAAAGCCGGGTATGCAAACATATATGGAATAGCTGCGAAGTCGGAAGCATCACTTCAGGTTAATAATATGACCAGGGAGTTTTTTGCGATCATTAAAGATTTTTTGGTGGACAACCTGTAGATAACCTATAAAACAAGTTCATAATAACAATGGCAACTGTGGATAGCGGAAAAGCATAGGAATGTATAGGGATAGGAAAGTATAGGAAAAAGAAAGTATAGGAATAAGAAAGCATAGGAATAAGAGTATGGAGAATAAGATTGAAGTATTAAGAAAGATGGTAGACAGCAGTGATAATATCGTGTTTTTTGGTGGAGCCGGGGTATCGACGGAGAGCGGCATACCTGATTTCAGAAGCGTAGACGGCTTATACAATCAGAAGTATGATTACCCTCCGGAAGTCATCCTCAGCCATACTTTTTACCGGCGGCATACAGAGGAGTTTTACCGGTTTTACAGGGAAAAAATGCTTTTTCTTGGAGCAAAGCCCAATCATGCACACAGTAAGCTGGCGGAATGGGAAAAAGCCGGTAAATGTAAGGCAGTCATTACCCAGAACATCGATGGCCTTCATCAAGCTGCCGGAAGCAGAAATGTACTGGAACTGCATGGCTCGGTGCTGCGTAATTACTGTGAGAGCTGCGGCACTTTTTACGGGGTGGAACATGTTCTGCATACGGAAGGTGTGCCAACATGCAGTTGCGGCGGCTCCACAAAGCCTGATGTCGTACTTTATGAAGAGGGTCTGGATCAAGATACTATTAATTCCGCCGTTTCATTGATAGCCGCTGCCGATATCCTGATAGTCGGCGGAACTTCCTTAGCCGTATATCCGGCCGCCGGCCTGATTGATTATTACCAAGGCAATAAACTGGTGCTGATAAACAAGTCTTCTACCCCGCGAGATGCCGGCGCCGACTTACTGATCCACGGCAGTATCGGGGAGATATTCAGTCAGTTATAAACAGTCCGCTAAAGCGGGCAGGGGTATAAGGTTGAAAGAAAAGCGCTTTCAACTATTGATTTGAGTGCGGCAGAGCCGCAGATGGGTATAAATAAAATATGAACATAAATATCGGTGACATCCTAAAACTAAAAAAACAGCACCCCTGCGGCAGCAATGAATGGCAAGTCTTGCGTACCGGGGCTGACTTTCGGCTGAAATGCATGGGCTGCGGCCATCAGATCATGGTGCCGCGCCCTAAGCTTGAAAAAAATATCAGGGAAATCAGGACAAACACTTGAATTTTCCCGTTCTATATGTTAATATATTAATTCGTGATATACCCAAATAAGCATAGGTTCCCTATATGCACGAAACATTCCTTGCTCCTGCAAGACAGGGGCCAGAGACCAAAAGGAGGTAAATGCAGGCATGAACAAGTATGAATTATGTATTGTTGTGAGTGCGAAGATCGAAGAGGATGAAAGAATCGGAAGAGTTGACAGCTGTAAGGCCCTGATCGAGAGATTCGGCGGCCAGATCACCAATGTTGACGAGTGGGGCAAGAAGAGACTTGCTTACGAGATTCAGAAAATGAAAGAAGGCTATTACTATTTTGTCCAATTCGATGCTCCAAGCACTGCGCCCGCTGAGATCGAAAGCAGGATCCGGATTATGGATAATGTGATCAGATATCTGTGCGTAAAGCAGGATCAGACATAATAGAACAGGAGATTGTATGAATAAAGTAATTCTTATGGGACGTTTAACGAGGGATCCCGAGGTGAGATATTCGCAGGGAGACAGCAGTCTGGCGATTGCCAGATATACACTTGCAGTAGACCGTCGCTTCAACCGCAATGCCAACGACGAGGCAACCGCCGATTTTATCAGCTGTGTCGCCTTCGGCAAGGCCGGGGAGTTTGCCGAGAAATATTTCCGTAAGGGAATCAAGATCGCGGTGTCGGGAAGGATCCAGACCGGTAGCTATACCAATAAAGAAGGCGTGAAAGTGTATACGACGGAAGTAATTGTAGACGATCAGGAGTTTGCGGAAAGCAAAAATGCCGGCGGTGACGGGGGTTTCTCCGGCAATGTACCCAGGCCTGAACCGTCTGCTGCGGACGGCTTTATGAATATTCCCGACGGAATAGACGAGGAGCTGCCGTTTAACTAAAAATGTGATTTTAGACAGGAGGCAATATTATGGCTTACAATAGAACTGATAGGTCCGATTATCCCATGAAACGCAAGGGAGGCATGCGCAGGAGAAAAAAAGTCTGTGTATTCTGTGGCAAAGATAATGTAATCGATTATAAAGATTCCAATAAATTAAAAAGATACGTTTCAGAGCGAGGGAAAATCCTTCCCAGAAGGATTACCGGAAACTGTGCCAAGCATCAAAGGGCTTTGACTGTGGCAATTAAAAGGGCGCGTCATGTTTCGTTGATGCCTTATGTAATGGATTAAGTTAATTTGTTCATCAGACACACTAAGGTGCGCAATTTTTGCACTTTAGTGTGTTTTCTTTTGAAATACTGATTATTATTTACATAAACCTACAAAATAATGCTATGGAAAAACTTAAGGATAGGTGTTATACTAAAGCAAGGAACCTGGACTATTGGCATACGCAGAGAGGATAAACATGAGGAATACGATCAGGTTAAAGGGCAAACTAAGAAGATATCTTATGGCTTCCTTATATTTAGGGTTTTTATTAATCGCAATTAATCTAGTCATATATCTGCTGAATGTTACATCAGGGCTGCTCCTTACCGGTTTTATAATATTTTACTTTGCGGTTTTGTTATCTTTACTGATCTATAATCGTCAGTTCATCTTGAATGAGCTGGTTACTTTTGCGGCACAGTACGGCCAGATTCAAAAGACGCTGCTCTATGAGCTGGACTTGCCTTATGCGATATTGGACAGCACGGGCAGGATCATCTGGACCAACCGGGTCTTTGAAAAGATCACGAATAAGGGAAGAGGCTACAAGAAATCAGTCACCACGATATTTCCCCAGATTACTCCGGACAAGCTGCCCAACGAGTCGGATGAAGCGGAAATCAAGATTACTTTTGAAGAAAAGATATACAAAGCAAACTTCAAGAAAATCCCGATCCAGGAACTGACGGAGAACAGCGATCTGATTGAAGACAGCGACCTGGAAGGCTATCTGATCGCCATGTATCTGTTTGATACTACGGCACTGAGTATTGCCCTGCAGGAGGTAGATGACCAGAGCCTGGCGGTGGGCATGATCTATCTTGATAATTATGATGAAGCGCTGGAGAGCGTGGAAGAGGTGCGGCGGTCACTGCTGATTGCTCTGATCGACCGCAAGGTAAATAAGTACATTTCTTCTTTAGACGGTATCAGCCGGAAGCTGGAAAAGGATAAGTATATGATTATCCTTCGCAAGAAGGCCGTCGAGGAGCTGAAAGAACATAAATTTGACATCCTGGAGGATGTGAAAACTGTCAACATCGGCAATGACATGGCAGTCACCATCAGTATCGGGATCGGGCTGAATGGTCTTTCTTATGCCCAGACAAATGAATTTGCCCGTAATGCCATTGATCTGGCCTTGGGCCGCGGAGGCGACCAGGCCGTAATCAAGACAGCCGACAATATTACTTATTACGGCGGCAAGAGCCAGCAGGTGGAACGCAATACCAGGGTAAAGGCCCGAGTGAAGGCCCACGCGCTGCGTGAAATCATCACCAGTAAGGACAGGGTACTGATTATGGGTCACCGACTGGCGGATGTGGACAGCTTTGGGGCGGCGATCGGCATTTACCGGATTGCCACGACCCTGGAGCGCAAGGCTCATATCGTAATCAATGAAGTGACGACCTCGGTTCAGCCGCTGATTGCGCTGTTTGATAACAACCCGGAGTATGAAGATGATATGATTGTCAATTCCCAGCAAGCACTGGAGCTGGCGGGAAGCAATTCCGTACTGGTGGTAGTGGATGTGAATAAGCCCAGTATTACCGAATGCCCTGACCTGCTTCGATATTGTAAATCCATCGTAGTGCTGGACCATCACCGGCAGGGCACGGAAGTAATCGAAAACGCCACGCTTTCATACGTAGAAGTATATGCCTCGTCTTCCTGTGAAATGGTTTCCGAGGTACTGCAGTATATCGGCGATAATATCAAGATCAGGAATGAAGAGGCCGACTGTCTCTATTCCGGCATTATGATCGATACCAGCAACTTCATGACCAAGACAGGCGTAAGGACTTTTGAGGCAGCGGCCTTCTTAAGAAGAAGCGGAGCCGACGTAACCCGAGTCAGAAAACTGTTCCGGGAAAATGCGATTGAATATAAGGCGAAGGCCGATGCGGTAAGCCAGGCGGAAATCTATCGAAATTCTTATGCGATATCCACCTGTACCAGTGAGGATATCCAAAGTCCAACGATTGTCGGAGCTCAGGCTGCTAATGAACTGCTGGATATCAAAGGCATCAAGGCAAGTTTTATTCTGACCGATTATCAGAACTGTATTTATGTCAGTGCCCGCTCCATTGACGAGGTAAACGTCCAGGTGATCATGGAACGGATGGGCGGCGGCGGCCATATGAATGTAGCCGGCTGCCAGATGGAAGGGATATCTTTATCAGAAGGAATCGGGGCTGTTAAAAGGATGCTGGATAAAATGATTGAAGAGGGTGAATTAAAATAGGTATAACCGGAAAGGAATAAACATGAAAGTTATATTATTACAGGATGTAAAGACACTGGGAAAAAAAGGGGATACTGTTGAAATAAGTGACGGATATGCGAGAAATTACGTGCTTCCCAAGAAATTAGGCTTGGAAGCTACCAATAAAAATATCAATGACCTGAAACTGCAAAAAGCCAGTGAAGCAAGAAAAGCCCAGGACTTATTAGATAAGGCGAAAGCCCTGGCAGCCGAACTGGAGTCCAAACAAGTTATGGTAAATATGAAAGCAGGAGAGGGCGGCAAGACGTTCGGCTCCATATCCTCGAAAGAAATTGCCCAGTCATTCCATGAACAGTGTGGCGTGGAAATTGATAAAAAGAAAATACAGCTGCCGGAACCGATTAAAGGTTTTGGTGACTATGAAGTGACGATCAAACTGCATCCTCAGGTATCAGGCAAGCTGAAAGTGAAAGTGCAGGAGGCATAGTAAGTCATGGCAGCAATGGAGGAAGCGCTGTTAAAGCGAATTTTACCGCACAGCATAGAAGCTGAGCAATCGGTAATCGGTTCTATGATTATGGACCGGGAAGCAATTATCATAGCGTCCGAAATCATTATCGGCGACGACTTTTACAGCAAACAATACGCCATTGTCTTTGAGGCGATGATTGAACTTAACGAGGAAGGGAAACCGGTAGATCTGATCACCCTCCAGGATCGGCTCAAAGAGAAGGACGTGCCTCCCGAGGTCAGTAGCCTAGAATTTGTTAGAGACCTGATCACTGCCGTGCCCACGTCGGCCAATATCAAATACTATGCCAATATCGTAGCGGAAAAATCCACCCTGCGAAGACTCATCCGACTGAATGAAGAGATTGCCAATAACTGTTATGCCGGCAAGGAGAGTCTGGACTTCATCCTGGAAGACACCGAAAAAAGAGTATTTGACCTCTTACAGAAAAGAAATACCGGAGATTATATCCCGATCAGGGAAATCGTGATGAATGCTATCGATAAGATTGAGCAGGCATCCCGGAACAAAGGCAATGTGACCGGAATCGCTACCGGCTTTATTGATCTGGATTACCGTACTGCCGGCATGCAGCCGTCCGATCTGGTCTTGATAGCAGCCCGTCCTTCTATGGGAAAGACCGCCTTTGTATTAAACATAGCCCAGCATGTCGCCTTTAAGTTAAAACAATGCATTGTCATTTTTAGTTTGGAAATGTCTCGGGAGCAACTGGTTAACCGCCTTTTTTCGATGGAGTCTAAAGTAGATTCACAGCACCTTAGAACCGGCAATCTGTCCGACCTGGAATGGGAAAAACTGATCGAGGGAGCCGGAATCATCGGTAAATCAAGTCTTATCATAGATGATACGCCCGGTATCAGTATCCCGGAACTGCGTTCCAAATGCCGCAAATACAAATTGGAACACAATCTTCAGATGGTAATTATCGACTATTTGCAGCTGATGTCCGGGAGCGGCCGAAACGAATCCCGGCAGCAGGAGATTTCCGATATTTCCCGAGCACTGAAATCACTGGCCAGGGAGCTCAAAGTACCGGTACTGGCGCTTTCCCAGCTAAGCCGTGCCGTAGAACAGCGGCCCGATCACCGTCCCATGCTTTCCGACCTTCGCGAATCAGGAGCGATTGAGCAGGATGCTGACGTGGTGATGTTTATCTACCGTGATGAATACTACAATAAAGACACTGAGAAAAAAGGGATTGCCGAGATCATTGTTGCCAAGCAAAGAAATGGCCCGATCGGAACGACAGAACTGGTTTGGCTGCCGGATTATACCAAGTTTGCTAATTTGCAGAAATAGGCGGCTGGTTTGCGCCGAAATATAGTGATATGAGGCATTTGGCCTGATATTATGTTACATATTTATGCATACAAATGAGGACAAGCTTAATTGCATGTTCTTTTTTATTTATACATAAAACTCGCCATTTTGCAGACACCCTGTCAAGAAAGGAGATATAAATGAAACAGGAAATCCGCTATTTAATCTCAGATGCAGCCAAGAAAGTTTCGGTGGAATCTCATGTGTTAAGGTACTGGGAAGAAGAGCTGAAACTGCCGATCAAGCGCAATGAACTGGGGCATCGTTATTATACGGAAGAAGATATTCTTCGCTTTCAGGAAGTGAAAGTATTAAAGGAACAGGGCTTACAGCTTAAAGCGATAAGAATGATATTAAGAGACGGTAAACTGGAGCCCTTTGCCGGAAAAGAGATTGCAGCGAAGGTAGAAATCCGCGATAATCGTGAATATCACGAAAGCCGTAACAAAGAACCGAAGCATGTAATTATGATGAACAGCAATGAAATTATGTCTGTGCAAAACAATGAGACCTTGGCCTCAGAGAGCAAGGAAGCCAAGAGTCTGCGGTTGCAGCAGCTTTTGCAGCAGATGATAGCCGAGGCGGTTCGTACCAATAATAGGGAGCTTTGTGACGACATCAAGGAGACCATGCTGAAGGAGCTGGATTACCAGTTTCGCTTGCAGGAGGAGCGCGAGGAGGAACGCACCAAGGAACAGATCAATAGGGATGACCAGCATTATCGGAGGATTGATGAACTTCTCAGAAACCGCAATAGAAAAGATAAGCGCGAGGAGGTTAAGAAGAGCCGGTTTAAGAAAGGGCAGACGTAACAGAAGGTAGTGAGAAAACCTATATTTGAATCCTCTTAGATTGGTGATACAAATCTAAGAGGATTTTAGTATTAGTTGGTTATATAAGATATTATTGAAGGCACACTCAAAATAAGAGCCACCGTAATTATAGTTGTTAAAATTATTAGAAATATTTTGCGATTATTATTCATAGTCGGTTTTCCCTCATCCTTTCATAATCTGGTTCTACTATTAATTAAAATGATTTACTAGAAAATTTCACATAATCTCCATTCGGCCATCTTTAGATATTTTAGATATAATTATAACTACTATAAGCAATCCAAAGCACTAATTTTCTTGTGTGGCAAATTAGTTAATATAATTTGTAGTAAATTGTCGTTCGGTAAAGCTTTGGCATAATTTTTTGTTTTCAGGTAACAGGTAATGCTTGCAAGTAGTACCACAAAGTATTATACTATGTAAGCAGAGTCGTTGCTGCTATGTAAATCATAAAGCAAGACATACCATCGTCTGCACTAATATACAGCATATAAGGAGGTTAGATAATATGGCAGAGATTACCAAAGATATGACAGTTGGCGAAATATTAACTCTGAATCCGGATATAGCACCTGTTCTTCTGGAGTCCGGTATGCATTGCCTTGGCTGCCCATCCGCTCAGGGCGAAACTCTGGAAGAAGCCGCTGTGGTACATGGACTGGATGTCCAGACCCTATTAGATAAGATTGCCGCTCTATAATAAATAAAAATAAGTAAAATAAAAAAGTGTCCTAGTGTAATCGTTGTTAACCATTAACCAAAGGACACTTTTATTATTCTGTTATAATTACTGTAGTAAGATAAGAGCTATATCTGAGACAATTCCTGTACTGCCGAGTTTTTGATAATTGGTTCAAAGTGTTCTTCTAAAAAGGCTTCGGAAGCAAAAATGCTTTTTTCCGGATTGCCATATTCTGACAGCACATTACACACCTTATTAAAGCTGGAGGGTGAAATTCCGCTTTTGGTGATGACCAGAACGAAACGGTCGTCACGCTGCCTTTTATAGAGAGAATTGACGCCTTGATAGATATTCGCCAGAACATGTGAGAGGCGAATGACTACATGCAGCGAGTCAAAGGAATATATCCTGATTAATTCCTGAGTGCCGGAAGGCGGTATTTTGGAGTCAGCAGCGGTTTTTCTGTTATGAGGTTTGGGATCCGCGTCTACAATGGAAATACTGTCTTCCTCTTCGGAATTATTTGAAAGCCGGCCATCCTGTATCCGTTTGAAAAGATCAAGTACATCGTCAGCACCGTCAGTCAGGGATTCCATCATTTCATCCAGGTCATTGCCTTCTTCATGGACGGAAGGGGCAAACTTAGAAAATCGGGTATCCAGTTCTTCAGGGTCTTCTACTTTGGTAATGATCAATATGATACATTCTGAACTTAGCGGAATAGCTTCTATCATAAGCGGAATATCCTCTGCCTCAAAGCCACATTCAAAGGAAGCCTGCTGCATCATGTCACGGAACAGGCTTTTGGCTTTTTCAGTGCCGTAAGCCAGTTCACTTAGCTTTAATTCTCTATCGGCTAAATCTTCTCGCGTAAGAGTACAGCGAATCTGATGCTCATTTACTCTTTCTATTTTCATATTATCACATCCTTACTATTAAGATACTGTTGATTTATTATTTGGTTCTTGAATTTATGTGTATAATAAGGCAATTTTGTGCTATGCATTATACCTTAATATTATACTTTAAGTGAGTTTTAGTCAATAGGACATAACATAGTTTAAAAAATTTTAATAACTATTCCTAATATTGGTAACTTTTTACAAAATATTCAAAAAAAGTGTTGCATTATTTGGACATATTATATATAATGCCAATTAGAGATGCTAATGCAGAATATTAAGATGCATATTATTATATGATGTACTCTTAAATATAATTATGCTGTATATTATTAATGTGCTAATAATAATATTGCGCTTAATATAACGCTTGGGAGATATATTTCCCGGACAATCGGTATCGAAAGGAGGATAGACCGATTATCAATTAAACCAGAATCTACATCTTATGTCGTTAGGCCGATCTGTCAATAGGCTGATCTGTCTCCTGACGCTAAGAAAGTCTTACAAGCGCGTGCTTGTCGCAGATGATTTCTAATGGTTTCCTAAAGTAATTCACCAATAATTCCCAATAATTCAAAAGGCAGAAGTAAATCTTTGTACACGTCCGGCATCTCATCTATTATTTTACTATTCTTAGTATCGTCAAACTTTACAAAACTATAAGCACTTTTTATCAAGAAATATTTATGATTATATTTTCTGAGGGTATATCACGATATCATGATGGTATATATCATGGTTCTTATTCTTTTGGTCTTATTGGAAATATAATCAGAAGGAGGAATTTTTTGACTGCATCTGAAAAAGAACAATCGTCGATCCTGTCTCATTTGGAAAGAATCAGACAAAACGGAGTTACGCTTTATCTTAACGGGCACTCGGCAACGCCTGACGAGATAGCAAAGTGCTGCGTAAACGAAGATACCATATATATGCCTGATTATGTAACAGATGAGAAGGGTGTGCTGAGAGAAATCAGATATGATAAGATTACTTTAAACTGACGTATAGCGAATTGTGGTGCTGAGATTCGGTACTAAGATTCGGTAATGAGATTTGGTACTGAGAATTGGAACTGAGAATTGGTATAAGATAAAGTACTGAGATAAAGTACGGAGATAAAGTACGGAGATATAGTACGGAGATTTAATATTGAGTTTAAATATTGCGATTTGATGCTTGAAGACCAGTGCCAAGTATAAAAAAGAATCTTGAAGATCAGTGCCGAGTATAAGAAGGAATCCCCCGATACTGCTTATACATAAGAGTCTATATGCAGAACCGGATTCTTAATACAAATAGGCAAAAATTAATAAATTAATGTAAAATTTTGTAATGACGAGATAAGGATAGTCTGGTATAATATAGGGCGATTGATAAATTATTACCGCCATCGGCGGAATCCGCTGAAGAGAACATGGGGTATACTTATAAGATGAGAAAAAAAATAATTCCAGTAATAATTGCAATCGTCCTTATTATCCTCGTTATCATAATAGGTTTGGGCGAACCTATCTTGGAAAGGTACTCCTACTCCGATGTAAGAGCTGACCTGCCGTCCTATTTTGGGGTACAGGAAGAAAATGAGGTGGCCATTATCCTGCAGGATACCATTATTGAAGAACAAGCCCGACTGTTCGACGGCACCTATTATTTTGATCTTGATACCGTCCATAAATATTTTAACGAAAGGTTTTATGAAGACAAGCAGGAGAATCTGCTTTTATATACGCTTCCCGATGATATCATCACTGTCCGGATCGGAACCAATATCGTTGAGAACAAAACCGGTACACAGAACAGGGATTACACTGCCGCCAGATATGAAGAAGACAAGCTTTATCTTGCTGCTGATTTTGTGAAGGAATACACTAATTTTTCTTATGAACCGTTTACGGATCCCGGCAGGATGCAGATCTATACCCAATGGGATGATATTAAAACCGCTAAAGTTGATAAAGACACCGCCGTCAGACTAAAGGGCGGCATCAAAAGCGATATTCTCACTGATGTTCTTGCCGGAGACAAACTGATTGTTTTGGAACAGATGGAAACTTGGGCGAAGGTGAAAACGTCCGATGGCTTTATCGGTTATATCGAGAATAAAAGATTATCTGGAATAACCGCGGAAAGGCCGATACCGGTAACCGATTACGAAGAACCGGTTTATAAATCACAGACCAGGGATCATAAGATCAGTATGGGATGGCATGCGATTGCCGGCATCTCAGGAAATGACACCTTATATGAAGTTACTGGGAATACCAAAGGATTGAATGTAATCTCCCCAACATGGTATTTGCTGAATGATAATTCTGGGAATTTTACCAGCTTTGCCTCTGCCCAGTATGTAAACACGGCTCACGATATGGGGCTCGAAGTATGGGCTTTAGTTGAAAACATAACCTACAAAGATGACCTGGACATGTTACAGCTACTTTCCGCCACTTCTAACCGAGCGGTATTAATTGAGAACCTGATTACAGAAGCATTAAACTATGAATTGGATGGGATTAATGTTGACTTCGAAGACATACCCGCCGACTGCGGAGAGCATTTTATCCAGTTTATCAGAGAGCTGTCAATTCCCTGCCGTGAGCATAAACTGGTGCTTTCGGTGGATAACTACGTGCCCTACAATTATAATGATTATTACAACCGTCGGGAACAGGGGATTGTAGCCGACTATGTGGTTATAATGGGATATGACGAGCATTATGCCGGAGGCGGTAAAGCCGGAAGCGTGGCATCAATAGATTATGTGGAGAACGGGATTGCCAATACCATTGAACAGGTACCTGCCGAAAAGGTGATCAATGCCGTTCCTTTCTATACGCGGATATGGGAAACGGAAGGGGCCACGGTTACCAGTCAGGCTGTTGGCATGGAGATGGCCGATGAATGGGTTGCCAATCACCAACTTGACCGGGTGTGGGATGAAGAAACCTGTCAGAATTATTGTGAATATTCCTCCGGAGGCATCCGCTATCAAGCTTGGCTGGAAGATGCCGAATCGCTGGCTGTCAAATTTAATATCATGGAAAACCATCAGATCGGCGGTGTTGCATTCTGGCGTCTTGGTTTTGAAAAGGCAGAGATCTGGGATGCCGTCGAAGAATATCTGAATTAATGCATATCAATTCCGGACGGCTCATAGCTTATAGGAAAGCAGTGCGGGAGACAGCACATGACGGACAGACAGGGACGGGTGTTGAAAATATCAATGTTTGCGATTCTAATGGCCTCCATGTTTATTCTGGCGAAGGAAGGAGCTGTCTATGTGAACTCTCCTAAGCTGGCTGAAACAAGGCCTCTTTGTGTGGTAATTGATGCGGGGCATGCTGACAGGTAATAGCGGAAAACCAGGGAAACGCCGATTCAATCGGTGTTTACTTAACTATTTCCTTAAGTATAGAAATGAACACCCCCGTTACTGTTCAGGCTATCACTGCGAGGTATTTTATACATAGATTTTAAATCGTTGTAATATTATCTATTTTGGTGTAAACTAAGACTAACATGCAGAAAGGATATCAGTGACATGCAGGGCAGAATACATTCTATTGAAAGCTTTGGGACAGTTGACGGACCGGGAACCCGATTTGTTGTTTTTCTTCAGGGCTGCCCGATGCGATGTGCTTATTGCCACAATCCTGATACCTGGGCCATGAATGCCGGTACCTTAATGGAGCCGGAAGAAATATTTGAGCAATATAACCGGAACAAAGGTTTTTACAAAGGCGGGGGAATTACTGCTACCGGCGGCGAACCGCTGATGCAAGTGGATTTTCTGATCGAGCTTTTTACCTTAGCTCATCAGGAAAAAGTCCATACCTGTATCGATACCTCCGGCATTGTCTTTAAACCTGAAAACACAGAGCTGATTAAGAAATTAGATAAACTGATGCAGTTAACCGATCTGGTCATGCTGGACATCAAACATATTGATCCTGATCGGCATAAGGATATTACATCTCAGCCTAACGACGGAATTTTAGCTTTTGCTGCTTATCTGGACAAAAAAGGAATTGATGTATGGATAAGGCATGTAGTCGTACCGGGTCTTACCGATGATGACCTATATCTCTTCGACCTTGGATATTTTATCGGCCAATTCAGCAATATCAAAGCCTTGGACATTCTTCCTTATCATACTATGGGAACTGTAAAATACAAAAATCTAGGGTTCTCTTACCGGCTGGAAGGGACACCTGCCATGAATACGCAAACAACTGTTGAAAAGAAGCAGATTGTCATAAAAGGTATTCGTGAACGCCGTAGCGAAACCATGAAAACGGAGCTTTGACGCTTTGACAGTGCTAAAACAGTAATAAAATAAACCATGTTGTCATGGGAGGGTAAATTATGTCAGACCAAACATTAAAACCTTTTTCAAATCTGATCTATAAGATCTCCTCCAACCGTATGCTGACTGCCATAAGAAGAGGTCTTATATGCATGATGCCACTCTTTTTGATCGGGGCACTTGCGATTTTATTCGCCAATCTTCCTATTTCGGCCTATCAGGACTTTATGGACAGGCTTTGGGGAGATAACTGGAGAACTTATCTGACGGCTGTTCAACAAGGTACTACTCAGATTACTTCCCTGGGCTCCATGTTGGCAATCAGCTATTTTTACACTACGGATAAGTTGCCGGAACGTTCCGGGGAAAATAGCGTAATCATCATAATTTTGGTCACCCTCAGTGCCTTTTTTATAATCACACAAGTGGAAGAAGGCAGTATTTCGTTTTCTCATTTCGGACAGGCAGAGCTTATATTATCTATTCTAATCGGGATCGCTGCTCCGGCGTTGTTCATCTTTTTCAGCAGACATAGAATCATAAAATCAAAACTGTTTTCCAATGATACCGACATGCAGTTTACCAAAGCGCTTACCGGCTTAGAACCGGCTCTCTGGACTTTGACCTGCTTTGCTTTATTTAAGACATTGTTGATCTGGGGCGGCATCAGTGACCTTTATGCCTTTTTCCATGAAAGCTTACGTTCGGTGGTTCTGCCGAGTGAAGCCAATCTGCTTTCCGCAGTTTACTATGTGTTCTGTATTCATTTTTTCTGGTTTTTCGGCATCCATGGGAGCGCCGTGATGGAACGGCTGGGACAAGAATTGTGGACGCCGTTGTTAATTGCTAACACCGAGGCAGTTCAGGCTGGCCTTCAGCCAGTAAATATTTTAAACGGGGCTTTCTTTAACACCTTTGTATTTGTGGGTGGCAGCGGCGCGACTTTATTCCTTATTATTGCGATACTGATCAAGGCAAGAAGAACCAATTCTTCCAAGCTGGCCGGTTTTTCTTTGCCGATGGGGCTTTTCAATATCAATGAGCCGATGATTTACGGAATCCCTATTGTTCTGAACCCCTTATACTTAATTCCGTTTCTATTGGTTCCCGTAGCTATGGTTTTGATCACCTACTGCGCCATGGCGCTTCATCTTGTTCCGGTAGCTTCTGTAGCCGTCAACTGGACAGTTCCTGTCTTTGTCAGCGGATATCAGGCCACCGGCAGTTTCAGCGGGTCAATCCTTCAACTGATTAATATGATTGTGGGCGTTGCCATATATGCGCCGTTTATTACTCTCAGCGAGCGCTTCAAGGAAAAAGAGCATTATCTGACCTTGAACCGCTTAAATCAATATGTTTTCAGTACGGAGATGGTATCAACCTCTTATCTGCTAAACCGTCAGGATGAGATCGGTCATCTGGCCCGAACCCTTGCTCATGATCTGACCGAGGACCTGAATAAAGGAGACAACCTTTTTCTCATGTTTCAGCCGCAAATCGATGAGCAGAACCGCGTATACGGCTGTGAAGCCCTATTACGCTGGAAGCATGCGAGATATGGTCTGATTCCGCCTCCGACAGTCATTTCCATCGCCGAAGAAGCCGGCATACATAATAAACTCAATGAATGGATATTTACTACTTCCTTGGAGGCTCAGAGCCACTTCCAGCAACAGGGGAACGAGAACCTTGTTCTCTCGATCAATATTTCCCCCCTGCAGCTGAATAACCCCACCATTCCTCACATATTGAAGGAAGCCATTACCAAGTTCCAATTGGATCCTCAGTATATACAGGTAGAATTGACAGAGCATGCCGCCTTAAATGATTCCAGCGAGACCCACCTGGCATTGAAGCGTTACCAGGAACTGGGGATCCGGCTGGCAATTGATGATTTCGGCATGGGACATACTTCCATCCAGTACATACGCTCTTTTAACTTTAATACCGTCAAATTGGACGGCTCACTGGTTTCTGACATTCTGACAAATGAAAACAGCAAAGACATCGTCCGCGCCCTGGTGAATCTGGCAGCCGGTCTTGACATGCATGTGATTGCTGAATTTGTTGAAAGCGAGGAGCAAAAGGACGAGCTGTTAAAACTGGGATGCCGGATTTACCAAGGTTATTATTATTCTAAACCGTTGCCTAAGGATATTTTTGAAAATTATGTTAAAGAGGCAAAACAAGGATAAGTCGCAAGGATATTCTGCTTGAATTTACGGCAATAATGTATTAAAATAGGAATAATGATTGATGAGACATCTCATACATAATCTTAGTATACGTCAAAGGAGGATAGTAAATGGCATACGTTATCAATGACAACTGTGTAAGCTGTGGCGCTTGTGAGGGACAGTGTCCTGTCGGCGCAATCAGCCAAGGCGACTCACAATATGAAATAGATGCAACTACCTGCATCGACTGCGGTTCTTGTGCAGGTGCCTGCCCTACTGGAGCTATATCACCAAACTAATGTATGAATTATCAAGAGCCGGACGGTTTTACCGTCCGGTTACTGTATGAAGCGAGTTATCACCTGGGAATATCTGGAATAATTATTTATCAAGTATAAGATTATCGGCTTCCTGACTTTATATGTTGTGGAAGCTTTTTGTTACTCTTTTTGTAAGGAAAAGGCATTCGGAGTAAGCTACTTGGCTGAGCAGGTTCAGTAAAGGGATGTAACATTGCATTTCCTTGGAAAATAAAGGCTTTGTACGGAAAAAAGTACATTACTTATCTTGACTCTGCCCTTTCAATTAACATATAATAATTGTACGAGGACAATATAATTATATATAGAACTTTAATATAAATATTTTAATAATAGGAGGGTAATATAAATGAGAGCAGAATGGAAAGATTTTGTGGATGGTAAATGGACTGGTGAGATTAATGTACGTGATTTTATCCAGAAAAATTATTTGCCTTATGACGGTGATGATTCCTTCTTGGCTGAAGCTACACAGAATACCAAGGATTTATGGGAACAAGTACTGGATCTGAGCAGACAGGAAAGAGAGGCCGGAGGTGTCCTGGATATGGATACGAAGGTTGTTTCTACGATTGTTTCCCACGGTCCCGGTTATCTGAACAAAGATAAAGAGACTATCGTAGGCTTTCAGACAGACAAGCCGTTCAAGCGTTCCATGCAGCCTTACGGTGGCATCAGAATGGCGGAGAAGGCCTGTACCGATAACGGCTATGAAGTGGATCCGGAGATCAGCGAGTTTTTTTCGGTTCATAGAAAGACGCATAATGCCGGCTGTTTCGACGCTTACAATGATGATATGAGAGCCTGCCGTTCCTCCCATGTTATCACCGGTCTGCCTGATGCTTACGGCAGAGGCCGTATCATCGGCGATTACAGACGTATTGCCCTATACGGCATTGACCGCTTGATTGAAGATAAGCTGGCACAGAAGGATTCCACCGGCCGGGTCATGACCGATGATGTTATCCGTCTTCGCGAAGAGATCAGCGAGCAGATCGTGGCTTTGAAAGAGATAAAGCAGATGGCGGCTTCCTACGGCTGTGATATTTCCGGGCCTTCTGCTAACGTACAGCAGGCTATCCAGGCCACTTATTTTGGCTATCTGGCGGCTGTGAAGGAACAGAACGGTGCCGCTATGTCACTGGGCCGGACATCTACCTTCCTGGATATTTATGCCGAACGCGATTTGGCGGAAGGAACTTTTACCGAAGAACAGATTCAGGAGTTCTTTGATCATTTTATCATGAAACTACGACTGATTAAATTTGCCCGTACCCCTGAATATAACAGCCTGTTTTCCGGCGACCCGGTCTGGGTTACCGAATCCTTGGCGGGTATCGGCATTGACGGACGTCACATGGTTACGCGATCGACCTTCCGTTTCCTGCATACCCTGACAACTCTGGGTGCGGCTCCGGAACCGAACCTGACGGTGCTGTGGTCCACCAGGCTGCCGGATAACTTCAAGAGATACTGTGCCAAGATGTCGATTCTGACTTCTTCGATCCAGTATGAGAACGACGACCTGATGAGAGTGACCCATGGTGATGATTATGCTATTGCCTGCTGTGTATCTTCCATGAGAGTCGGTAAAGAAATGCAGTTTTTCGGAGCCCGCGCCAATCTGGCAAAATGTATGCTTTATGCTCTGAACGGCGGCATCGATGAAAAAACCAAAAAGCAGGTCGGTCCCAAATACCGTAAGTACGAGGGAGAAGTCCTGGAATATGATAAAGTTACCGATTGCCTGTACGATATGATGGAATGGCTGGCCGATGTCTATGTGAACACGCTGAATGTTATCCATTATATGCATGATAAATACTGCTATGAAAGAGCACAGATGGCTCTGCATGACAGAGACGTAAAACGGTATTTTGCTACCGGTATCGCCGGGCTGTCGGTGGTGGCTGATTCCTTATCGGCGATCAAATATGCGACGGTGAAACCGATTCGGGATGAAGACGGCATCATAGTGGATTTTGAAACTACCGGAGACTTCCCCAAATACGGCAATGATGATGACCGCGTTGACAGCATTGCTCATGACCTGGTATCCAAGTTCATGACCATGATCCGGAGACATCATACCTATAGAGATGGTTTCCCGACCATGTCGGTGCTGACGATTACTTCCAACGTCGTATACGGCAAAGCTACCGGGAATACCCCTGACGGACGTAAAGCCGGCCAGCCTTTTGCTCCCGGTGCCAATCCGATGCACGGACGTGATACTCACGGTGCGGTAGCATCCCTGTCATCGGTATCGAAGCTGCCTTTTGAAGATTCACAGGATGGTATCTCCAATACCTTCACCATTATTCCTGGGGCACTTGGCAAAGAGGATATTATCTTCTCCGGCGATCTGGAAATGGATCTCAGTAAATAGATTGAATTTGAGTCCGCTTAAGCGAACAGGAGTAAGAATATGGATCAAAAAGAAATGATCGATGATATTGTCAGGATGCTGGACAGCGGAATGGCTAACGGCGTAGGTCATGTCAATGTAGAAGTGAATAACGAGACGAAGGAACCCAAAAATGTGCAGACGATGGGGTGTACCGATTGCTCCAGAACCCCGTTGGCTTGCAGCGTTCCGACCCTGCATCAGGGCTTGGAAGATTATGAATCATTACAATGAACTTCTGAATAATTATGAATTAGATAGAAGAGAGGAGAGGATACTATGGTAGAAGTGAATAGCGCTCAGGTTGACAATTTGGTTTCATTATTAGACGGCTATGCAGAAAAAGGGGGACATCATCTGAATGTTAATGTATTGAACAGAGAGACCCTTATGGATGCGCAAAAGCATCCGGAGAATTATCCACAGCTGACAATTAGGATTTCTGGATATGCGGTTAATTTTATTAAGCTGACTCCAGAGCAGCAGGCAGATGTTATTTCCCGTACTTTCCACGAAGCATTATAAGAAGACTTAGAGACTGTGATCAAAAGGATCGGCGGAACGTGCTTCCGTCGATCTTTTTGCGGGTTCTAATTACCTGTTCTTATTTCTCCTTAATATCATCGGTCAAATATCTGGATATCATCGCGTTTGGCATGCTTCCTTATCGTCGGTGCCCTATAGGAGTGTATGGCATAGGTGGATTTTCCGTCAAAGCGAACGGTAATTGCTTTTGAAAAATTATATGGCGCGGGCACATATTCTGTAATGATAAGACTCGCTTTGATTTCCCGAAGTATTTCAAAAATGGTAAGGTAGCCAATTCCGCTGCCGCCTGTGTCCGCATGGGTAGTTGTTTTCGTAACACCCAAGTCACTCAGCGTTTCGGGATCAAACGGGATGCCGCTATCTAGAACAGTTATTTCAAAGCAATTATCGATCTCGCACATAGTTACTTGTATTCTTCGATAGCTTTCAGAAGAAGTAGCGATTATGGCATTTTCAATTACATCTGCAAGCAGAGTTTCTAATTGCTGCGTCGAAATTTGTGGCATAGAAATTTGTTGTGATGAAATTTGTGACGGTAAAATTTGTTGTGTTGAAAAGAAGCCGTCTGTCAGGTCTTTTACATTGCCGGTCAGCACAAAATCAAAATCGCTATTATTAAAAGTGGCTTTTGAAAGCATATAGCGGATGATATTATCAATGCGGTCGATTCCTGTGGCCGGCAACGACTTATATTCTCTTTGAATTGCCGTAATCAAGTCTTGACGTTCCCGTGCCATAGCTTCCAGATCTCGGAGAAGAATCATCCCTTTCGCATTTTTGTCAGGATGATCAGAGGTGTCCAGAAAATTGCTGACAGCATCAAACATGGCGGGAATCAACTTATTATCCCGGTGTACCGTTTTTGCCAGAAGTTGATTGGCTTCTGATAGTTCTTTGATCTGTCGGATACTCTCATCGTGTTCTTTGATATATCTTTGATAATCTCGCTCTTTTATCCTCTGCAGATATAGCGTGGTGGTCTGGCCGCGCCACCAAAAATACATGCCAAAGACACCGGCAATAGCCATGATAAAGTATATAAAGCGGTTGTCCCATCCGCTGTTAACAATGATTACTATGCTAAAAAGAATGCCGGCCCAAACGGTATCTTTGTTCTGCCAGATTAGAAGTCCCTTTTTGAGACGCTTTTTCTGAAATAATTGAGATACGGAGAATGCCAACAGAGAGAATACAACGATGTTTAGCATAGAAGAGACTATTCCGCTCATTATTTCAATCTCTTTAACATCCTTAAGCACGGTGCTTCTTATCACAGTTGCGGACAACCACTTGACTGGAACAAATTCAGTATCTGTCTGTATACAATAAATAATTTCAGCGATCAAAATAACGATATATGAGACAAAAGCTACGATCATGGTGACAATCGTCTCAATGCCGACACTTATTCCAACAGAAATTATAGTACCTGAGATCATCAGCGATGTTTTATTCTTGTCAGCAAAAAATACAAAAATAAATACAAGGATAAGTATAGCAGTTGAAGTCCAAAATATAGACAGGTCCGAATAAATCAAATGGATTCCGGTCAGGAGGATGCTTGTTAAAAAGGAATACAAGAAAGCGGCGGCAATTTTAGATTTTGATAGTCCTTTGATATCTAATATTTTCCAATACACATAGAAAGGAAGCAGGATCCAGCTCAGTAATATTATAAAACTTGACAGGACTGCTAAAACAATAGCGATATTATCCATAATGATACGATGCCTCATATTACCGTTCGTTCTTAATTTTTTCAGCGTAATAATAAATAAATTCCGTCATAGTGGGCATTCCTTTCGATGAGCGGATCGGAGCAGTATAGTATCGTAGCAGATCATCAATATGGGTTGATTTCCAAGCGTTTTCAATAGCATTCTGCATAGCCCTTTCAACGCTGGCGACACTTTTTCCATATTTTACAGATACTGCGGTGCTGTATTTGCCGCTTTCATCTTCGAGGAGCAGCATAATGCTGTCTAGCAAATACTTGCGCCCCAGAACATTAGGAGATATTCCGATTCGATCAAGTTCGGTGATAATTCGGTTTTTATAGCGGCTATGATTATGTTCATATAGAGAAATATCGGTTGGCAGTGCGGCTGTTTTTCGATTGCTCTGTATCACATGTCTGAGTGAATAAAGGAATTCGACAACACGTTTTGCGCAATAATCTTCCTGGCTTTTGACCATAATAAAATCCGCTCCCAGCTTCCGTGCGCCGTTATGGGTAACATGGCTGATATTATTCGTTGTGACAAGCACATATACCGGATAAGAATGTCTTCTGTCACGGAGAAGATCCAAGAAGGTCAATCCATCTCCATGTCCTTGATGCAGTTCTAAGTCCAGTATAATGGCGTCCGGCTGAAAATCTACAAAATACTCCAGGGCTTTTTCGATATTATTTGTAACCCCTACTAATTGAACGTCATCTTTTGATTCCACATATTTTATTATTTCTTGGCATTCGGATGGTTCGTCTTCTATTAATAAAATTGACAGTGGTTTTTCCATGTATTCCCTCAAATTGGCTTTTTGGTGCCTATAAACAGTCACCATATTTACATACATATTATCACAAATTATAAGAAAAATATACATAAAATAATCTTGTGGAGTAATTCGTTTTGTATTTTGTAATCTGCTATATTAATTATAATAAACGGAAGGATAATAATTATTATGAAAAATATAATTAAAGGAATCACAGCGGTTTTAGGTTTTTTGCTACTTTATGGTGTTGTACAGAGTTTGATTGGTCTCAGTATGCAGGGATATTTTTATCTGACGTATAATGAACTGAGTACAGCTGATCCCGTAGCCTATGCAGAACAGCTCGTCATATTTGCGGAAGCTAATATTATGTACCGCTCTCTCGTTCAGTTTATACTCTTTGTCATAGTCCTGCTTATTTATTTTCGGATAAAGAACATAAAAATTGCCGCATATGTCAAGTGGAATCCCGTTTCGGGCCGGAACTATGCTCTGGTTGCTCTCCTGTCTTTATCTGCAATCATTACTCTCAATTTCTTAATAAATGTGTTGATTCAGGAGGAACTGGTGCAGGATGCTGCGGACTATTCGGTTATGATGACAAGTGGCGGCCTATTTATTAATATTTTGCTTGTTGTGTTGGTTGGCCCGTTTACGGAAGAACTCTTGGTGCGCGGTCTTATGACATCAAGGATGATGGGTCGGCTTCCTCTGTGGGCTGTTATTGCAGTACCAGCCCTTATCTTTGGATTTGGACATGCAGCCGGTGGTATGATACAGGTTATCGGCACCATAATGACAGGTCTTGTTTTTTCGTTGGTGTTTATCTGGACAAATAGCCTGCGTGCGTCCGTATTGGCACACATGCTTAATAATCTGGTGGCGGCATTTTTGCCGTGGAATACGATATGGGCGGCTATCAATGTGCCGGTACAGTTTGTCATCGGTATGGTGGGGCTTGGCGTTACGGTATATACCGGATATATGCTTTATAAACAGTGGGAGAAAGAAGCGGCACGGCAGATTTGTTAAAATAGCGCAACTACTATGAGAATGATGCCGGACGGTACAGGTGGCCGTCCGGCATTTTTGGTATATTATGAAAGGTGAATTATAAATGTCAATTTGGTTGCACGGATCAACAAATATTGTTATACTAATCTCGGTATACATGTCGAACTGTTTGTTTTTAAGTGCGGCAGAGCCGCGGATAGGTATGGTAATGAAATACATAATACGGTTATTTAAGCTGGCAAAGCCTTGGTATGGTTTTATTCTGGTGTCGACATTGGCCTTGTTCGGGGCATCGGCAATTAATTTATATGTACCTTTTGTAACCCGTCAGGTCATTGCGATGATGGAGTCGGGAGAGTTTGTGTACGCAATGGATACCATAATCCGGCTGGCACTGATGCTCCTCGGGCTGTTTGCTTTACGGGCAGTCTGTCAGTTCTTAACGAATTATCTTTCACATGTCGCTTCCTGGCGGCTGGTAGCCCGTTTGCGCGGCCAGCTATATAGTCATTTTCAGGAATTATCGATGAATTACTACCATGATAAACAGACGGGTCAGTTAATGTCGCGGGTAATCAATGATACCGCGACTTTTGAGAACATGATCGCTCATGCGATCCCTGATCTGGTGACCAATATTGTTACCTTGATCGGGGTGTTGGTGATCTTGCTTTTTATCAATCCCGGCCTGACCGGTCTTGTCTGTATTCCGATTCCGTTTTTGCTCTTTATGTCGATAGTTCTGCGGCGCATCCGCAGGCATTTCCGGCGGGGGCAGGAGAAGATATCCGAATTGAGCGGCATCCTGCAGGATAATTTTTCCGGGATGAGGGAGATTCAGGTTTTTAATAAGCAGCATCATGAGCACAGCCGCGTCGATGATAAGGCATGGGAGTATTCTTCGGCATTGATCCGGGCTCTGTTTTTTTCCGGGATATTGAATCCGTCGGTTGGGTTTATTACTTCCATCGGTACGGTTATTGTGTTGATCGCCGGGCCGATGATGGCGTTGAGCCAGGGCTTAAAGATATCCGATGTGGTAGCTTTTTTACTGTATTTGAATCTTTTTTATGCGCCAATCTCTCAGCTGACGCGGATCGTCGAGGATATGCAGATGGCACTGGCCGGGGCGGAGCGTGTTTTTGAGGTTCTGGATACGGAACCGGATATTAAAGACCGGCCGGATGCTCAGGATGTATGGAAACTGTCGGGACAGCTGAGTTTTCAGCATGTATCGTTTGGATATAAAGATGATATGCAGGTGCTTGATGATATCAGCTTTGACGTGGAACCGGGAGAGATGGTGGCGATCGTTGGACCGACCGGGGTCGGGAAGACTACGATATCAGCTTTGATTAGCCGGTTTTATGATCCCGAATCGGGGAACATCACTATGGATGGCATCAATATTAATGATATGACGCTGAAGAGTCTTCGTAATCAGCTCAGTCTGGTTTTGCAGGATGTCTTTCTTTTTAATGGTACGATTGGTGAGAATATTGCCTACGGCTGTGACGAGGCGACAAGGGAACAGATTGCGCAGGCGGCTATGGTTGCTTGTATAGCGGAATATATCGAGTCCCTGCCCGAAGGATATGATACGGTTATCGGGGAACGAGGAGTGCGGCTTTCTGGCGGACAGAAACAGCGTATTTCGATTGCCCGGTCGGTTTTACGGAATTCGCCGATCCTGATACTTGACGAGGCTACATCTTCCGTAGATACTGAGACGGAGATGGAGATCAAAAAGGCTATCAACAGTATAGCCGGCACGCGGACACTGATCGTCATTGCCCATCGTCTTTCAACGATCCGCAGCGCCGATAAGATCTTGGTTCTGGAAAATGGGCGCATCATAGAGCAGGGACAGCATGAGGATTTGCTTAAGCTTGGTGGTATCTATGCGAAATTATGCGGGATTCAGGAAGGCTGAAAGGGTAATAAACTGTGAAATATATAGAGAGGACAAGATTATTTACCGGTTATCTTAATCTATCTGAATTGACTGTTAAGACATATCAAAGGTTCTTCAACTTCTTAAATTTTGCTTTGTTGGCTTTATATAACTCACTAGCATATGGCATTTTATATTCTCTGACCAATGCCGTATGAAAGTCATTGTATGATTTTTCCTTGTTCATAATTTCATTTAATCTTTTCTGCTCACAAGACTCCAGCTTTTTAGTTTCAAGTGTTGATGAGTGTATTTCTGTATTAATATTGGTTTTTATTGGTGTCAATGCTGAAAAAATACTATCTGCCTGTATTATGTTCGGATATACTTTTAAATACTTAGCAAACGATAATTCTGTCCAAAATTTTATCGCCGAATCAAATCCAGAGTCCTTGGTTCCCTCTCAATTATGTAATCCTCATTTTATACCCAATTATTTTATTTCTGCTGTGTCAGCTATCGTTAAGTATAAACTATTAGCAGTTACTAAACAAGTCTGGACACGGATATTTATTCTGCATATCAGATCAACCTACATAATATGCTGTTATGAAGGTAGTAAGGAGGACTGTTTGTGATTGTGAAGGCACGTTTCATTGTAGCCGAATATATCAGACTATCAAGAGAAGATGGTGACAAAACGGAAAGTGACAGCATCAGCAATCAAAGAAGACTGATTGCCGATTATCTCAACGACAAACAAGAATTTACTTGCCATGATACATATGTAGATGATGGATATACAGGAACTAATTTTAATCGACCAGAATTCCAGAGGATGATCGCTGATATTGAAGCTAAAAAAATCAACTGTGTAATCGTGAAGGATTTATCCCGCTTCGGTCGGGATTATATTGATACTGGACGATATCTGGAGCGTTATTTCCCTGATCATGATATCCGTTTTATCGCCATAACGGACGGTATCGACAGCTTCCGTCAGGAATATGACATGCTGCTGCCGATCAAAAACATATTCAACGAGCAATATGCCCGGGACATTTCTCATAAAATTCATGCTTCTGTCAGCACCAAGCAAAAAGCGGGAGATTTTATCGGTGCTTTTCCATCTTATGGCTATCAAAAATCCCCTATTGATAAAAACAAACTGATTATTGATGAATATGCCGCATCAGTAGTGCGGCAGGTATTTGACCTGTATCTTGCCGGTTACGGCAAGCTGCGCATCGCGTCTATTTTAAATGAACAAGGTATTATCTGTCCTTCAGAATACAAAAAAAATAACGGCGACAACTATAGGAACAGTCATAAGCTGGACAGCACTACCTATTGGACATATTCCACGATCAACCGCCTGCTGCAGAATGAAATGTATATCGGGAATATGGTACAGGGGAGAAAAATTCAGCAGATGAGAGGAAAGCCAAAGGTAAAGAGCCGAAATGAGTGGATTGTCGTCAAGAATACCCACGAGGCAATCATTGAGATCGCAAAATGGGAAAAAACTCAGGATCTGCTAAATCGCCGGGCACGTACTCCGAAACTGGATAACCCGATAAATATATTTGCCGGTTTCATAAAATGCGGCGACTGCGGACGCTCCATGATAAAAAAAGCGGCCAATTACTACTGCGGTACCTATGTGCGGTCCGGCCGGCAATACTGCTCATCACATCCGTTACCGGAAAGCATTCTGGAAAAGACCATAATAAATGATTTACAGGCGCTTCTCCACAGTATCGACGATTTGCCGGAACTCATTGAACAGAACAGAGAAAAAGCCTTGCTGATGACCAAGGAAGCGGAAGTCGCCAAAGCGTCCGGTCAAGAGTTAAATCGGCTGAATGCAGAACTGGACAGAACAAGGAAGTATAAGAAAGCGATTTATGAAGACCTCTGTGAGGAACTGATTAGCAAAGAGGAGTATCTTGCCTATCGGAAAGAGTATCTCGAAAAAGAAGCATTATTGACTAGCCGTCTGGAACATATGCAGGATCAGCGAAACCGTGAAATAATACCGGATCAAAAGCAAAACCCGTGGACTGATTATTTAATGGAGCATAAAGCCGTCAAGAACCTGGACAGGAGTATAGTCATGGAAATGATACATGGTATAGCTGTTTTTGAAGATAATATGGTCCGGATTACATACCGCTATTCAAACATCCTGATAGAAAGAAAATTAAAAAAGTAAGAAAATGTTAATTAAATGTGTTATTATGTATTGTAGAGAAAATTTTCAAGGCAATACCCAGAGCAATACCACGACAGTGACAGATGGCACCAGAAGAGGTACATAATGGATGAATCGGGGAAAGAAAAGAAAATAAAACCGAAAATACAACCGGACAGCAAGCCGCTTATAAAAGAAACTTTACATATGGCATGGCCGTCGGTCATAGAATCCTTCTTTGTCGCCTTTGTCGGCATGGTAGATTCGATGATGGTAAGCACGCTGGGACCTTATGCGGTAGCGGCAGTCGGTCTTACCGTACAGCCGAAATTTATCGGTCTGTCGGCTTTTTTTGCCGTCAATATGGCGGTGTCGGCATTAGTGGCATGGAGAAAAGGGGAAAATGACCGGAAAAATGCCAATAAAGTCTTTATCACAGCGGCTCTTTTTACGGTTATCGCAGGGATAGTAATCAGTATCGTAAGTATCCTGTTAGCAGATCCCGTCATGCGGCTGGTCGGTTCCGAAGCCGATACGCATGACAGCGCAGTATCGTACTTTCGCATTATTATGGGCGGCATCCTGTTAACGGTCATCTCGCTGGTCATCAATGCCGCTCAGCGCGGGGCCGGCAATACCAAGATAGCGATGCGGACCAATCTGGCTTCCAACCTAGTCAATGTGGTCTTCAACTATCTGCTGATCGGCGGGAAATTGGGCTTCCCGGCACTGGGAATCAAGGGGGCGGCGATAGCTACCGTATTAGGCTCAGCCGTCGGCTGCGGAATGAGTATTCACTCTTTATTCCGTAAGGATAGCCTGGTCCAGATCACCTTTCTCTGGAAAAATAAAATCCGTCCGGCCATCGAAGCGGGCAAACAGATCTATAAATTCGCTTATAATGCCTTAATCGAACAAATCTTGCTCCGGTTCGGCTTCTTACTGGTTTCGATTCTGACCGCCAACCTGGGAACCCAAGCCTTTGCGCTTCAGCAGGTAGGAATGAATGTCATGGCATTATCGTTTTCCTTCGGCGACGGCATGCAGGTGGCGGCAGTAAGCCTGATCGGACAGAGCCTGGGAAAAGGAAAGCCGGAACTGGCCAAGCGGTACGGTAATATCTGCCAGCGGATGGGAAACCTTATCTCCGTTATTCTGTCAGTCCTATATCTGATCGGCGGCAAATGGTTTTTCAGTCTGTATTTCAATGAACCGGAGTTGATCGCGACAGGGGTTCAGATCATGCGTCTGATGGTATTCATCGTACTGATGCAGATCGCTCAGGTAATTTATATGGGCTGCCTCCGAGGTGCAGGAGACGTGCGTTTTACAGCACTGATATCCCTGGTCGGAGTGGCTTTCATGAGACCCCTCTCTTCCTATATTCTGGCATATCCGCTGGGGTTGGGCGTGCTCGGTGTCTGGCTAGGCTGCATCTGCGACCAGCTGCTGCGCCTATGTCTCTCCGCATGGCGCTTTCGCTCAGGCAAATGGATGAACCTAAAGCTATGATGTATATCGTTATGATCCTCAAACGTGCCCACAACAGAATATCATCAAAACAAGACTTAGCATATCTTAGGCGGCGTTCTGTGACGCCTTAGGGAAACGCTGATGCAGCGTGTTTTCCGCAACTTACCGCCCCCACATGGCGGGAGAGACCCCGGTAAGATCGGGATAAACGGCTGTCTGGAGAAAGACATTAATCTGGAAATATCCAAGAAACTTAAATTGTTTCTGGAGGCACAGGATATCCAGGTAATCATGACCAGGGAGACAGATGCTGCTCTTTATAGTGAAAGTGCGCCCAATAAAAAGGTGGAAGACATGAAGCAACGTCTGGATATTATTGAAAGGGCGGATCCTGCGATGGTAATCAGCATCCATCAGAACAGTTACCATGAAGAATACGTGCATGGGGCGCAAGTGTTTTATTATGGCACCAGTACGGTGGGTAAGCATCTGGCAGAAATCCTTCAGGAGCGGCTGATTGCCGATGTCGACCCGGAGAACCACCGGGCGGCGAGAGAAAATAACAGCTATTATCTGCTTAAGAAAACAGCGGCACCGATCGTGATTGCGGAGTGTGGGTTCCTGTCAAATGTGAGAGAGGCTGAAAAGCTGGACACCGAGCTTTATCAGGAAAAGATGGCATGGTCCATACATATGGGAATTATGCAATATATAAATAGTCAAAAGGTAAAAAGTATGATAGAATAAATCGAAAAACGACTATGGCGATAACCTATATGGATTAGTATCTATGAGAACGGAAGTAATTGCGGTCTGCGGAACAACAGCAGATAAAGAGAAAATAGAAGCTGCCGGTGCGATCATCAGGACCGGCGGACTGGTGGCCTTTCCCACGGAAACGGTCTATGGCCTTGGCGCTGATGCCTTGAATCCGGAAGCCGCCGGAAAGATCTATGAAGCCAAGGGCCGGCCGGCCGATAATCCTTTGATCATCCATATCAGCAGGATAGAGGACTTGCCGGAGATTGCCGAGAACGTGCCGGAAACGGCCTATCTGTTGGCGAAGGTTTTTTGGCCCGGTCCCTTTACTATGATATTCAAAAAAACCCGTTTGGTGCCTGTAGAAACTACCGGCGGCCTTGAAACAGTGGCCGTTCGGATGCCAGCAAACGAAACAGCCCTGATGCTGATAAAAGCTGCCGGAGGCTTTGTCGCGGCTCCCAGTGCCAACTCATCGGGAAGACCTAGTCCGACCGTTGCCAGTCATGTAATAGCAGACATGGACGGACGCATAAACATGATATTGGACGGCGGCGAAACGGAAATCGGGCTGGAATCCACTATCATCGATATGACATCGGAGACACCCACAATATTGCGTCCGGGCCGAATCACGGCAGAGATGTTAGCGGCGGTGCTGGATCAAGCCGTTTCGGATCAGCCGTCACGTCAGGACATCCATGGCGCGCCGCAGGCACCGGGAATGAAATACCGGCATTATGCGCCGTTGGGGAAGCTGACGGTTATTGAAGGAACTGAGGAGAATGTGGTTTCCTATATTAACCGGCAGCTTCATGCGGACAGGGCGGCCGGAAAAAAAACCGGTGTGATCGGAACGGATCGGACTGTCGGCCTTTATGGCGCCGACAGTGTCAAAAATATCGGAAGCCGTGAGGATGAGCTGTTTATTGCGCGGCAGCTGTACCGGATATTACGGGAATTTGACGATGAGAAGATTGAAATAATATATTCGGAGGCTTTTACCGGAACCGGAGTAGGACATGCCATCATGAACAGACTTTCAAAGGCGGCCGGATACCGGGTGACGGAGGTATAGGATGATAGCGTTAGCCAGCGACCATGGCGGATATGACCTGAAAATAGCATTAACAAGGCATCTTGAAGCAAAGGGGATCAGCTATAAAGATTATGGCTGCTATGACAGGCAGTCATGCGACTATCCCGATTTTGGGAAGGCAGCAGCAGCGGCAGTGGCCGGCGGAGAATGTGAAAAAGGCATTCTGGTCTGCACCACCGGTATCGGTATTTCTATTGCGGCTAATAAGGTGTCTGGAATCAGATGTGCTTTCTGTACCGAACCTTATCTTGCCAAGATGACCAGGGCGCATAATGATGCCAATATGCTGGCACTCGGAGGCGGTATTACGGGTGTGGATCTTGCCTGTGCGATTGTGGATACCTTTCTGGAAACGCCCTTTTCCGGCGCGGCAAAACATCAAAAACGAATAGACAAGATCGAACAGATATACCCATATCAATAAGACCAAACAAATAAGATCAAGCAGATAAGACCAAGCAGATAAGAACGGAGGAAGAGGAGAATGGGAAAGGTAGTAATAATGGATCATCCGCTGATTCAGCACAAAGTCGGTTATATCAGAAGAAAAGATACCGGAACCAAGGATTTTCGTCAGACGATCAGTGAGATAGCCATGTTGCTATGCTATGAAGCGACCAGGGAACTGAAGCTTTCAGATGTGGAAATTGAAACGCCGATCTGTCGGACTAGCGTCAAAGAGCTGCGCGGCAAAAAACTGGCAATTGTCCCCATACTTCGTGCGGGCCTGGGGATGGTAGACGGTATGCTGACGATGATACCGGCAGCTAAGGTAGGTCATATCGGACTGTACCGGGATCCGGAAACGCTGAATCCGGTGGAGTATTACTGCAAACTGCCTGCCGACTGTTCGGAGCGCGAAGTATTTGTCGTTGATCCCATGCTGGCGACCGGCGGTTCTTCGGTGGCAGCCATTAAGATGCTGAAAGAAAGAGGCTGCAAAAACATCCATTTTATGTGCATTATTGCGGCTCCGGAGGGAATCGAGAAGATGCAGAAGGAATGCCCGGATGTGGATATTTATACCGGCGCATTAGATGAAAGACTGGACAGCCATGGTTATATCGTCCCCGGCCTGGGAGATGCAGGGGACAGAATATTTGGAACCAAATAAGTATAAGCGGACAAGAGGGGCTTATTTAACCGGTTTCACAAGCTGAACTTGCAAAATGCATGAGGTTTGATATGAAGAGAGATGACTACATCACATGGGACGAGTATTTTATGGGAGTATCCAAACTGTCCGGAATGCGCTCTAAAGATCCCAGCACCCAAGTGGGTGCCTGTATTGTCAGCAGTGACAATAAGATTCTGTCAATGGGCTACAACGGTTTTCCGTTAGGATGTTCAGATGACGAATTTCCTTGGGAACGGGAAGGCGAGAGCCTGGATACCAAATATCCATATGTTACCCACAGTGAACTGAATGCTATTTTAAATTACCGTGGCGGAAGCCTGGAAGGGGCCAAGATCTATGTTTCGCTGTTTCCCTGCAGTGAATGTGCCAAAGCGATTATCCAGTCAGGCATAAAGACGGTGGTTTATGACTGTGACAAGTATGCAGACAGTGTTCCGGTCATGGCTTCGAAGAGAATGTTCGATGCTGCCGGCGTGCGATATTATCGTTATGAAAGCACCGGCCGAAATATAGAACTTAAATTATGACAGTATAAAGAAATTCCATATCCAGTATTGTAGTATTCTATCTTGTATTGAAAGGATATGATCCGGGATGAAGGGTGTCACAGAAAAGATCGTCGGCAATAAAACAGTTGCTATATGTATGGCAATTGTTTTTGTCGTATTCGCCGCACCGATAGCCGCAGATGCCACTTCCACCGAGGAAAAACTGAAACAGGCCCAAGAAGAACGTGAAAATATGAAAGAGCAGAGGGATCAGGTAATATGGCAGAAAGAAGATCTAGAGGATAAAAATACGGAATTGAAAGGGGCACTGGATGTCCTGAATGCCGATCTCAATGAGATTCTTGTCAATCTGGATCAACTGGAGCAAGATATTATCGACCAGGATGCCGCGATTGTCTTGGCAGAAGAGGAACTGGAGGAGGCGAGCCGGATCAGGGCAGAACAGTATGAAGCGATGAAGATCCGGGTTCAGTTCATGTATGAAAGCCGGGATTATATCCTGTTGGAAACCCTCTTTGCCTCGGCGAATTTTTCGGAATTCCTGAACCGCAATGATTATATTGAACAGCTGACGGCCTATGATAAGCAGAAACTAGAAGAATATATGGAGATCGAAGCAGATGTAACCCTGAAAAAAGAAGCACTCATTGTCGAAAGGGAAGAGCTTGCAGCGATCAAAGCCGAGGTACAAAAAGAACAAGACCGGATAGATGAGCTACGCACGCAGACATCCAACACGATTTACTATACGGAGGCGGAGATTTCCGAAGCTGAACAGCGGATGTTGGCCTATGAAGAAGAACTGAAGCGGCAAGATGAAGAGATCGCCCAGCTTAACAAGATACTGGAGGAAGAACGACGCCTTTCACAGCTGGCAGCCCAGGCGAAATGGCGCGATATTTCCGATGTAAGCTTTGCCGAGGGTGACAGATACCTTTTGGCTAACCTTATCTATTGCGAAGCCGGCAATCAACCATTTGAAGGCCAAGTGGCCGTAGGCGCGGTAGTCATTAACCGCGTCCGAAGTCCGGTCTTCCCGGATACTGTCGTAGCGGTGATCTATCAGAACCGGCAGTTTTCGCCGGTCGCCAGCGGCCGACTGGAGCTGGCTTTGCTGGAAAACCGGGCAACTCCAGCCTGTTACCAAGCTGCCGACGAAGCCATGGCGGGAGTTACTACGGTAGAAGACTGCCTCTTTTTCCGAACCCCCATCGAAGGAATCAACGTAAGATTCCCCATCGGAGGCCATATTTTCTACTGATCCATAATAATAAGGATTAACGCAAGATACCCCATTTGGAGGCCTTATATCAGAGCACCACTGATTTCGTTTATATATTTTTGCAGGGTAGCAAAGTTACCTGAATAGATGATTTCCAAAAGCCGGTTAACCGTCAGGAGACTCAGTTTCAAAGCATCCTCCGTAATCAGACCGGCTTCCAGGGCAGTCACCAGTTCATCCAGATCCATGACCTTGACAAAGCCGTCAGGATAAATGACGACATCGGCCAGAAGATCAACGACAGTCATAGTATTGGCAATCGGGTCATAATCATACTCAACGATATCGCAATACCAGCACAGCAGCGAGCGGTCATCAGCACAGAATTTACTGACCTTAATACCATCCTTAAGAAAATAGCAGGAGTAGCCATGGTGCAGATCTTTCCTCGGCTTCAAGGCATTCCATGAGGTCAGGATATAATCTTCATTGCAGTCTAAGATGATATCATCCCTCAGTCGGATACATTCCTCCGGAATAATACGCTTGCGGTAAAGGACAGGGTGTTCCATGATCTCCTCCTCGTAAACACTGCTTATAATCTTTCGTGCTTTATGTACTAACTACGCCTATTCCGTCTTGCCCTATGTCTTAAGCCTTCAGTGCAGTCAGGATGCAATGACAAATCGGTAACACATGTAATAAAGCACCGGCCGAATGGCCATCCTACTAGGAAAGCTTCACTATCCTAGTAATAATGCCATACTACACTTGTCCAGAACAAATGTCAATGTGTATAATTTATATAAAGATTTAAAGATTATAGTGCATTTTTTTTGACATATTCCGATAAAACAGCTATAATTTAACATGAATATCATGACTAGCTAGAATGGAAGAAGTTTAGTCACTGTTCATGTGCATCCAAGGAGGCAGGAAGCAATGAAATGGGGCAGGAATGTCTATCAGTCGATGATAATGATTACACAGTTTGGAATTACTATTCTGGTTCCTGTGTTTTTGTGCTCATTTATCGGAATCTATTTAGATAATAAATTGGGAACCTCTTTTTTGGTAATTCTGTTCTTTTTTATCGGAGCATTGGCGGGATTCCGTAACGTGTACTTTTTTGCCAAGAAAATATATTCGCAGAAAAGTGAAAAAGACAGGGATCAATAAATAATCGAGTATATCATAAGCATTAAGAAAGAGACAATGAAAAAAATAAAAAAAAATAACGACACTTTATTAGAACTATGTATCGGAATCCTCCTGTTCGGCGTTTTTTGCCAGCTGACGGCAGTTTGGTTCCTTGCCGATCGGCTGGGTTACAGCATCGGGCTCTGGATGGGGATTCTGACCGCCTTGGGCTGTGCGGTGCATATGTGGTGGTCGATAGACCGCTACCTTGATTATGGCGAGGGCGCAGCGAGGGCGGCAGCCCGGGATAACTTGATCCGTTACGGGGCTATCATAGCGGTAATGGCGGCTGTCATGATTACGAAGGCGGCACAGCCACTGGCGGTTTTTCTGGGCATTATGGGTCTGAAGGTAGCGGCTTATATCCAGCCGATTACACATAAAATGATAAGGAGGTGAAGTATGGGAGAAGGAATTTTGTTGTCCGGGGCTGATGTGGATTTCATGATACATGGCGTCTTTTCTTACGAGCTTTTTGGACAGAAGTTGTGGATAACGACTTCTCATGTGTGTCTGCTGATTGTGATGCTGGTGATTATCGGATTCAGTGTTGCCGCTAAAAGAATGATAAAAAGAGCAGAGGAAGTGCCATCCGGCTTTCAGAATGTTGTCGAACTGGCCGTAGAAATGCTGGACAAGATGATAAGCGGTTCCATGGGGAAATTTGCGCCCCGGTTCCGTAATTATATCGGGACGATTTTCATTTTTATCCTGCTCAGTAATATCTCCGGACTGTTCGGGCTCAGGCCGCCCACGGCGGATTACGGCGTGACTTTTGCGCTGGGGATACTGACTTTTTTGCTCATTAACTATAATGAGCTGAAACATCAGAAGGTTTCAGGCTTTGTCAAAGGGCTGTGCGATCCTTGGCCGATATGGCTGCCGATCAATATTATCGGCAAGATAGCGGTACCGCTTTCGTTATCCTTGCGTTTGTTTGCCAATATATTATCCGGCGTGGTCATGATGGCCTTAATATACGGACTGCTGTCTAAGGTAGCCATTATCTGGCCGGCCGCCCTGCATGTGTATTTCGATCTTTTTTCCGGATCGATTCAGACCTATGTATTCTGTATGCTGACCATGACTTATATTACCAGTGCTTGTGAAACAGATTGAGAAGGATGCTCTAAGTTTACAAAATATAAATAGAAAAGTTAAGATTAATAGGAGGAAGAAAAATGGAATTTAACAATGAATTTATTTTAGGATGTTCAGCAATCGGTGCGGGTATCGCAGTTATCTCCGGTATCGGAACCGGTATCGGCCAGGGTAATGCGGCAGGTATGGCGGCCCAGGCGGTAAGCCGTAACCCCAGCCTCAAATCAGATATTACCTCTACCATGCTTTTGGGACAGGCAGTCGCCGAGACGACCGGTCTGTACGGCCTGTTGGTTGCCATGCTGCTGATGTTTGTTCAGCCGCTGGTACCTTAATAGCCTCCTGCGGCAGTTTTGGCGCACTTGATTTGTGTTCTTTACAACTTGTGCGTAATGTTACTGTGGAGTAGCCATTTGATGCACAGCGGCTGCTGTGAACAGTAACGATAAAATAACATGAAAGGAGGCTTATGCCTTGAACGGTATAGATAACGGATTTATTCTGGCGGCAGCAGAAATGGACCCAAGGCTGTTTGATCTGGATCTTCAGCTGCTTGCTGACGTAACGCTGATGATCATTGCTATTTTAGTTTTATTTGCCATAGCATCCTACAATCTGTTTAATCCTGTCAGGACGATGATGCAAAAGCGCCGGGATAAAATCAAGCAGGAACTGGATCATGCGGCAACCGACATGGAAGCGGCGGCGGCATTGAAAGTGGAATATGAAGCGAAACTGAAAGACATTGATTCCGAGGCTGAGGAAATCCTGGGAGAGGCCCGGAAAACCGCGATTGCCAATGAAAAGCGGATCGTTGCCGAAGCCAAAGAAGAAGCAGCAAGGATCTTGGAAAGAGCCAGAACCGAAGCAGAGTTGGAAAAGAAAAAAGCAGCCGATGAGGTAAAGCGGGAAATCATCAACATCGCTTCCCTGATGGCGGCCAAGGTAGTGACAGCTTCGATGAATACGGCGATACAGGATAGCATGGTCAATGAAACTTTAAAGGAAATGGGTGAAAGCACATGGCTAAGCTGATTGCAAAAACATATGGAGAAGCTTTGTTTGAGCTGGCTGTGGAAGAAGGGAAAACGGAGCTGTATCTGCAGGAGCTGACCGATATCCGCCGGATACTGGATGAAAATAAGGATTTCAACCGGCTGATGAACCATCCTAAGATCCTCAAGGACGTGAAGTGTGAGATCCTGACAGAAGTTTTTAAAGGGCGTATTTCCGATGAGCTGACCGGTTTCCTGCTTTTGATTGTCAGCAAAGACCGCTATCGCGAGATAGATGACATCCTGGATTATTTTACCATGGAGGTCAAGAGGTTCAACGGGATCGGAACGGCATATATCACCAGTGCGGCGGCGATCAATGAGATTCAGAAGGCTCAGGTTGAGGAAAGGCTGCTGGCGATTACTTCTTTTGAACAGATGGAAATGCATTTTGCGGTTGATGCTTCCCTGATCGGCGGCATGGTGGTCCGGATCGGCGACAGGGTGGTTGACAGCAGCGTGAGAACCAAACTGGAAAAATTACAGAAGCAGCTTTTGAGTATCCGGATTTCGTAAGCCGGTACGATCAGCTCTAAGCGGTAACTTAACTAAATGCTAATAATCAATAGGAGTTTTAGATAAATAAGCTTTGTTATTGAAAAGAGAAAGGGCGTAAGATTCATGAATTTAAGACCGGAAGAAATCAGTTCTGTGATCAAAGAACAGATCAGAAGATATGCTTCGGAGCTTGAAGTGTCCGATGTAGGTACGGTTATTCAGGTGGCGGACGGCATTGCCCGTGTACATGGGCTGGAAAACGCCATGCAGGGCGAGCTGCTGGAATTCCCAGGTGATGTATACGGGATGGTGCTCAATCTGGAAGAGGATAATGTGGGTGCCGTACTGTTGGGAAGCCAGAAGAATATAAACGAAGGCGATACCGTGAAAACAACCAAGCGGGTGGTGGAAGTGCCGGTAGGCGATGCCATGCTGGGGCGGGTTGTCAATGCACTGGGTCAGCCGGTAGACGGAAAGGGTCCGATCCAGACCGACCACTTCCGCCAGATCGAAAGAGTGGCATCGGGCGTTATCACCAGAAAAATGGTGGATACTCCCCTGCAGACCGGTATTAAGGCGATAGACTCCATGGTGCCGATCGGCCGGGGTCAGCGGGAACTGATTATCGGTGACCGTCAGACCGGAAAAACAGCCATTGCCATCGATACGATTATCAATCAAAAAGGCCAGGGCGTAAAATGTATTTACGTGGCCATCGGCCAGAAGGCATCCACCGTTGCGGCGATTGTCAAGACATTAGAGGAATACGGTGCCTTTGCTTATACCACTGTAGTTACGGCGGCCGCCAGCGAACTGGCGCCGTTACAGTATATTGCGCCTTATTCCGGCTGTGCCATCGGCGAGGAATGGATGGAAAAAGGCGAGGACGTCCTGGTGATCTATGACGATCTCAGCAAGCATGCGGCGGCATACCGTACCTTATCGCTTCTGCTGAGGCGGCCGCCGGGCCGGGAAGCTTACCCCGGTGATGTTTTTTACCTGCATTCCCGTCTGCTGGAGCGTGCCGTCCGGATGAATGACGAGTATGGCGGCGGTTCCCTGACCGCTTTACCGATCATCGAAACCCAGGCCGGCGATGTATCGGCTTATATCCCTACCAATGTAATTTCGATTACTGACGGCCAGATTTATCTGGAAACCGAAATGTTCAACTCCGGCTTCCGCCCGGCCATCAATGCCGGACTTTCCGTATCCCGTGTCGGCGGAGCCGCCCAGATACCGGCCATGAAAAAAATCGCCGCCCCGATCCGCGTGGAACTGGCGCAGTACCGCGAGCTGGCCGCTTTTTCCCAGTTTGGTTCAGAACTGGACGAAGATACCAAGGAAAAGCTGGCGCAGGGCGAGCGCATCAGGGAAGTGCTGAAGCAGCCGCAGTACCGGCCGGTACCGGTGCAGTATCAGGTCATCATTATTTATGTGGCAACCAATAAATACCTGCTGGATGTCGCTGTAGAGGATGTTACCCGGTTTGAAAGCGGTCTGTTTGAGTTTCTGGACACCAAATATCCCGACATTCCTGCCAATATCGCTACGGATAAGAAGATTTCCGAGGCTACGGATGAAGCCCTTAAGAAAGCGATCTTGGAATTTAAGAGCAATTTTGCGTAAAGATTTGTTCAGGAAAGGTTTAAAACGGTGTTATTATGGCATCAATGAGAGACATAAAAAGACGCAGGCAGAGTATTGCCAGCACCCAGCAGATTACCAAAGCCATGAAGCTGGTTGCCACGGTAAAGCTGCAGCGGGCCAAGCAACAGGCGGAAAGGTCACGGACTTATTTTCGATGTATGTATGATACGGTGACGGATCTTCTGGCGAAAGCGGGTAATATTGATCATCCTTATCTCCGGCCGGGACAGGCGAACCGGAAAGCCGTGATCGTCATTACGTCCAACCGGGGTCTTGCCGGCGGCTACAATTCCAATGTTGTTAAGCTGATCACCCAAGGAAAGCTTAAGGATGAGGAACTGCTTATTTACAGCATCGGCAAAAGAGGCCGGGACGGACTGCGGAAGAAATACGAGATCAAAGAGGATTATTCCGATATTATCGAAGAACCCGCCTATGCGGACGCGATAGCTTTGGGCAAAGAGGTACTGGATGCTTATCTGAAGGGTGAAGTCGGGGAAATTTATCTGGCTTACACCGCTTTTAAGAATACGGTGGTGCATATTCCCACGCTGTTAAAGCTGCTGCCCGTGGATATCGCGGAGCAAAAGCCGGATGAAGCGGAAAAGGAAGCCTTCAAGGCACCGATGAATTTTGAGCCGAAAGAGGAAGAAGCGTTGGATCTGCTGATACCGAAGTATATCACCAGCCTCATTTTCGGCGGTATGACCGAAGCGGTTGCCAGTGAAAACGGCGCCAGGATGCAGGCGATGGATTCGGCGACCAGTAATGCCGAAGAAATGATCGAGGACCTGTCGCTCCTATATAACCGGGCCCGCCAAGGCTCCATAACTCAGGAACTGACAGAGATAATCGCCGGGGCCAATGCGATATCGTGATGCCCCGGGTTTACAATTCTAAGGAAACGCTGCATCAGCGTTTCCCTAATATAACGAAGCAAGAAAGGATACAGCAAAATGGCAGATGGTAATCAAAGCGCAAAGCCCTCCGGAAAAGTCACTCAGATAATCGGTGCCGTACTGGATATTAAATTTACCGGCGGCAATCTTCCGGAAATAAACGAAGCAGTCAGAATCCCCAAGGGGGATAGCGACTTGGTAGTCGAAGTATCGCAGCATCTTGGCGACGATACCGTAAGATGTATCGCCATGGGTCCTACTGACGGAATGGTAAGGGGCATGGAAGCGATCGCGACCGGCTCTCCGATCAGGGTCCCGGTAGGAGAAAAGACGTTAGGACGGATTTTCAACGTATTGGGCCAGCCGATCGACAATAAACCGGCACCTACGGAAGTGGAATATGAGCCGATCCACCGCCCGGCACCGGAATTTATCGAGCAGTCTACCGAATCAGAGCTTCTGGAAACCGGGATTAAGGTGGTCGACCTGCTCTGCCCCTACCAGAAGGGCGGAAAGATCGGATTATTCGGCGGTGCCGGCGTCGGCAAGACCGTATTGATTCAGGAACTGATCCGAAATATTGCCACCGAGCATGGCGGCTATTCCGTATTTACCGGGGTCGGGGAGCGAACCAGGGAAGGCAACGATCTTTATACGGAAATGTCCGGTTCCGGCGTTATCGCCAAAACTACGATGGTGTTCGGCCAGATGAACGAGCCCCCCGGAGCCAGGATGAGGGTAGGACTGGCCGGCTTGACCATGGCAGAATACTTCCGCGACAAGGGCGGCAAGGACGTCTTGCTGTTTATTGATAATATTTTCCGTTTTACCCAGGCGGGTTCGGAAGTATCGGCACTTTTGGGGCGGATGCCCTCAGCGGTCGGCTATCAGCCAACCCTGCAGACGGAAATGGGTGCCTTACAGGAGCGCATCACTTCCACCAAGAATGGTTCCATTACTTCGGTACAGGCGATTTACGTACCGGCGGATGACTTGACGGATCCGGCGCCGGCAACGACATTTACCCATCTGGATGCTACTACGGTTTTATCCCGTTCGATTGTGGAGCTGGGAATCTATCCGGCCGTGGATCCCTTGGATTCCAATTCCCGAATCCTTGATCCTAATATCGTCGGAGAAGAGCATTATCGGGTAGCCCGCGGGGTGCAGGAGATTCTGCAGCGGTACAAGGAGTTACAGGACATCATCGCGATTCTGGGTATGGATGAGCTGTCCGATGAGGATAAGCTGGTGGTTTCGCGGGCCAGAAAAGTACAGCGTTTTCTGTCACAGCCTTTCTTTGTCGCCGTAGAATTCACCGGCGTAGAAGGAAAGTATGTGCCGATCAGCGAAACAGTCAGGGGTTTCCGGGAGATCCTGGAAGGGAAACATGACAGTGTTCCCGAAAGTTATTTCCTGAATGCAGGTAGTATCGATGATGTTCTGGCAAGGTTATAGTTGCGGCATTCATTATAAGCAGATAAGATAGCATAGTAAGAGAGGTAATATGGCAGATAGAGATCTCTTTCCATTAAAAATCATTACTCCGGACCGGATTTTTTATGAAGGTGAGGCCGCGATGGTGGAGTTTAATACCACCGAAGGGGAAGTCGGTATATTAAAAAATCACATTCCCCTGACAGTCATGGTTGCCCCCGGGATTCTTACGATCACAGAGGCCGAAGAACGTAAGGAGGCCGCTTTGCATTCCGGTTTTGCGGAAATACTGCCGGATGCGGTGACGATACTGGCGGAAATCGTGGAATGGCCTACGGAAATTGACGTCCAGCGAGCGGAAGAAGCAAAAGAACGGGCGGAGGAGCGGCTGCGGGTGAAGACACCGGAAACGGATGTTGCGCGTGCCGAAACAGCGCTGCATCGGGCCGTGGCACGTATACATGTTGTTAAAAACTAAAAGAGGAATCGCCGCTTTTTGTGGCGGTTTCTTTCGATTTATAGTCTATAAGTTGCTGACAAGTTTAGTTTATCAATTATATATTTTGACAAGCAGTAATCTGGGCGGGGTGTCATATGAACATTAAACAAATATGCGAGAATGGTAGCAAAATAGTCACCAATACGGCAAAAGTAATGGTCGGGAAAGAAGAAACCGTCAGGTTGCTTCTGACGGCGCTGCTGGCCGGCGGAAATGTTTTGCTGGAAGACATACCGGGGACAGGAAAAACCAAGCTGGCCAAAACCTTGGCGGCATCTTTGGATGCGGATTTTTCCCGGATTCAGTTTACGCCGGATCTGCTACCGAGTGATGTCACCGGGCTGAATATTTATAACCGTAAAGAAAATGAGTTTGTTTTACGTAAAGGGCCGGTTTTCACAAATATTCTTTTGGCAGATGAAATCAACCGGGCGACGCCGCGGACCCAGGCCGGGTTATTGGAATGCATGGAAGAAAGACAGGTTACCATAGACGGGGTTCGGCATGAGCTACAGAGACCGTTTTTTGTAATGGCTACTCAGAATCCGGTTGAAACGGCGGGAACCTATCCGCTTCCGGAAGCGCAGCTGGACCGGTTCATGATGAAGCTGTCCTTAGGACTGCCGGAGCGGGAAGAAGAGCTGTTGATATTGGAACGTTTTATGGATATTGACGAGCAGAGAGACCCGCTGGGAAAGCTGGAAGCCGTGATCAACAGAGCGGATATCCTGGATATGCAGAAAAGTACCGATCAGGTTTTTGTCCACCCACTTATTCGGGGGTATATCGCAGATATTGTGGCGGCGACCAGAGAAGGAGAAGCGATCATTATGGGAGCAAGCCCCAGGGCATCGCTGGCATTGCTGCGGGGGGCCAAGGTATGGGCGGCTTTACATGGCAGGGAATACTGTATTCCTGATGATGCCAAAAGGCTGGCGGTTCCGGTGCTGGCGCATCGGGTCATGCTGGCATACGGCTATCGCAAGGGCAGTGATGCCAGGGATGTGATAGGCAATATTTTAAAGACGGTTCAGGCACCTACGGAAGATGTCAAACAAAAGGTAAAGTAGGGAGCAGCTATGGGTATAGCAGTGGCAGGCATAATCGCCGGGATCATGTTTTTGGTGCAGATGGTTCTGTATGAAAAACTGTGGAACCGCTCGGTTGAGGTGAAAATCAAGTTCCGGGATGATTCGGTAAGTGCCGGAAATGAGACGGTTTTAAGCGAGATAGTGGAAAACCGCAAATGGCTTCCGCTGCCGGCACTGAAAGTAAAGTTTCAGTGTTCAGGGGAACTGAAATTTGTGGAGGACGGCAGTTCAAAAGTAACGGACATGTATTACCGGAATGACCTGTTCTGCATGATGCCTTTCCGGAGGATAACCAGAAGCCATAAGATCCGCTGCGTTAAGCGGGGCTATTATGGGATCCGGGGCATTGACCTTGTCGGTGCCGACTTGTTTATGACCCGGGAAATGGTTGAAAGCCGGCCGGGAGAGACCCATATCTATGTGATTCCGGCACTATACGTAACGGAAGAAATCAAGTCCGCCGTTCAGATCATCAGCGGGGAGGTCTTATCGAAAAGACATCTGATCACCGATCCTTTTGCCTATCGCGGGATTCGGGAGTACACCCCCACGGATGAAGCGAAAACAGTGAACTGGAAAGCTTCGGCTAAGTCGGATGAGCTTAAAGTCAATATATATGACCATACTTCCGTAAGTACGGTTGAAATCTATATGAATCTGGCCGACCGGCAGATTGCCAGACAGGAAGAGCGGAATGAAAGGGCGATCAGCATCGGCGCCTATCTGACGAAGGTTTTTTTGGAGGCCGGTATCGGTGTTTCCTTGTATGCCAATGGCAAAGACAGCATTCACAAAAATATGCTGTGCATGGAAGAAAACCATGACAAGGGACAGCTGGAACATATATATAAGATGCTTGCTCGTATCGATCTGAGCTTGGGAACGGAAGCCTTTGTGCCGTGTTTTGAAGAACGCCTTATGAAAAATACCGGCCAGATGACAGTTTTCATATCACCTGACTGGCAGCCGGAGTTTCAGGATCTGCTATGCCGCCTTGAAAAGAATCGGCAATTCCTGTGGATATATCCCGATGCGGAAACGGAAGAGGCTGAGATCAGAAACGAACTGCTTTCGTGTGTATTGAGGATACCGATGATGATGCAGAGTCGTCTTTTGGTAGAATAGTTACTGTCTAAACGGGTATTAACCCGATATTTAGAGAAGCGCTGACAAAGCGTTAAAGAATATGAATAAAAATATGGATTAAGAATATGGAAATAAAAATTCTTCATCTTAAAAACTGCATCGCGGAACTGCTGGTCTTTCTTATTTATATCATGTTTGAACAGGTTATTTTTGTTATGCTAGACGGAGACAGACCGGGTGGATTACAGCTGGGAATGCTATTTGCCATTCCGCTTTTTTACTATCTGGTACGTTGCAAGGTGCATCGGTTCTGGTTATTCATGTTGCTCCACATCCTGCCGCCGGCGATGCTGATCATAGGATATCGGGAACAGACTGTTTATGCGGTGGTATTTGCGATTGCAGCATTATTGCAGGCGTTTTCGTCACTGAATATCCGCATAAAATTTGTAACCGATCAGGAGCAGTTTGATTATGGATACACCGCATTATCGCCGGCCGGGATGGTAGGAATAGGCCTGCTTCTTTATTTTATCAGCAGAGCCGATGTATTAATTTATCCAGTCCTTTTCTATATCGTAGTCTATTTTTTATATATTTATCTGCGCCATTTCCTTCATTATATGGATCTGAACAAGATAATCACGGGCAATATCCCGGAAAAATCTATTTTTGCCATAAACTTTAGTTTTGTCGGAGGATTTACAGCGGTCAGTGCGCTTTTCATGATCTTTTTTAGCGACATTGCATTCTTTTCGTCCGCATTGAGAAGTTTCATGCAATGGCTGGGGTATCTGATCCGGTTTTTATTGTCCCGAAGCGCGGCGGAATCGCCGGAGATCAAAGAAGAAGAGCTGCCGCTGCCATCAGCGGAGGATATGCTCACAGAGGCATCAAGCACACCGTTTTGGGCTGAGGTTCTGGAAATCATGATGACGGTGATAGTTGTTGTATTTCTTCTGGCACTTGCGGCTGCGGCAATCTATCTGCTGATTAAGCTGATTCAACGGGTATTTGGCAATGGTAGTACGGAAAGAGGTGCTGATGACGAAGAAACAAAAAAAGACATTGTTGAAAAATTGAAACGAAACAAAAGTGGAAAAGATCCGGCCGGTTTGAGTGTCCTGATATTATCGCCGGAAGAGAAAATCCGCAAAATATTCAGGAAGGTCCTGCAGAAGCAGGATAAAACCGCTCCGCCGCCGCAGGAGGAGAAGGGATTGCTTCGTTATGGTACGGCACGTGAATGCCTTGCACTTCTCCATGCAGGCAGCGATGATGCCAAGTCGCTGGCACAGATCTATGAAAAGGCACGTTATGGCTTTGTACCATGTACTGCTTCAGATGTCCGGGAAGCAAGAAGACTTGCACGCCGCCTTACTGATGTCTGAACTGTACCCCGATTAGCCAAATATATCCATCATGCATATGATAATGATAAAGAAGTAAGGAAGTCATTATATGTATAACCACAGGATATTACCTTTTTATATGACATATCCCTTACCGATTGGTTATCAGGATGATAATACGGCGGTCAGGGATATGGAGTACTTACAGCAGCTCTATCCTGCCGAAGCCAGAAAATGCCAGAAAGCAGTAGCCAAGACATTGGACCGCCTGGATTATGAAGGAAGTATGATATATGATGAATACCCTGACCGCTGGCAGCTTTATAAAATTTCCAAAAATATTATGGACCAGATGAAAAGGGATGAAGAATGTGAATGTTCCGATAGGGATATTCCGTCGGAAAGATGGGAACGTCTGACCGACTTGATTCAGATCGTGCTATTTAATGAAGTATTCAGACGCAGGCATTGTACGAAAAGGGGATTTTTGAACTTTTGATGTAAAATCATGTCGTCATGTGGCAGGTTGTTTATCAGCCTGCCGCGTTTTAATGCGTTTTAATAGGAAAAACTTTATCCTATTGTAAATAAAATCCATTTATCTTATACTATTTAATAAACATGCCATGCTAGTAAAACAACCGGAGACAAAACGCAGATGAAAAAGACCCTGATCAAAAGTTTAATACTCCTCACCGTTTTCATCCTGTCACTGTATCTGATCAGCGGCATCATGAACCAAGGAAATACCGATATGACAGCCCAGATGGCCCCGGCGACCTATCCTCTGGTTTATATCATGATGGGAGAACGCCAGATCAACTGCCTGAGGGGATATGCTGAAATCATGGAAAGCAGTTACCTCCGTGAAAGCCTGACGCCATTAAGTGAGGGGCGAAGGCTGCGCTTTTGCATCGATAAATTCGATAACCCGGTTACCGGTATTACCTTTGAAGTCAGAAGCATCGACGGAAGCCGCCTGATAGAAAGTACCGTAGTCGAAATCTATGAGGAAGATGAAGATAAAATAACAGCCGACATAAGTATCAAAGATCTGATCGAACCAGAAAAGGAATATACGCTGGTTCTCTTAATAAATACCGATAATGAACAGACAATCCGTTATTATGCCCGCATTTTAAGCCCGGCAGAATACCACGCGGAAGAAAAAGTAGACTATGTATTCCAGTTCCATGAAAGGACATTCAATAAAGACGAAGCCAGAGAGCTGACCAAATATCTGGAATCCAATGCTACCGGCGATAACACTACTTTCAGCAAAGTCACTATACACAGCAGTTTCAATCAAGTGACATGGGGAAACCTGAACGTAACAAAAGAATCGCCGCCGATTCTGTATATCAAAGAACTGGGAAGCCAGACGGGCAGTTTCCGGCTGACATATTCAGTTTCTTTGACCGAAGAAAGCGTAAAGACCTATTATTCAGTGGAAGAATATTACCGTATCCGTTATACTCCAGACCGTACTTACCTTCTGGATTTTGAGCGGACAATGGAGCAGGTTTTTGAAGGAGATCCGCAGGATATCCAAAACAGCAAAATCATGCTGGGAATCACCGATCCCCAAATGACGCTTGTCGAAAGTGACGGCGGCAACGTGTTTGCCTTTGAAACGGAAAATACCCTTTACAGCTTTAATATTGCCGATCAGGAATTTGTCCGGCTTTTTGGTTTCAGTGATCCTGCCAATCAAGACGAACGGACGATATACAAAGGCCACCGGGTTCGTATCCTCAATGTTGACGAGGCAGGAAACGTGGTTTTTATGGTCTATGGCTATATGAACAGGGGACGCCATGAAGGAACGGTGGGGATATCCGTTTATTCTTATAACAGTACCGTTAACACTGTGGAGGAATTAATCTTTGTTCCTTATTACAAATCTCAGGAGCTTTTGGTGGCGGAGGTCGAGCAGATCGTTTATCTGAATAAAAACGAGCGGCTGTACCTGATGCTTAATAATGAGGTTTATTCTATTGACCTGTTGGAAAGAAGAGCGGAAATAATTGTAACGGGAATGCAGGAAGGCAGCTACCGCATATCGGAAAGCGATAAGATGCTGGTATGGCAAAGTTCCGGTGACGTTTACCGGGAAACGGGCCTGATCCTGATGAATCTACAGGATGAAAAACAGACGGAAATAAAGGCAGGAACGGGGGAATATATTCTGCCGTTGGGATTTATGGGGGAAGACCTGATATTTGGCCTTGCGAAGAGCGAGGATATTGTCAGGGATCCGCTGGGTAATATTATATTTCCGATGTATACGGTCAAGATTCAGAATGAGCAGGGCATCATCCTTAAGGAACATTATCAGGAAGGCTTGTATGTGACGGGCTGTAGCATCGAAGATAACCAAATTAACCTGCACCGGGTCACGAAGACAGAAAGCGGGTCATATGAGCCGGTTGAAGACATGCAGATTACCAACAAAGAGACTGACGTCGGGAACAGCAATAAAATAGAGGTGGTAATCACGGAAAGACTGGAAAAGATCGTTCAGATCGCCATAAAGGAGGAAGTCGACGCGGAGGCGATAGTATTACAGACTCCCCGGGAAGTATTATTTGAAGGCGGGCGGGAAATGAATACCCGTGAGACAGAGCAGGATATAAGCCGATATTATGTCTATGGCAAAAATGGGATAGAAGGCATTTATCTGTCGGAAGGAAAATCAGTGAATGCCGCTTATCAGGCCTCTGGTGTAGTAACGAACCATAAAGGTGAATATGTATGGAAGCGGGGGAATCTGGAACTTAGAAACCAGATTATGGCGATTCAAGGGAAAATAGCGGCAGAGAATGAAAACCCCTTGGCTGTCTGTCTGGATACGGTCATGGAATATGAAGGGGTTGTCAGGAACGCAGAGTATATGTTGCGGCAGGGCGACAGCGTGCTCTCTATTCTGCAGAATAATATCAGCAATATTCAGGTGCTGGATCTGAGAGGCTGCCTTCTAGAGTCAGTATTATATTATGTAAACAAAGACATACCTGTTCTTGCTACGCTGGATGACGGGAATGCGGTCTTGATCGTTGGGTTTAACGAGCAGAATATCATCATCATGGATCCGCAGACAGGGACGGTCTATAGAAAAGGACGCAACGATTCAATAGCCTGGTTTGAAGAAAACGGCAATCAGTTCATAACATACATCCGCACAGATAATAATTGACATTGTTGAAACAGGCTTAAATTCAAGATTGCAACCGCTAGTTGCGGAGTTTCAAACTAAAATTGGTAGTGCAACCGAAGCGGGCTTCCCTATACTGTTGCTAGAGTACTGGCCAAATACTCACACTTCAGCGAAAGGATTATTGATATCAATGAAAAGACCGGTGACATCAATGAAGAGATTAGTGATATCAATGAAAGGATTAGTGAAATGAATATTGAAATAGCCAACCGGCTCGTGAATCTCCGAAAATCGAATAATTATTCTCAGGAAGCACTGGCAGAAAAGCTGGGAATCAGCCGCCAGGCTGTCAGTAAATGGGAGCGTGCGGAAGCTTCCCCGGATACGGATAATCTGATTATGCTGGCAAGGTTATATGGGGTATCCTTAGATGAACTGCTTTTTACAGAGGATGAAATTTCCCGTCCGGAACATTATGAAGAAACGGGAGGGACTGACCGTGGTTCTAATAGGAACGAAGATGCCACCAAAAACGAGGAATCAGATCAATATGAGGAAACAAACAAATATAATCAAACAAATAAGAAAGAAGAATATGTTCATGTCGGCTTTAACGGAGTTCATGTGAGAGAAATAGACGGCAGTGAAGTTCATGTCGGATGGGATGGTATTTATTTAGACGACTCACGTGACAATATCCATATTGATAAAAACGGTGTATTTGTCAACGGTCAGAAGTATGATAAAGAATGGTTTAAACATTATCATCGCCAAAAATTCCCGATGGTATTGCTGATCACGACAGCCTATTTCCTGCTGGGTTTTTTCTATGGCTTGTGGCATCCGGGCTGGCTTGTTTTTCTGCTGATACCGATCTGGTATTCTTTTGTGGAAGCCGTTTACAAGAAAAATGCCCATGTATTTGCTTATCCGGTATTGACAACTTTGGTATTTTTGATGATAGGATTTTTCTGGGGCTATTGGCATCCTGGGTGGGTAGTTTTTCTGACCATTCCTATATATTATTCTTTGGTAAGTTATTTTACGGGCAGCAGAGAAGAATCCCCTTGGGAAGGAGATGATAATGATGAGCAATAGTTCAAAGATCTGGATCGGAGGGGTTGTTTTCATCGTATTGACGATAGTAATCAGTGCCATCATTGTCAGATTTTCATCAGGAGGGGATGTTCCGATATCGTTTGGGTTTGCTGTGAATACTGAACTACGGAGAACCAGCGAACTGACCATAGGTGCGGATGCCAAGTTAGAAATTGCTGCCCGTTCGGAGGATGTCATTTTTTATGAAAATGATGGCTCTTTGCTGGTGATAAAAGAGTATTACCGGTCGGACAGTACAAAAAAGCTGGGAGATATTACCCAGACGGATAATAAAATATCGTTTGTGGCAAGTAAGGTCGTGAATTCTTGATTTTACACATTAAAATGTCAAGGTTGGTTGATTTTCTTGGGGCTAGGTGCTAATATAGTAATACGGTTGTTTATTGCCGCAATATTAACTAACGAAAATATTTACACACAGATTCAAATGAAATAAGAGGGATATTTTAATTATGAATTGTACAGAGAAAGTATTTTTGAGCAGGCTGGTAAAGGATCTGAATCTGGAATTAGTAAATAAGGAAGTCGATTACAGTCAAAGGCCGATTGAGAATCGCGATATCAACCGTCCGGGAATAGAGTTCACAGGTTATTTTCAGCATTATGAGTCGGAACGGGTGCAGATCATCGGCTTTGTGGAATGGGATTATCTGAAAACACTGGATGACGCAAGGCGGGAAGTGATTTATTCGGAGTTTTTCAGGGAAAATATTCCGTGTGTCATATTTTGCCGAAGCTTAGTGCCTGACGATATGTTTCTAAAAAAGGCCAATGAAATCAATGTTCCGGTATTTTCGACAGTTGAGATAACGACCAGATTTATGAGTGATATCATCCGTTGGCTAAATGTGGAGCTGGCACCCTGTATTACCATCCACGGCTGTCTGGCGGATGTGTATGGGGTAGGCGTGTTTATTAAGGGAGAAAGCGGCATCGGCAAGAGCGAAGCGTTGTTGGAGCTGATTAAGCGCGGTCACCGTCTGATTGCCGATGATGCTGTGGAGATCCGTAAGGTAAGCGAATATACACTGTATGGCCAGGCTCCGGCCTTAACAAGGGATTTCATGGAGATCCGGGGCGTCGGTATTGTTGACATCAAGGCTCTTTACGGCTACCATGCGATAAAGGAAAGTCAAAATATCGATCTGGTGGTGACGCTGGAAGAATGGAGCAAAGATAAGGTCTATGACCGTATGGGAGTAGTCGAAAAACATATTGAAATACTAGGGAATAAAATAGTCAACTATGAAATACCGATTCGGCCAGGCAGGAATGTCGCGGTAATCATTGAAGCTGCCGCCGTCATCTGCCGTCAGAGAAAATCGGGATATAACTCGATTGACGTATTTTTTGAACGCCGGCAGGCGCTGTCGAACGAAAATAAATAGGCTGGAAGATGATCAGTCCTTTAAAAGGGAACCCTCTCTTGAGGGTTCTTTTATTAGTATGACGGGCATGCCCGTG
>DBDJ01000044.1:0-4712 GCA_002293525.1 Lachnospiraceae bacterium UBA935
GCATACGTCCGGCGCCGTGAAGCGGCCCAGGTCGGGGCGGTAGTACCTGGACCCGGCATGGCAGCTGCCGTCCCTTTCGTGGGCATGGCCGGTATAGCCATGACGGCTTTCCCGTGCGTCCGCGGTCAGGGGGATGCCGAACTCATCGTAGGCATGCAGCTCCAGCTGTTCCCCGGCCGCGCCGATTACCCGCATCGGGCTTCCCAGCACGTCGCGCAGGAAATACGTGCCGGTGTCACCGGATGCCGGGGTTTCTCCCGCCGTGCTCCCGGCGGCCAGCCGGTTCCCGTCCAGGCCGGCCGTAAAGGTTTCCTCCCCGGCCTTTGTCTTCCGGTAACACAGGCGGTTCCTTGCGTCATAACGGTATTCTGCGGCAAGGATGCCGTCTTCCCGTTCCTCGGCCAGGTTCCCGCGCCTGTCGTAGCGGTATTCGGTGACAGAGGAAACCTTCCCTGGCACAGGCGCGGCGGCAGCCGTGCCGCCCCTGTCCCCTGTTGCGGAGTCCCCGGCCCCTGCCGTCGTTGTCAGCACCGTCTCCTTCCTCACAAGCCGGTCGCCGCAGTCGTAAGCATAGCGTTCGGCCCGGCCGTTCTCTTCTTTGCAGATGCGGTTGCCGTACAGGTCATAGGCATAGCGCCGCAGCGTCTCCCCGTCCCGGGCCACGGCGCACAGGCGGCCCAGGCTGTCGTAGCGGTATTCCCATACGCCGCTTTCTTCCGGCAGCCCCTTACGGTAACGGGTCTCCCTCACCGGGCTGCCGGCCGGGTCATATTCATAGCGGATCTCGTCCAGGAGCATGTCCCCCTGCCGGTTTGCCAGGCTCTCCGTCTGGCCGGAGCTGGTATAGGTATATGTGGCGGTATAGCCGTGCGGGTATCTTTTTTCACTGACCCTTCCGTAACTGTCGCGGGTTACCTGCACATCCGGGCCGTCTTCCTGGCAGCAGGAGGCTTCCATGCCTGCCCCTGCCATCCAGGGATGCTTCCCGTAGGGGGCCGGGTCCGCCGGCAGTTCCGGCCAGGGGGCTGATTCCAGGGGGTCGCCGGCTGCCCGGCTGCCCTTCCCGTAGGCGCCGGCCCACAGCGGGCTGTCCCAGGGGTTCCCGGCCACGGGGCGGATGGCTGACGGCCTCCCTGTTTCCGGTCCGGCCAGACCGGCCGGGTACGGGGCAATTCCGTCATATGGGTACGGGGCTGTCCCGGCAGCAGGGAAGATAGCGGTGCTTCCGTCCCCGTAGGCAGCCTGTACGGATTCCCCGACATCATAATGCCATGCGGTGGCAGTGCCTTCCCGGTCGGTCTTCCGGGCCAGCCGTCCCGCCGGGTCGTAGGCATAGGATTCGGCGGCCCCGTCGCTGTCTGTGACGCTTTCCAGCTGGCCTGAGGGGTTATAGGCGAACCGGGTCACGCGCATGAGGCCATTTTCCGTACCGCTGTCTTCCGCTATGGCAACGGCTGTCTCAGCGGTATCTGCCTCAGCGGTATCTGCCTCAGCTGTATCTGCCTCCGGTGTGGCTGTCTCCGGCGGTCCTGTCTCTGTCTTTCCCGCGGCCGTCCGTTCCACGCGTGCCAGGCGTCCCGCCGGGTCATAGGCATAGCGGGTCAGGCCGCCGCCGGCATCAAGCACCTCTGCCAGCCGGCCTGATGCCGTATAGCGGTAACGGGTCAGGCGGCCCAGGGGATCAGCGGCTTCCGTCAGGCGGCCCGCGCAGTCATAGGCATACCGGGCGGTATGGCCGTCCTGGTCGGTGACGGCGGCCACACGGTCTTCGCGGTCATAGGCATAGCTGAAAGACGCGCCGCTCAGGTACTGCTGTCCCGCGACCCGGCCCTGCCGGTCGTACCGGTACACGGTCCCGTCGCCGGAAGGTTCCATGACCTGTTCCAGCCGGCCGCAGGAGTCATAGCAGTAGCCGGTACGCTGTACTTCCCCGGAAGGGAGGAAACAGGTTTCGGAAAGGATGCGCCCGAAGGGGTCGTAGCGGTTCTCCCTGACAAGGATGCCGTCACGGGCATGGGTAAGCAGCTGGCCTTCGCCGTTATAGGTGAACTCTTCCGCCGTGGCAACGGCTGTCCCGTCCTGAAGGTTTTCAGGGCCGGTTTCGCTTGTGTAGCTCAGCTGCCGGACCAGGCGGCCCTCCCCGTCATAGGAAAGCACCCGTGCCAGCCGGCCGTCCTGCCGCTCCGTGACCCGGTTCCCGCCGGCATCGTAGCCGTATTCGCGGACGGTGCCGTCAGCTGTCCTGAGCACGGACAGGTTCCCGGCCCCGTCATAGCTGTAATGCGTGGTGCCGCCCAGGGGGCCGGACGCGGCCGAAAGACGGCCCCGGCTGTCGTAGGAGTAGGCCCATTCCGCCCCGGCGGGGCCGACGGCCTTGATGATATTCTGCCGCAGGTCGTATTCCCAGCGGCTCACATGGCCTTCGGGGTCGGTGAAGGCGGCCAGCTGCCCGCCCGGGGTATAGGCGGCGGCCAGGGTGCTGCCGTCAAAGCCGGTGCTGCCGGCCAGGCGGCCGGCGCTGTCATAGGCAAAGGCGCAGGCGTTCCCCGCCCCGTCCCCGGCCTGCGTCAGGCGGTCTTCGCGGTCATAGGCGTAAGTACGGATCATGCTTTCCCCATGGCTGCTCAGGACCACGCGGTTCAGTCCGTCATAGCGGAAGGCAAGGGGCGCATGCCCGGCCTGGTGCCAGGAAGCGATGTTGCCTCTCTCATCGTAACATATGGACGCGGCCTCGTCATCCCCGCCATGGCGGCGGACAGTGCAGACCCGGCCTTTGGGATCATATCCGTAAGAAGTCTTCCCGCCCAGGCGGCCGGTTTCCCCGGAAAGCCTCCCTGACCCGTCATAGGCACAGGCGGAAGCGCTGCCGTCCGGGTATTCCGACCGGACCAGGCGGCCGAGGCTGTCATAGTGCAGGGTGACCGTATGGCCCAGGGGACCGGTGCGGCCGGCCAGCTGCCCGTCTTCTTCCCGGTAGCTGTAACAGGTGGCATGGCGGGCAGGGACATCCCCGCCAGCGCAGCTCCCGTCAGGACTGCTCCCGCCGGGGATGATATCCTGGATCCGGCGGTCATGGCCGTCATAGACGAAAGCGGCTTCTTCCGTCTGTTCCCTGCCGTCGGCATGGAGGGTGCGGATGTGCCGGAACCGGCTGTCATGGACGTAGACGGACTGGCTTTTGTCCGGATGGACGAGGACGGTCTTCCCTTCCCCGGTGTCCGGGTCCGGCTCCCGGTAGCGGAACCGGAACATGCCGCCGTCCGGCAGCGTCTGGGAGGTGACGCGGCCCTTCCCGTCATAGGAGCAGCTGAGCAGGCTTTTCCCGTCAGGCCCCAGGATCTCCCGCAGCCGGCCGGCGGCCTGCTCCCGGCCGTTCCTTCCGTCCTGAGTCCCTGTATACCTATAGGCATGCCGGCTTCCTTCCGGGCCGGTGACAGCGGCAAGGAGGCCGTCCGTGTACTCGAAGCGCACCTCCCGGCCGGCATGGTCCCGCAGGGAGGACAGGAGCCCCTGCTCCTGGTAGGCGAAGCGGAAGAAGGCCCCGGTGCCGTCCTGCGCTTTTGCAAGCCGGCCGTCCCGGCCGTAGGAATAGCGGACCGTCTGCCCGCCGGGGGCAGCAAGGCTCAGGCACCGGCCGGCGGCATCGAAGAGGAAGATGCCTTCTTTCCGGCTGCGGTACTGCCACATGCCGTGGCCGGAGACAAGGATCCCGGCGGCATGGGTGAAGGGGGCATATGTGACAGGAAGGCTGTCCGCCCCGTCACTGTCCGTTCCGTCACTGCCCGTGCCGACTTCCCCGTCCCGGTAAAACCGTTCTTCCCGGCCGTCGCCGAACCGGAGGATGATCTCGCTGCTGCGCTCTTCCAGCGCCGCCTCGTGGCTGTGGCTCCAGCCTTCCCCGAGGCTGCCCCGGCGCAGATCCAGCGAATTGTAGAAGCGTTCGAAAGAAAAAGGCACCGCCCCGCGGATGCTCAGGTCGGTATGGCGGCAGACGAGGTTCCCGGTAGCCAGCTGCACCGGGTCGCCGCCGCATATGGTAAGGCTGCCGGCCCCGACGCCTTTGAGGGCATCCTGCAGGGCCGCCAGCCTTTCTTCCAGGCTGAAGGACAGGTCGCAGATGTTCCTCCGGCACCGCGCAAGTCTTAACGAAAAAGCGGCGTAGTCCCCGCTCATGCCGTCAGGGACGGACTCCAGCAGCGTCCTCGCCATCGCCGTGCAGCGCTCCAGACCGGCGCCGGCCTCCCTGAGGGCGGATGCGGCTTCCTCGTCCATCCTGGGGACGTCGCCGAGGATCCGCTCCAGGCACTCCCGGAGCCGGTGTTTCATTTCCGTGTATTCATGGCTGTCCCGGAGCCGGGCTTCCAGCTCCTGGATCCCGTCAAGGAGGGCCGGGTGCCGGGCTTCGGGAGGGACGGAAGCATAGGCCGCCTTCATGTCCGCCGCTGCGGCACGCAGTTCCTCGCAGGCCTCAAGGGCGGCATCCATCAGCGCCGACCCTCCTTCCAGCAGTTCTTCGACGGCTCCTATCCGGAATGTATGGGTTTCGTCCAGTAAGCGCATCTTACGTTTCTCCTTTTCGTATATCTGATTTCCTGTCCGGCAGTCTCCTGGTGCAATTCTAAGATATGCTGCCTTGACCGGCTTTCCCTTCGTTCCCCTGATAAAATACCTGGGATATTTCATTCTATCGGAAAGTGCTCCTGCAAGAGTGA
>DBDJ01000044.1:4799-49302 GCA_002293525.1 Lachnospiraceae bacterium UBA935
AAGCGAGCTGGCTCGCTTTTTTATTGATCCGTACCGGTCTTCAGGGGTTCGGTTCCTTAATGATGATTCCTTCTATGGCCCTGTCACGGATGACCCGGCATTTTCCTGGTCGAGCCGCTCAAGTTCCCGGTCTGCCTCCGCGATCAGGCCGGCTACGGAACGGAAGGCCTGGGCTAGGGCCAGGCCCAGCTCTTCTTCCTTCCGGAGGCATGCAAGCAGTTCCTCGGCATACAGCCCGCCCGTTTCGTTCATCAGCGCGTACAGTTCCTGATAGGACCTGCCAAGCTCCGACGCAGCCGCCGCGCCGGCCGCCTGCACCCGGAGGGCGGCGGCCTGGGCGGCGTCATGGTTGACTTTAATATTCTTCATCAGTTTGCCTTTCTGTAGCCCTGCCGCAGCCGGGATCAGTAACGGTCAGTGCTCTGGATGCTGCCGAAAAAGCGGCTGAGGGCAGCTTCGGTTTCCGCGAACTGCTTCTCCATCCGGGAGATGATTTCCTGGTCGGCCAGGTTAAGCAGGCCGGTGACATAGCCGGATATCCGGTCGGCATGGAAGCCCTGGGCATCCTCCAGGAGGGTCCTGAACCCTGCCGACATGTCGCGGGCGGCCTTGGCCTGCCGCTGGTGCAGGGCGGTGATTTTCTGGCACAGGGGATTGCATTCCTCCTGCGGCAGGTTGATGTAGTCTGACATATGGTTTCCCTTTCACGTAATACATCCTGTCCCGTTTCCCGGCGGTGCCTGGTAGCATCTGCCGGCATCTGCCGTGCCGCGGCTTCTCACATCTGGCTCAGGCGGCCCAGGAGCGTGGCTTTCTCTGCTTCCAGTCTGTCTATGTATGCTTCCAGCCGCCGCACCTGTTCGCCGGCCAGGGAAACTGCCTTGGCCGCTGCCGTGCCGGTCCGGTTCATCTGTTCCGTCCTGGGCGGGAAGTCGGAACGGATCCCTCTGGCGGCGGGACCCATGAATTTCCGTCCGACGCTGATCTTCGAGACCATCTCGCTGTCCATGCTCCGGGAGCAGGCTGTTTTCCAGCCGTTTACGCCTGCCTCCAGGGCAGAGCCGGCGGAACGGACCTGACGGATGCAGTCCCGGGCCCGTTCTATCTTATTGTTCAGGGCACTGACCTGGTTCCTGATGGCGGCCATCGCCGCTGCCCTTTGTGCCGCCGCTGCCGCTTCGGATGAAAAAATACCGGTGTTCATCGCTGTTCCTTCCATTTCCTTCCATTTCTTCATCGAAGGCATCTTCTGTGCTTTGTATCCTGTATCAGATGGCCGTGGCCTGACGCCGTAATGAATCATCATTATAGCAAATTTTTTTATGGTTATCCATACAAGTCCAAAAATAGACATTTTAAAACCGAAAATTGTAAAACCATCCGCAGAAACTGCCCCTCAGACATAATTTAATACGGAGCGGCCCTCCGGCCCCCGAGCCTCCCCGCCCTCTTAACGACACAATGCCAGTGAGCGAACAGCAGCTCCATAGCCTTCGGAAACTAAAAGTACAAAAGAGAACATGGACTTTAATATTCCGCTATGATATACTGAACTATATCATCACGCCCCTGCCGATTCGCCATAAATCAATATTTTTCTCAGGGAGTTTTGCCCCATGAACCGGACTGTTAATCAAAGCAGAAAACAAAATAAAAGCTTGCCAGAGGAGTCCGGTATTTCCCAGTTAAAGCGTGGGGCTGTTGCCCGTTTCCGCAAAATCAACATACTCTTACTGGTCATTATCTTGGTCCTGGTAGCCGGCGGCGGTGCCGGGCTTATCATTAACATCGTAGAAGAAACTTCCAGTAATTATGCCCGTTTTTATTCCATTGAAACCGTAGAAAAAATGGGTTCCTTCCTGAATCGGGAAATCGCTCTTATTGAAGAAGTAAGCACTTCCGACGAGCTGCTTGACTGGTTTGCCGATGAGTCCGATCCTGCCAAAAAAGAGGCCGCTTATCTGGAGATGATGGATTATGCCAGTATGCTGCAGATCACCAGTCTTTATTTTGGCATCTATGATTCCCTGAATGAATACTCCATTGAAAGCGAAGCCACGATTGAGGAATTTGTGCCTTTTGACGTCCTTGATCCGGATAACCTGCACGACACCTGGTATTTTGACTGTATCGCATCCGAGAACGAGTTTGAACTGAATATCGATGTCGATAAAATATCCCGAACCCAGCGGGTATGGATCAATTACAAGGTAGTACAAAACGGAACGGTACTAGGCGTGTTCTGCTCTGCCCTGCAGTTTGACGATGTCTTCTTTGATTTATTTGGCCAATATGAAGAAGATAACATCCTGGGGATGATCATCGATGCCGACGGCACCATCCAGATGGACAGCACCGGTTATGAGAATGTTACTTATTATGAGGATATCCTGGATTATGATAAAGAGGAAAAAAATCATATCTTTTCTGTCAATTCAGAACCGGCCTTTATTGAACCCGTCAAGCAGCATCTGGAACTGACTGCGGCACAGCGGATGGTCTACGGCAGTCCGGAAGTCATCAAGCTGAGTACCGGTGACTATGGCTATGCTTCGATTGCCCCGATTTCCAATACAAACTGGATGGTAGTCACCTTTTTTAATTCCCGGTCGCTCTTTGACGGCACTCTCTTTATTCTGTTGATCTTTATTATTTTATCCTCCTTTGTCATCTATACATTGGTAAGCTCCTCCCTGCTCCGCCGCCTGGTCCTGACACCGCTTGATCATCTGACCGTCAGCGTGGCTGAGGCTGGTATCGGCGACACACACATCGAAAGCGCGGATCCGGACGGTGAATTCGGGGTGCTGGCTCAGGCGATCAACAATATGCTGGAGCGCATCAATTCCTACCACTCCGAGCTTCTCATCACCACCGGCGAATTAAACCGTCTGGCGGAACTGATGCAGGTCATTAACGATGTTGCCAGGATATTGCTGGCCGCCGCAGAGGAAGAAGAATTTGAATCATCGCTTCTGGAAGGGATGGAGCTTCTGGGGAGCTGTATCAATGTTGATCGGGTCTACATCTGGCAAAATGAATGGCGGGACGGTCGTCTGTACTATACCCTGCAATATGAATGGCAAAATGAGATCGGCCGGCACTGCAACCACGTCGATCCCCAGACGGCATTCTGTTACCACGAAGATAATCCCGAATGGGAAGCGAAATTTAAAAACGGCGAGTGTGTCAATGGGCCGATTTCGCTGCTGACGCCGAGTGAGCGACAGGCTATGCAAGCCTATGATATGAAGTCTCTCCTCGGCATCCCGATTTACCTGCGGGAAACCTTCTGGGGTTTTATCAGTTTTGACGACTGCCGGCTGGAACGCAGTTTTACCGATATGGAAGTGGCTATGCTCCGTTCCGGAGGCCTGATCCTGGTTAATGCCATCAACCGTAACAAGCAGGCCATGATAGTCCGGAAGGCGCATGAACGGACGCAGCTGATGCTGGATGCGACACCGCTTTACTGCCAGCTCTGGGACCGGAATTACACCACATTTGACTGCAACGATGAAGCCGTCCGGCTGTTTCATATGAGTAGTAAAAAGGAGTTTCTATCCCGCTTCTTCGAACTTTTACCTGAGTTTCAGCCTGACGGCCAGCCTTCTGCCGCCCAAGTATTCCAGCTGATCGAGACAACGTTTGAGACCGGCCGCTGTAAGACCGAATGGCTGTTCCGGATGCTGGACGGTACTCCGCTGCCTGCCGAGGTGACCCTGGTCCGCGTAAGCTATAATGATGATTACGTCATTGCCGTATATGCCCATGACTTACGGGAAAACAAACGGATCATGACCGAACTTGAGACGGCCATGATCAAAGCTCAGGAAGCCAGCGTTGCCAAAAGTAATTTCCTGTCGAATATGAGCCATGAGATCCGGACACCACTGAATGCCATTACCGGAATGACCATGGTCGGTCAGTCAGCAACCGATATTGAGCGAAAAGACTATGCTTTTGAGAAAATAGAAGGTGCCTCCTATCATCTGCTGGGCATTATCAATGACATCTTAGATATGTCAAAAATCGAAGCCGGCAAATTCGAGCTGTCCATAGTCGAATTTGAATTTGGGAAGCTGCTGCAGAAAGCGATTAATGTCGTCAGCTTCCGGCTGACGGAAAAGAAACAGATCTTTACGGTTCAGGTTGACAAGAATATTCCTGCCCTTCTGATCGGTGATGATCAGCGGCTGGCTCAGGTCATTACCAACCTGCTGTCCAATGCCATTAAATTTACTCCTGAGGAAAAAGAAATCAGCCTGACCGCCGACCTTGCTAACGAAGAAAACGGTGTCTGTACCCTGCGGATCTCCGTTACTGATACCGGTATCGGTATCAGTAACGAGCAGCGTAAACGGCTTTTTAGTTCTTTCGAACAAGCGGAAAATGACACGTCGCGAAAATTTGGCGGCACCGGCCTCGGCCTTTCTATTTCCAAGAATATCGTAGAGATGATGGGCGGAACGATCGGTGTCGAATCGGAGCTTGGCAACGGCTCCACCTTCTATTTTACGGTTCTTCTGGAGCGGGGTATCGAACTGGATATTGATACGGCTGCGGCTGCGGTTAATAATAAACCGTCCGCCGACCCGTCTGAGCGCCAGATGACTTTTGCCGGCCGGATCCTGCTGGCGGAAGATATTGAAATCAACCGCGAAATCGTCGCTTCGATGCTGGAATCGCTGCAGCTGGTAATCGATTATGCGGAAAACGGCAAGGAAGCAGTGGACAAATTTGCGCAGGCACCGGATCAATATGATTTGATTTTTATGGATGTACAGATGCCGCAGATGGACGGATTTGAGGCTACGCGCATGATCAGGCAGATGACGGCCGGGAAGGCCAAGACCATTCCAATTGTGGCTATGACTGCCAATGTTTTTCGAGAAGATATCGATAAATGCCTACAGGCTGGCATGAATGATCATATTGGCAAGCCGTTGGTGTATGCGGAGCTGCTGGAGAAGCTGCAGGTTTTTTTGTAATGGGGACACATCATAAGGACCTACGGGTGATACAGTACCGGTGATATAAGGAAAACAGGCCTTCGGCCTGTTTTCCTGCATTAACGGGTTCTACAGGCCCCACGGGTGATACCGGCTACACGGGCTATACTGGCTATACCGGCTACACGGGCATGTCCGCCTACGAAATTGCAGTTGACAATGGCTATGATAAGTCGGAAGAGGAGTGGCTTGACAGTCTCGTCGGGATGACCGGCGACACCGGCCCTACCGGTTATACTGGACCCACGGGCATGTCTGCCTATGAAATCGCTGTTGACAATGGCTATGATAAGTCGGAAGAGGAGTGGCTTGACAGTCTCATCGGGATGACCGGCGACACCGGTCCGGCCGGTAATATCGGCCCGCAAGGACCGGCAGGCGCACCAGGAATGACGGGACCGACCGGGCCGGCCGGATCGGCAGGTACGGCTGTTTTGGGAGCCTTAGCCGTCACCGGCGGCGGCACCTTGCTTGCCTTGAACGGGATAGATACAAGAATACCGATGGACGTGGTCGAATACGGAATAAATATAACTTACAATTGGGGAAATATAACCTCAATGACTGTCCTTGAAAGCGGGGTATATGAAGTTATTTGGTATCTTACCGCTACAACAACCACCAATGATGTCGATCTGATCGTCAGGGTCGGCAAGAACGGGATATACTCAAATCAGCTTTCCGTCAGAAAAACCATGGCTAGTAATACAGAATATTCTTTTATAGGGTCATCCATCCAGACGGCATATGAAAATACTGTTTTTGACTTGATCGTCACTTCTCAGAATAAGGATGCTGTATTACACATTCCCGGTGGCGGAACAAACGCATACCTGTCAGTAAAAAAAATCAGTAGCTGGTAACGATGAGTATCTAGCGGAAACTGGCACTTCGTCCCGGCATATCATCATGGCACACTAGCAGAAAAAGCGTAGCACTGCCAGTCCATGATGAGAAGCCGGGACTCATTCTATCCGCAGCCACCCGGCCGGCTCCCTGTCGGTGCCGATGGTATATCGTCCGTTTTTGACCGTAAGGCTATAGGTACTGCGCGGTTTCCCATATACGTTTTGCTGGATTATCTCCACTTTGTCTGCGGTGACTTCCGTAATGACGCCCATATGTCCATAATTGGTGTCGGTAAATATCAATAAATCATCTTTTTGCGGAGCAACATCACCACCATTATAATATTGGATCATCCCTCTTTTCTCATTCAGCTTTCCCTGGCCTGTCCCATAATCAAAAAAATCCTTTGCGTTCCCGTACACATCCGGCATCTCATGGCCTTTGGCCTGATAATAGAATCTTTTGACAAACTCAACACATTGCCACTTCTGTCCCAGATAATATCCGTTATCAGCAAAGTTCTTTCCATATGCCCTGGTATAAAGAAGCCCGTTATAGTAGACTTTCACATTCTGATAGCTGTCTATTTCCGTGCCGACTCTGGACAAATCCTGCATCAAATAAACGGCCGCGGTCAAAATAACAACCAATAAGACTATACCAAAGCCGATCAAGTAATTTTTATGAGTTGATTTTTTCAAAGTTTTCCTCTTTTCTGTAATTTACGCTGTCGGAAATATCTTTCCGCTATTATCATCGGCCTAAAACACACTTCCTACCGCATAAAATTTCTCATAAAGCTCTTCACGGAAATCCCTGTCCCAGGGATATAGGCTGTTGATCACTACCCCGTAGCTGTCTTTATGCGCCGTGGCGTGAATGTACTTGCCGTCACCTAAATAAACAGCCACATGACCGGGGAAATATAGTAAATCGCCCTTATCCATCATATGGTTGGGGATTTTTTGTACCGGAAAACCTTCCCTGATCTGAGAGTCACGGTAAATCAATATCCCGTTTTCAAAATAACTCATAAAAGCAAGGCCGGAACAGTCAATCCCTAACGGGGTTTTTCCGCCCCAGCGGTACTGAACGCCCATATAAGCCATGGCCGTGTTTACTATCGAACGGCGGAATTCTACGTCCTGCGAGAAGATGTCGCGTTCCGGTTTCCCTGCCGGTGTAATCTCTTTAAACATTACATCCTGTATATAACCGACGCTGCCATTATTTAATATGACTTCCCGCCATCCGTCATCCCCGCAAAAATAATCGGATATCCTCACATAGCTTCCCCGGTACAATGTCATCAGCACTTTTCCCTGTACCCTGGGCATACTCAGGATATCCACACAGTTCCTGCTGATATAGCGAAGCAGAATGCCTTCCGGAATTTCTTGTTCCTGGTTATATACTATCAGGTCTTCCTGCCGCACATATCCCGTATAGCCATATTCGGTCGTTACCTTCAGACATCTTCTCTTTTCTTCCTGCAAACGTTGCCGGTTATATGCCGCATTTTCTTCCGTCGGATATTTCCCGGTTTCATCGTGAATCTGGCAGCTCCATCCATATAATAATTCGTCGGCTATTCCCGCCACTGCATCCGGCCATCCTTCGGCAAACTGCGCAGTTTCATAAAGCGGAACAATCGGCTTATTACATATTCCAACCCGCATATCATTCTCCAAATCTTTTTCTTCTTTTACAATATGCGTTTTCTTTATAAATGTACATTGAAGAAACATAGATTGAATTGTTTCCCTAGAACGTTTTTTCAAGCTCTTTATAGGCTGAATTGTATCGATATTCAAAATCCCGGCGGTTTTTCAAAGCCATGTTAGATAAGATCAAACCGGTAAAAAAAGACAGAATGGCGGCCATCATCACGAAACCGCACACGATTAAGGTGGGGAATTTCAGGACTTCTCCTGATTTCCAATATTCCACAAAGACCGGTATAAAGAAACCGATCGAAAGCAAGGCCAGCAGACAAGCAAGCAAAGTAAAAAAATGTAATGGTTTATGATCTTTATATAAGTTAAAAACCGTTTTTAGTACCTTGATCCCGTCCGAATACGTATCCAGCTTGGATTCACTTCCTTCCGGACGGTCACGGTAATCCACAACGACATTTTCGATCTGCATATTATTGTAAACCGCATGGATCGTCATCTCGGTTTCGATTTCGAAGCCTTGGGACAAAACCGGAAAGGTTTTAACAAAGCCATAACTGAAGGCCCGGAACCCTGTCATAATATCTTTGATTTCACAGTGAAACAAACGGTTTATCACCCTTCTGACCAAACTGTTCCCCATATTGTGAAACGGCCGCTTATTTTCCGTAAAATATGTGGAAGAGAGTCTGTCGCCGATAACCATGTCGGCGTGGTTATTCAGTACCTTGTCCACCATCGGCGCCGCATATTCCATCGGATACGTATCGTCCCCGTCCACCATGACATAACAGCTGGCTTCGATTTCCCGGAACATCCTCCGGATGACGTTACCCTTACCCTGCTGGTATTCCCGGCGGATCACTGCCCCGGCCGCGGCCGCCAGTTCTACCGAACGGTCTTCCGAGTTATTGTCAAATACATAGATCACTGCTTCCGGCAAAGCTGCCCTGGCGTCAGCAATTACCTTGGCAATCGTTTTTTCCTCATTGTAGCATGGTATCAACACCGCAATATTATCCATCCTAAACCCCTTACATTCGTAGGCCAAGCTCTGTTTTCTATCTAATTTTATCAGAAGTCCTGCTTTTCGTCCATCTTTCTTTCCTATGAATTATTTCGCTGAAGCTGTTTTCGCTGAAATTAAGGCTGTAAGCACGGCTTACCCATAAGCCAGGTTTCCAGGCCTTCCGGTCGGGATACCGAATCATCAGATTGCTCGGGTCTCATCAGCTTCTCGGACAGCGAAATTAATTCAATATTTATTGCACAATAATGTCAACTCATATATAATAAAATAAAATCTGACTTTAGGCAAAGGAAAAATAGATATGATACGATTTCTGGCTGTTGCTGCTTTTGTTGTCCTGTTTCTGATTTTATCGATTCCCCTCCTGATCACAGAATGGATTATCGGCCTGATTAATATGGATGTCAAGAACCGTAGTTCCCTCGCTATTGTTAACTGGGCCTTTCGCCTCTGTCTCTGGCTAAGCGGTACCAAAGTTACCGTTCTCGGAGAAGAAAACGTTCCTGGAGACACGCCGGTTCTATATGTAGGAAACCACCGGAGTTTTTTTGATATCCTGCTGACCTATGTGCGGGTTCCCCGCCCCACCGGCTATGTGGCGAAGAAAGAAATGATACGCATCCCGCTGCTGAACAACTGGATGAAAAATCTGCACTGCCTGTTTCTGGACCGGAAAAATATCAAAGAAGGACTGAAAACGATTCTCGCCGGCGTCGGAAAGATAAAAGAAGGTATTTCTGTCTGCATTTTCCCCGAAGGCACCCGCAATAAGAATAACGACACGTTTTTACCGTTTCATGACGGGAGCTTTAAAATCGCGGAAAAGTCCGGATGCCCGATTATCCCGATGAGCATCAACAATTCCGCTTCGGTATTTGAAGACCATTTGCCGAAAATAAAAAAAGCCCATGTAGTTGTCGAATATGGCCGCCCGATCCTGATCAGCGAACTGACCAAAGAAGAGCGGATGCGCATCGGCGAACATGTCCAGAATATTATCGCGAAAGCCTACTTCAAGAATAAAGAACTGGTTTGACCGCCAAACCGGTCAAGCATATTGTCCAGTAAAGTTTCAAAAGCCATTCCATGTGATGCTTTGAGCAATACCGTATCGCCGGGTTTGAAGATATTTGCCGCCTGTTCCAGAAAGCTTTCCTTATCAGGGAAACAGTAGACTTCCGGCCGTCGTCCGCGATGATTTTCATGGCCTTCCCTCTGGGCGGCGGCACCTATCAATGCCGCTAACCGGCCGATGCAGACCAAGACGTCGGTTCCGCACTGCGAGGCATACCGGCCCACTTCTTCATGCAGGACGGCTTCATTTTCCCCTAGTTCAAACATATCCCCCAGCACCGCCGCTTTCCGGCCAGAAGCCAGCTTCAGCAGGTCAAGGGCGGCTTTCATCGATCCGGGATTGGCATTATAGCAGTCATCTATCAGGACCGCGTTCGGAAGCTTGATGATATTGCCCCTGCCTTTCATGGCTTTTAAGTTTGCCAGGCCCCTTGTCAGGTCTTCCTTGGAAAGTCCTGACCGGATGCCGACGCAGACTGCCGCCAGGGCATTGTATATCATATGCTCTCCCGGCAGCGGAATCGTCACTTCCAAAGACTCATTCATGTCCCAATGAATCATTGCTGTGCTGCCGAAGAGCCCCATGCTCTTGATTTCATCCGCAAAGACCGGATTGGCGGGATTCAGGCCGTAACAAACCAACTTTTTCCCTTTTATGCTGCCGACCGCCGCCAGCAAGTCATCGTCGCCGTTGACATAGACAAACCCGTCTTCAGCCATGTGGTCAAACATCTCTGTCTTAGCTCTTAAAATACCTTCGCGGCTGCCCAGTTTTTCCAGATGTGACTGCCCGATATTGGTGATTACGCCAATATCCGGACGGGCTATCGCCGCCAGCCGGTGCATCTCCCCGAAGTCACTGATTCCCATTTCCAGCACGGCCACTTCATGTTCTTCCCTGATCTGCAGCACGGTAAGCGGCAAGCCTACTTCATTATTATAATTACCTTCCGTTTTCAGCACCCGGAACCGTTCTCCCAGCACGCCGGCAATACATTCCTTGGTGCTGGTCTTGCCGACACTGCCGGTAATCCCGATTACCGGCAAGATAAGCTGCTGCCGGTAAAATGCCGCGATCTCCCGCAAAGCCTGAAAGGAATCCGCTACCAATATATAAGGTATATCTGACTTCGGTATTTTTTCACATACCACGCCGATAGCCCCGTTCGCGGCCACCTGGGAAATAAAATCATGGCCATCGACTTTTTCCCCCTTGGTAGCAATAAAAAGCGTGCCCGCTCCTGACTGCCGGGAATCAATCACGACTCCGGCCGCCTCTCTTTCCTGGCCGGGCGGATTACCGAGCCGCCCGCCGCACGCCTGGGCTATGTTGGTTAATGTCATGTTTTTCATAGCGATTGATGATTCTCCTATAATAGATGATTCTCCTATAATAGATGATTCTCCTATGATAGATGATTCTCCTATATTGAAAGGCTGTAACTCGGTACGAATGATTTTAATTTACATTTAATTTACTATGTAACCTTCGCTTCCATAGTACTGATGGCCAACGGCCCGTGCTTTTATGAGCGGTGGAGACCGGCAAGCCGGTCATGTATGTTTTATAAGGCATTCCTGATGATTCGCTCACACAGATCAGTAAAGGATATCCCTGCTGCCTCGGCTTCCTGAGGCAGTAATGAAGTGGGGGTCATCCCCGGAAGTGTATTGGCCTCCAGACAGAATACGGCACCCTGCTCATCCATGATAAAGTCCATTCTGGCATAGTTTTTTAAGCGCAGGACCTGAAAGACCTTTTCCGCCAGTAGCTGCATTTCTCGGGTTTTTTCCGCCGCAAGCTCGGCCGGACAGGTTTCTTTGGTCAGGCCCGGCTGATACTTGTTCTTATAATCATAGAATCCCTGAAGGGGAGCCATCTCAATAACCGGCAAGGCCGCTCCCGATAAAACGCCCACGGAAAATTCCCGGCCCTTGATGTATTGCTCAACCACCGCCTCCTGGTCATATTGAAAGGCTTCCGTCAAAGCCTTTTCATACTCCTCCTCATTTCCGGCAATACAAACGCCGACGCTGGAACCGCCGCTGTTGGCTTTTACAATACAGGGAAATGGCGGGTGTTCCTTTGCCGTCCCGCCTTGTTTCAGGCGGATGCCGGCCGGCGTGGGGATGCCGTGGTATTGAAACAGTTCCTTAGCCAGGGCTTTGTTCAATGCCAAAGCCGAACCGACATAATCGGCACCGGTATAGGCTATCCCCAGCAGATCAAAGCAAGCCTGAATCTTGCCGTTTTCCCCGTTCTCCCCATGAAGGGCCATAAATACCACGTCGGCCAGACGGCAGATTGATATCACATGAGGGCCAAAAAAGTTCTTATCTCCGTCCGGCCGACGGGCCTTGATTGCTTCGATATCCGGGCTTTCCTCTCCCACAGCCACCATTCCTTGAAGCCAGTCCGCTTCCTGTTCAAAAACAGCGGCGGTAGCTTCGCCGTTGATAAACCCGCCGCCAGTTAGCCTGCCATCGTCATAGCTGCCGTCACTGCCGCCGTCATAGCCCAAATATACATCCAGCAAAATTACCCGATGGCCGTTTTGTTTCAGTGCTTGATAAATCTTCTTTCCCGAACTTATTGACACATCTCTTTCCGAGCTGATCCCCCCTGCAAGTACTACAATGTTCATCCCTGCTCCTATCTGCACGCCAAGCGTACTGTAATTTCCAATCCTATTCTATGCGGTAATCTATTTAATTGATGCTATGTAACTGTCTATCGCCAGTAATCCATTTATTCAGGTTCTCTATTATTCAGGTTCTCATTGCTCTTGATTTCCGAAATCATAAAAACTAATTTGCTGTTCGGGCCGATCTGGTTCATGATGCCTAAGTTGGAACTGACTGCTTGATAACTTTTTTCGCCTATGCCGTCAATATAGCTGATCCCTTCGGGATTCCTGCCCATAAAATAGTGAAGATGATTTTCAATGACGGTGCCGTATTCATGGTTTTTAATAATATGATTGACGATTGAAAGATAAACCATCGATTCCAGCAGCTCGGAATTATTATCCTGATTCCGGTTGCCTGCGGTCAGGTAAAGAGATTCACTCGATGCGCCGGCAATGGTTTCTGCCTTATCCATAAGTACTTTCATAATTTCGCTGCAGAGGTTCCGGTCCACCCTCTTTTTGGTAGACAGATACGTAACGCCGCCCATGATAAAATTTTCATTAAGATTATCCTGATATGCCTGGTCGTTCAGGTACTGGGTGATTTTCCGGTTATAGGCATTATATCCGGCGGCACGGTACATTTCTGTCGCTGCCATGAAAATCAGCCCGTCCATCTCCCCGGAGCCGGCTTCGGCATCCAGATAGTCCTTATAATTGTTTTCCAGATAACGCCATGCCCGGTCGGCGGCCTGCAGGCATGCAGTGGCATAGGCAGTGTCAAAATCCTGATATAGATAACCGAATTTCGCCATAACGGCGCAATACATCGCGGTTGCTTCCAAGGTGACCGGCTCCACAAAAGCCGTATAGGGGGAAAGCGGGCCGGCTTCCGCCGCAGACTGATATACCGTCACGCCGGAATATGCCCCGCCGGTGACAATATCCTGCATTTTCAGAAGCCAGCCGATTTCGTAGTTAATCTCGTCAAGCAGGTCAGGGATAGCGTTGCCGCTTTCCGGAATGTCCATGTCGTCGGTAAAAAGATCTTTATTCAGCTCATAAGCAAGCAGCATGGAATTTACTACTTTACAAGCCGATGCCGTGTCCTTTGATCCGCTTTCATCCTGATGCCAGCCGCCGGAAACATCAAGGCTGACCGTTGCATCCTCGCGCAAGGGAACCTTCTGCGTATGGCAGGCATTGTGGGCATAGGCCCCGGCAAAGTCGGCGTGCAGGCTGATGCCGCAGCGGTTGTAATAGTATTGTTTGCAGGCCGAACGGAAAACGGTGTCATAGAGACCGTCGCTGATGGTGAAGGTATAAGAGCGGCCTACTATGCGGGCTTCTACGTAATAAGTCCCGGGACTGTTCAGTTCGGTGAAGGTGCCGTAGCTGTTATGTTCGCCGGTTTCTGGGTTATAGCCACGGTTCTCGATTTCGCCTTCCCAGACGGCCTGGCCGGATTCGGCATCGATGACCTGAAAGGTCTCGGGTAAGTTTTCCCCTCGGAATACCGCGACTTTTTCCCGGTTGGGGAGGTAGCCTAGCTCATTGACTAAGATGTTGGGGACGCTGACAGGGACTTCATAATCCAGTTCTGCTTCTGCGAACAGGCTGTCAAACTGATTTTCCGGGTTGCCCGCGGCTTCCTGCAGGCTGTCGGTCTGTGTGACGCAAGCCGACAGTGTGTTGGATAGCATGATGATGAGGCATATGATACAGGCTTTCTTATGGTTTTTCACCGCTAATCCCTTCCAAGGTAACGAATGCTTCTGGTGGTTTCTTGCCTATTATAGCTTTTTTTATTGGTATTGTCTATATGGTTGAGTTGGCTGGATGGTTAACTTGTCATCGTCATATTGGCCAGGCAGCATCGGCTCCGGTTCCGGCTCCCGAAAATAAGTGTATCTAAGTTTCCCGCCCAAAGTACTGGTCACTTCCGTGTCGTCATCAAGCGCCCTCCTTGGCACATGATGACTTGGTCGGCCATCCGTGGCCGCCCAACACTAGGTTTTCGCTTAACGTGAAACTAAGATACACTAATTTTCTCCCACAGTCACCGGAGCCGATGCTGTCTGGCCAATATGACGATTCGGAATTCCAACTGGTAGTTACTAGAATCATATGGTAACGTAAAGATTGTGACGGTATTGGTTTATGTCTGTATGTTGATTATGTATTCATTGTTTAGATGTTTTACCAATATTATATTAATGAAGAAAATAAGGGCTGAAATGACAAATAATAATATGAGCAACCCTAAATGAATAAGCATGTTTTTATCCGCTAGGTACATATTAAAATACATACATCCAATATAAGAAAATACCGGCAATAATCCAGCGAGTGCTTGACCTTGGCGGCTACTCCACATAATAGTACCTATTATGCTTAAAAATGAAAAAGAAATAATTGGTACAATTAGTATAACCATCAACAAGCTTTCAAAATCGAATGGTATCCAGAGACGGAACAGGATTCTGCTGAATACCAAAGCAATCAATAAGGAAATGCACGAAAGCCCATAGGCAATTATTAGACTTGCCATTAGCTTAGCAGACCAAATACGGTTTGGCTGTGTACCGTCAGCCACTAATACCTGCAAAGCTTTGTTTTTACGATCTTCATTCAATGTCGTTTGGAAAACGAGTGTTCCAATCATTGGAATCTGCATAGCTGGTAAAAATAAGATGCTTGTCTTAAGATACAGGGCTAACATAATTGGATCATTATCGATTGCTTTGATCTGTTCTCCTACAATCCATAAAATAGGCAAATAACCTACTAACGTGATGAATACTATGAGAATTCCTACACTTCGCAAACCCACTTTACAGTCTTTCCATACCAATATTTTCATGAAATACCCCCCAAAGTCTTAATATAGGCATCTTCCACATTGGAACATTCCTTAACTACTTCTTCAATTTCAAAATCTTCTAAGCAAAGTTTTTTTACTATTTTAGGAATTTGTGCTTCTTGTGAATAAATATGTATTTCGTTTTTTTCACTTCCGGCGGTAATTTCAACATGGAACTCTGACAGAGCCCTTTTGATATCGGATACATTCCGTAACTGCATTAACCTAATTTTTAAATATTTATAACCTTCCTCTTTTAGATCAAGTATTTGTTTTTCCATTACTATTTTTCCCTCATTAATCATAATGAGCTTGGAACAAAAATCTTCTACATCGGACATATTATGAGATGCAAACAAAATACTTCGTGTTCCTTCTGATACCCAATTTTTTAAAAAATCTATAACAAATCTGTGACTTTCTATATCCAATCCATCAAATGGTTCATCTAAAATTAATAAATCAGGATGCGTAATAATCGCTCTGGCAATGGTTAGTTTTCTTAACATACCTTTAGAAAAAACCCTAGTCATACTATCCTTCCAATCTATTAACTGCATATCTTTTAATACCTGATCGATTAGTTTTTCACAATTGTAGATTTGGGGATTTTTTAATTTCCAGAAAAAATATAAATTCTCCTTTGCAGTCAATTGTGGATATAGTCCATTGAAATCAAAAACTGTACTAATTCGAATTCCAGAGGGCTCTGATTCAGCATGTAAAATAATTTCTCCTGAAGTAGGATTATTGATACCGCTAATAATTCTCATTAATGTGGACTTACCTGCTCCATTTGGACCAACCAAACCTACAATTTGATGATTCGAAATAGAAAAATTGATATCCGTTAATGCTTGAACTTTTTTGTATTTTTTTGACACATTTTTAACGGTAACCATACGTCTTTACCTTCCTATGATTATATTTCTTTATATTATAATGAATTAATTCTGCTACAGATGGCTGATCCACCTGTCTTCTTTGAATTGATAGCCATCTCTATTGCTGTGCAATCTTCACAAATAAATCTATAAGGACATTCACAGCAAACAAAAATTTGTTGCTTTGTCATTCTCCAATATTTATCAATCAATAAGGTTTGAAATGGTACCGCTAATTCTTCGATTAATAAATCAGCCATGACTTCCTCTATCATCGGACATACTTTCAAATGACCATACAAGTTAATTGCCAATTTCCCATATAAACATGAATTATATCTCTTGTTTCTCCTGTAATTTTCGACTTTATTATTTTTTCTTTCATTATAACATTTAACTGTCTGAAAAGGAATATTGTTCTCATATATTTCAGCAGTTTTAGTTGTTAATAAATTCCATCTTTTATTAATAAGAAATTCATTTATTTTTAGCATATCAGATGATTTTGCTAAAATCGAAAATTCATGTAACACATTTTTTCTTTTACATGAGTCAACAGCATGTATTAAATCTAAGTATATTGAATTACTTCCTGTAATTTTAACATAACTAGATTCGTCATAACCAAGTACGGTAAATACTAATTTTACGTTATTTTTAAGGCAATAATCAAATATGTCATCATTTAAATAACTTCCATTTGAAATTATTTTAATTTCAACACTATTTGTGTTTTGTCTTATAATTTCAATAAATTCTTGTATGCGTGTCCAATTAATAAATGGATTGCCACCGGAAAAAATAATTCTTTTAATCATTAATCCAGTAACTCTTCTTATGATTTTAAGGAATGTTTCGTCATCTACACTAATTGCATTTTCAAATCTGTTAATCCAACTTTTACAACTATAGCATCCTCCATATATCAATTCATTATTATTGATGCAAAATTTACATTTTCCATTACATAAAATTGTTGACTGAATAAAGATAGTTTCTATGATAGGAACTTGTTCTGCAAGGCCTCTAATTTCAATTTCTTTATTTTCTAGATATTCCTCATTATATACATTACTATCATAAAAATATCCCATTCCTTCTTGCATTAACTTAGATATTATATTTTGCGTTAATTTATCCAAATCATTTAGTTCACTTATCGGATTTTCCAGTAAATAATTCATCTTTGATACTTGAATATGATCTAAATGTATTTTTGTATCACCAAATAAATTAAAAATACATCCTCCTTTTTTGTCAAATAAATATTTAGCATTTGGAAAAAACTTAAAATATTTCATTATAATTCATCCCTTCTTTTTTATTAGAAATTAAATGCCCATTGATCTACCAACTTAAAATTGTCATATGCATGTGGATTTTCTTCTAATACACTAAATATAATACTTAGATTTTGTAAATAAGCATTTATAATATCACTACAATTGGGCTTATCAAATTTACCGTTCTTACAGCATAAGGCAAAACACATACCACACTGCCTTCTCAAAGGACATTCGTGGCATTTTTCTGTTACATGTGTTCTATATTCCATAAGAATATTCAGGATTTTACCATAATCATAACCAACTTCATTATCGCCTATAGGGAATGTTTCATTTATCTTTTCACACATATCATATGTACCATCCACTCTAACAGATACTTTCATGCCTGGTATGCAAGCACTTGTGTACGGCATAATTGGTAATTTATTATCGCTTCTGCGAAGTCTAAATAAAGATGAAATAAGGCGAATCTCATATAACATCTGTAAATATGGCGATATGGTCTCTCCTTTAATCTTATTATCAATATATTCGTTCATTAGGCCATAATAGTCTTTAGCAAAATTTTCAATATCATTTTTTGAAAATTTTTTATAATAATCTGTATTTAAAATCGAAACTTGTGTTATAAAACCCATAGGTGGCATCTGATTTTCAACAAAAAACGAACAGTTTTCTCTCAAGTCTGTTTTATAATCAAATACAGAAGATATATTCACATTTTGATAATCGGGATATGCATTTTTTAATTTCATTATATTATTTCTAACAATATTAAAACTGCCATTATTTTCTGTAAAAAGTCTGTTTCTATCATGGTTTTTTTTAGCCCCATCCAAACTTATCGAAATATGCACATTATTTACTATTAAATAGTCTAGTATCTCATCTTTTAATAAGGTTCCGTTAGTAGTTATATTAAATATCGGTGTTACCGGGCAATTTAGCTTTGAATATTCAATACTTGCATATATTGTTTGAAAGTTAAGTAGTGGTTCTCCGCCATAAAAAGTTATTCCACATTTTTTTCCTGGATTGAATTGTTTTATTTTTTCTAAGCGCATAAAGAATTTATCTAATGCTGTTATGGCTGTGGCAACTGTCATTTTGCTTTCAGTTCTATTTCTGGTATAATGATAACCCTCCGAGAGATAACAATATTGGCAACGCAAATTACAGTCTTCTGTTACATTTAAAATTAGTTGTTGAATATGACCAGCATTAAAAATTTCATTTATCAGTTCAGTATCTAATTTCTCTTCTGTACCTCGCATATTTTGATAATATTTATTGTTGTTGTTCAAAAATGCGCCCTTATTTGTTATAAAACTATTTAAAAATGCTAAAGCAGAATTTACATTATATGTGTTTTTATATTTATAATATAAAAAACTTCTGATTTCTTGCATCGACTTGCCAGAACTGATCTCTACTATACTATCCAATATCAAATCGTCAATTGCCAAAACAGTTCCAGTTAAACCATCCAAAACATACCAATTTTTATTTCTTGTTTGAAATTTTAAAATATCAAGTTCCGCCATTTTATGCTCCTCGCCTACTTTTGAAATTAACAGGCTTATTTATTATAAATAAGCCTGTTAATTCTCCTTTGCTCATTTCCCTTAATAATGCCACACTTTTATCAAGTAGAAAGTGTCGCTGAACCCGTAGCACCTGTGGTTGCAGCTGCTATACATCCAATTCCAGCAGGAGCTGATGTAGTACCAACAACTGCTGCGCAACCGGCGATACAACCTGCTAACCCAAGAATTCCACACGTTCCAGCACATATTTCTCCACATCCCATGAAAACACCTCCTTTACAATTTATTTAACCATGAATGCGACTTCACTTAGTTACATATACATTACATCAAATTCTACAAACTATAAATCAATGTATTTATATCAATCTCAAATGCTTTTGCTATTTTTATAAGGGTCCACATGGACATACACTTATTTCCCACCTCTATATCATAAACATACTTTTCGTTAATATGTATTTCCTGAGCCAATCTTTCCTGTGTCCACTTCTTCTGCTCTCGTATGACCCTGACACGCTTTCCAATAATTTTTTGATAATTTAATCGCATTTCTTTGTCTTCAATATTTTGGTCCAAATATTGGGTAGATATTTTTTTCATTCTATTCCCCTCCTTTTTCAATATATCAAATATTTTGATAAGAAAACACCGTCAATAGTGCGTAATTCAAATCAAAAGCTTATAATTATTTCCAATAATCAAGTAGGGGAGCTTATCTCTCTCGTCTCGCATTGATTTAAAGCAAAAAAGCCTGCTAAAACAGGCTTTTTTAGAATTTTTATTTTATGAATCAGCCATGAAAATACACCGTTTCTTCAGAGTCGGCTAACTCAGCTTAGCCATCGGATTGACCGGAGTCCCGTCTTTGGTCAGTTTAAAATAGACATTGGTACCCTCGATGCTGAAATATTTGGTAGGTGCGGCTACTTCGCCGATGACATCACCGGCCGCAACATAGCTGCCTTCTGATACCAGGACATTGGCTAGCTGTCCGTATGTCAGCTCATAGCCGCTTCCGAGTTCCATCGTGACGGCTTGTCCGATCTGAGGATCATCATAAACGCTGGTTACCTTGCCGGCAGCCGCTGCTGAAATAATATCTCCTTCTGTTGCTTGGATTACGATCGCCGGATTATATTTGTACTGCTGCAAAGTCGGAAAATATACTGTCTTGTCCATGCTGTAGTTGATCAGGACATTGCCGACAATCGGCCAGACCAGATTATCACCGTCTTTAAATGTCAAGGCCGACTGCATGGAAGTGGATATCGCGGGAATGTTTTCTGCCTGTGCCGACTGCGGACTGCTTTCCGCTGTCGTCTCGGCGGCTTCGGGTTCTTCTGCGGCGGCGGCCTCTGTCTCGGCAGCGGCTGCTTCTGTCTCGGCGGCGGACGACTCAACTGTATCAGGCGGTTCCGATGCCATCACGGCCTCGCCTACTTCCAGCTTGCTTGATGCGATTTCTTTTAATATATCCAAAGTACTTTTTTCTTCGGTCGTCAATCCCGCATCGGCAACTGTAATCTGATCCTGAGCGGCGTCGGGAAGACTGTCGGCCGTTTCTGCCGTATCACTGTTTTCGGCCGGGGTTTCATTATTGTTTATTAGATCACTATCGCCGACACTGTCGTTAATCTCAAATTCATCATTTTCAATCTGACTGGAATTGGCTTCCTGAAAATAGGGATCGTAGTCCAGGTCATCCGTCGGGACCACGCTGTCGGTTACATTTTCTGATAACTGGATCGAGGGCTGCTCCTGTGCTTCCAGGATTTCGTCAGTTTTTTGCGCCACATTGTCATCCATGGCACTGAAATCCACCACATAGCCATCGTCATTCTTTTCGTTTATGTCCCTTACATATACCCCTGTCAGTGTCAATGCTGCCAGTACAAATACCGCCGTAGCCGCTATTATCCAGCGTTCTTTGGCTAGACCGGCCCTGTTTCTTCTTTGATATCTTTTCATCCTGATTCCTCCTAGAACATTTACAAATTTTAGGTAATTAACTACATGCATAGCTTTTCCCTTTTTTTTGCGATTTATTCAAATTTTGTCAATTGAGTCTCAGGAAAAAAATATTGCAGGATTTCTACATAATCGGATTCTGTTTTCGCCATCTCGTTGGCAGCAAACTGGCTCATGCCCAGGCCATGGCCGACACCCCGCACGGTGAATTTGATGTGTTGATTTTCCTCCTCCATTTCAAAGCAGGCCGAGTCCAGGCCCCATATTGTCCGGCATTGTTCTCCGCTGAGCTGCACTTCTTCAATGGCTGTATTTACTCTTGCCGGCCGCCTTAAGTTGAGATTCTGTTCCGCTGGCCCTGGATATGAGATTTGGATGACATAATCATTAGAATCTTTTGTCACCACAAAGTTACTGATGTCAAAATCGTCCTCCAGTGTTTTCCCCGCTGCTTTTTCCCAGGCGGACATAAACTCGCTTCTAGCCATTGTTTTTTGGCTGAGAAATTTTTCTGCCATAAAATCCTTGCTGCAAGCGGCCGGCTGCAGATAGGGATAATCTGACGTTCCCAGTGTCTCCCCGGCATCCCTGGTCATGCCGTTGCTGACGGCAAAATAGGGGGCTTTGGCCGGTACATCCTGATAAGTCAGGATGACACCCCGGGTAATATATACTGCTTCTGTATAAGCCTCGTTGACTTCCCCGCAGCCATAATCGTCATCCCGGACCGTGACTGCCCCTCTTGCCGTGCCGGTGCTGTTCCACAACTGTTCCGCCAAGGCCGTCCGCAGGAGAATTGCCTGCGCCTTTAAGGTTTCCGCTTCATATCCTTTTTCAATCGTCCGGGAAAGCTTATCGACCAGATAGATTTCCGCCGGTATTCTTTCGCTTCCGGCTGCAGTGACGATTTCTACATAGATGTCAGTTGCGATAAAATCTTCGTCCATGATTTTTTCAATAGCCCTTTGGTCGGCTTCATTACTGTTTTCAACATTACGGAACAGGGCGGTAATAATATAAGGAAGCAAAAAAAGAAACAAAAGAATCGTACCCAGATACTTAATTAAAGTAGCTGATACGATTCTTTGCTGATATACTCCTTGCAGACTTGCTCTTCGCAGATTTGCTCCTTGCAGACTTGCTCCTTGCAGACTTGCTCCTTGCAGACTTGCTCCTTGCAGATCTAATCCTTGCAGACTTAGTTCTTTGTAGCCGACGTTTGTTAAGACTCTTTTTTTTCTCATAGAACACCTCTACCTTATTGTATGTCTGGGTGTTCTCTTCTTATTCAATTTTTAGCGGCCTAAGCCTCCATCCTCAACTTGGCGACATCAACTTGCTGGACAGTTCCTGCCCCGCCGTTTTCATACAGAAATATTCCGCTCTGCCGGATCTTTCCTTTGGCCATATTGGCAGCGTCAGTAAGCGTAAAGTCCGTACCTACATGCGCAAGGCCGATGGCTCCCAGGCCCTTTTCGGCCAGGCTGTATAACTGGCTTTCACCATTTTCATCCATGACCCAGATCTTCAGCTTATTCCATATTTCATCACCTTCATCGATCCAGCCGTTGCCGTCACTATCGTATTTGGCCAGATCGGCAAAGCCGTTGCCGGATGCCGTGCCGAACAGCTCGCTGCCGTCATTGACCGTGCCGTCGCCGTTTTTGTCCAGTGCCAGATAGCCGCTTCCCTGGCCCAGACGGGAAATATTGTCCTGCTCGCCGTCACTGTCGATATCAAACAGGAAGGTCTGATCCGCCATTTCGGCAATGTTGCCGTCCAGGTTGATGACCAGCGGGTCACAGAAAACCGCGGCCGGCATCACATAATTCTCTTGGTAATATTGCTGAAAGCTGCGGCTCATCTCCAGATTGAGATTAAAAGAAATCTCCCTTCCGTCGGCACATTTCACGGTACCCTGGGCACTGAACGTAGTCTGCTCGGCTTCCGAATAGCTGTATGTCCGGACTATTTCCGTCGTCGCCGGTGCATTGCTGAAAAAACTCACAGTTCCTGACCCCGAGGCATTCGTCAGCCCGTAGCCCCAAGTTCCCAGCTCCAGGCCATCACCCGCGGTAACTCTTCTCTGTCCGAACAATGAATAAAACAGGTATTGAAAGCTCTGATCCCTGATCGACGTCATCGTGCCCCGGTAACTGCGGGCATCAATAATGGTGTGTCCGGCTATCGTGCGGGAAGAGAATCCGTTCATCTTGGTCCGCATTTCCTCCATCCGTTCAGCCAGGGTTCCGGTATTGCTGTTATCCGCAGCTGTTTCTCCGGTTTCTTCCTGCGTCCCGTCACCCAGCAATTGATAATCAGTCGTCATCTGTTCGTTGCCGGGGCGGAGAAACCCTCGATATGATTTTGTAGTAATTGATAATGCAGAAGAATATCTTCTGGCGGAATCCATTCCTATTGTACTGGAATCAATTCTCAATGGCACCCCCTGAAATTACGGTATCACCCTCTGCCTGGCCTGCGCTGCCCTGTTTTCTTCCTTGATCACAGCAAATCTTTATTACTTACTACTGCTTACTTACTATCACTTACCTTCCATTATCTACTTTTATTGTAGATAATTTTTATTGTAGTTAATATGGTAACAATACTTGTAATAGAAGATTTGTAACAAAAACGGACGGATCACTGGAATATCCTTTTCTCCATGTGTCCATCCGTGGTTAGCCGTTTTGATTCAATGGGTTTCATATTGGCCGATACAATTCCCATTGTATGGTATATATCGGATTATTTTGGCAAAACTTTAGTCCTTGCGGTTATAGTTGATCAGACAGCCCTTCAGGATGATTCTTCGCTCTTCTTCTGTCAGTTCGCCAAGCGCCAGGGTGAATTCTTTTATGTTGTCATGCTTTTTATCATACTTTTCATCATGCTTTTTATCATATGTTTGATCAGGGTTTTCATCATGGTTCATCCCAGCAGCGTTCATTCTTCCACCCTTGATTACATAGGCTTTAATCTGATCTGAGTGCTCTTTCACCGCTGTCCGGATGCCGGGGATGAAAAGATAGTCCTGATTAGCAAAAGGAAGTTCTTCTTCCGCGATGATAAACGGGAGCATCCCCCAGTTGATCAGATTGGAACGATAGCGCTTCGTGGCATAGTCGGCGGCGATATTGGCCCACCCGCCAAGGACCTTCTGGCAGGATGCGGCCTGCTCCCTGGCCGAACCGTCTCCGGGCTTCACCGCATAAATCGTCGAACCGATTCCGGTATCAGCCGGCTGCACTGCCGGGAAGGAAGCTTTCACTGCTGCCAGTACCGACTCCAGCTCCGGCAAGGTGTCTTCGGGGCGGCTGCCGCTCTGACGGGCTTTCTCCGCCGTCTGCACTTCCTTGGCCAGACCCACATAAGCAGGATCCTTCCGGGACAAGGTATATTCCGCCAGACCTAAAGGATTGGAACGGTAAGACGACGTTTCTCCGGAAGGAATCAGCTCATCGGTGGTGGTAACCGGATCATGGATCACCGAAACCACTTTTAAGAGCAGGTTCTCCGTCAGCGGGATCATGACCGGCCAGTCCTTGATATTCGGTCCCAGCTGGATCTCTGTCGCCGGATCGGCGGTTCCCTTGGAGTCAAACACACTGTTGGCATAGATCGCGGCATCGAAATGATAGGCGTACCGGGTTATGTTCCCGTCACATTCCGTGGCCGGTGTCAGCCGGCCCTGGTTGGCGGCAGTCGCTGCAATCGAACGGGCATCCATCAGGGCCACCGAGGAAATCTGTCCGTTCTGCAGCTTGGAGCCCTCCCGGTTGGGGAAGTTCCGGGTGGAATGGCGGATGCTGAAAGCATTGTTCGCCGGTGTGTCGCCGGCCCCGAAACAAGGCCCGCAAAATGCCGTCTTCAGCACGGCGCCGGTTTTCAGAAGGGCGGCGGCGCAGCCGTTTGTGATCAGCTCCATATAGATCGGTGTCGAAGCGGGGTATATGCTTAGGGTAAAGCCGTCCGACCCGATACGGCAGTTCTTCAAGATCTCCGCTGCCGCACAGATATTCTCAAATCCGCCGCCGGCGCAGCCGGCGATGATCCCCTGATCGACATAAAAGCGGCCGTCCCGGACCTTTTCCTGTAAAGAATAAGGGACGGCACCGTCCAGGCTGACAGCCGCCCGTTGTTCGACCTCATGCAGGATGTCCGCCAGATTATCGTTAACTTCTTCAATCGTATAAGTATTGCTGGGGTGGAAAGGCATGGCTATCATCGGCTTGACGGCACTAAGATCCACGGCAATGACCCCATCATAATAGGCTGTCTCTCCCGGTTTCAGCTCCTGATAGTCTTCCGGGCGCCCGTGAATCTCATAGTACTCCTGAATCACCTCGTCCGTTGCCCAGATCGATGACAGGCAGGTAGTCTCTGTCGTCATCACATCGATGCCGATGCGGAAATCCGCACTTAGGCCGGCAACACCCGGACCGGCAAACTCCATCACCTTATTCTTGACATAGCCGTTGGCAAACACAGCCCCGATAATTGCCAGCGCTACATCCTGAGGCCCGGTTCCCGGTGACGGCGTCCCGGTCAGATAGACAAGCACCACACCCGGCCGGCTGATGTCATAGGTCTGTTCCAGAAGCTGCTTTACCAGCTCGGGCCCCCCCTCTCCCATGGCCATCGTCCCCAGTGCCCCGTAACGGGTATGTGAGTCGCTGCCCAGGATCATCTTCCCGCCTCCGGCCAGCATCTCCCTGGCATACTGATGGATCACCGCCTGGTGCGGCGGGACATAGATGCCTCCGTACTTCTTCGCGCAGGAGAGTCCAAACATATGGTCATCCTCATTGATGGTACCGCCGACTGCGCAAAGGGAATTGTGGCAGTTCGTCAGGACATAGGGAAGCGGAAACCGCGTCAGCCCCGAGGCTCTGGCCGTCTGGATAATGCCGACGTAAGTGATGTCATGGGATGTCAGTTTATCAAATTTTATTTTTAGCTGGTCCATGTTGCCAGATGTGTTATGTGCTTCCAGGATCCGGTAGGAGATCGAGGCGCGGGCCGCATCTTCTTTCGCGATGTGCCGTCCGGTTCGGGATGCCAGCGCCTGAGCGGCCTCCTGATCGTCCGGGATAATGTCAGTGCCGTTTATTAGGTAAGCACCTTTGTTCAGTAATTTGATTGCTTGCATAAATCTTGCCCTCCTGATATGTCATGGCCGCAACTGTCTTGCTGTGTCAAATCAGCTTAATTGCGATCTCCCAATGCTCTTATAGCACTATCACATTATAAGGGAAATAAGGATTTATTGCAATAACCTGACAACATGTTACTGTTCACTCCTGTTTACTCGATAGTGTCATTGGCGAATGGGAGGCGAGGGCTCGGGGGCCACCACTTTTCATTAGTAGGACTTGATAAAAAAAGGATCTGATAAAGAAAGATGGTTATTGAGAGTTGAGTAAGGATATTTAGAGAATTATATGATACTATAATAATTGTTATTAGCATCGTTAATTATAAAAAAGAAGGATAATGCCGATCATGAGAATCTTACTTGCCGAAGATGACCAAGAACTGAACCGCTCTTTGACCTTCGCTCCGGAAGCAGAAGGCTGGCCTCCGGTGCTGTCTGACGACAACCGACTGTGTATTGCTGACATTCAGCTTACACCCGGGAAAGCCCTTTTGAGTGGTCCCGCCGGTGAATGCTCTTTATCCAAGCGAGAAACTGCCTTACTTGAAATCCTTGTTAACAACCGGAACCAGACCTTGCACCGCAGTACCCTGCTCTTGAAAGTATGGGGGCCGGACAGCGACGTGGCAGACGGTAATCTGGAAAACTACATCTATTTTCTGCGTAAATGTTTGCGGATTGTCAAAAGTACCCTCACAATAAAAACTGTCCGCGGGATCGGCTACTGCCTGAAAGAATAGCATTAAGCATCACTATCGGTCTTTCTTTGGATTAAGCGGGTAAATAACTGATGCAACCCTGTACTTGCCAGACCACTGAATAATCCCCGCAAAACAACAGGGGGAGATATAGACCGGTGCGTCCATATCGCTACCAGTATACCGATGACGGCAACAATCGTGGGGATAAATTTATTATTTATATCTTTAATCCACCTTTTAACGATATAGCCGATGCAAAGGCAAATTCCGACTGTTACCGGTTCTAAATAATCTTTCAAGAAACTTATGTCCATACTGTCGCATCCTTTCTTTGATGTACTTGTACTTGTTTGTACTTGCATTTGATTGCAATCTCGGTTCAGTATATTCCGCATCTATTCAATACATTCCTCTTGATCAATAAAATATAAGGCATTTCTTGATTGTATTTGGCGATTGACATATATCATATAAACTGTTATATTATAAAAGCAGTTATTATTGCGTATCATTCTAAATGAATTGTAGTCATTGTTGGATATTTGATCAAATCAAGAGGGAGGTGACTTAAATAAATATATAATCCGAAATAACGCGCAAATATAAGACTATTGATTTGTTATCAGTAATACACAATTTTACAAACGAGGAGGTCATAATGGACAAGAAAAGATATAATGTTTTCAATAAAATTTTTACATCTCTTGTTATAATGTCAATAATTATAACATTATTCCCTAACTACTCAATAAGTGCCGCACATCCCTCTGACCGTGTATACACATATGACAATTACAGTATCGAGTATACGGTCAGGAGCAGCTGGGACAACAATCAGGTCATCGATGTGAAAATAACTAACACTGGCACCGAGCCAATCCTGAACTGGATCCTTACATACAATGCCGGCGGTATCATCAGCGGGCTGCATAACGCTACGGAGCATAAAATCACCGGTACTACTTACATCTTGAAAAACGGCGGTTATAATTATGAAATCCAGCCCGGACAAAGTGCCAATTTCGGCTACACCGTTACCGGATCCAGCTTAAGACCGCCGGACGACATAGAAATCATCTCGGTCGAGGCTGAGCGCACAGATGGCTATGACGTACAGTATGAAATAAGCGACTGGGGCACGAACTTTCAGGCCATCGTGACCATTACCAACCTGTCGCCGATGCCGATCGAGGCATGGTCCCTGACGTTTCAGGGCAATTTCACGCTGGGCAATGTCTGGGATGCCCGTCTGAACGAAAGTGACGGCCAGACTTATACCGTGGCCAGCCAAGCCTGGACCAACCCGATTCAGTATAATTCCTCAGTCTCTTTTGGTTTCATGGGTTCGAAAAGCGCCGGTACAGAAGCAACCCTGAGCGATTTTGTCCTGAACGAAGTGGTTATTTCCGAAGAATATCTCATGGCCGATGAAGAAATCGACCAGGGCGACATTGAAGTGATGATAACCGACGGGACAATTGAAACTATCCGTGGCGAAAACGGGGTTTTCAGTGTGATCGACGGGACGTTTACTGACCGGGCCGTCACTTCCGTCGATGACGCGGCAGCGATATTAAATTCCGCCAGAAGTCTGTTCGGGGAAAATTTTTATGCCGAAGCTGACGAAATTACGTCCCAGAACCTGCCAGGCGACGGCGAGGCACCTGCCATGAATTTTTACCGCTATACGCCGGAGATTGACGGAATACCGGTTCTGGGCAGCGAGATTGTCCTGACTGCCGATGAGCAGGGCACGGTATCAAGTATGTTCAATACCTACAATAGAATGGTCGAAAACGTTGATGCCACCGCTACGGTAACCGAGCAGCAGGCAGTTGATGCTGCACTGGCCAAACTGCTGGCGGAAGTGGAAATCACTGCTTCACTGCAGGCTGCCGCTGAAGGCAACCTGGGCTATGAAACTGTGCAGAGCCAGTTTACTGACAGTCTGACCGTCGAATCGGAACTGGTCGTTTACGCCATGTCAGGCTCCGGCGCTCCGGCGCTGGCATGGCAGGTCAGCTTGGCTACCGACCTTGACTATATGCCGACAGATGATCTTTTTCTGCCGCTGGTCGGTCAAGATGAATATATTTACGCCAACGGCACTTCATCCGGCACGGTCTTAACCACCATCCCCCAGCTAATTGAGTGGTCACCGGCCACTGTGACGGCTATTGATGCCCTTGGTGAAAGCCGGACATTTGAAGCTGAGGAAGAAAACGGACAGTACCGGCTAGTTGACGGCAGGCGCAAGATCAAAACTTATAATTTTACTGGTTATTTTTCACTACCGGGAGAACTGGTTACCTTTACCGGAACTCCTGAGGAGTCGGCGGCATCGGCTCATGCCAATATCACGGAAGTATATGATTTTTACAAGAATGTCCTGGGCCGTGACTCCTATGACGGCAACGGTGCTGACGCAGTATCAACTATAAACTATCCCTTTTACAATGCTCAATGGACAGGTACCCAAATGCTCTACGGTTTAGGACACTTTGAGGCTGCATTGGATGTGGCCGGGCATGAGTTTACCCATGGAGTCATCGACAACATAGCCGACCATGAAATTCTGCTATACGAGTATGAACCTGGCGCTTTAAACGAATCTTTTGCCGATATTATGGGGGCATTAATTGAAGATAAGAACGGGGATGAAAGATGGCTGCTAGGCGAAGACATTGACTGGGGAGCTTCCAGAAATATGGCAGATCCTTTACAGTTTAACCAACCGGATCATTACGATAATAGATATACCGGCGAAGATGATGTTGGCGGTGTGCATATAAATAGCGGTATATTTAATTTTGCCGCCCACAAAATGATGGTCGATTACCGGACCAGAAGCATTTCCGACGAAACCTGGGCAAAGGTATTTTACCGTTCATTATTCCACATGGCCGCAGACTCCCACTTCATTCACGGACGCGGAGCCGTAATCTCTGTAGCAAAAAGTCTTGGTTTTGACAGCAATGAACAGCAAGCCATTAAAGACGCTTTTGACGATGTCGGCATCTGCGAGCCAAACACTATCCGTATTTCATTAAGATGGGGCGAAAATCCTCATGATCTGGATTCGCATCTTATTGGTCCGACAACAAGTGGCAGCGGTAATTTCCACACTTACTATTCTAATCCCAACTATTATAATGATGGAACTTCAAGTAATTATGATAACGGAATGTTGTTTGCCGCTGATCTGGATCATGATGACATCACGTCTTACGGCCCGGAAATAACCACCATCCATACGCTGACACCGGGAGATTATTACTTTTATGTCCATGATTATACCAACCGCTACATGACTTCTTCAAGAGCATTGGCCAATTCGCAAGCGCGGGTATATGTCTATTACGGTTCCAGCCCGACTCCATTCGCAACTTATTATGTGGATACGGCCAGGGAGGGAACCAGCTGGGGTGTTTTCAAATTAACGATTTCCGGCAATAGAGCTACCTGCGTAGCGCTGAATACCTATGAATATGAGTCCTCTCCGGGTCAAGTCGGTCCATAATGGAATAACGAGAGCTGCCGCACGAAGTTGTCAGTGCGGCAGCTCAATCTTTTTTAATCTGTAATCTTAAGGCTGTTTAGCCATTCAGCAAGGCTTTCTTTGGTCTGTATGCCGTTCAGCATTTTTCCAACTATGAAACGAAAAGATCTGCTTGGGATTAATAAATGTTTCTCGAATAGTTCCAGATTAAGCATATATTGGCTTATTTACGGAATATGATTAATAAAAAGGAATTTTTATGGAAATATATATAGCAAAAAGAGGAGACAATGTAGAAGAAATCAGCAAGAACTTTGGGGTTGGGGTAGCGGAAATCGCTTATGTGAACCAGCTGCCTTTCCCGTACAAGCTGGCCGTAGGACAGTCGCTTTTGATCCCCACCAATACTGCCGACAGTACAGCGAAGAAAACAGTAACATCTCGCGGATATGCCTATCCTTTTATCAGCGAGTGGGTTTTAGAGCAGACACTTCCTTATCTGACCGAACTGGCGGTTTTTTCTTACGGATTCACGACAACCGGAGACCTGGTTCCACCTACATTGGATGATGCCTGGATGATAGAACTGGCAGAGGAAAACGGCGTCATGGCAATTTTAACCCTGACACCGCTCGACGAAGAGGGAAGGTTTAACAATTATTTAATTACCTCTCTGTTAAGTAACCAGGAAGCGCAGCAGAATCTGACCGATCAGATTTTAGAAACCCTCCGGGCTAAGAACTTCAGTGGCATTGATGTGGATTTTGAATACATCCCGCCGGAGAACCGGATTTCCTATGCGCAATTTGTGGCAGACCTCCGGGAGGCAGTCGCACCAGAAGGCTACTCGGTGTCGGTGGATCTGGCCCCCAAAGTATCCGAAGACCAGCCGGGTCTTTTATATGAAGGAAAGGACTACGGCTTATTGGGAGGCGCGGCGGATAACGTGCTTTTGATGACGTATGAATGGGGTTATACATATGAGCATGTATGACGCAGGTTATCTATTTATAGGAGTATTGCATAAAAGTAATAATTTCGTGGAAACTCTATAGGATATATGCTATACTGGTTAATATTTAAGAAGTACCGTGATTGTGCGTAACCAGCTGGGCGCTCACTTCGCTCACGGCGTATGGCGACGGCACCATTTCCCTTGACGCCCTTGGCGGCATTGGTAGGCGCTTCCCGCGCACAAGCGCATCTTCCTTGGGGACATGGATACAAAGGATGGCGATTATAAGCGGATTCTCTATCATCCCGAGCGAAAGCGTGAGGTTTGATACGGTCCGGCGGAATGGATGAATGAAAGCTCACCGCAAGAATGATATCATGGGAAACAGGAAAGGGGCTCGTTATGGCAGGATACATAGTCTATTGGCCGAAAGAGCAGGTCAAGAAGTTGCAAAAGGCGGGCGACACCGGGCCAATATCGGTGGTGTTCGGAAGCGTTCACAGCAGGATGCCCACCATCAACAGCGTGAAGGTGGGCGATATTATCTTCCCGGTCACGCTGTTGGATGGCGTTTTTTGTGCGTTGGCCCGGCTTCCGATTGAGAAGATGGAACCGGCGTATGACTACCTTGTCCGGGAGGTGGGCAATCAGTGCAGCGCCCTTGTTCCCGAGGGCGTCGACCGTGATACCTACTACAATACCCCCTACGCCCCGCATCAATACCATCAACGTCCCTTCAACTGCTGCTCCGAACGGGCGGCGCAGGGGACGCAGGGTTCCTCCATTCGCCCGCGTCCCATCGCCAAAGAGAGCATCCCTGCCATGCTGTTCGGCCCAACCAAAGCCAAGCAGAAGGCGCTTATCCTTGATAAGAACGGCAATCCCAATGTGACTTCGCTGATGTCAACCAGACGCATGAATGACGAAACCCTTGCCATTTTCGAGGCGCTGTTTGCGGAAGAAGTGTTAGCAACTTAATCATTGAGGTACAAAACACGCTGATGAATGAAAATCACCAATTTTTTTATAGTCTACTTCATCGGTGAAGTTTGTCCAGTTTTCCAAGGTTGTTCCGTCCCTCCTTTTCGAACCGGGTTGCATTGGTGCAACTTTGTTACCTGCGGGTAGCTTGTCCGATCCGGAACCGGCTATTCGGTTCCTGTTTCCTGTACTCGTTTCTGCTGTTCCAACCATATCCGGCGATCGGCCCGAGCCGCGATTGCTGCGGCACGGTTCACGATTTCCTGACACTCTTCATGGGTCTTGCCTTTGTAACAGTCATCGTGGACCCGTATTAGGCCGTATTCAGTGGTATATTCTTTTACTACCATATGCGTACCTCGTATACCTTTCTTTCTACAGCCTATGCTGCAAGGCTTGTCAGAGTTTCGTACTATCCGCCGGCCGGATATTCTGGGGAATGCCGACCGGCGGCTTTGTCGGGTACAGTATGGGGTACAAAGAACTATTAGAGGCGGCCTGAAAGGTATTGTGGCCGCATATAACCGTGGATGCAGTACGCTATATGAGCTGGCGGAGTTTTGGGACGTGACGGAGGTCTTTGCGGCCGCCGCCATAGAATGCTACCGGGCAAAGTATGGGTACAGCGCAAAATGCGGCGACTGCATGATTCGCTTTGATCCGTTAGAAATAATGTGAAGTTTAATATAAACCAAAGAAGAAAGGAATTTTATGATGGCAACAATATTTTGCGAAGAATGCGGAAAAGAAATTTTTGAAACAGCAGAGAAATGTCCTCATTGCGGTTACCCTGTATTTTCTAGACCACTAGGCAGGCGGGCGACACCTGAGACACCAAGGCCTTTGAATCAAAAACCAACAGGCCAATCAAGACCAGCGTCACCTATAGAAAATGCCGCGCCAACTGCGCAGTCGCAGTCAGGCATGGGCCTCATTGCGCTAATACTTTCCGTGCTGGGCTGCACCTGTTTAGTCGGCACCATTCTTGCGATTATTGACCTCACAAGAAACGATAAGAGTAAAAAACACGCCTTATCGGTTGTAGCGTTGGCTGCATCCGGACTTTGGTTCGTAACTGCCATTATATTTGGCGTAACTCTCAGTAATGACAGTGGTGGTGCAATAGCGGAGTTACAGGATAGCATAATTTTTGAGGATTCTCGTGCAAATCTGGCAGATACGCCAGAAGCGACAGAGATCATTGAGGAACCTGCCGAAAAACCTACTGGCGAAGATGCCTCCAAAGAGACTAACAGAATTACCATTGACGAACAGGTCATATTAGACCAGGACGGATATACAATCACAGCCAAAGAAATAACCGACGGTATATTCGGGTCGGAAATCAATCTGCTGATCGAGAATAACTCTTCGGGGGACATCACAGTGCAGTCTCGGAACATGACTGTAAATGGGTACATGATCAGCTCGATGCTTTCAGCCGATGTTGTCGCTGGTAAGAAATCAAATGAATCGCTGACATTGAGCGGGATTGACTTAGAGATGAGCGGAATAGATGCCGTAGCATCAGTGAAATTCAACATCGCCGTGCTTGATGCCGACTCATGGGATGAATTGCTTTTTACGGATACAATTGAAATCGAAACATCAATAGTAAGCGATTATGCACAAGTCTATGATGACAGTGGCGAAGTATTGCTCGATCGAGACGGGATAAAGATAGTATCGAAGGGTATCGGAGATGAAAGCATCTTTGGCCCTAGCGTGATCCTGTACATCGAAAATAATTCTGATCAGGCTGTGACAGTACAGGTAAGGGATACTTCTGTCAATGGATTCATGATCACCCCGACGATGTCTTCGGAAGTCCTACCCGGTATGCGTGCAGTATCAAACCTTACATTTTTTGAGTCCGAGTTGGAAGAGAATCAAATAACTGAAATAAAAGATATAGAAACTTCATTCCACGTTTTTGACACCGACAGCTGGGATACTATATTTGATTCAGAAACAATAGTGATAACTTTCTAGTCGTTGCGACGTCGCAACAGGAAGTCTCACTTGCGAAAACATGAACAGGATGAGGCATAAATAGACAAGGAGGAGAAGGTACTGAAAAACCTTGAAAAAAGATTATTGGAGAAGTCAAAAGAATCTTTCATTATGGCTGTAGAAATGGAAATAAAACTGCTTGATGTTGCCTACACAGGATAGAAAAAAAGAGAGGGACGCAATGGATCAGTACTGTGCCTATCTGCGAAAAAGCCGAGCGGATCGTGACGCCGAGATGCGCGGCGAAGGGGAAACCCTGGCTCGCCACAAAAAGATGCTGGAAGATCTATCCAGAAGGATGAACCTGCTGATCAGTCGGTTCTACTCCGAAGTAGTCTCCGGTGAAACAATCGCAGACCGTCCGGTCATGCGGCAACTTCTACGTGATGTAGAAACAGGGCTTTGGGCTGGCGTCTTTGTGATCGAGGTGGAGCGTCTTGCCCGCGGCAACACAAAGGACCAGGGGGCCGTAGCAGATGCTTTCAAGTATACCGGCACGAAAATATTGACGCTGTCCAAGACGTATGATCCGGAAGATGAATTCGACGAGGAATACTTTGAGTTCGGCCTTTTCATGAGCAGACGGGAATACAAAACGATCAACCGGCGGCTTCAGCGCGGTCGGATCGCCGCCGTAAAAGAAGGACGGTTCATCGGCGGTACCGCGCCATATGGGTACCGAAAAGTGAAGGCCCCGGATAAAGGTTACACCCTCGAAATAGTTCCAGAACAGGCAGAGGTCGTGAAAATGATCTTCGACTGGTACTGCCACGGCCTTCCTGAACCGGACGGGTCTATCGCGTCCATGGGACGGATTGCCATCGCCCGGCGGCTGGATCTGCTGGGCATTCGACCGCCGCAAAAGCCTGTCTGGTCTAAAGACACTATAGGCGGGATATTGGGCAATGCCACATATACTGGCATGGTGCATTTTGGCCGCGAGAAAGAGGTGAAAATATCGGCAGGCGGGGAAGTTGTGAAGAAGCGAACCTTGGCGGATGAATACATCATGGCCCCCGGTCTGCATCCGGCCATAATAGATCAGGACATGTTTGCCAAGGTGCAGCGCATGAAACGCGCTAACCGGAAGAACACCACTCCGGCCAGATCAGTTCTACAGAATCCCTTTTCCGGACTGATCTACTGCAAGAAATGCGGGGTTTTGATGACAAGGCTTGCGCCTAACTCCAGAAATCGGTATGACACGCTGAAATGTCCGAACCGGTACTGCGAAAATGTGTCTGCGCCGATGCATGAAGTTGAACAGCAGGTTTTGTCGTTCCTGCGCGATCTGCTCCGCAGGTATGAGATTGACACCATGATCCCAGCATCTTCTCCCGTCACGGATCAGCTGGCCGGAATAGAAAACAGCATCGAAAAGATCGATACTGAACTACGGACGCTTTCAGATCAGATGAAAAAGGCATATGATTTCTTGGAGCGGGAAGTGTATACTCTGGACGTTTTCCGGGATCGGCAAGAGACATTGAAAAGGAACATATCTGCGTTGGAGAAGAACCGCGCTGATCTGGCGGCTGAGCTGGACAGATTTCGGCAGCTGGCAGCTGCAAGGGACGACTATCTGCCGAAGCTGAAGGATCTACTTGAAAAATATGACGTGCGCTCGGCTAGAGAGAATAATGACATACTGAAGGGACTGATCGCAAGAATGGAGTATGGAAAGGATCAGAGGAATAACTTCAAACGGAAAGAGAAGTTTTCCTTCGTGCTGGACATCCATCCATCAGTGATTTATGACATATGACATGTGTAGGGCTATACATATGGACCGCCGATGGCGGTTGCGCCTCTTAACAAAGTCCGCGAAGTAATAGAATACGCTATCACGGAAATACCGGTTGAAAAGATAAATCTGGGCATACCGAATTATGGCTATGACTGGAGCCTGCCCTATATCAGAGGAGAAAGCAAAGCCGTCACCATCGGTAATGTGGAAGCCGTACAATTGGCTGTTACGCATGGCGCTGAAATCTTATTTGATGAGGTGGCAATGTCTCCCTATTTTTATTATTACGAAGACGGGCTTACCCACGAGGTATGGTTTGAAGATGTCCGGAGCATGAGGGAGAAATTCAAGCTGGTCACCGAATATAACCTGAACGGCGTCGGTTATTGGCAGGTCATGCAGTTATACCGCGCCAATTGGCTGCTGCTGGCAGATACCTTTTATATTATGAACACATAAGGCCGAAGCACTTTCCTATTGAAGAAAAAAGGTAACGTTGAAATTTACCACGTTACCTTTCCTAAGCTCTTACTCACAGACTAGCAAACGTACAGCGGTTCCGGCCGCCCTGTTTCGACTCATAAAGCATTTCATCCGCGAGCTGGATATAGATATCGCTGTTGTGTGTATGCTCTACCTTGCCGGTCATGACACCGATGGAGACGGTAACGAAGTCTGATACCTTGCTTTTATCATGCGGTATCTTGCAGCTGCGAATGTTTTCCATGATCTTCTCCGCTATGATGCGAGACCCGACCTCGTCAGTATTGGGCAGGACTACTACGAATTCCTCACCGCCATAGCGGGCAATGAAATCATCGGCTCTTACCGCGCTCTCCTGTAATACTTTGGAAATCGTTTTCAAACAGTTATCGCCTTCAATATGACCGTAGGCATCATTATAATTTTTGAAGTAATCAATGTCAATCATCATCATGCTGATGATCCCGCCGGATCGGGACAGAGAACGGATCAGACGCTGCATGGTTTCATCAAAAAAGCGGCGGTTATAAATACCGGTGAGCGGATCATAAAAAATCTTGTCCACTTCGACTTCCAGCTTGAGGACGTTTTTCTCCAGCCGGTTGCGCATCAAGGCACTGGCCATCAGCTCGCTGGCCGAACGCAAGATGCCGACCTCATTATCGGAGAATACCCGCTCTTTGCGGCAGTCATCAAAAGCAACAAAACCTTTCAGCTGTTCCTGCAGATAGATGGGCACTACTAAAATCGACACAATTCCCTGCCTGGCAAGATAGCCGCTGACACTGTCATCCATGTCCCGGACGATGCCGTTGATACAATGACCCCGCAAAAACTCTCTTTCCCAGCCCGGCAGGATATCACTATATAAAAATCCCTGCGACTTCTCGATGTCTTGCCGCGGCTCGGCATTCACCGGCCATTCAAAGATCTGTTTACAGTAGACCTGGTCTTCTTTGAGATAGTTTTCCCAGAAAAAAACCCGGTCGATTCCGGCCGATTCGGCCATTATGCCCATGGCATGGTGAAGATCTGCTGTAAAGCTGTCGGTACCGGATTGAAGCAGGATCGTGGAGACGTGGTTCACCGCACGTAGCAGCCGGTTCTGATACTCCGTCTCTTGCATCATCTGCTTCAGCTGCATGTCCGCTTCGCGTATTTTACTGGCTTCCTCATTACGGATTACCGCGTTGACCAGCATGAAACTTGCCGTTCGCAGGATATTGACCTCACCTTCGGTATAAGTCCGCTCTTCGGTAAGATTTTCATAAAGGACAAAACCCCAGAACATGCCCTTATTAAATATCGGTATCGCAAGTACCGTCACACATCCGAATGCTTTCAGCGATTCGGCCTCCGGCATGAGAGATACCGGGCCGTTGATACATTGCCCTGATCTCAGGATGTCTTTCCAGCGCGGGATATGCCGGCCATAAGAATTAATCTGAAGCTCTTGCAAAGGTGTGATGGAAGTGCCCGCCTCTTTGCTCCAGCGGTAAATCTGCGATGCATACAGGCCATCCGGCCTCTCAACATTGCGGGACACCGACATCCTGTCAACATCCGCAATCCCGGCTATGAGGGCAACACCTGCAGACATCATGGCCTTAAAGTTTTCGGCGCTTTGTGAAAGGAGGATAATCGCCGCGCTGTTCAGGATGCCAAGCCTCTTTTCCTTTTCCTCAAGCATATTCTGGGTTTCTATCAATTCGGTGATATCGATGGCATATTCCAGATGGGCCTTTTTTCCTCCCGGCCAGTCAACCAGGCGCGCCGTCTTATGAAATACGCTGCCCTTGATCGCTTCTTTATGGTTCCATATTATGGTTTTGTCAGGATCCTTCATCAGTTCCAGATAAGGGCAATGTTCACATGGCTGATCCAGACCTTGGAGCAGCTGATAGCATACTTGCCCCACCCCATCGCCTTCTATACCAAAATTCCGTCGGATGCTGTCATTGAGAAAAAGTATCTTACCGTCCTCCGGCGTACAGACCGTAATCAGCGCTTCCATTTCATTTAGGATATCTTTCAGTAGCTTAAGCTGATCCGCTTCTTCTCGGCGGCTGGTTTGGTGTTTCTTCGGCAGTTTTGTGTTCCTTTCTTTCGGCATCAGTATTCATCCCCTCCCCCTTACTACTGTGCACATTTTGCCAATATTGCCAGCTTATTTAACTGGCAGCTTGACCTTATCCAAATGCCATATATCATCAACATATTCCTGTATGGTCCGGTCTGCGGAAAACTTACCGGAACAAGCCACGTTAAGGATGGCGCTCCTAGCCCAGCCTTTTTCATTGCGGTAGGCTTCTTCCACCTTCTTTTGCGCTTCGGCGTATGCTTTAAAATCTTTTAAGACAAAGTAAGTATCTGCTTTATCCGTACTCAGCGTATTTAACAGCGAATTGTAAGTATTGCGGAACAGATCCGGGTCGCCCGGTGCATAGGTTCCGTTGATCAGCTGCATCAATACCCTGCGGATATCTTGGTCATTGTTAAAGATTTCCATCGGATTGTAGCCGCGCTGTCTTTCATAATGAATGACTTCATCGGAACTCATCCCGAAAATAAACGCGTTTTCTTCCCCGACTTCTTCGACTATCTCGACATTTGCCCCGTCCATCGTCCCGATCGTAAGAGCGCCGTTCAGCATAAACTTCATATTTCCTGTTCCCGAAGCCTCTTTGCTTGCCGTTGAGATCTGTTCGGAAACATCCGCCGCCGCGAAGATAAGCTCGGCATTGGAAACCCGGTAATCCTCGATGAATACTACCTTGAGTTTGCCGCCAATCGATGCATCATTGTTCACTACATCGCCCACCGCATTAATCAGCTTGATCGTCAGCTTGGCATTTATATAAGCCGCCGCCGCCTTACCGCCGAATATAAAGGTCCGGGGATAAAAATCCATATCAGGATGATCCTTCAGTTCATTATAAAGATACATTACATGTAAAATATTCAGTAGCTGACGCTTATACTCATGCAGACGTTTAACCTGAACGTCAAATATCGAACGCGGATCTACTACAACCCCGTTATTCTGCAGTATGTATTCTGCCAGACGGAGTTTGTTCTGATATTTAATATGCATGAATTCCTGCTGAGCCTTTTCATCTTCGGCATAGATCTTAAGCTTGTTGATCTTTGGCAGGTCCGTAATCCAGTCATTGCCGATCCGTCCGGTAACCCAGGCGGCTAACAGCGGATTACCGTGAAGCAGGAAACGGCGCTGGGTAATCCCGTTAGTTTTGTTGTTGAATTTCTCCGGCATCAGTTCATAAAAATCCTTAAGTTCCTGCTGTTTTAAGATTTCCGTATGCAGCCTCGCCACACCGTTTACCGAATAGCCGACGGCAATCGCCAGATGGGCCATCTTAACCTGGCCGTCATAGATAATCGCCATCTTACGCACTTTATCCTGATTACCGGGATAACGCTGTTCGATCCGGGCGATAAAACGGCGGTTGATCTCCTCAATAATCTGATATATCCTGGGCAGAATCCGGGAAAACAGCTCAATCGGCCATTTCTCCAAGGCTTCCGACATAATCGTATGATTGGTGTAAGCACAGGTCTTGGTCGTTACTTCCCATGCTTCGTCCCATGTAAGATAAAGCTCATCCATCAAAATCCGCATCAGTTCCGCGATGGCCACCGTAGGGTGAGTGTCGTTCAGCTGGAAAGTGACTTTTTCATGAAACTTCTTGATATCTTCATGAGTCCGAAGATATTTAGCCACAGCTTCCTGAACCGAAGCGGAGATAAAGAAGTACTGCTGTTTTAAGCGCAGCTCCTTCCCGGCATAATGGGTGTCGTTGGGGTAAAGCACTTCCACGATACTGCGGGCCAGATGTTCCTGTTCCTTGGCCTTCTGGTAGTCCATCTTATCAGAAGTATCTAACAGGAAGCACTCAAGCGGCTGGGCATCCCAGATCCGCAGGGTATTGACGATCCCGCTGCCATAGCCTACAATCGGCAGGTCGTAGGGAATCGCCTGAACCGACAGGTAATCCTTCTGGGTAAAATGGCTTCTGCCGTTCTCATCTACATATATATCCGTATAACCGCCAAACTTAACCTCTTTGGCATATTCCTGACGGCGCAGTTCAAAAGGATTGTTGTTGTCCAGCCAATTGTCCGGAACTTCCTCCTGAAAGCCCTTGCGGATCTCTTGCTTAAACATCCCGTAACGGTAACGAATCCCGCAGCCATAAGCCGCATAACCAAGGGTCGCCAGAGAATCTAGGAAACAGGCGGCCAACCGCCCCAAACCGCCGTTGCCCAGCGCAGCATCCGGTTCCTGATCCTCGATGGCATTCAGATCCAGTCCCAGTTCGCTTAATGCTTCTTTGACCGGCTTCAGCGCCTGCAGGTTAATAATATTATTGCCGAGGGCACGACCCATCAGGAACTCCATCGACAGATAATAGACCATCTTGGGATCCTGCTTCTCATATTCCTTCTGCGTATCCATCCAGTAACCGATAATCGCGTCCTTGATCGCATAAGATACCGCCTGAAATACCTGCTGCTCATTTGCTTCTTCCATCGTCTTTCGGTACAATGTCCTGACGTTATAAACCACACTTCTTTTAAATAACTCCTTATCAAAAGCCAGTGCCGGCGTTGTTGTTTTCTTGGCCATCCTGATTTCTCCTTATCCACTAATTATTTATATTCGGTTTTTAACTGTAAGTCATTATACTATATCCTTTAGAAAACCACAAGTTGGTATTGGTGGAATTCTTTACTAGTAACAGCTGGCTTTATAAAGCGATGTTTATATCTTGATTTCTTTTTCCGTCCCAACTACATATTGCACAGTGACAAGTGGCTCCCTTTAGCCGATCAAAAAATATGTGCTGTATACTTCTTCCAATCTAGCCTTTAACTTCAGGAACTCACTCATGCACTGCCTCCTATTAACCATGTGGGCATGAGTTCTGCGACTACAGCTTCTCTACATGAATCCTCACCGTTTCTCCGTTCACGTTCCACTCCCTGGCGGCCGCCTCAGAACCCACCACGATATCATCCGAACCAAGTTCATCAGCCAGCACCTTCTCGGCAATAGAAGTCCGGTTGCGCTGCACGATCTCCGCAATCTTTACGTTACCGCTTAAGCTTACCCGGATATGATCCATTACCTCAAAGCCGCTATCCTTACGCATCGTCTGGATCTTACTGATGATCTCATAGACAAAACCTTCTTCGATCAGTTCTTCGCTTAACAAGGTACATAGAACCACTGTAACTCCGTTATCCGCTTCTGTCACATAACCTTCCTTCTGGCTCACCTCGATCAATAGGTCTTCTTCAGCCAGTTCCACCGAGACACCGCCGACATCAAACCGAAGACAGCCGTCCTCTTTCAGATCTTCCATCGCCTGATTCCCGTCAAGGCTTTCTAAGATCTGCCGAATCCCGCCTAACTGTTTTCCGTATTTGGGTCCTACCGTCCGTAACTGCGGTTTAAAGGTGTAGCTGGTAAACTCTCTCACATCATCCGTAAAGATCACTTCTTTAACATTCAGTTCTTCCTTGATAATGTCCACGTAAAATTCCTTCAGCTTTTCCGGTGCCTTGACATACATCGCTGCAATCGGCTGACGGTTCTTGATATTGGCTGTATTTCGGCAGGCGCGTCCTTTTACGACGATATTCAGCACGGCATCCATGGCAGTTTCCAGCTGTTCATCCACAGCCTTTAAATCTGCCGCCGGGAAATCACATAGATGGACACTTTCCGGTGCCTGCGGATCGATACCGACGACAAGATTACGGTAAATATCTTCGGCCATAAAGGGGATCATCGGGGCCGCGCATTTACATACCGCTGTCAATGCCGTATACAGCGTCATATAAGCATTGATTTTATCCTGTTCCATACCCTTGGCCCAGAAACGCTCCCGGCTTCTTCTTACATACCAGTTGCTCATGTCATCGACGAAGCTTTCCAGTTCTCTGGCCGCCTCCGGGATCCGGTACTGATCCAGATCTTCATCCACTTCCCGGATCAGGGTATTCAGCCGGGACAGCAGCCATTTGTCCATAACCGGCAGCTTATCATAATCCAGTTTATGCTTAGTCGCATCAAACTGGTCGATATTCGCATATAGGACAAAAAAGGCATACGTGTTCCACAGCGTTCCCATAAACTTCCGCTGGCCTTCAATAACCGCCTTCCCATGAAAACGGTTCGGCAGCCACGGGGCAGAATTGATATAAAAATACCAGCGGATGGCATCGGCCCCATAGGTTTCCAAGGCTTCAAAAGGATTGACTGCATTCCCTTTGGATTTGGACATCTTCTGGCCATTTTCATCCATCACATGCCCCAGGACAATGACATTCTCATAAGGTGCCTTGTTAAATATCAGCGTAGACTCCGCCAACAGGGAATAAAACCAGCCTCTGGTCTGATCCACTGCCTCGGAAATAAACTGTGCCGGAAACTGTGCTTCAAAAAGTTCTTTATTCTCAAACGGATAATGGTACTGGGCAAAAGGCATGGCCCCGGAATCAAACCAGCAGTCAATCACCTCCGGCACCCGCTTCATCACACCGCCGCACTTTGGACAAGTCCCGGTAATCTCATCGATATAAGGCCGGTGCAGTTCTACGGTACGGGCTGCCGGATTGCCGCTTAACCGTTCCAGTTCTTCACGGCTCCCTACCGCTTCCATATGGCCGCAGTCACATTCCCATACGTTTAAAGGCGTACCCCAATAGCGGTTCCGGGAGATGCTCCAGTCCTGAATATTCTCCAGCCAGTCACCGAAGCGGCCTTTACCGATCGATGCCGGAATCCAGTTGATGGTGTTGTTATTGCGGATCAGATCTTCCTGAACCGCCGTCATCTTGATAAACCAGGACTCTCTGGCATAGTAAATCAAAGGGGTGTCGCAGCGCCAACAGTGCGGGTAGCTATGCTCATAATCGGGTGCTGAAAACAGCAGACCCTTTTTCTCCAGATCGGCTATGATGAGCGGATCGGCTTTTTTACAGAATATTCCCGCATAAGCGGTTTCTTCCGTCATTTCTCCCTGCGGATTGACCAGCTGGACAAACGGCAGGTCGTATTTCCGGCCCGCCTTGGCATCATCCTCGCCGAAGGCTGGGGCGATATGCACCACGCCGGTCCCGTCTGTCAGGGTGACAAAGTCATCGCAGGTCACAAACCAGGCTTTTTTATCCTGCTTTTCAACAATCTGTCTGGCAAAATCAAAAAGAGGCTCATATTCTTTGTATTCCAGATCTTTACCGGTCATTTTCGACAGAATCTCACAGCCCTCTCCCAACACCGCCTCCAGAAGGGCTTCAGCCAGATAATAGGTCAGTCCGTCTTGTCCCTTCGCCTTCACATAGGTTACCCGAGGATTGACACAAAGACCGACATTGGATGGCAAGGTCCAGGGTGTGGTCGTCCATGCCAGGATATAAGCCGCTTCGTCCTTCACTTTAAAACGGGCAACTGCCGAGCGCTCCTTGACATCCTGATAGCCTTGCGCCACTTCATGAGAGGAAAGGGGCGTTCCGCAGCGCGGGCAATAAGGGACGATCTTAAAACCTTTATATAGAAGCTCCTTGTCCCAGATCTGCTTTAAGGCCCACCATTCCGATTCAATAAAGTCATCATGGTAGGTTACATAAGGATCTTCCATGTCCGCCCAAAAACCGACTGTATCGGAAAAATCCTCCCATAGACCTTTATATTTCCAGACACTTTCTTTGCATTTGCCAATAAAGGGGTCAAGCCCGTAAGCCTCGATCTGTTCCTTCCCGTCCAGACCAAGCAGTTTCTCCACCTCCAGCTCCACCGGCAGGCCGTGGGTATCCCAGCCGGCCTTCCGCGGCACCATATTGCCTTTCATGGTCCGGTAACGGGGTATCATGTCCTTGATGACCCGTGTCAGCACATGGCCGATATGCGGCATCCCGTTCGCCGTGGGCGGCCCGTCATAAAAAGTATAAGTGGGACAGCCTTCACGGTTCCTCATGCTTTTTTCAAAGATCTGGTTTTCGTTCCAGAACTTCAGTGTTTCCTTTTCCCGATCGACAAAATTAAGATTAGCCGGCACCTTTTGATACATTATTCTACCTCCGTTTTCATAATCGAGTAGGAGGGAGTGATT
>DBDJ01000037.1 GCA_002293525.1 Lachnospiraceae bacterium UBA935
AATCCAGAAAAATGGGTTACAGGAGCATATATAAAAATAGGATATTTTGGAGAAGGTTCCGATTTGCGTTATCAGGATGAGATACATGGCTCTTTGTTTATACAAGCTGACAGAGTAATAGAATTGATTTACCTAAAATATATGAAGGCTGATATTTCCTATGAAAACGTGACCAGGATTGAGACTTATCCTTTGCCAAAATCGGCTGTCCGGGAAGCTGTCTATAATGCGTTAATACATTCAAATTACGCAGCACTGATTCCAATTCAGATTCGTATACATGAAGATTTTTTGTATATCAGTAATGACTGTGTTTTTCCGGCTGGATGGACAGTTGAAACTTTATTGGAGAGACATCGTTCGCTTCCTTATAATCCCAATATTGCAAATGGCTTTTTTCGTGCTGGATATGTGGAAACATGGGGGCGGGGAATTGAGAAAATATGCGAAGCATGTGAAAAGCATGGCGTCCCAATGCCGGAGTATACATTGCATCCAGAAGATATCATGATAAAATTTACGGCTTTGTATAAGGCTAAAATCCCAAACCGCCAAAATGGCGGTTTGGGTGGCGGTTTGGATGATGTTTTGGAAATTATCAAAAAAACACCAGCAGTTACTAATACGGAAATTGTGGAATTGTTGGGTATACCTTTAAGGAGCGTTCAACGTAAAATAAAGGACTTAAAAGAGCAGGATGTTATTGAGCGAAAAGGTGGTAAACGATTTGGTCATTGGGAGATTAAAAAATAATGGGGATATACAATGACGATGAGATGAATAGAGGGTAACTCATCAGACGGGGTAAACTTTTACCCCACCCCTCTTCTCCACTCCATACTTTCGCCATGTAGTATAACTCCCACCTTTCACCGCATGTTGAGTGTGTGGTCTTGATGTCAAGGAAAGATAAATAATATGCTAAAAATGGCTTAAACAAGGGGTTTCTGGTATCGGGCAGATGACTGCCGAAGGCTGGAAATCCCTTGTTTTATTTCTGCGGTAACATATCTATATAAAAAATGTTGTGGGGTTGTGTTGACGTGTTTGACATTGGGTAGGTTGTATTGATGGGTTGGATATTTGAAGGTTGAGTTGACAGGATGAATTTGAATCTGTGGGATGGATTCCTACACCGATATTCACAAAAAAGTAATTGAAAAAGTCATTACTTTATGATATGCTTTAGTCATGACTATGTGAATCTGTACAGGAGGATGATTATGTCAGAAAAGAAAAAAAGCATCATACCGATGGAACACTATAATATGTCAAATTTTCTTAGAGGACAGGCGTCTAAAATTATCACGTCTATTTCTGAAGAAGATAAGACTGGCTTTGTATTGAAACATGGAAAGCCATTGGTGGTCATTATATCCAATGAGCGCTATGAGCGCCTTCTCAAAGAAGGTATTGATATCAACGAATACTAAGAAACGGAGAAAAAAGAGGACATGGCTGTGAAAAAATCAGAATTGTATTCAATGCTTTGGGAGGCTTGCAACAAGCTCCGGGGCGGCGTGGAGCCAGCTCGCTATAAAGACTATGTTTTAGTACTGCTCTTCCATAAATATGTAACAGACAGGTATAAGGGACAGCCTTATGCCATGTTTACCGTAAACCCCGGCACTTCTTTTGATGATCTGATTGCCGCAAAGGGCAAACCGGATGTTGGTGAACGTATCGATAAAATTATTCAGAAATTCTTGGAGGATAACCATTTACAGGGTGCCCTGCCTGATGTCAGCTTTAACAATGCTGATGAACTTGGTTCCGGAAAGGAACTAGTGGACAAGGTATCTGGACTGATTGGTGTATTTCAAAACCCGGCGATTGATTTCCGCACGAACCGTGCCAGCGGCGATGACATCATCGGCGATGCTTACGAATACTTCATGATGAAATTTGCCCAGGAATCCGGAAAGAGCAAGGGACAATTCTATACTCCAAGTGAAGTTTCTAGAATTATTGCCCGCCTGATTGGCATCGGCACGATTGAACAGATTCCCGATAAATATTGGACCATTTACGACCCGGCAGCAGGAAGCGGAAGCCTCCTCATTCGAGCAGCGGATGAAGCACCCGTGGATGAGAACGGAACATCCATTATGACCATCTTCGGACAGGAAAAAGACCACTCTACTGCTGGTCTTGCTACCATGAACTTAATCCTCCATCAAAAAGGCAACGGACAGATTACTAAGGGAAACACACTGATTAAGCCGCAGTTCAAAGATGACTTTGGTCAGCTGAGACGCTTTGACTTCGTGGTCATGAATCCGCCTTTCTCCGATAAATCTTGGAGTGACGGCTTGAAAGCAGATGCTGACCCATACAAACGCTTTGATGGCTTTGGCATACCGCCGGAAAAGAATGGTGACTATGCGTGGTTCCTTCATGTTCTGAAATCCCTTAACAGCACAGGCAAAGCAGGTATTGTTATGCCTCATGGTGTTCTTTACCGTGGCAACGCAGAAGAAATCATCCGTACCCAGGTACTGAATACCCGTTATATTAAGGGCATTATCAGTTTGCCTTCAAACCTCTTCTATGGAACCGGTATCCCGGCCTGTCTTATTTTCATCGACAAAGAGGATGCTGATACCAGAGAAGACATCTTCTTTATTGATGCCAGCAACGGCTTTAAGAAAGATGGTAATAAGAATCGTCTCCGTGAGCAGGACATTGAGAGGATTATCCGTGTTTATACCTCACGTGAGGAAATCAAGGGCTATTCCCGTCGAGTATCATACTCCACAATTCTGGAAAAATACAACGGAAGTCTCAATGTGTCCCGCTATATCCAGAAAATTGATAATACGCTTCCACAAAATATCACCGCACATCTAAAAGGTGGTATTCCGAAATTTGATATTGACTCTCTTTCCAAGCTGTGGATTGTTTCACCTGAATTAAAATCCACTATTTTTAAGTGCGTCGATTCTGCACATGATATTTATCATCTGGCTCTTGAATCCGATTCAATTGAAGGTGCTTTTAAACAGGATCAAAAACTCCAGGCAGAAAAAGCGTTGGAAGGCACCACCATCTTTGAGTCGTGGAGAGATGAAGTCCGTGATATTTTACTGGGCATCACAAGCGACACCGAACCAAAGACACTGGTACGCCAGCTTGGTTCTCGTGTGTTGACAGCCTACGAAGATGCTCAGTTTCTCGATAACTATGATATTTATGATTGCCTGATGAACTACTGGAATGAAAAACTTCAGGATGATGTGTACGCCATCAAAGCTTATGGCTATGAGGCCGCTCGTGAAGTGGAATACCAGTATGCACAGAAAAAGACGAAGGATGCCAATGGTGAGACCATATCTGTGGATGATAAATCCAAGGTGAAATCCTTTGAAGGCTCCCTGATTCCACGTTCCATTATTGAGGCTGAGTATTTTTCAGACAAACTAGATAAAATTCTGGCATTGGCTGATAAACGGGATCAATTGGAGTCTGAACTGACAGAAATGCGTGAGGAGGAATCCGGCGAAGAGGGTCTGCTGAATGAGGTGCTGACCGAAAGCGGAGATCTGCCAAAAGCCAATCTGACGAAGCGCCTGAAGGAATTGGAAGCCCATAAAACCTCTCCGGAGATGGATGCACTAACGAAACTGATGAATTCTTTCGGAACTGCCAGTGCCGCTGAAATGGAGCAGATTATCAATACAACTCCGTCTGTAGAACAGTATGGCATTCGGAATAAAAATGGTATCCTGGCAAAGGCAAAACTGAAAGCCACGCTCAAAGTGGTAACCGATGATGCCATTCTGCCAGAATCCCACAAAGATGAATATGAAGTACTGATTTCTTATCAGAAAAAACTGGATGAACAGGATGCCATCAACAAAGCAATCAAAGATGCTCAGAAAGAATTGGATGACCTTGTGTTGGTTAAATATGAGTCACTAACTTTGGACGAAATCAAGCATCTGCTCTTTGATAAGAAGTGGATGGCTTGTCTCTATAGCAGCACAAACGATGAAATTGAGCAGATTCTGAGTTGCTATGTTTCCCGTGTCATTATGGTTGCAAAGCGTTATGAACATACCCTTAGCGAAATCGAGGACAAAACAGTAAAATCTAAAGCAGCTGTTATGTCTGCACTGGAAAGGATGGGCTACAGATGGTAAAAGAATGGTCACAAGTAAAAATCGGAGATATTCTTGACTTCAAAAATGGATTGAATAAAGGAAAAGAGTTTTTCGGTTCTGGAACTCCCATTGTGAATTATACCGATGTTTATCATAAATGTGGTCTGAAAGTGGATGATGTTAAAGGTACTGTCACTTTAACCTCCGATGAGCTTCGCAGATTTGAAGCAAAAAAGAATGATGTTTTCTTTACCAGAACATCTGAAACTCCCGAAGAAGTAGGTATCAGTTCTGTACTTTTAGATGACATTGTTAATTGCGTATTTAGCGGATTTATATTACGTGGAAGACCTAAAAATGATTCTTTGGAACCACGATATTGTAAATACTGTTTTTCTACAAAGCAAATTCGTATAGAAATAATCCGCAATTGCACTTATACCACTCGTGCGTTGACAAATGGAAAGGTGCTTTCTGTAATTGAGATGCCACTTCCCGACAAAGGCGAACAAGCCGCAATTGCTACAACGATTGAATGCTTTGACACCTACATTGGCAACCTCACCGAACTGATAGAGAAGAAAAGGAATATTCGTGATGGTGCATTAGAAGATTTGATTGGCGGAAAAACAAGAATAACTGGATATAAGGAATGTCTAATTGAGAAAACATTAGGAAAAATTTCAAGTATCCAAGATGGAACTCATGGGACATTCAAAAGAACCAATTCAGGATTTTATTTGTTAAGCGCAAAGAATGTATTTAATAATCATCTGGTATTAGGTGAAGATGAAAGCAAAGTATCTGAACAGGACTATCTAAAAATTGTATCTAATGGCTATCCACAGAAGGGAGATATTCTATTAAGTTGTGTAGGCACAATAGGAAGATGTTGCCTTTTGGAGAAAGATGGGGTTGCTTTTCAGCGTAGCGTAGCCTTTATTCGAGTTAAAGATATAAACAAGCAGTATCTTTTATATGTGCTACAGAGTAATGAGATACAAAACCAACTTTTAAGTATGGTTAATGCGAGTGCACAAGGTGGCATTTATCTTGGTGCGTTAAATAAAATCAAGTTAAGAATTACAATGAATGAAAAAGAACAGGAAACAATAGCTTCTATTCTGATGGCAATGGATGAAGAAATTGAGGCTCTGGAAAATGAACGTGATAAAATAATTCAAATTCGGGAGGGCGCAATGGATGAGCTTTTGACAGGTCGTGTCCGACTGAAAGTTTAAGGAGGCAAACAATGGCAACAGTAGATGCAGAGAAAAAATTGCAGAATAGAGTCCTGCACTGGCTGATTGACGACCTCGGTTATACTTTTCTGGGAAATCTGGAGGATGTAGACAATACGCCTATCCGAGAGGATTTGCTCCGCAAACATCTACAGGAACGTGGATACACTTCCGAGCAGATTGGAAAAGCAATTTCAGAACTGACAAGCAAGGCAGCAAATCAGACAAGTGATCTTATTGAAGCGAACAAGGCCGTCTACGCCCTCATCCGCTATGGCTTACAGGGGGTGCGTGATGATCTGGGCAATCGTCCTACCGTTCATTATATTGAGTGGGATGTTGTGACAAACAATGATTTCTATGTGGCAGAGGAAGTCTCTGTACTTCGCTTCGACCACACCACAAGGAAGCGTCCTGACCTGGTGTTGTACATTAATGGCATTGCAGTGAGCATGATTGAACTGAAGCGGTCTTGTGTATCTGTTGGAGAAGGCATCCGGCAGATGTTGACTAATCAGAAGAAAGAGAACATCCAGAGTTTCTTTAATACGATGCAGCTACTTATAGCTGGCAACGAAGCCGAAGGATTGCGCTATGGTGTCATCGATACCCCAGAGAAGTTCTATTTGTCGTGGAAGGAAGACAAAAACGCCACAGATGAACTCTCTGCCAGAATCAAGGGGATTCAGAGCAAGGAATCAAACCGTCTGCGGGATGGAATAGTCTCCATCTGTCAGCAGGAGCGGTTTCTCTCTCTGCTGCATGATTTCATGATTTTTGATGCTGGACGAAAAAAGACCGCTCGGCACAATCAGTATTTTGCAAACATCGCCGCAAGAGCCAGAATCCACAAAGGAGAAGGCGGCATTATCTGGAACACACAGGGTTCCGGTAAGTCCCTCATTATGGTCTGGCTGACAAAGTGGATTATTGAGAACATTGCGGACAGCCGTGTGGTTATCATCACCGACCGTGATGAACTGGATGACCAGATAGAAAGCCTTTTCTTTGATGTAGGTGAAAATGTCAAGAGGGCTAAGAGTTGCGCTGACTTGCGTGACGCTCTCAATAAAAATGAGAATTCCATTATCTGCTCTCTTATTCACAAGTATGGTCACAACGCTGGTAAACAGGCAGACATTGACCAGTACAGTAAAGAATTGATAGCTGATCTTCCGAAGGATTATAAAGCCAAGGGTACCATCATTGCTTTTATTGATGAGTGCCACAGAACGAACTCTGGTAAGCTACATACCGCTGTCAAACTGTTGATGCCGGATGCAACACTGATTGGCTTTACAGGTACACCGCTTCTGAAGACCGATAAGAAAACTAGTCTGGAAATCTTCGGTTCGTATATTCACACCTACAAATTTAATGAAGGTGTGGAAGATGGTGTCGTTCTCGATTTACGCTATGAAGCACGTGATGTTGACCAGGATTTATCCAGCAAAGACAAAGTCGATCAGTGGTTTGAACTTAAAACACGAGGGCTTACTGACCGTGCGAAACAGCAGCTGAAACAGAGCTGGGCAACCTTAAGCAAATTATACAGTTCCAAGGAACGCCTTGAGCGAATTGTAGCCGATGTCATTTTTGACATGAGCGATAAGCCTCGTCTGGCGGATGACCACGGCACTGCAATGCTTGTTGCAGGCAGCATCCTTGAAGCATGCAAATACTGGGAATTGTTTACAGCGCAAGGCTTTACCGAATGTGCCATTATTACCTCTTATGAACCGACCACTGCAAGTGTCCGCACTGCTACGTCCGACCCTTCCCGCAACAGCGAGGAAGAATATAAGAAAAAGGTCTACGAGCGGATGTTGAACGGCAAAAAATTGAGTGAATTTGAATCCGAGGTAAAGGAACTGTTCAAGAAATCTCCGGCAAAGATGAAATTACTGATTGTGGTAGATAAACTGCTCACCGGATTTGATGCTCCAAGTGCCACCTATCTGTATATTGATAGAAAGATGCGTGATCATGACCTTTTCCAGGCAATCTGCCGTGTCAACCGCCCTGACGGCGAAGACAAGGACTATGGCTATATTGTGGATTACATGGATTTGTTCCGTAACATCCAGCTTGCGGTCAAAGATTATACCTCCGAGGCTTTTGACTCCTTTGACAAGGAAGATGTCGAAGGTCTTATCAAAGATCGCTATGATGAAGCAAAATCTGAAATGGTCGGCTGTATTGCTTCCTTGACAGATTTATTGGGAAATGTCAGCGACCCCGAAGCAGATTCTGACTACATTGATTATTTCTGTGGTACCGACAGTGAGGATACGGTGATGGTTGCCCGCAGAGATACCTTGTATGCATTAACAGCTGCTTTAAGCCGCTCTTTTGCAAACTGCTGTGAACGCCTTGTTTCTCACTACGGATATTCCGAAGACCAGGTATCCAACTTGCGAAACGAAATATCCGGCTACAACAAAATCAAGGAAATGATAAAACTCGCCAGCTGCGATTATATTGACCAAAAGCCGTATGAGGCGGATATGCGTTATATCCTTGATACATATATCCGTGCAGAGGATTCCAAGGTGATCAATAAAATGGCGGAAATGTCCTTGGTGGAACTGCTTCTTGAGGGCAAAACAACCACCCCGGTTGAACTGGTCAGAGAATTGCCCGGTGATGATAATGCAAAGGCAGAAACCATCGAAAACAACCTGAAACATGAGATTGTTAAAAAAATGAGCGGCAACCCTGTGTACTACAACAAAATGTCCGAGATGCTGGAGGATGTCATTGCCCGCCGAAAAATTGAAGCCATGAGTTATGAGGAATACCTCCGCCAGGTGGTCGAAATGGCACAGGCTATTCTTCATCCGGAGGATGACTGTAGCTATCCAGATGAAATCAAAGACAGCGCGGCAAAACGGGCTATCTATGATTATCTGGAACATGACTTAATTCTTGCTATAGATGTTGACCACGCCATTCGTGTAAGTATCCGTCCACAGTGGCATGACCATTATCCAAAACAGCAGGCCATCCGTCTTTCTATTTACAGGAAACTTATCGCAGCCATGCACGAGAAAACCAAAGCCGAAAAAGAAACTGAAGATATATATGAAATAGCAAGAAGGCAGACAGAATATGACCAATAGTACAACATCTACCATCGGCGGGCTTCCGGTAGAAATCACTCGGAAGTCCAGCCTTAAAAATATGTATATTAGGGTGAATCCTCCAGATGGCATTGTCACGGTAAGTGCGCCTAATGATATTGGGGATGAAACCATCAAAAACTTTGTATTAAAGAGAATGCCTGAAATTACAAAGGTTCGTGATCGAATTCTGGCACAGGCTCGTCAGAGCAAGCGGGAATATGTGTCGGGCGAATCGTGTTATCTTTGGGGAAAACCATATATGCTCCAAGTTACCTATGCAGGAAACAGGTATCATATTGAAAAGACCCCAAACAGAATTATTATGACTGCCCCGGTGGGCTCTACAGAGGAGAACAGAGAAAGAGTTATGACGGAATGGTATCGTTCCGAGCTAAAACGAGTTCTTCCGACCGTGTTGAAACAATGTGAGGACAGGATTGGCGTTGTGGCGAATGCCTGCAATGTTAAATACATGAAAACACGCTGGGGTTCCTGCAACGTTGCAGAAAAGCGCATCCTCATAAATCTCCAGTTGGTGAAGAAACCAGTAGATTGCCTGGAATATGTCCTTACACATGAACTGGTGCATCTGTTGGAAAAGAGCCACAATAACCGTTTCAGAAGTCTCGTTGAGAAGTATTGTCCGAACTGGAAAGATGCGAAGCAGTTCCTCCAAGATATGCCTCTCGATCATATGGAGCAAGGAGATGATGCCGATGAATAAAAGACTGACCTTCAGTGATGTATTTGATACAAATCCCAAGACGGGTGCATTGATTCTTGGCTCAAACCGCCTGGATGATTATGCTTCAAAATTTCTTGCAAAATATTGCAAAGCAGCACTGATAACACCGATGCCTCTCCCAGTCGATGATATCCTCAAAACAGCGAAGCTAACCGTGGAAACTGCTGCTCTTTCCAAAGATCTGGATGTCTTTGGGTGTTGTCTGTTGCTTGACAGTTATGTGGATGTTTACAATGTGGAAAGGGACAAATATGTATCCCAATTTTATAAAGCCGGAACGCTTCTGTTCGATCCCGCATCTGAATGGGCATACGGCGAGGGCTGCAAACGTAATACTCTGATTCATGAGATGCTCCACTGGGAGAAAGACCTCACATATTTTAAGATTCTTGACCTCAAAAACAAAAAAGCAAAGGAACAGTTATATCCTATCATGTGCCGTCAGTCTCGCACGAATTATATGCCGCCTAACGGCAAGAATACAAAACAGAATGAAGTTCAGTGGCTGGAATGGCAGGCACATAAATTGGCACCTCGTATTCTGATGCCGAAGGATCCGTTTAAGAAAAAGGCTCTTGAAATACTGAGTTCTGATGTCCAGTCGTGTGATGAGCTGGTGAATCAACTCAGTGAGTTTTTTATCACATCAAGAGTTTCAGTAAAAATTCGCCTTCTTGAAGTTGGTATATCAGATAAGGTTGCCGCTATGCCCGATTATTCGGATGTTTTTGCCGATATTAATCACACCGTGGACTTTGCTCCTATTTCAATGGTGGATGCTTTCCAACTCATCAACAATAATGTTATTTTGGAGGAATGGATTGAATCCAGAGGCTTCGTGTATGTGGATGGCTATTTTGTTCTTCCCGACAAAAAATATATATTGGTTAAGAACGGACAGATTCACCTTACAAAATTTGCAAAAAACAATTTGTCGCAATGTGCAATCAACATTCAGGAGCAGCATCTTGTAACCTATAAGTACCAAAAAGAGGATTTTTGCAACTTTGCTATTTTGTACAAAACAGACCCCGCAGAGATTGATCAGCGTATTCTGGCATTTAATCCTCGGATGCAGTCTCAGATTCAATCCGGAATAGATGATAAAGAAGTAGCAGCTACATATCAAACGGCAAAAGATCATCTTATCCCCTATGATGAAGAAAGTGAAAAAGAACTTCTCCGCATGATTGCAGATGAAGACAAAACGTTGTGCGACTGCCTGTGGTTCTTGATTCAGAAAAGAGGTTGGGGATATCCGCTTGATTTCAATGAGCATACTCAAATTCATGAAAACTACTTTGCAAGAATTCGAGATAATAAAGCAAATAATATGAAAAGTGATACTATTATGGCTATATGTGTTGGTTTGGGTCTTAGATTAAGGCTGACGGAAAAAATATACAGCAAATCCGAGCAAAAGCTACACTACTATGAAGACCCTGATAAAACAAGGATACGCATCATGGAAACTTATCCTTGCATTAATATTAAAAATTTCAATAATCTATTGATTGAATCTAATTTAGAGCCTCTTGGCACCAAAGAAATGGCAAGTTAAAAATTTTCAAACTATTTTCAACTTGACAAGTTGGGAATATAACATCAAGCGATACCAAAATCTCTTCAGAGCCCCTTCGGGGGTTCTTTTTTTAGTATGACGGGCATG
>DBDJ01000007.1 GCA_002293525.1 Lachnospiraceae bacterium UBA935
TATATTATATATGATGCATATATTACATATGATGCACAATGGAGCCGGCGTGAAGAGATATGAACTGATAGTACCCTGTCATTTTGGCCTGGAGACGGTACTGAAAAGAGAAATTACGGACTTAGGCTATGACGTTACCTGCGTGGAGGATGGCAGAATCACCTTTTTGGGGGATGAAGAAGCCATCTGCCGGGCCAATATATTTTTACGGACGGGAGAACGCGTCCTGATCAAGGCAGGTTGCTTTCATGCAGAAAGTTTCGAAGAGCTTTTTCAGGGCACCAGATCTATTCCGTGGGAGGAATTCATACCTGCCGACGGGAGGTTCTGGGTGACGAAAGCCGCCAGTATCAAAAGCAAGCTGTTCAGCCCGTCGGATATTCAGTCTATTATGAAAAAAGCCATGGTCGAACGCCTTAAAACGCATTACCATACCGAGTGGTTTCAAGAAGATGGCGATTCCTATCCGGTCAGGGTTTTTCTGATGAAGGATGAAGTGACCGTAGCCCTGGACACAACCGGGGAATCCCTGCACAAACGCGGTTACCGGAAGCTCACGGCCAAAGCCCCGATTGCTGAGAACCTGGCGGCGGCATTGATCATGATGACACCTTGGCAGCATGACCGGATTCTGGTGGATCCCTTTTGCGGCAGCGGGACGTTCCCCATTGAAGCGGCGATGATGGCGGCGGGAATGGCACCGGGCGCCCAGCGTTCTTTTACTGCGGAGAGCTGGCCCCATCTGATTAAAAAGCAGCAGTGGTACGATGCCGTAGAGGAAGCACAGGAATTGGTTGACATAACTTCTGCCGGCGACATCCAGGGCTATGACACGGATGAAAAAATGGTAGCGGCCGCCAGGGAGAATGCCCGCCTTGCCGGCGTGGATAAGCTGATTCATTTTCAAAAAAGGAACGTGTCTGAGCTGAGTCATGCCAAGAAATACGGCTTTGTGATTACCAATCCGCCTTATGGCGAACGGATGGAAGAAAAAGCGGCCCTGCCCGCGGTGTACGGAGCGCTGGGAAAGCGTTTCCGGGAGCTGGATTCGTGGTCGCTTTATGTGATTACCGCCTATGAGCAGGCGGAACGGGATATGAAACTGAAAGCGGCGAAGAACCGGAAGATCTATAACGGGATGCTGAAGACCTATTTTTACCAGTTTCCCGGCCCCAAGCCGCCGCCGCGGAAATCGCGGATTACCAGCTTTTAGGAGATAATAATGGCTTTGAGTTTAATGAAGAAAACCGCGATATACAGCACGCTTTTTTCCGCGGCGGCCCTAGGTACGGTTTTTTATCTGGCCGGCGGCCGGGCGGCTGCCACAGAGGATGTTGAGCAGATTGAAGTGCAGCAATATGCCCAAGGGGATGTCGGATATAGCGAGTCGGACTATAGCACCGGCAAGGAGCTTGCCGTCGCCGGGGAGGATAATTCCCTGACCTTTGAGCTGGGTTCAGCCGACACCAATTATTTGTGCATCCCCTTGCCAAGCGGAACGGCAGCCGATGCCGTAACGATTGAAAATCATTATATGGACAATGAAATGTGGATTGCCTTAAGCGGCAGTGACGGGGATTTTTATAAAACGGCGGCTATTTCCGGGAATCGCCAGCATATTACCGGAGGCATCTATGAACAGGCAACGTCCGGGACGATATTAAAGTTTTCGTTAAATAATATTTACGAATGCCGCAGTATATTAGAAAATAACGTGCTGTACCTTGAGTTTATCGCTCCGCGGGAAATATATGACAAGATTGTCGTAATAGATCCGGCCTTTGGCGGCACCATGACGGGACATGAAAGTGGCGGCCTGAAAGAAAAAGAAATCACCCTTGCCATAGCCGAAAAGCTAAAGGAAAAACTGGACGAAACCGATATTAAAGTATATTATACCCGGATGGATGACAATAATCCGACGGAAGAGCAGCGGGTGAATATCGCCAATCATACCAAAGCCGACATGCTGATCCGGATCGAAGCCAATGCGGACGAAGACAGCATGGTACGCGGAACCACCGCTGTTTATAATGAGCATTTCTTTATTCCTCTCTTCGGCAGCATAGAACTGGCCGATATCCTGGAAAAAGAAGTGGTATCCCTCATAAAAGGCAAAGCCGTGGGTCTGATGGCGGCAACAGATGAGGATTATGTGATACGAGAAGCAACGGTTCCGGCGGCAGCGATAAAGGTCGGGTATCTGACCAATGCCCAGGAAGCCATTTTGCTGCAAAAAGAAGATTACATCGACAAGATAGCCACCGGCATCTATCAAGCAATTATAAATATCTATGCCGGCCAGGAGTAGGTTATCGGAAGGAAGCCAGAAGTCATGCAGATCATATTTGCAACTGCCAACAGGAATAAACTGCGGGAGATTGAAGATATCTTACGCGAGTTTGATGTAAAAGCAATATCTATGAAGGATGCCGGCATCGACCTGGACATTGAAGAGAACGGGACGACATTTTTGGAAAATGCCGCGATTAAGGCCCAGGCGGTAGCAGCGGCAGTGGCAGCTAAGTCATCAGCAGAACCGACAGCAGCGTCAGCAATGTCGGAGACGATAGTCCTGGCGGATGATTCCGGCCTGGAGATCGATTATCTGAATAAAGAGCCGGGCATCTATTCGTCACGTTATATGGGAGAAGGAACTTCTTACCATATTAAAAACCAGAACCTGATCGACCGGCTCGCAGGGGTGCCTGATGAGCAGAGAACGGCCAGATTCGTCTGTGCCATGGCGGCGGTACTGCCGGACGGTCAATTGATTACCGTCCGGGAGTGTATGGAAGGGCGTATTGCCTATGAAGCAAAGGGCACGAACGGTTTCGGCTATGATCCGATCTTCTTTTTGCCGGACTACGGCCAGACTTCTTCAGAACTGCCGGCGCAAGAGAAGAACAAAATAAGTCACAGGGGAAAGGCGCTCCGCGCCATAAAAAAACAACTGGAAAGTTACTTATAAGGGTGAAAAGTTGAAAATACTGATTGTAAGCGATACCCACCGCCAGAATGAAAATTATTTCCGGGTAATAGATAAAGTAGCTCCTGTCGATATGGTGATTCATTGCGGTGATGTCGAAGGCAGCGAGTACATTATTGAAAAGAAGGCCGCCTGCCCGGTAGAAATCGTCCTGGGAAATAATGACTATTTCTCGGAGCTGCCCCGGGAAAAGAATTTTATGATAGGCCCTTATAAAGTATGGCTGACGCACGGACATAATTATTATGTAACGGTAGAAAACGGCTCGATCAAACGGGAGGCGATTTCCCGCGGCGCGGATATTGTGATGTACGGGCATACCCACAGGCCGGTCATCGACATCGGGCAAAATATAACTGCGATCAATCCGGGAAGCCTTACCTATCCCCGGCAGGACGGACGGAAGCCTTCTTATATTATTATGGAGATAGACGGGAAACAGAAGGCACATTTTACGCTAAATTATCTATAGCCTCAAACGCCAGGCCTGGGAATGCAGAACGTTGTTTGCCGTTACCGCTCAGATCAACCGCGAGGTGTTTTGCGCTATTTTGCGCAAAATCCCGCAAAACACCTCGCGGTTAGGCCTGAACAGTAACGTTTGCTGATCTTACATATAATAATTTTGTGAAATTTATTGACAGGTTCGATTCCTTATTATATAATAATTTTTGCGTTGCAAAAACGCATTGTAAAAACATGACAGGATAGGAAACGGGGTGTGGCTCAGCTTGGCTAGAGCGCCTGGTTTGGGACCAGGAGGTCGCAGGTTCGAATCCTGTCACCCCGATGATGACGGAGATGTCAGTTAACTGCGGGTGTAGTTCAATGGTAGAACACTAGCCTTCCAAGCTAGACACGTGGGTTCGATTCCCATCACCCGCTTGCAATATGTGTAAGCATCAGCAGCATTTGCGGACATGTGTTCGTAGCTCAGCAGGATAGAGCAACGGCCTTCTAAGCCGTGGGTCGGGGGTTCGAATCCCTTCGAGCACATTGGAACATTGATGAAAGGCCGGCATTTGCCGTAATTATGGTGGGTATGGCGCAGTTGGTTAGCGCGCCAGATTGTGGTTCTGGAGACCGAGGGTTCGAGCCCCTCTATCCACCCTTAGCCAGGGGGGGTGCCCTTATGGGCAGGCTTGGTGCAATAATGGGCTATCGCCAAGCGGTAAGGCACAGGACTTTGACTCCTGCAGTCGCTGGTTCAAATCCAGCTAGCCCAGTTTTTCCTGATAATATTTATTATGACGGAATATTGTCATAGACAGAGGATATAATCTGTTTTCATAAAATTTCATAGAGATTTCATTGAGATTTCATAGAAATTATCATCGCAATGAGGGCGTGTAGCTCAGTCGGTAGAGCACTTGACTTTTAATCAAGTTGTCCGGGGTTCGAACCCCCGCACGCTCATTGGATCTAATAAAAGATCAAATAAGAATCAAAAAAAGATCAAATAAGTCCCGGCAACCCCGAGAGTCTGTTCGCAGGCGCTTTTTTACTTTATGGGATATCAATTTTTAGCAATTTTGTGCGAATGTTACTTGACTTAATGGATATAATTGTGTAAAATGTTCATAGACATCAAAAATGAAGTGTAATTATTCGTTAATTTGTACAGCGCTTTGTTTTACTGATGAAAATAGTGAACAAAGAGGAGGGACGTTATTGAATGAATAAGAATAAACCAGGTACCTTAGCCTACAAGTTTATGACGCAAAAGAAGACGTTGGCACTTACACTTATGGTACTGCCCGGAGCGATCTGGCTTTTGCTGATCCGCTATCTTCCTATGTTTGGCATTATCCTGGCGTTTAAGGATTATAAGATGCCCAAGCCGAGTGCTATTAAAGACGGCGGCTACATAGGTGACATTCTCAGCCGGGAATGGACGGGGATTAAGAATTTCGATTTCTTATTTGGCAATCCCATGACCGGCAAGTTTATCAGGAACACCTTGCTTTACAATCTCACTTTTATCATCCTGGGGATGGTGATTGCGGTTACCTTCGCGATCCTGATCAATGAGATCTCGAATCGTTTTGCCGCCAAGACCTATCAGACTTTTATGTTTTTCCCATATTTTATTTCCTGGGTCGTAGTCAGTTATTTTCTGTTCGCCTTTATTGATGCTAAGCACGGACTGATTGACCCGTCTTGGTTCGGTATCAGTAACTTCTATCAAGATACGAAGCCTTGGCCGTTTATCATGGTATTTTCCAATATATGGAAGCTGACCGGGTATTCCTGTATTATCTATACGGCAGCCATTGCCGGTATCGACTCGACGCTGTATGAAGCAGCCAGCATCGACGGCGCCAGCAAATGGAAACAAGTTCTGCATGTTACGTTGCCGCATCTGCGCACGATTATCATCATATTATTCATTATGAATATCGGTCGTATATTCAATTCTGATTTCGGCCAGTTCTGGGCTTTGCCACAGGAAGGCGGCCAGGGTTCGGTGCCCAATGTTACTGAGGTGGTGGATACCTACGTTTACCGGATCATCTCAACCACGGTGAATATGGGACAGTCGACGGCAGTCAGCTTTTTGCAGAACCTGATCGGATTTATCTGTATCATGATGGCCAATACCTTCGTTCGTAGGATTGATAATGAGAGTGCTTTATTTTAAGGAGGCGTGGATATGAGTAGAACTAAGAAGATTTCAGAAAAAAGCCGACTGACAAGTGTCGGCCCGCTGGGTCAGACGCTGATACATATTTTGATCGGCGGATTTGCTTTGATGTGTATCATCCCCTTTATATTTGTCGTGATTATTTCCTTCACAAGCGAAGACAGCATCCTGCAAAGCGGATATTCATTTTTCCCTCAGGAATGGTCTCTTGAAGGTTACCAGTCAGTATTCAGAGTCGGTGAACAGTTATGGCGTTCCTTGTTTAATAGTGTATTTGTTACCGTGATCGGTACGGTAGCGGCTACATTCATCTGTGCCCTGTATTCCTATGCCCTCTTCAGGCCGGATTACAAATTCCGCAGGCTGTTTACTTTTGTCAGCTTCTTCACGATGCTTTTCGGCGGCGGCCTTGCTCCTACGGTAGTTGTCTGCAAGAACATTCTGGGTCTGCAGGACAATTACTGGGCCTTGATTATCCCTTTGCTGGTTAATCCCTTTAACATCATTGTCATGCGAAGCTTTTTCCAGTCCAGTGTCCCTTTCGACATCCTGGAAGCGGCCAGGGTAGACGGTGCCGGCGAATGGCTCACGCTCTTCAGGATCGTAGTTCCTATTTCCAAGCCGGGCCTTGCCACGATCGCCCTGATGAATATGCTTGCTTATTGGAATGAATGGTTCATACCACAGCTATATATTACGAAAGACGCATTGGTTCCGTTACAGTATCTGCTGGTTAAGATGCAACAGAATGCGAGGAACCTGGCGATTATGTCGGGGATGCCCGGAGCGGATATCAGTAATATGCCGACCCAGAGTCTCCGTATGGCATTGTGTGTGCTGATCGTCATCCCGATCGCTTTTGCATACCCGTTCTTCCAGAGATATATTGTAGCGGGACTTACGGTGGGATCGGTCAAAGGATGATAATTACTGGATCGGAAGCAGATTTCAGATTTTATTTTCCAATAATTACAAATATTGCTTGTATTTATGAATAAAATATTATATAATGCTTTTTAATATGGGTTGTTTTCTGGAAATTACAGAGAGACCGGGTAATATCGGCGAAAGCCGTTTTACAAAATAAATCATATAACAGGAGGTAAGTTATGAAAAAAGTTCTATCATTAGTACTGGCTTTTGTACTGTGCTTTACATTGGCTGCTTGTGGCGGCAATGAAACAGCGACAGAGCCCGAAGTCACCACCCCCGCTGCAGAGGAAGAAGCCCCAGCGGAACAAGAACCGGCAGCAGAAGAACCGACAGCGGATGCAACTGCAGGAGGTTACAGCGGAGATGTGACTCTGGAAGTTATGTTTATGCCTAATGGCGAAATCAATCCTGATACCGTCACGGAAGTTGCTGATGCAGTGAATGCCCGCCTTGCTGAACTGAACTATGAGTTCAAGGTTAATTTCTCTTTTTCAGGCGTAGCCTGGGCTTGGGATGACCTGAATCTTGCCCTTCAGACCAACAATGCACCTGACATCATCCCGGCTCACGCATGGTCAGGAGCTGTCAATTACCTTACCGGAGCACAGGGCGGACAGTATCTGCGTCTGGATGACCCGGAGAACAACCTTCTTGAGCAATACGGCCCGGCTCTTTACGGCAATACGAATCCTTTGATTATTGAAGCAGCTACTGTTCCTGGCGATCAGGGTACCGGTATCTACGGATATATCATTGAGAAGGATTCTGTATCACAGCTTGGCTATTATGTCAACGTTACTGCTTTAGAAGAACTTGGTTTTACTCTGGCTGATTTTAATGCTGATGACCTGGCTTCTTGGGAACCGTTGTTACAGGCTTATGCTGATGCTACTGGCAAATATCCCCTTAACATCGAAGCAGAAGTTTTAGACCGTACCGTTAACCACATTATCTATATCAACAACACCATCGGACCGCTGGGCGTTCAGTTTGACAATGCGAATCCCGGTGGAACGGATGTAAGTATCATCAACCGTTACCAAAGCTCCACCTATCAGGATTTCATCGCAACCATGCGCGGATATTACGAAGCTGGCTTCGTTGATCCTGATCAAGGCCTTGTTGGTGAAGTATCATCATCATCTGTAGCTAACCGCCGTACTGATGGCGATTTCCTCATCTCTACCATCGTCTACGCTCCCGGTAATGAAATTACTGTCGCTCGGAGTGCCAGCGATGCTCAGGGAAAAGACGTTCAGATCGCTTATGTTCCCGGATGGTCAAAACCGATCGCTACGGTTGAAAGTGCTCAAGGATCCGGTCTTGCTGTTTATGCCGGTACAGATTATGCTCCTGAAGCCGTAACTTTCCTTAACTTAATGGCATCAGACGAAACGATTGCCAACTTAGTAGCAGCAGGTATTGAAGGCAAGAGCTATAATTTAGTTGACGGTGTTGTAATTAATACCGGTGACCGTGGTGGCTGGAGTGTATGGCGTTATGGTGTGGTTGGAGTATCCTCAGCCGCAACTCCGCAAGACACTGCTGATGAATGGGTTAACTTCAAAACATTCAATGCATCTGCCGATCTTGTAAGCTTCGGTATGTTCAATCCGGCATCAGTTGAAACCCAAAATGCTGCTTGTATCGCAACTATCGATAAATATGCAATTCCGCTTGGCTCAGGCGCACTTGATCCGGCTGAGTACGACGCATTTATGGAAGAACTTACAGCTGTAGGCGTTGATCAAGTTGTTGAAGCTGCTCAGTTACAGCTTGAAGAATTCCAGGCTGGCCTGAATAGTTAAGTAATTCTGGCTTAAGCCAGAGATTAACAAATAAGATATAATAAGCGGGATCTTACGCATTGATATGCGGAAGATCCCGCTGTTTTTATTCTATAGGAAAGTGCTCCTGCAAGAGTGAATCATTCGGGAAGAATGCTTTGCGTTCTTCCAAGCGAGCTTGCTCGCTTTTTTATTCTATAGGAAAGTGCTCCTGCACTCAGAAAGATCCCGTTCTCGAAATGAAATATTTTCCCCGTTATCTGCAATACTATAGCTATAGGAAAGGAGATTTCTACTATGGCTGTAGCAAAGAAAACTACAATATCCTTTGGCCTGGTGTCGATTCCGGTTGCCATGTATACTGCAGTGCAGGATAATGACATCCATTTTAACCAGATCCATAAGGAAGATAATGCGCGGATCCGTTATAAAAAGGTATGTGGCCACTGTAATAAGGAGGTTACCCAGGACGACATCATCAAAGGCTATGAATATGAGAAAGACCATTATGTCACAGTTACCGATGAGGAGATTGAAAAGATCAAGACGGAAAAGGAAAAAACCATCCAGATCCTGCACTTCGCCAATCTGAACCAGATATCGCCGATCTATTATGACAAGTCCTATCATGTATTACCGGATAAAGGCGGCGACAAGGCGTTTGAACTGTTCCGGCTGGCACTGATGGAGCAACAGAAGATAGCCATCGGCAAGACCGTCATGGGCAGCAACGAGACCCTGCTGGCTGTTATTCCTCGGGAGGAGGGTGTGATTATCCAGACGATGTATTTTGAAGACGAGATCAAGGAGATCCCGAAGTCATATCAGAAACCGGAGATCAAGGAGCAGGAGCTTTCCATGGCCAAGACGTTGATTGATTCCATGGACACGCCGTTTGACCCGGAGCAGTACCATGACGAATACCAGCAAAAGCTCAGGCAGCTGCTGGAAGATAAGATCGCGGGACGGGAGATCGTGTCGCCGGAAGGGACAGAAAAGGGCAATATCATTGATCTGATGGATGCCTTGAAGCAAAGCATTGAACAAAATAAGAAGCCGTCCAAGCGGGGTCGAAAAAAAGTGAGCGGAGAGTAGATGGGGTCAGATTTATTTACCAGCAAGGATATCCGGCCTATGCTGATCGGAAAAACCGGTACGCCTTTTGATCACCCTGACTATATCTATGAGCTGAAACTGGATGGGGAGCGGTGCCTTGCCTATCTTGACCGCAACGGGACGGAACTCCGGAACAAGCGGAACGTCAGGATGCTTCCCAAGTGCCCGGAGCTATCGGAGATCCATAAGCAGGCAAAAAAGAGCTGTATTCTGGACGGGGAGCTGATCGTCTTCAGGGACGGTATGCCGGATTTTCATGAAATCCAGCGCCGCAGCCTGATGTCAGATCACTTCAAGATCGGTCTGGCGGCAAAAAAATATCCGGCCACTTTTACGGCTTTTGACATCCTTTATTATGACAGCCGGGCGGTGATGGATAGGCCGCTGACGGAGCGGAGGAAGCTTCTGGAGCAGGCTTTCCGGGAAAATGAGCGGCTGGCGCTTTCCCGGTATATTGAAGGAGAAGGGGTACGCTTCTTCCAGCTGGCGAAAGAAATGAATCTTGAGGGCATCGTAGCCAAGAAGAAGGACAGCCGCTATCATCCCGATACCCGGACGAAAGAGTGGATTAAGATAAAATATATGAAAGACGCTGATTTCGTGGTATGCGGCTATATGATAAAGGAAAATGAGGAGCGGAATGCCGCCAGCATCATTCTTGGCCTCTATAACAAGCACCGGCTTTATTATCAGGGCCATGTGACGATCGGCATGAACAGAAGCGAATTTGCAAAGATTACGGCACAAAAAAGGAACGATGATCTGCCACTGGATAAGAAAGAAGATCATGCTGTCTACATTGAACCGGAACTGGTATGTACGGTTACTTACATGGAGCGGCATAAAAAAGGCGGTCTGCGCCATGCTGTTTTCAAGGGGCTGAGATGTGACAAGAATGTCAGTGAGTGCGGGTTTGAGCAGTTTGACCGCTAATGTTGCTGTCATAATTCAGCCTCAGTATATCCTGAAGGCAGAGCATTCTTGCAGAACACTTTTGCAGAATACTTTTGCAGAATACTCTTGCAGAATACTCTTGCAGAATACTTTTGCAGAATACCCTGGCGGAAATACTGAGGCATGAATTTAAACGGCTAAAGGATCATCCGACATAAATAGAATATGCAAAAATGTAAAGCGGATAGTAGCCGGCAAAGCCTGATCCGCTTTCTGCATATAGCCAGCCGATATCATAATAGTGTATGAAGTCAATAGCTCCGTACAAATAATATGACCTGCTTGCATAGGATGGAGCCAGATTTACAATGGCAGTGAATGCTCCGTTACTGTCGGTGGTAACGGTAGCCGTGCTGTAGCGGTAGCTGGGATTGGTCCAAGCATCATTTTCCGCAGTAACAGTCACTTGCGCATTTGGCAGCAGAAATCCGTTGCCCCCGACTACGCCCTTTACTGTCACCGAATCTTCGACGCGATAGCGGGTCCCTTCGGGATAGGTGACATCAAAGCCGCCTAAGATTTCAGTGATAATCACTTGATCGGCATCATAATGCGGTATAAGGTTCAGGGTGTAATTTTGTCCCGTGACCGTTGTAACTGCAGAGCTTACTCTGATATAATAGGTTCCGCCTGAAATCCGAAATTTATTATTGGATATAGGTACACGTATCATTTGATTACTTGATGATCTAGTATATACCTCCACCTTATAGCCTGCTGCAACGGAAACGCTGTCCAAGGTTACCTCAACCTGGTCAATCGGACTGCCACTGGAATCTAATATAAACCAGTCATTGTCAATTACGGTATCTATTGCACGGGAGGTGACCGGCGTGTTCCGATCAGTTGCCATGGTAATGGCGCGGGCAAAGTCGGCATTTTCATCTACTTCCAGATTATCTAACATAGGGTAGATGGCGATATGGATGGTAAATGGCTGGTTAATACTTCCCCCATTGTAGGACTGCACCAGCACCGCATATTCTTTGGCCACGCCGCTGGCATTTTTGGCACCTACCGCCTCAGACAGGGTGCCGTTTGTGCCATTAATATAGGTGGAGTACTCCGAATAATCCACCATCGTCAGATCCAAATTGGCATCTACCTCAAACAGATAAACATCGTAATCCAGCTGCGCATTATCAGGCATGTCTACCTGAACATGCAGGACATGTCCATCTTCAAGCAAGAGCGGGTAAAACAATTCAGAGTCGCCTGTTTCGGTAAGATAAAAGCTATCGGTTAAATAAATACCATCCGCACTGGCAGCCGGCGCCGAGGCTTTGGAAAAAGTCATGGGCTTTTCGGCCCCCAGTTCGGCAACCTGTAAATCAGCAGCTTGTGGTATTGCTTCTAACCGCGATGGTGCCGCTACCTGTGTCTGTTCCTGTAAGTCTGCTTCCGTAAGGGAATCAACCTCCAATTGTTTCAGGTCAATCTGAGCTTCTGTCAATACTTTCTCCGCTGCAGCGGGATCGCTGGCGACGGACGTCTCTTCCGCCAGTACGCTCATGGGCATCAAGGCCATTAAGGCGGCCAATGTCAAAGCGGCCAATTTTTTGTGTTTCATTTTTCTCATTCTGCTTCCTCCTATTATGCGCTACGTTGTGTCATCATATAACAATAAGACTGCTGCATATTAATTATATGCTTAACCTCTAACAATGCAATAGGCTTTGTCTAAGGTATAATTTTATCGTCCAAAGTAAAATTACCTCCTATTATTCAAAAATATAGAAAACACAGACAACAGAAGACCTGATAGTGAGATGAGCAGGATTCCGATATCAGGGTTGAAACCATTGACATATAAGGTCTCGTTCCGGAAAATAAAATACAACAGGCAGAAACCGCTGATAAAGCTTCCATATAGAAATAAGATCCTTTTATTAATAGATAGCAGGGATAGTTTTTTCTCAAATTTTCCGCTACCGAGGGGACTGATCCGCTGTTCTTGCAGAACGATACCCAGACTCATTTTTTTAGACAAGGTATTCCAGACATTCTTGACAGCTTCGTAATAAATAGATTTGTTGATATCCGCCCAGAAGCCTTTCGTCCCGAAACTATTTAAGACATCCGTGTCAAATGGAATGCTTCCCAGAAAAGTGATCCCGTTGGATACAGGACTGAAGGTCTGTTTATCCGAACGCACTTTATTTTTCAGCCGGAACAGGTTCTTGGACTTATTGTCGCTGCGAAGCTGTTCGATCAAGTTGTCGGTGGTAATCATGGAGATATCGTCGTCCTCTTCGACGCAGATGGAAAAATCACTGATTTCATGTGAGGCGGCAATCAGCTCATCATAGCCGGCGCGGCTGTCGAGAAAGATGAAGTCGTAATGATTGGGGATGTTTTCCAGCAGGCTGGAGATGATCCGAGATGCCTCTTCGAGGCTGCACGGCATCATGTCGCGAAAGTCAAGGAGCTGGTTAACGTAAGCCACCGACGGCAGGACATCAAAGGAACGGTAGCGGGAGATTGAGACTTTGCGGTGAGCACTGGGGGTGGTGCTGCTGTTGCTCTTTTTGCCGGGATAACTGTGGCTGGGCAGACTGCCCTTATATTTGAAAAAGGATGATACGGGTATCTCGTGCTTCTCGGTTACTACCAAGGACTCATTTTTATGAAAATACAGCAGTGCCGTCAAGCCCCGAACGAAGATGTCAAGATCGACGACCAAGACCCGCGCCCCCTCATTTCCCAGCATTTCTGCAATGACGGCAGTTAAAAGCGTTTTTCCGGTGCCGCCCTTACCGCTAATGACATTGATTACGGTTCGCTTATTTACCATTACGACCACCCTTTCTGGATAAGAAATTTATGACTATGAATAATAATGCCTGTAGTGCTAACGAGACAATGATGACATTGGGTAGCATCCGGATGATGCTGGATAAATCGAAGAGCAGCTTTCTGATATGGATGAGATGCAGGGGTATATATATTAAGGAAAACCAGATCAGTCCCAAGGAGATTCGGCCATAGAAGCTTTCCAGGATTTTGCGTTCTTTTTTGGAGAAATAGGTTAGGATGATATAGGACCAGAGATGCCCGGAGCAGCAGGCCAAAGCGACAGCGACTAACATTAGGGGACTGCCGGCCAGCACGTTGATAAGTTCGCTGCTGAAATTGTTTTGGATGTCGGTTGGCGGCATGGCAGTGGGGGGCTCCTTTCTTGGATTTGGTGTAAAGGATTGGTCTGTACCATTATATAGATTTGTGGGTGGTGGTAGTACTGAAATGGATTTAATAATCATTATTTTATGTGATGTGAGTGGTGGATTTGGGTTAGCAGGGGGAAATTATGAAATTATTGGCAAAAATAAATAAAGGGTGAATTACAAAACTAAACCCGGTATGCAAGACTAACTCCTACATGCATTGAAAAACTGGCGTAAATTCAAAATTATTTTACCACTTACCGCTCATTGCGTGGTAAAATAGATATAAATTTATGAATAACTCCAGAATCCGGGTACAACCAGCAGACCTCTGGGAATTGTGGTTTTCAAGACTAACTCCTACAGGCCGGTATGGTTTTTATGAAAGTTATCTGAGATGTGGCGGTTTGTAAATTTAATTGGTTAACGTTTCAGCAGCTTCGGTGTCAGCACTACTTCGTCGGGAGCTATATACCGGAGCTGCAGTGCGTTCATAATCTCTGAACCATATAGTTTATAAGCTTCTAAATAAGGGGTACTGCCATTTAGGGCTTTCCTTGGGGCATTGTTTACGTGATCCACGCATTTACGGATATCCCACTGCGTCAGGTCAGTAAAAACAGTCCCTTTCGGGATGATCATGCGCAGCATGGTATGTACATTTTCAATCCCGCCCTTCTGATTGCTACGCATCGGGTCACAGTAATAAATACTGGTACGAGAAATCCCTTCCGGAGAGGTTTCCAGACTGTCAGGATCGCCAAACTCAACCCCGCGGTCCGTCAGTATGGCCGGGAACAGGCACGCAAAGTCATAAGCATCGCCGAGGCGCTGCTGGAGCTTGTTAAATACCGCTTTTACGGCACCGGAAGTACACCGCTCAAGCAGATGCGCGTAAAACAGCTCGGTTTCTGGGAAATAGAATGTAAGAATGCACTTGACCGATCCTTTGGCCGACTTGACGGTATCCATCTGGGCAAAGTCCATCTCGTCGGCATGGGATTCCTTAAAGTCCATATAGGTCCTGCCGATAAATACTGCCCGGTTCGTGATCTGTGTCTGATAGATTTTGCGCGGCTTGAATTTCACTTTACGTTTCAGGTCGATATTCCTGGTGAGCAGCACTCCCTGATTAATGTAGTTATACAGAGTCCCGACCGAAATATTAAGTTCCGGATGACTGGCAATGATCATATATAGAGATTGTCCCTGCACGATCAGAGGTTTTACCACCGCATCAATTGCGTGAAGCTCTTTTTTAGACAGGCAGATACCCGTCCTAGCCAAAACTAGGCGTTCAGAGTACATGCGGTGGGCAGCGATGGCATTGTAATCATATTTAAGTGAGATAGGACATTTGTTTCTTGGTTCACCGCACCCGTTACAGACAAAGGGAGCCCTGATGATGCGCCGGCACTGTTCAAGTTCAAAGCTGTCACAGACTTGGTTACAGATATGGCAGGACCGGCAAAAAGTATCACAGAGAATGAGTTTCTTACAGGCATTCTTTTTACGGCACCGGCACCTGTTAATGCAGAAGTTGTAGGGATTGTTGAAACTGCCCCGGTTCCATGTATTAGAGATCCTGTTTTAAAACACTTCATCAGATATGGTCGATGGATCTTTACAGAGATATTTTGAGATAGAGCGGAATGATATGGCATCGTTCAAAGATTCCTCGATGTAAGTACGGTCAACAAGCGTCAAATGTTTGTGGTTACCTGGTATTAGATTGGACATAACGGCCTCCTATTACCGCCACTTGATCAGACAACCACTTGTGACTATACGCCTATTGCCAATTATATGCAAGAGTAAACCCTACTTATCTAAGAGTAAAATCTACATCGGATATGAGAAATAGGATTTACAATTGTAATTCAGGAAAATAAATAAAGGGTATTGTAATGATTATAATATTAGTTTAAAATGTTAAGAAATAGGGAATCAAAGATTGATCAAAAGTTCAGAAAGAAGTTCTCTGAAATATCGTCGATCATTGATAGTGTATTATTGCCGGGGGATCGACGACAGTTAAGTACAGAAGAAAAGTCAGTAAAATTAGGGATAGGACATTATTTTTAATTAGGAGCGAAAGATTTTTGAGGCAATGGTAATAACCAAATGCCTTATATTTTCTGCATAAGTATGGGTTTGTAGGAAAACTATGAGTTATTGAAACCACACTCTTTACTTTTCTGTTTACCCTTCTCATTTTTGTTTGTAGGAAAACTATGAGTTATTGAAACTGAAAGGCTTTTTGCAAATTCGGACTTCGGACGTAGTTTGTAGGAAAACTATGAGTTATTGAAACATCCCATTGTCCGCCATATATTGCAAGGCTGACCGGGTTTGTAGGAAAACTATGAGTTATTGAAACAAACCTTTTTTCGACCGGTCTTTTTCGTCAAGGTTCGTTTGTAGGAAAACTATGAGTTATTGAAACAGATTGCGGCAGCGTCAAAAGAAGAATATCCAGACATTGTTTGTAGGAAAACTATGAGTTATTGAAACTTATTAAAATGAATATGTTCACTCATTTTTTCATGAGTTTGTAGGAAAACTATGAGTTATTGAAACGCAGTCAAAGAGCGTGGACGGCTAAAATACACCGTGTTTGTAGGAAAACTATGAGTTATTGAAACTATTCCACGAGTGGCATGTTGTTCAGCACTGTAAAGGTTTGTAGGAAAACTATGAGTTATTGAAACCAACGTAGCAACGTATAATTGGTTATTCTGTATATTGTTTGTAGGAAAACTATGAGTTATTGAAACGACAATTTGAAAGACCATATCATAATAACATCAAAGTTTGTAGGAAAACTATGAGTTATTGAAACCTTGTTCACCATCTTCAACCCGTACCGCTTCAATATGTTTGTAGGAAAACTATGAGTTATTGAAACTATCTCAAATTGCATCTGGTGAAATACAGAATGAATCGTTTGTAGGAAAACTATGAGTTATTGAAACCAATCCTGCGGTGTTTTAATTGTGTCTGTTATGATTCGTTTGTAGGAAAACTATGAGTTATTGAAACTATTTTCTAACTGCCATGCGTAGCGTCCGGGTGTCCAAGTTTGTAGGAAAACTATGAGTTATTGAAACTCCCCAAAACTGCGTTGGCAGCGATCATCTTGGGGCTGGTTTGTAGGAAAACTATGAGTTATTGAAACCGCAGCCATAAATCGGCTATTGGATGCGGAAACGAGGTTTGTAGGAAAACTATGAGTTATTGAAACTTTAGTTTGGTTGTCATTTCTGACTCCTTTCCGGTTGTTTGTAGGAAAACTATGAGTTATTGAAACTGACGATCACGCCGTCGGGCAGCTTCATGGCCCTTGTTTGTAGGAAAACTATGAGTTATTGAAACTTGTACAGCGTTAACGCGTCTGCAATCTGCTGTAGGTTTGTAGGAAAACTATGAGTTATTGAAACAGCACCAGCTGGCGGCACTGCTGCCGGGCCACGTATTCGTTTGTAGGAAAACTATGAGTTATTGAAACTCAGTAATCCCCAAGTATTGGTTGTGTCACCGATGGGTTTGTAGGAAAACTATGAGTTATTGAAACTTCCGCTGCCCCCTTCTCCTGCAACCTTGCTCAAGGTTTGTAGGAAAACTATGAGTTATTGAAACACCGTACCTGATCTAACGGATAATCCACGCCAGGGGGTTTGTAGGAAAACTATGAGTTATTGAAACAAAAGTTCCTGATTCCTACCGTCACCAGATTTCATTGTTTGTAGGAAAACTATGAGTTATTGAAACGACAAGTACGGCCTTAAATGGTCGTTTGAGGTTGTAGGTTTGTAGGAAAACTATGAGTTATTGAAACTAAGCGGCAACGTTTCACCAACTTCCATATATATGCGTTTGTAGGAAAACTATGAGTTATTGAAACTTTTTTTAAAAAGAAACTTGCTGTAATGGCAAGCTTCGTTTGTAGGAAAACTATGAGTTATTGAAACTTCTCGCTGTCACCGCTTCGATGCTCTGTGTTTGCCGTTTGTAGGAAAACTATGAGTTATTGAAACAAAGTTCCACCCAAGCCGTCTACATGTTCTTTAAAGTTTGTAGGAAAACTATGAGTTATTGAAACCTACTGTTTATCGAGAAATAAAGCGTGGTACTGTTTGTTTGTAGGAAAACTATGAGTTATTGAAACTCCTTGTTTTCCTCTGTCAATGCCTGTTTGTACTCTTCGTTTGTAGGAAAACTATGAGTTATTGAAACAGTAGGAGGAGGAGGAAGAATGAAAGTGACAAAAACGTTTGTAGGAAAACTATGAGTTATTGAAACTCAATCTCTTCTTTTGTCAGAGTAGCCCCTTCCTGTGTTTGTAGGAAAACTATGAGTTATTGAAACTTTTCTCCCCATATTTCGGCGCGAATGGCCCGGGGTGTTTGTAGGAAAACTATGAGTTATTGAAACCTGATAATCGGCGGTCAAGTCGGCCCTGCTGGTCAGGTTTGTAGGAAAACTATGAGTTATTGAAACGCTTTATTGTCGGACGGCGAATTGTAGGA
>DBDJ01000048.1:0-106650 GCA_002293525.1 Lachnospiraceae bacterium UBA935
TTACTATTTATTTGTCAAGGTGCGTCTAACAAGTTACGAATCAATACTTATAACTTAGAAAAACTCATTAACGGCTTACCAACAAGCACGGCCTCATGGCCGTCCTATTATAAAAGCTTGGCTTTCATAATACTAAACCATCAACGGAGAAGGAGGGATTTGAACCCTCGCACCGCTATTAACGACCTACTCCCTTTCCAGGGGAGCCCCTTCAGCCTCTTGGGTACTTCTCCAAGTTAATCTGATCAATTGCTTGCGGAAAAGTATCTTAATATAAATCGCAGGTAGCTTTTATATTATATAAAGAAGCGGAGAGGATGGGATTCGAACCCATGCGCCCTTTCGGACAAACGGTTTTCAAGACCGCCTCGTTATGACCACTTCGATACCTCTCCAAGCTCGGGCGCATGCATAGCGCAAAACTTATTTTAACAAACATCCCCCGTAGTGTCAACATCTTTTTTCGCTATTTTACCTAAATATTTTCTAAATAGTTACTGTTCACCCTCAATGTCAACAAGTTTAACATTAACTGTTTTACTTTTAAACTTTTTCAGATAAACCAAATACAGGAAAATATCAGCACCGATCCATGCCGATACTTCTCCCCAATAGACCGCATCAGCACCAATGTACCTTGATAAAATCAGGGCACAGCTGACCCGCATGATTAACTGTGCCACACTGGATACCATCGGCCAGAAAGAATCCCCGGTACCCTGAATCCAAGCCCGCACTATATAAAGCATATATAAACAAGGGAAGAAAACCGATAATAACCGCAAAAACCGATATCCACTTTGTAAGGCTAACGCTACAACGTCGGCACTGCCGACAATAAAGAACCTTAATATATGCTTTCCGAACAAAATCATAATAGCCGACATCCCACATGCTGTGATGACTCCCAATATATTGCCTGACAGCAAGCCAGTTCTCAGCCGATCGCTTTTCTTGGCTCCTTTATTCTGACCGACATAAGTATTCATGGCATAACCGTATGAACCTGCAGCAATTTCCAACAATCCATACAGTTTACTTGCTGCCGTGTAACCGGCAATAAAAATTATGCCAAAACCATTTATAACGGACTGAACCACCAAGCCTCCCACGGATGTAATGATATTCTGCGAACCCATAATCAGCCCTAATTTCAGCTCTGACGACATGATTTTAAGATCTATTTTTCTGTCTTCTTCGGGAAAATGCAGTACGCTAAACTTTCTTAATTGAAGAAAGCAGTACATGACCGACATAAAGATAGCAAGCAAAGTCGCTATTGCAGCGCCCTTGATGCCCCAGCCGAACTGGTATACAAATAGGATATCCAATATAATATTAGCTATGGAAGATATGGTGATCGCCTGCAACGGTATTTTACTGTTTCCAACTGAGCGCAAGATAGCCGTCAGATAATTATAAATAAATATCAACGGTATTCCCATATACAAGATTCGTAAATAACCGGCTGACATGCCAATAATCTCATCGGGTGTATTTAAAAACCTTAAAACCGGACTGACAATAACTTGTCCTGTCACCGTAAAACCTGTCATTATTACAAGAACTAAACACAGTCCATTATAAACTGCCTTTCTAAATCGGTTATCGTCTCCGGCACCGAAACATTGGGCCATGATAATAGAAAAACCTTGAACGATCCCCTGTATTGATGCAAACATCAAAAATATCATCCACTCTGTCACACCGACAGCTGCCAACGCATTGATGCCAAGAACCTGGCCGACAATCAAAGTATCGGCAAATGTATATACTTGCTGCAATATATTACCGATCATCAATGGCAAAGAAAACCCCAAGATCAGTTTCCACGGAGTACCGGTTGTCATATCCTTTACCACCGTTTTTTCAAGACCGTACATAAAGCAAATCTCCCGATGAATCAGCGACTCTGTCCTAAAATTCTCTGCCGGCGGCAAAAACATCCATAATCTGCATATCTTCTGGCGTTGTAATCTTTATATTTTCATAAGATCCCTCGACCAATTTTACCTTGACACCGCTATAAGCCTCTACTACCATGGCATCATCCGTAACCGCCATCTTCCCGCCTGTCCGTCTCTGCTCGTCATCCATCAACGCCTGATAAGCACTCCTGACCAGTTCCGTTTCAAAGACTTGCGGGGTCTGTACTGCCCAGAGCGTTTCCCGCCTAGGTGTTTCTTTGATGTAGCCCTCTTCATCAGCTATCTTGATCGTATCCTTAACCGGCATGCCGACGACTATGGCCCGTTCTTTTTTTACCCCTTCGTAAGCCCTTCTGATCATCTCACAGTCCACCATCGGCCGCGCCCCGTCATGAATGAACACGTAATCACCTGTCACCGCCTGAAGCCCGTTGTACACCGAAATATACCGCTCCTTCCCGCCGGTCACAACCGCTCTGACCTTAGTAAAGCCATAAGGCGTAACAATCTTTTCCATTACCGCTTCGTGCTCGCCCTCACCGACCACCAGCACAATCGAATCAATCATCTCGGCGTCTTCAAAAGCTTTTAAAGAATAATAAAGCACCGGCCGCTCACGCAAAACAAGATATTGCTTCGCCACCTCGCTCTGCATTCTCTTCCCCTGGCCGGCTGCCAATAGTATCGCACATGTTTGCATAATAACTCCCTGCATCCTACGGAATAGTTACCGCATTCTTATCTCATTCCGATCTTCAAATCCGCCACTGCATTCAAATCGTACCCGCTGCGCACACCTTTCCGGAATTCATGATAGCCGGCCACACCGATCATCGCCGCGTTATCGGTACATAACCCCGACGAAGGATGATAAAAGGCGACCCGTTCCTTCTCGCACGCTGCCTGAAACGCTTCCCGCAGCGAAGTATTCGCGGCCACCCCGCCCGCGATCGCAAAAGCAGGAAAGCCATAGCGTCGCACGGCCTCCATCGACCTTTCTACCAGCACGTCAACCACCGCCCGCTGAAAAGATGCCGCCACATCCGCAACTTTGACTTCCTCCCCTTTCATCCGGGAAGAATTCATCGTATTTATAACCGCCGATTTCAATCCGCTGAAACTGAAATCAAACTCCGCGCCGTCCACCTTCCCCCGCGGAAAGCAAATGGCCTCCGGATTCCCCTCCCGCGACACGCTGTCGATCGCCGGCCCGCCCGGATACCCTAGGCCAAGCGCCCGGGCTATTTTATCAAAAGCTTCTCCTGCCGCGTCATCCCGGGTACGGCCGATCACCTCGTATCCTCCGTAATCCCGCACAATCACTAGATGCGAATGCCCACCTGATACGACCAGGCAGACAAACGGCGGCCTTAAGTCCTTGTTTTCGATATAATTGGCACTGATATGACCTTCAATATGATGGATTCCGATCAGCGGTATGCCGGAAGCAAAACTCACTGCTTTGGCAAAAGAAACACCCACAAGTAAAGCCCCTACCAAGCCGGGGCCATAAGTTACCGCGATTGCCGTAATATCCTTAAGCTTGATCTGTGCTTCCGTCAGGGCCTTTTCGGTAACCTGACTGATCCTTTCGATATGCTTCCGGGAAGCGATTTCCGGAACCACGCCGCCGTATTCGCTGTGGAGCTTGATCTGTGAATCTATTACATTGGACAGGACGTCCCTGCCGTTCTTTACCACCGCTACCGCTGTCTCGTCGCAGGAGCTTTCCAGTGCCAATATCAAAACATCGTTCATAAACTCATGATTCTCCGTTATCATTTTCCGTTTCCTCTAAAAGCACCCAGCCATAAATCTTCCAGTGCCCGTCGGCATCCTTACGCAGCAGCATGTGATGATCGTTGGATGTCGATACATGGGAACCCGTACGGATGTAAAAAAAGCAATGGAGCCTGGCCCATTCAAAGCCGTCTTCCACGAAATATACCACATCCATACTGTCAGAAACAGCATAATTTGAAATCGTGTACTCATTTTCTTCAAAATAAAGTATTTCTGATTTCAGTCCTTCAAGATAGCTTTCAAAAGGCGAGTTGAGTGCCGCTAGCTCATCATCAAAAATCCGCCACATCTGCCCGGCCATTCCTGACAGCTCTTCTTCGGTGTATTCTTCGTTATAAAAACATCGGGTAATCTCAGCATAATACCTGACCAGTTCTTTCGGCGTCGGCGGATAGCGGTTATCCAGGTTCCTCATGATCACTTCCTGAACATTAGTCGCCATGGCATCAACTTCCTTGATCCCGTTATCCCCTCTACTGTTAAGATAGTAGAAGTAGCCTAGCACAAGTGCCGCAAGAAACAGTGCTACAATGATCAGCTTCATATGCTTCATAGGCTTCTCCTTCCCGTCTTACTCCTGTTTTACATATTACTAACTTCATTTTCAAATACCAGTTCAACCGATTTACCGTCTTTTCCCGGCTTTGCCGAAGGAAATATTTTCCAGACCTCAGGCATAAATTCTTCCGCCCTGATTAAGGACGGACTGTAATGGGTCAGCCACATTTCTTTTACCGCAGCGGCTTTGGCGATTTCCGCCGCTTCATAAAATGTCATGTGCTTGTACTCCCTCGCTTTATGCAGCTTGTCTGGCTCACCGTACATCCCTTCGCAGATGAACAGATCAGCCCGTGCCGCATTCCTGACAATGCTGTCAGTCGGTCTGGTGTCGGTGCAGTAGGTGAGTTTGATACCTTTGCGGGGCGGCCCCAGAACCATCTGCGGCGTATACACCCCAGCTTCTGTTTCGATCGTTTCGCCCTTCTGAAGCCGGTTCCAATACCGCTGCCCGATACCCAGCTCAAGCGCCTTATCGGCCTGAAATCTTCCGATCCGCTCGATAATAATATTATAACCATAGCATACTACATTATGATTGACCCGAAAAGCTTCTATCTTAAATCCTTTAAAATCCACCATCCCATTACCGCTGATCGTCTCTTCGTTTTCCGTCAGTTCCCGGTAAAGAATTTCAAACGGGAGTTCCGGAGCAATCATCCGTAAGGCCGAAACCACCCTCGCCAGGCCTTTGGGTCCTACGACAAGCAGCGGCTCCGTCCTTTCCGCATTCCCCATAGTGAGAAGCATCCCGGGCAGTCCGCTGATGTGGTCCGCATGGTAGTGGGTAAAGCATATTACCTCGATCGGCTTAGGGCTCCAGCCTTTTTCCTTAAGGGCAATCTGAGTACCCTCGCCGCAGTCGATCAAAATGCTCTGGCCGTTGTACCTTGCCATAAGGGCCGTCAGCCAGCGGTACGGCAGCGGCATCATGCCCCCTGTTCCTAATAAACATACGTCTAACATAGTTACCTCATTGTAAAGCACGGTAATTTGCGCCTGCCGGCTTACATAATCTCCGTAGCCTCCGTAACTTCCGGAGGAATCATAAATTCCCCGATCATTTCATCATAACATTCTTCACAGAGATCAAAGGAGTGCGTTTCACCATCTTTCCCGCTGAAATAACCGAAAAGATGACTGGCGCTGAAAATGCCTTCTTTTATGATATTATTCTCTACCCTAATTTCTTTTTTACATTTATTACATAAAATTTTTTCGCATAAAACAGTAGATTTTTTATTGATTCCCCCGTCATTATCATAAATACGCATCCTTATCCTCCTTGTATTCCCGATATTGTCTGCTGTTTCGACACCCCACAACTATCATTATACATTAAAAATGCGCGAAATCCAGTGGTAATTGTTCCATCCTGTACCAAGGAATGGTACTTAGTTAATAAAAGACATAGAATATTATTAGAAAAAAATTCCAAAAATGTATTTTTTTACATTTTTTTTGTTTTTTTATTACTTATTGATTCTTTCAGCATAATCAAAGCATCTTCATCCGGTTTTTCATAAAAACCCGGCCGGACACCGGCATGTCTGAATCCAAGGCTTTCATACAGCGCGATGGCCTGGTGGTTACTGACCCTTACTTCCAAAGCGTAGGATTGCATCCCGGCCAGGACGGCTTCCTCCAGCATATGCCGGACAAGTTTCCGCGCAATCCCCCGGCGGCGGTACTTTGCCGTTACCGCCACATTGGTGATCTGTCCTTCTCCCGCCGCATTGCGCAGGCCGCACACCCCGACAGGTTCTCCGTCCATCTCCGCTACATAATAATATGCATAATCAGCTTCAATCATTTCCAAAAAATCATCAGCCTTCCATGGCATCGTAAATACTTCTGCTTCAATCTGGCTGACTGCCGCCACATCTTCCCGGGTCATGGGCCTGACGATTGCCGGCGCTGACTTTTCCCGTTCCGCCTGCGACAAACGCAGGTATACCGGCACATGAGCTTCAGCCGGTACCGTTTTTCCTTTTGCCAGATAAACAAGCGCCAGGCTGGCCAGCGCTGCTGCCCTCTGACGGTTCATGTGAGCGGGGGCAAAACCGTAAGGGATTTTCATCAGTTCTGCCAGCCGGTCGGCAAAAACCGGAACCCCGTCGCCCAAGAATATCACTTCCCGACCCATTTCATTCAACAGTCCCGCAATATCCTCGATCGCCACAACATCCTGCGGCTTCAGGACATCCATCTTATATTGAAAGGGCATGTCGTCTCTTGATCTGACAAATTGATAAATACCCGTATAGACCTGATTTCTTCTGGCATCCATCAGCGGACAGACGATGTCGGCCGACCCATACAGATTATAAGCCAAGCCATCCGCCGTCGGAATCTCCACCAGCGGCTTTTCCAATGCAAAGCCCAGTCCTTTGGCTGTTGCCGAACCGATGCGCAGACCGGTAAACGAACCCGGACCGGCCGCCAGGGCGATGGCATCTACCGTCGCCAGATCCAGCTCTGTCATCTGCCGAATCGCATCCAGCATCGGCAGCAGCGTCTGAGAATGGGTCTTTTTATATTGTACGTTATATTCCGCGATGAGAATATCATCTTCGGCAATCGCTGCCGAAGCAACCAAGCCGGAACTGTCCAATGCTATTACTTTCAAATTCGTAAACCTCTATGTTATATCAAATCGTAATGATTCTACCTGCAGAACAGTTACGTCATATCCTATCTGCGCATTCGTAACACTCTTCTATCCGTATCCGGCGGTAATCATACCCCCGCTCCATATCCTTTTCCACTGTGATCCGAGTGTATTGTGGCGGCAGTATCGCTTCGATCAGGTCGGCCCATTCGATCAGGCACAGCCCGTTCCCATACACATATTCATCAAACCCGATATCGTCCATTTCGGCAGCATCACATATCCGGTAGACGTCAAAATGATAAAACGGCATTCTGCCGCTCTCATATTCCTGCAAAATAGTAAAAGTAGGACTGCCCACGACGTCTTCTATCCCTAAGCCCTGGGCAATCCCTTGAGCTAAAACCGTCTTGCCGCAGCCTAAGTCGCCGATCAGGGCAATCACTTTCCCCGGCACCGCCTTTTCACCTATTTCCCTGCCAAGCATAAAGGTTTCCCGGGCACTGCCGGATTCCTTGATTTTCTCATTCATCTTAATCCCATGCATTTCACAGGCTAAACTTGGGCACTTCCGCCTGCAATCCTGTCTACTATAATCAATCAAAACTTAATCTTAACCTTGGCCGGCGGCAGATATTCCGAAAGCATCCGGATGACTTCGATGGCCTGTCCGTCCAAATCCTTTCTGGGAAAAATACAAGCGTTCGCTTTAGATGTATAGACAATGATGCTCTGCCTGGTAGAAACCGCTTTATGAAGCCCGTCCCACTCAAGCAACAGCGTGTCGTCGCCCTGAGATATCCGGATCCCCTCAGCACTCAGTTCATAATGTAGCGGTTCATTGAAAGAAGCCGTGCGGAGCATCTGCTGTTTCGATTTTAATAACAGCGTCCATGGCGTATAAGCCAGAACCACCAGACCGCCGATCAGCGCCGGAATATTACCGTTATAAAAAAATAATACCACCATCAGTGCCCCCATACAGTTCCCCAGCAAGCCGGATGGACCCGTATAAGTATGATACAGCATATAATCATACAGTATTCCCGAGGTCATCTTAACGTCAAAAGCCATGTTCTGCCTCACTTCCTACCTACTTCTTACTTCCTAGCTACTTCCTAGCTACTTCCTACCTGCTTCCTGCCTGCTTCCTATAAGAAAGCCTGCGCAGCAGGCATTCTGCTACGTAGGCTTTCTACCTCATTATTTATTATACTAAAAAATTGACAAAGTGCAAGGGGCAGGTCATCTTTTCTCCATATACTCCCGAGCCTCCCCTATTCTCTGTATACCGCTCAGCCCCAGTCACTGAAAATCAGCCCTCGCAGCACTGCTATGACAACAAGGTGCGCCGGATAATAAATGTAAAAGAAATATTTCGACGGTTTCCCACGCTGTCCGTTATACCGGTACAATAAAGGAATGGAAAGGCTGCATCCCACCACGACATAGAGGATCTCCGGCAAAACGATAAGCGGATCCTGTCCTATCATAATCTGAGCGGCGCTGTCAAGACCGATCAGGACATATGGTAATATTACCGGGATGGTTACCCTTGCCAAGGGATTTTTTTGGTAATAATAGATCAACACCATCGGCACACCCATCAGGGGCCAGTCGCAAAACATATTGGCAAAGGTAAAAATAATCACAACAATGACTGAAGTTACCCTGCTGCTGCTTTTTTCAATCAAGCGGATGGCCAGTAACCCCAGAAGTAGCGTGAACAGGATATTCAACTGGCCGTACAGCGCCCAGGAATAGGGGATTTGAGTAATGACCGCAAAAATCAAAAGACGAAGGACATAGCTGCGGAAATTCTTGGTGTACCGGTATCCTTCCCCCAGCAGATAAGCCATAATTGGGAAGGTAAGCCCGCCAAAGGCATATAACAAGCTTTTGGCAAACAGTGGCAGATAGTCCCCGAAAGCAATTCCGACATGATCCAGCGTCATACCAAGGATGGCAATGAGTTTGAGGGTATAGGCGTTAAATCCTTTGTTCGGTGCCATGATTTGGTTTTCGGTGCTCACGACGGCACTTGCTTCGGTATTGGTTCCAATATTCATATTTATCTCCCTCTGTGGCTCTGCCACACTCAAAATCAATAGTTGAAAGTGCTTTTCTCTATGGCGTGATTAAGCCAAAAAGGAAAACAGCTACCGAAACGGTATTAACGGCGCCATGAACCATCCAACTTGGTACAATAGAGCCCCCCGCCAATTTTTCATTAACATATCCCATTAACCAGCCGGCCGCGAATGAGAATATAATAATAGCAAGCCCCATAGGAAGGGAAAGGCCGACCAGTAAGAATAAGCCATGGAGCAGCCCGAACAAAGCGGACTGAATCGTGTTCCCGACGAAAAAACCCAATCTATTTGACAGGCGCTTGCATAAAAAACCACGAAACAATACTTCCTCTGCCAGTCCTGTTTGAATAAACGCATAACATAATCCGGCAACAACTCCAGGAACACCCGCTTGCGCAAATCGGGCGGTTGCCAGCATCGATTTGTCTTCAAATGCCAGCATCATGGATAACCCCGGAACGAGCAATACCGCACATGTTAAGACGAGAGTGACAGTTAATTTATAGGGTTTTTCTACTTTTGGCGGCATCAAGCCGATCCAGGCCGGAAAGGCTTTTGTTTTCCGCGCTGTGAATATCCACCATAAAAACGGGACAATTATAAATAAGATAAGCTGGATAGCTGTAGCTAACAGTTCGGATAATATCATAGAAACCCCCTTTCCCTTTATTCATGCCTCAGTGCCTCAATCGGACTCAGCCTTGCTGCCTTCCTGGCCGGATAAATCCCGAAGAAAATCCCTACCGCCGACGAGAAAGCCGTTGCCAGTAAAATCGTCAGAACCTCTACCTCGGCAGAAAAACCGACCAGACTGCACACCAGAACCGCTCCCAGATATCCGAGCACAATCCCAATGATCCCTCCGATCAAGGTAATAATACCGGCTTCCGCCAGAAACTGGGTCAGGATCGAACCTGTCCGTGCCCCTAAGGCTTTGCGGATGCCGATCTCCCGGGTACGTTCGGTGACGGAGACCAGCATAATATTCATGACACCGATGCCGCCCACCAGCAGGGAGATAGCCGCCACCATAGAAATAAACAAGGTGACCGTTCCCAGGATCGAATTCATTTGTTCGCTTACGTCGGCAAAGCTCTGTACCGCAATCTGGTTTTCCCCGCGGATATTGTATTTGCTTTCCATTAACTTGACGGTCTGACTGGCAACCTCGGCAGAGGCCGCCGGAGAATCGGCAACTACTAATATTTCATAGAATTCTTCCATCCAAAATCCAAAACTGCCCGACATCACAGTAGCCGGGATCTGGATGTTGGTTCGCTGATCTCCGCCCCCCATATTGATGAACGTCGAGGCATTATCCTGACGCACGCCGATAATGGTAAGCTCTTGCGTAGTGCCGTACAGAGTCAGGTCAAAGCTCATGCCGACGACATCGGTATTGCCGAACATGGCTTTGGCTCCGGATTCCGTAAGGACGCAGACCCGGTTGGCGCTCAGGTAATCGCCTTCGGTAAAAAAACTCCCCTTGATAATCGGATCATTTTCGGTATACTGCAAGTCGGCGGTGCCGGCGGTCACTTGGGCTTCAATCGTTCCCTTGGGTCCTTGTACCGTGCCCCAATAACTGTAGCTTAAGGTGGCGCCTTTTACATTAGGAACCTTTTCCTTGATATAATCAATGTCTTCCGCGGTAAAAGCAATCGTATTCTCGTCCGTGCCGCCGTCGATATAAATATAGAGCTGGCCGCTGCCGAGGGCATCCAGTTCGCTGTTGATTTCCCCGCTCACGCCGTTGCCGATCGAAATAATCATGATAACCGATGAGATGCCAATAATAATACCGAGCATCGTCAGTACGGAGCGTCCTTTATTATTTTTTATGTTCATCAGGGCAATTTTTATATATTCCCATATCTGTGTCATAATCCCTCCCGATTTACCGGACGCGTAAGTCCGTCAGTTAAAAGTGATATCTACCGCCATTCCTTCGGAAATCCCGGTCGGCAGATTGCTGATAAAGCTGTCGCCTTCTTGCAGCCCTTCTTTGATCTCTATGAAATCAGTGGAAGAAATCCCGGTTACCACCGGCTGTTTTACGATTATGTCATTTTCAGTAATGTAGACAAATTCGCCTTCATGATCCACGTTTACGGCTTCCACCGGAACTAACACGACGCTGTCGGCTTTGGCAGTATGAATCTCTACCCTGGCCTCGACACCGAGATAGATCTTATCGTCCGGATTCGTGATTTTAATTTCGGCGGCGACCACCGGTGTTCCGGATTGATTGTTCTCCGCTATTTTGCTGATTTTGCTGATCTTGCCCTGATATAGACTGCCGGCAACAGTGATATCGGCCTCTTGTCCTTCCTTTAGCTTCTCAAGGTCATATTTGCTGACATAGATTTTCACCATAACATCTTCGGAACTTACCAAGGTGATGAGCTGGCTGCCGGGTGTGGTGGTGGTGCCTTCGGTGACATCGACACTGGTGACGACACCGGCAAACTCGGCGGTGATGCCGGAGCGGGCGGCTTCCAGTTCCGCCAGCGTCTGGTTTGTCTGGATATCCTGAGATTCTTTATTGGCATCCAGCTCGCTTTTGGATGCGGAGGTGATCCGGCCGGCTTCTGAAGATGACTGCTGGGATTTCATTTCGGCCCGGTATTCCTGATATTCGGCCAACATATCATTATAAACTACCAGTTCGTCCTGCCATGAGAGGATTTCTTCATTGTACTGCTGTTCATAGCGGTTGTATTCGATGAGCGCCAGCAGGTTTTCATATTCTTCGGAGTTCGGTTTGTCCGACCATTCCTGCAGGGTAATCTGCAGCTGGGTGCCAAAAAAAGCCAGTTCAGCCTGCTTGGTTTCAATCTTTTGATTCAGGTTATTGATGTAGGCTTCGGTATCGGCTATCTGCTGGTCCAATACCGGCAGATTGGTATTGGCTTCGTTCAGGTCGCTGACGGTTTCGTAATTGGACTGAAGGGTATTCTCATAGCCGCCTGCTATTGACTGTAATTGCAGTTCATTGAGCTTTATTTCAGTGTCCAGGGCAGTTTCGTCATAAGTCATCAATACCTGGCCGCTGGTCACCGCATCGCCTGGTTCTACCTTGATGCTGGATACGGGAAGCGAAACATTGGCAAAATACACCATAGTTTTTTCGGTTAATACTTGGCCGCTGGTGTTCACTAACTGCTCCACATCACCCCGAGTCGCCGTCTCGGCCAAGACGATGGGCCGTCCGTTCTGGGCGAGGGTACTTAAGGCAAAAACCGCAATCAGGAATACGGCAATGGAGCCAAAGATAATCCTTCTCCGGATTTTTTTATGCCTGGCTTTGTCAAAAGGCTTTTTCTCTTTACCTTTTTTCTTTTTGGTGCTTTCTTCTTTCAAGGTACTTTCGTTCAGGAAGTTCTCGTTCGGGAAGTTCTCGTTCGTGATGTTATCTTTCAGGGTGTTCTTTTTCCAATTTTTTTCTTTTTTCATAGCACTTCGGTCTCCTGTCTATTGATATTCAAATAGTCTTCTTCGATCTGCCCGTCCATAATGCGGATAATACGTTTGGCCTGGGAAGCAATGTCGTTGTTATGGGTAATCAGGATAACGGTACGCCCTTCCTCATTTAAATCGCGCAGAATCTGCAGGATTTCCTTTGTGGACGCGGAATCAAGGTTGCCGGTGGGCTCGTCGGCCAGGATGATCGGCGGAGCCTGGGCAATTGCGCGGGCAATCGCTACCCGCTGCTGCTGGCCGCCGGACATTTCCGCCGGCCGATGATCCATCCGGTTGGCCAGTCCGACTTTTTCCAGGGCTACTTCCGACAGGAAGAGCCGCTCACGCTTATTGATGCCTCTATAGATAAGAGGCAGTTCCACATTTTCCAGGGCGGTAAGTCCGGCTATCAGATTGAAGCCCTGAAAAATAAAACCGATTTCTTTATTGCGGATGTCGGAAAGCTCATCATCATATAAGCCGGCCACATCCGTTCCGTGAAGATAATACTGTCCGCTGGTAGGCACATCCAGACAGCCCAGCATATTCATCAGGGTTGACTTGCCTGAGCCGGAATGACCGATGATTGCTACAAATTCGCCTTCACATATCGTAAGGTCAATGTGATCCAGTGCCCGAACTTCATTTTCACCAGGGTTGTAAATCTTGCACATATCCGTGATTTCCACCAGAGTAGCTGGAGCAGGATCGTATTCGACTGCCTCATATTCAGCCAATTCGGTTTTGGTTGGTTCATTGCCGATATCTTTCATACATTTTTACTTCCTTTCTTCTATATGAGGGAAAACAGAGTCGGTCTTGTTCATTATAACATATTTCGGTAGCAATATTTTTCAATTCCAATGACTTAAAAAATAATTTTAAAAAATATGTTGACTTTTTATTAAAAACGTGTATGATTGTATTAGGTGATTAGCACACTAGTACAATAACACAGTTTCATCTAGTTGTAAAGTAGTTTTTTAGATTAAATCAAAATAATCAGAGAGGAGGTCTTGACATGTCATGGAAACTATATTCTGACCGTCCCATTTATTCGCAGATCGTTGAGCGGATCCAGGTGCAGATCGTATCCGGCTTTTATGCTCCGGGAGACAGGCTGCCCAGTGTGAGGGATCTAGCGGCAGCGGCGGGAGTCAATCCCAATACGATGCAGAAAGCATTTGGTGAACTGGAACGCAGCGGGCTGATCGTGACCCAGAGAACCAGCGGAAGATCGGTGACGGAGGAAATAGATATGATCAAAACCATTCAAAAGGAACTGGCCGCCGGAAAGATCGGGGAGTTCTTGGAAAACATGAAGGAATTAGGATTTAGCAGAGAAGAAATACTATCCTTATTAAAGGAGGAGACGGAATAATGACGGGAGGTATGGAAATGAATTACAATAATCTGGTCGAGCTGGTAAATCTTACCAAGAAATACAAAAACGGTCCGGTTGCTGTCAATAACATCACTTTAGCGATGGCACGGGGGCGGATCATCGGGTTGTTAGGACCCAACGGAAGCGGCAAAACTACCATGATTAAGATGCTGAACGGTCTGCTTAGACCTACGACAGGCACATTAACCATTAACGGCCATGCACCGGGAGTGGAAACGAAAAAGAAAGTGTCTTATCTGCCAGAAAAAACCTATCTTCCGGATAGTATGAAGGTTAGCGGGGTGGTAGATTATTTTGCGGAGTTTTATGAGGATTTCCGTAAAGACCGGGCCTATGAAATGTTCCAGTCGCTGAATATCGCTTTGAACGCTCCCCTAAAGACGCTGTCCAAAGGAACCAAGGAAAAGGTTCAGCTGATTCTGGTGATGAGCCGTGATGCCGATCTGTTCATTCTGGATGAACCGATTGCCGGCGTGGATCCGGCGGCAAGGGATTATATTATTAAGACAATTATCTCAAATTATAATGAAAATGCGACGATCCTGCTTTCCACGCATATTATTTCGGATATTGAGAATATCTTGGACGAAGTAATTTTTTTGCGGCACGGACAAGTGATCCTTCAGTCTACGGTAGAGGATATCAGGATCAATAAAGGGAAATCGGTCGATGCTTATTTCAGGGAGGTGTTTGTATGTTAGGGAAACTGATAAAACAGGAATGGAAAGCGGTATGGAAGATATTAGGCGGGATCAATCTCTTTATGCCGTGCCTGACTTTGATAGGTTCTATGGGATTATTACTCTTTACTGCTGTCCAGATTGATGAATTTATATCCTCTATGCTGGTATCCAGTTATGGAATGGCTTACGGCTTAACCGTATTTGCCGTGACTGTCGGTATCATGATTTATATCGGGGTCCGCTATTACCGAAGCATGTACGGCAGCGAGGGATACCTGACACATACCTTGCCGGCCACCCCGCTGCAGCTCATTGTCTCAAAGCTGATTGTGTCGGTCTTATGGTACTGGATTACGATCTTTGTGATGATGATAAGTATTATTCTTCTTGTGATCAGCGCGAGTGCTGCGGCTGGAAATCCGATTGATCTGCCGCTTGTCTGGCATGAGCTAAGAGAATTGTCATATGGTATGAGAAGGGAAGGTATATCATTAGTAGGTACCGTAGTTGCTTATACGGGAATGTATCTGTTAGGAAATGTTTTCGGGATTGTCATGTTGTATGCCAGTGCGGCTTTGGGACAGCTGTTCGACCGGTACCGGATCATAAGCTCGGTAGGAATCTATTTTGGATTCACCATGATTTTACAGGTACTATCATTTGCATCCATGTTTCCGATCATATTTATGGTAAATGAGGTTGAAAATCCATTAACCATTTTCTGGGCGATCATTATAATTGGTTATGTCGCAATTGGCTTGGCAACAGCGGGATTATTTTATCTGACGTATTTCTTGACTAAGAAAAAACTGAATCTGGAGTAGTCAGACATCAGTCGATGATGATACGATGCCGACCACAAAACGTCCGCCGCTGTCATACAAACCTGACAGCGGCGGATGGTTTTATACTAGGTATTTACACGGACAAAGAACATCATTTAGCTAAATAAATGAGCCGCATTTCCGGTCACCCCGAAACCATTCTGGATGAAGACATAATCTTCCGGATCCACATTCAGGATGGTAAAATCACAGACATCAACGGAGCCGTTGTTTGTCGCCGAGTATAATACTTTTCCGGAATGGCTCTGGGAGAACCTTGAATGGGTATCCCCGTCCAGGCCGACTTTATCGACAGTAATGTTTTTAAACTTAATATTGCTGAATCCTGATCCGTAGCAGAACTGGATCGCACTTCTCGGCGAGTTTTTGATCAGGATGGTATCAAAGGTAATATTATTGATCGAACCGCCAGAAGCCTCCAGATCAATGGCGCCGCGCTCGCCGCCGTAGCAGTCAAAGCTGGTGCCGGATGTTTCGATAATCATGTCACTAAAGAGGATTTCCTCAGGCATATTATCAAAATGATGGCCGGGAAAAGTGGTGTTTAGACGGATCGCCGAACCTTTGAAGCTGTCTTTTACATAATTATTGTGGATCTTGTGGCCGTAACCGCCGAAAATAGCAATTGCAGCCGCGCGCCAGTTGTTTTCTATGGTGTTATACTTGAAGGTATTATTGTATGCCGGTCCTGCTCCGGCAAAATTATCCGGCCAGCAGGCGAGGGCATCATCGCCGTTATTTCTGACGCTGCAGTTAAAGACCGTGGAGTTGTTGGTACCGACACAGAAGTTAACGCCGTCGGCCAGATTGTTGCGGATCCGGCAGTTTTCGATCAGCAGATTGGAAGTGATCTCATAAGGTGAATTGTAGTCGCCGATCCAGAAACCGCATTCAAAATGCTCTTCCCATACATTGAAGATCCGCGAATCATGTCCCCAGCTGTCCATAAAGCACTTGTACACGGCCTGCTGGTTGTAGCGGGAGCGTAGCATCGAGCTCAAGTATACATTACCGAACTCAAGATTGCTGCTGGCCCGGCCATTTTCACCGGAGATACCGCCGCTTTGTTGATTGGGCGAAGTAAAGTGGATATTGGTATACCACATTCCGGCTCCGGTAATGGTAATGTCCTGTGCGCCGATATGCCATATCTGACCCAGTTCAAATTTTCCTTCCGGGATATAGACGTCTTTTTTCAGGCGGTTGGCTTCGGCAACCGCATCCATGAATTCGTCGAGGTCATCCTGGCCGTCATTGGCGACCGCACCGAAATCTTCTACCGACACCGCATTGACCGGAATGTCTACCATGTTGGGAACCTGTTCCACTTCAATAAAATCGACTCCATAAATATGATCACCGGCATTGTTCTGGATCTTTACCACATCACCGGGAACCAAGGGGGCATCAAGCATAAAGTGAACTTCGTCAAAGCGGAAACGCGGGGCGCCACCCGGGGCATCGCTAGGCTGGTCGCCGTTAAAATACTGCCATGACCAGTAGGACGACAGATTAATGGTATTAGAACGGGTGCCGTAGCGGTTTATCGAAACCTTCGTGCCGTTGACATAGATATCAAGGGAACCGTCAAGGCCCATGCCATTGGAACTGTCCGGCATCGTAAACCGCATGTTGATGCCATCACCGCCGCCACCATCCCGGATCGTCCATTGCACGTAAGAACCGGCGGAAGGCAGGCTGACATATTTTTGACAGCTGGCTTCTGCAGCGATTAAATGCTGCTCAAAATACGGTGCTGTTTGAAGAACCGCGCCGCCGCCATAAGTTCCGGCATCGGCTTCATAACGGTGATAAGGCACCGCCGCCCCGACATCTTCGGGTGAGGGGGTCGGTACGACCGGATCATCAGGCCTTACTGTGACCGTAGCAGTTGCTTCTAAATTATTGTTGTTATAATTTGTTTCTTCTGAAACACGGTTATTATTCACTACTGCGGAGATAACATGGTCGCCGAGCACTAGTTCTACCAAGGCTTCCGAAGTGAAAACCAAAGTCCCTCCCGGCTGAATCTTGGGAGACATGGTAACTGTTTCAAAGAAAACGCCGTCATGATAGAAATCTACCGTATTAAATTTGGAAGAAGGCTCGACGCCATTGTTTCTGACAGTTGCCGTCAGGGCCGTTTCCACACCTTCCCGCGGACTGGAAGTCCGGTAGCCGACCGATTCGATTACCAAGTCGCAGATCCCGCCGGTCGGATCGTCTTCGATGCTGACTTCTTCTTCATAGACGTTATTGTCATAATTACTTTCGGCGACCGGATATTGGCCGGGATTGCCGTCATTGACCCAGGCGATCAGCGTATATTCGCCTTCTGCCGCCGGAGTCCAGGTAGTCCCGCTGACACCGCCGGTTGCCTGCAAGGTTACGGATGCGCCCGCCGCGATGGGACCAAGATACTGATCATTCCAGGAAAAATAGTTATTCAGCGTATCGATGCTGAACCGAACCCCGTGCTTGACACCGGGTGTTGTCGCTCCGCCGTTATTTTTGATAACTGCACTCAAGGTGACTGCCTGGCCGGGACGGGGGTTGGCCGGTGTCATGATAATATCGGTAACTACCAGGTCACTGGGGCCGTCGTTGTCACCGCCGCCGTCATCGCCGCCGCCGTCATCGCCGCCGTCGTCGCCGATCTGCAGGGTTTCTTGATAAACATTGTTATTGGTATTGCTTTCATGGACAGTTAAATCATCGTTGACCCAGGCAATCAGTTCATATGACCCTTCACTGCCCGGTGTCCATGTGGTGCCGTTCACACCGCCCGACGCCTGTAATGTCACGCTTGCGCCCGGTGCTATGGAACCAAAATGCTGGTCATTCCAAGAAAAATAATTATTCAGGGTATCGATGCTGAAACGCACACCGTGCTTAACTCCTGACGGTGTCGCTCCCTGGCCGATATTCTTGATAACTGCGCTTAAAGTCACCTGATCCCCCGGCTGCGGATCGGCCGGCGAGGTGGTGATGTCGGTAACGATCAGATCACCGGAACCGTTGCCGCTGCTGCCGCCATTTATTTGGATATTCTCCTCATACACGTTATTGTTGGTATTGTTCTCATTGATGGATAAATCGTCGTTGATCCATGCGATCAGCTTGAAGGATCCGCTTCCCGCTGTCCATGTGGTTCCGCTCACACCGCCCGTAGCCTGCAGGGTTACGGTTGCGCCCGGTGCTATCGAGCCACGATGCTGATCGTTCCAGGAAAAGTAATTGTCCAGATTGTCAATACTGAATCGCACGCCATGTTTTACGTCTGCCGGTGTTGCTTGCGGTCCGTTGTTTTTTATAACCGCACTTAAGGTTACCTGGTCGCCCGGCTGCGGATTAGCCGGCGAGGTAATGATGTCGATTACCACCAGGTCGCAGTTTCCGTTGCCTACAGCGGCACTGGTCGGCATGATGGATGCTGACAGAAAATACACGGTTGACAGAATAAATGCCATTGCTCTGGCAATATGGGATGACCTTGCTTTTTTTTGTCTCATGTTTCCTCCTTTACCAAATTAGGTTTAACGTTCAACCTATTAAAATCATTACAAAATTATCAATAAAATGAATGTAAAAATCAGTTTTTATGTTTTGTTTGTTACAACCCTTATATTTTTTATTCAATTAAGTGAATTGTTTTATAGTTGACTCACTTTACTCATAATTCAAGAAATAATACACTTTTCTTACTATTCAATTTATTGTCTTAGATTATTCTATATATTTACCTCTACCCTCCTTTACAATTTAATATAAGTCGATTTGTTTTATATGTTTACCATAGCATATTTTTGCCCATCTGTAAACATTATTCAGTCATATTTTCAAGTAATCTCTATCATGATCTTGTCTCATACACATACAGATCATAAGGGGAACTATAATCCGCTCCCGACAGTTTAGCAATCAGCCTCACTCCCGCCGACTCCGGGTTTTTAAGCACCAGCCGGGAAAAAATATATTTTCCTCCCAGTGCCATATAGGCATCCTTATCCATATATAATTCGTCTTCCGTAACCGGCAGGCTGCGGACCGGGCTGATTACGGAAGGATGATTTCCGGAATAAAGATTCACCCTTGCTCCCCATTCATCATAGTAGACCCGGCTTGCCGGGATGCGGTCCAAGGCCGGCGCGATGACTTCCCGAAATGCCTCTTTATATTCCTGGGGATAAAATCCCAGATACCCGTCCAGACTGGCAATCCCGTTATACTGGAGCACCGCCGGATAAAATCCGTAAGCCGCCGACCACTCTCCCTGATAACCGATTGCTTCCCGGGCCGCCGTAAACAGTTCCGTCGAATAAAATGCTTCGTAACTCAGCTGATCGGATGTTTTGCCTTTCACCAGCTCCCATGCCTTCTGATAACCGGTATGATAAAGATCGTTATATCTCGTTCCCGACAACAGTATTACGGCAATAGCCGCCAGAGCCGCCACATTGGCATAAAGCTTCCACCACTTCTGCCTGCTGTCATACATCCGTTTCAGCACCAGAAAGAATGAGGCATACCAGAGAAAAGGACTGAAAAAAACCGTCCGGTTAAATTGCCATCCCGTCAGTGGCGGGACAAGCTGCTCCAACACATCACGAAAACCTTCCCAATAATACAGCCCGTAAATCAGACTGTTAAATGCAATCAGTAAGGCCAGCAAATTATAAACATCGTGAAAAATCGCTTTGCCATTCTTTTTTCTGATATAACCGAGGTTCAATATTAAAAAATAGCTCGCACATACCGGCAGTACCAGCCAGGTATGCACGCTTTCCGCATGGAACATCCCTTGTGACCATACCACAGCTATTTCCCGCACGATCTCGCTAAAAGTAAAGGAACCGGCCACTAAGGTAGCACGGATCGTTTCCTCCCCGCCAAACAGCATCTGCCCGAACAGGCGGTATTCACAGCCGATGTAGCCGGCCGCAAGCACCACTAAGGCCAGAATCAGCTTCCAGCAGATTTTCTTGTCCCTGATACGGAGCCAAATGATTCCCGCGGCCAGATAAGCCAGAATAAATAGCCCGAAATAAGAAAAGTATGACAGCAGCGGGTAAAAAAGCAAAGCCAGATACCATTTCCCGGCACTTTTACCCGATTCCGCACGATAGACCCGCAGCAGCACAAAAACTGCCAGCGGTATCGTAGCAAAAGGGATGCCAAAATTAGGAAACAGATTCAATATTCCATAAGCAAACCCGGCCAGACCGACAATCGGCCGATAATTCCGGAAGTCCTCCCGTAACCATTCCCTGGCCAGCAGATGACAGGAAACCACTGCAATCAAGATTTTCAGAAAATAACCGGTAATATATGCCGCAAAATCCGGCAATATCATATATAGCATCGTATACAAAGAAAATTCAGCAGGCAGGAGATCCCTGCTGACCCCGCCTAAAAAAGGAACTTCCCCATTTCTGGCCCAAAACAATCCGCCCTCACGCATCATACGATACTGCGGGATAAATAAATCCAGATTGTCATGGATCGCTATATAGCTCCCTTCGCCGAACCCAATAAAAACACCGGCAGCAAACAGCAGAAAGGCTATGATCAGTATCCCGTACCAGTATTCTTTTACTATCTTCATATACCGTATCCTCACCTTATGCTTCCAATATCTCAATCATGCCGATATTATAATTCATTAAAAAAGCTACCCGTTTATTTCCCAGAGCGGGAGCCGGCTGCGGTGCTTCGATCAATGTATAGCCGTTCTGGCAAAGCTGTTCCAGCTCAGTCTCAAATTCACTGCTGACATAGCAGAGATGATAAGGAGAATTGCGATGCTTTTTCATCAGCGAGTACACCACGGAGCTTTCATCCCTTGGCATAATAAGTTCGACCTGATAGCCGTCCTTTTCTAAAAATAAGATGTCAATAACCCTGGCCGGATCATAAACCTCTTCACTCACTGCCGAAAAACCCAGCTTACTAAATTCCTCTTTCGCGGCAGCAATATTTTTGACTAAGTAACCGATGTGGTGTATTGTCACAGAATCTCCTATCCGTACTGAAGTCTTGTCCGTACTGAATCATATCCGTACCGATCAGATACAATCTAACCTAAAATCCTTGATAAATAAACTCGGCCGCATCATAATCCGGGCCATAATAGCCCAGTAAAATGGTATAAAACAACAAAGCATACCAGATCAGCCAGCGAACCGGCAGCGGTTTTGCCGCGATCCGGTCACGGATGCCGCCGCCTTTTTCCTTTAGCAACGAAACGAGTATCAGGATCACCACCGAAACGGCACCGACCGTAAACTCGATCCAGTCAAGCCCGAGGGTAAACAACGACCCGTCAACCAGCACTGCCGGGTTCCAGACCGAAAACATGCTTTTCCAGATACGAAAACCGATCCGTGCGCTGTCCGCCCGAAAAAACACATCTGCCAAGGTAACCAGCAGAAAGGTCCGGCAGACACGCAGGCCGTCCAGCACTTTATGATGCGGATCCCTGCCTTTATTTTTCATCCAGCGGGCAAATACCGGCTCGACTAGTTCCCCCGCCACAATAAAACCCCAATGAAACAGGCCGGCTCCCAAGATGTATTTCCATCCGCCGCCATGCCAGATTCCCACCGTAAACCACAGGATAAACATCGCAAGAAAGGTTGTCAGCCGCTTGCCGTTCTTCTTGCCTAAGCCGCTACGCAGAGAATTGCCGATCCTGACAAACAGCTGGGAACGAAGCAAAGGATAAAACACATAATCCTTCATAAAACTGCCCAATGTCATATGCCATCGCCGCCAATATTCAGCAATGCTTTTCGACAAGAACGGCGTCCGGAAATTTTCCGGCAGCGTTATGCCAAACGTCTGCGCCAGGCCAAGAACAATGTCCATGTAGCCGGAGAAATCCGTCGCCAGCTGAATTACAAAACAAACGGCGGCAATCCAGAAATACGCCCCTTCATAATTGCTGTAATCATCATAGACTGTATTCACGATCAAGGCCGCCCGCTCAGCGATCACCAGCTTTTTAAAAAACCCCCAGACCATCCGCTGCAGGCCCTTGGTAACCTGGTCATAACGAAGCGGGTGGGGGCGGTACAGCTCTTCCTCCATCTCCTTGAACCGCATGATCGGACCGGAGATCATCGCCGGAAAAAACATCCCGTAAAGGGTGAACTTAAAAAAGTTCGTGCTCACCTTGCCAATCCCGTAATAAATATCCAGTACATAGCCAAGCAGCGAAAGCGTATAAAATGACACCCCTAGCGGTATCAAAAACTGCAGGGCATCCAGCGGTTTACCCTGAAATAATCGCCCCTGAAACAAAGCAACCAGCCCATTATAAGTATAAATCCCAAAATTAAAGTAGATCAGTACTACCAAAACCCCCAGCGTCCCTGCCAGGGAAAAGCAAAGCCAGGCTTTTTTCCTGCGCCCGTCTTCTGCTTTGGACAACCGGTATCCGCTGACGAAACAGACTGCCGAAGTTGCAAGCGGATACAGGATCAGCCACCCGCTTCCTCCTAACAGGTAAAAAGCGATGCTTCCTGCAAGCAGAACCAGCCACTGCAGCTGCTTCGGTACTGCGTAATACAAAATCAGTACTACGGCATAAAAACACAAAAAATAAAACGAGGTAATGTTCATCTGAAACCTCAACCAATTGATGCTGCTATGACATCAACCATTTCTCCGACGTTTTTCATCGACACCACCTGGCCCATGGTAAATTTCATCCCCATTTCATGCTCAATCGCGTTGATGAGATTGATATGTTCCAGAGAATCCCACTCTTCAATATCATCGGCGGTGGTTTTGTCCGTCACTGTAATGGATTCATCGTCAAATATGTCCCTGAATATAATATTGAGACGGTCAAAGATTGCTTCCCTGTTCATGGCTGTTCTCCTTTAAATCCATAATTTTTTAAAGTAATTACTTGATTCTTTTTATCATAAGGTTCCGGAATCAAATATTCCCAGACCGTATTTCCTTTTTCGTCTTCCTTGATCTTTTCAAAGCCCTGAAGGTCATAAAACTCTTTAACCATGGCATTCTTAGCCGTCGGATAATAATATCCTCTGATCACGGCTATATCTCTTTTCCGGCATTCTTCCGCCACCCTATCCATCATCGCATATTCCATATCCCGTTTCAGCACCCGGCAGCTCATAAGCCATAATTCCAGATGCAGGACCGCTTCCTCAATCCGCCCGATCACCACCGATACCACGCCGTTGTCGCCAAACCGGTCCGCCAGCCTGCCGCAGAGCGTAATATAGTTCCGGTCGGCGGCGGTCTGCTCGATCTCACTCTGGGTAAACCGCTTTGTCGTCAGATTGAACTGGTTGCTTTTATTGGTCAGCTGGGCAATCCTGGCCATATAGAGCGGCTCAAATGCTTTGATTGTCCCCGTCATCTCAAGCGATAATAAATACTCCCGGTAATCTCCGTAATGAATTTCCTGCTGCTTCCGGGCGATATTGGCCTGGTACATGGCATTGCGGCTGCCGTCTTCCTCCGACAGGGATGTCACTTCAAAATAACCGTTCCGGTCCAAGATCTGAATCGTTCTTTCCGGCGCTCCGATCTCCGGGACAGCCGCGCCTTTCACCTGCTGGCGGACAATCTCCTGCTCGGCCGGATTATCATCGACAAAAACCAAAGCTTCCGGCAGAATCTCCAGTTCTTTGGCTATTTCCAGCAGATTCCTGCTCTTGGCTTCCCAGTTGGCTTTTATCAGGACAAAGTCTTCCGGTTTCAGTATCCCGTCCGGATGCTTCAGGCCGGCAAGGGCATTTTCCGGTTCATTCTTTGAACTGACATTCAGTAATATCCCCATTTCTTTATGCGCCCGCAAATAAGCCTGAATCTCTGCATAGACCTGACCCATGGAAGTTTCCGAGCCGATTTCCAGCTGCTCCGGTCCGTCGTCGCCGACGACGCCGCCCCAAAGCGTATTGTCCAAGTCCAGTACCAGGGCTTTTTTATTTTTCCCAAACAGCGACTTGATGATATGGGACAGGTTAAAGGCAAATTCCGGAATCGCCTGCATATTCAAGGCATATTTGTACATATGCCAATAAGACGGCGCGGACCATCGCTCCAAACCGTATGCGGCCGATAAATAGTTGATATCATGAATATAGAAATCCTGATGCTCCTGGGCATACTGCGCAAATAACAGATTCAGCCGGTTTACATAATAATTCCTGCCGTGGATGTCGCTTGCCTCACGGTTGCCCATCAGACGATAAAAAGGATAGTCGAAGTTATTCTGGATAACCGGACAATGACAGAGCTCCCGCAGCCTGTCCCACATCACCGTAAAGTGGTCGGCCTGTTTGCGGATCAGCTCATCTACTGTTTCAGCACTGTCGGAAAAGGACGGCCATACCGAAATGTTGCGGCAGGTGGTATGGATAAATATAATATCGGGAACAAACGCAATCAGCTCGGGATTGTCAAACATGGCATCCTGCCAGTACTGTCCATATTCCGACTGATAAAACTCTGCCTGGATGCCTTCGTTCAACAGAAACAGCTCCAGGATCCGCACTATGTCATGAGTCGTGCTGCCGCCTAGGACGGCAATTTTTTTAATCAGCAAAGAAGTGCCTGCCGACTGGTTCAGCAACTCTCGCCTGATTTTCTTGGATTTCTTTAATATGGTTTCACTGTCGAAAGGATATTCCAGTTCCCGCATACCGCACCTCTTGATTGTAGCTATATGATCATGGTAAGAAGATATATTGTTTAAGCTGTATCATTATGATATATTTTTTTGCAGTATGCGTCAACACTATTGGCTATATCCGATAAATCAATTTTTAAGACTTTTCTCACTTTTAATAATCTCTTATATACAGAAAGTTTTCTCCATCAATTGATTGATAATAATGAAGACTAGCATCACCGCTTATCCCAACAGATAAAATGCCTCCTTTCGTATTCACGTATTTGATATCTCCATCCAAATCCACGTCTGTCCCTTTATCGCCAGTAGACCAGAATAGTTCACCATCACTGATATAAAATAACTTATTTCCATTGTATATAGTCCAGCGAGCATACGTTATCTCCTCGTCAAAATCGCCTTCCAAGTCCTCGCCAATCTGGACAGGCTTGTTATTGCCCTTCTGATACATCAATTCATCATCCGAATTGTAGAAATAGATTGCCTTGCCATCAGATGTAGCTATAAAATATCTGACGCCTTCTTCAACCAGTAATTTATCTTCGTCATCCTCTTTCGTGCCATTTACTTTATAGATGCTGTCGCCCTTCTGATAAATAATCGTTTTACCATCTTCCATAAGTTGCGCTTTATTTATATTGCTCACAACTTTATTTGTTTCATATTTACTGTCAATGTAATAAATATCGTCTTCATCATCGACATAAAATGTTCCGGCAAAATCTGTAACGCCATATGTTGCAGACTCAAAATCTGATATCAGCGACGTACCTTCCGGCAGCAATAAACCATTAAACGTCCCGGAAAGCAATTTTTTCTCATCGCCATTATGAATGATATAAGAATCAGCCCCATCGCTAAAAATGACATCCGTCATATTATGATTAAAAAATAAAACGTCGCTTTCATCACTAAGCTTTTTTCTGGAGCCCCTTTCTGCACCTTTTTGTACATAGATAGATCCGTTCTTTGCGTAATAAACATACTTCGCATCATTAGAAATGGCAATAGTATCAACATCTTCGCCTAACGATATTTCTTTCCCGTTATAGTAGTAACCTCCATTTTTCTCCTCTTCTTCACCATAAACACTATAGGCTACTGTCTTACCGTCCGGCGAAACAGAATAACTGAAGTTTCTACAGTCTGCAGTTATCATTTCCGTCTTTCCGTCTTCCCAAATGTATAGCTCAGAAGTATAATCGTCATCTTCTTTTGTAAATACAATACTTTCGCCCGATTCTCCTATAATCACATTACTTACTTCATCAGCTATAAAGGTTACTTTGTCGGCAACATAATAAAGGGAATACTCTTCATCATCGGGTGATCCGGTATTGACCACCACCGCGGCGGACTTGCTGTCAAAACTGAGATGGCGTACGTAAAAACCTTCGATTGTCATTTTAGTTTTGCCATTTTTGTCCGGATTGATCAGCACTCTGTCTTCATCCTGTGCCAGATACAATACCGCTATCTGCTCATACTTAGAGGGCTTAATAAAACTAAATAGGATGCCTGCAACAGCAATAATTACAACAATAACAATTACAGGCAGCTTAATCTTCTTCCGCTGTCCGACGGCGGCAGGCTCTCCGTTGTCCACCTTTTGACGTTCAGATAACGACGTACCGCAAGTCCCACAGAATTTCATATTCGGGCGGATGTCTGCACCACAGTTTTCACATTTGATATTTGTCATATTTTTCCCTTTCTTTTTTTGCTGCATGTTCGTTACGTAAATTAAGAATTTTGAATTACCGCACCACATTTTCCACAGAATTTCACTGGTTTGTCATACTTTGCCCCGCAAGACGGACATACATATTTGGTTGGATCCTGAGGCACAGCTTCTATCGATTCATCTCCCTGCCCTTCACTAACTATGGGAGCCTCTTCTGCTTCTGTTTGTATTTCATCTGCTTTGGCTTCGACAGGCAACGGTTCTTCTGACCCCCGATTTGCTTCATCCGGACTTGGCGCTTCCTTAGTGCGACGCTTCCGATATTGAATAAGCAGATTCGACAATACAGCAAGCAGCAAACAGCTTCCCATGACAATACCGAGAATCTTTAACATCTGAAGGGCAAAAGCCGCATCCTGAAGTACCTCATAGGCCTCGTCGAGCGATTGCTGTGCGAGGGCAAAATATTCCTCACTCTTTGATAATCGGCTCAGCGTCAGATATTTCCAGAGGAAATAGCCGCCGGCTATAAACCCCGATATTCCAACGGGTACTGCTATGTTTCTGACTGTTCTCAGGACATATAGCTTTTTATCAGCCGTTCTCCCATATCCTCTACTGAGAAAGAGGATTGTCAGAAGCAGGATCAGGGAACTGACTAACGAAATGATGAATGGCAGAAAACGTCGGACAAACTGCAGCCAGCCGACGCCATTTTCATCAGACCAGTCGTCACCGCCATTAACCCGGTTAATAACCACGTTCTGTGCCGTTATGTTGCCGGCCCGGTCGGCTGCTGTCACGTTAAGGATATTTTCGCCGTCTGTCAATGAAGCTGTATGGATAAAGGTTCCGTCGTCATTAACGGCTACAGCTACATCATCCACGTAAAGAACCGTGCCGGCTTCAGTGACGCCGGCTAAGACATATTCATCAAGATCAACTCTGAGGGCAGTTTTATTTTCCGGCAAACGCAAAACCGGCGGGATATTATCTACAATGACCTGAAATGCTTCGATGTATACGACATTCTCATCATCCAGCGAATATCTCAGCTCGGCTTCATTATAGGTCTCGGGAAGATTCAGCGAGAAACTCCCGGTTGCGTTTAAATTCACCATCTCACTGCTGCCGTTGACGATAACTTCGGCGGTAATGCTCCTAGGTACAGTATATTCAATCTTGGCTTGGTTGGAATTGGTCAGTTCTCCGATCACCGGATTGATGACTACGCCGTTATCAATAGCGATGGTTTTTGACCTGACCGGCATGTTCTGGCTTCCGCGGCGGCCTGTCAAGTCGATCCGGATCGTTTCCGTAGCCGGATCAAACAGCGCTTCTGCCTGGTTGGAACTGTCGGTCACCTCCGTATAATATATCGGTTCTGCGCTGCTCTGGGCCAGGTCGAATACCGCAACAAGATAATCACCGCCATGTGCCCATTCATTCCAGTCAATCAGAAGCTCACCCTCGGTAATATTTATCTCAACGGTAAAATCTTCGATCGCGTCTCCGGAAGTATGGCCGCTTATTGCAAAAACAACATCAGAAACACGGGAATCGAAGGCCTCTTCAACGCCAACTCGCTGCCATACGTCAAGACGGAGCCGGTAATCGGCATAATCGGCAAGATCGCCGACATACACCTCACGGTCAACCGTTTCGCCAAATGATGCCGAGCCTTCGTCAAGCATCGTCTCCCCGACTACGCTGTTATTTTCTGTAACGACGGCATAGATCTGCCACTGGTAACCGGCGGTGTTTTCACCGTCAACGATAAATTGGACAGGGATTCTGTCATTATTTTTATCTACATTACTTTCATTTTCAATATTGTCACTGTTCGTATCCACAACAAAACTGCTGATGATGACCGGCTCCATATAGCTTGAATAATTTATTTCAAACTCGGTATTAGACTTTTTGTCGTAAGTTATTTTCCACGAACCTACCGCAGCATTGGGAATATAGTATTGCACCCAGTCGTCGCCGCTTTCGTAGCGCAGGGAAGCTCCTTCGATAACCGCACCGTCCGGCGCAGTAAAAGAAACATCCGGCATTTCCTTGTCAAACAGGATCGACACCGCCATATGATAAGACTCTTCAAGGGTAAATAAATCCTTTGTCTCGTTGGCGGCATAGGCCACTCCTGGCATTGCTATGATCAGAATCATGACAGCAAGCAAAAATGTCATACCTTTCAGCATCGCTCTCACCATAGCTCCCTGCATAGCTCTCACCATTTCCCGTTGCATCCTCTTCGGCATAAACGGTTGTTTCACCCGCAGCACAAACTGCTTGATAACTCTCAGCATAACCATCTCCTATACCTTCCCGGCCATATTCTTCGGCCAGGTCAAGCCTCCGTTTGGCAGCGCGGGATTCGTCCGGACAACGAAGGCCGTCGAGCCGTCGGAAGTGATTCTCATTCCGACTGCCGCCTCTCCGCTGACGCTCGCACCGATACTCACAATCCACACTTTGAACTTCGCATCAAAGGTGCCATAGCCTTGTATCCCGATGAATTTGGATAAGGCGTCAAATTCCCCTGTAAGCTGCAGCTTGATGTAGCTCTTTCCGAATCTCCAGTCAGGACCTAAGGTTCCGACAAACCGCAGGCCGGAGACCGGTTCGTTATCCATCTTCAGCAAAGCGCAGGTATATGGGAACTTACCCATTTCAATGCTTACTGCTCCGCAATCCAGCTCTTCAAACAGCTTCAGGGATGTTTCCGCTTTTATATGGAATTCTCCCAAGTTGAACGACAGCTTGGCATCGTCAAGTTTCAGTACCGACACATCGCCGATCCAGTCCTTTAACCCGCCCATGCCTGGGATGGCGCTCAGCTTTGCCGCCGAAATATCACAGCCTCCCACAAAGGTCCAGTAAATCGGGCTTTTGGAAGTATCAATATCTTCGATACCGAGCATAAAGTCGCTGTAAGTTACCGGAACCCCGGCAATGCTTGTATGAATATCATTATCCGCATATAATTTAAATTCGGTCGGGACTAGGCCGTTACTGTGGCTGCCTGACGTATTTCCGCTATCCGGGTTGTCCCATCTTGCGCTTAGCCCAAGTGCGCTTTGCCCAGCGATAAAAGCGGTTTTAACCATGAACTTGAACTCGTAATCGTTGGCCAGTGTATCAATATGAATCTCGGTGTCCTCAGGCGAAACATAGATCGGCGCATTGCCGAGGTTCATCGGGAAAAATTTGTCATCGGTCACCTTGCTGACCGGAAAACTGATGTCTAATTTTACGCCGATATTCTGCGAAGATACCGACCCGCCGAAAGCATAATCAAAGGTAAACAAATCGGCCTTGTTCTTTAGTACCTTGCCGGCAAAAGGCAAGGTCGCAAGGATATTCTCGGCATCAAACTCGGCCCGGTTGGGATAAAGCTTCACCGAAATCTGCGACAGCATAAAATATTTCCCCAGTTCCAGCCCGTTCAGCGGAAAAACTTCCACCTTAAAGTCCCCTGACTGTTTTTCATATCCGGCATCATGGTATAAGGTGATGACACCCAGTGCCGGCAGAGACACCGGCAGGCCGACTTTTGCCAGGACTGTGGCAAGGCCTTCACTGTTTTCCTGGGAGTAGCTTACATAGGAACCGTCCAGATCCATCAAGGATATACTTTTGCTGTTCAAATCTCCGATCAAGGAAATGCCACTGTTAAAATTGAGCCAGCCGTTCATCGTCACATAGCCGGAAAGCCGCACGGAATCCTCTTCTTTATGTTTCATATAGGACACAAACCGATATTGCCCGAAATCCGTTACCTGTTCGCTGCCTTGCATAAAGATGGCGATTCCCTTAGTCAATATCGCGGTTTTTCCGTTTATCCTTATATAGGCGTCATAAACGTCCACGGCTATCCCCGCCGGAATGGTTACTGCAACGGAATTCGCATCGACAAAGGAAGTGCCAAGGTTCCATTCGACGCCGGTCGTATTCCCTTTTAGGGTAATGCTTATGTTGTCTTCGGCGGCAAACCCTTCCCCTTTCAGCGTGGACTCCATCGTTTGGCCATTCTTATAGAGCATCCTAGGCGCAAAGCTGTAAACAGCCTTGCCGCTCATATAAACCGGTGAGTTCTCATCATGGTCCGGCTCGGTAATCGAATCGGCGCCGCCGCCGAGATAATATGTCACCTGATCCGAATCCAGTCCGTCGCCCACACTGACCTTTAATTCACGCGAGTAGCTTAAGGTATCATCGGCAGTAAAGCTAAGTTCGTACTGGTTCAGGATCTGTGCCCGCAGGCCGCTGAAAAACTCTTCCAGCTGATTAACCTGAGAAGCTGCAGTCGGGTCACTGGCATACAGATAGGTTCCGCCGGTAGCCGCCGCGATGGAATTTAGATAAGCGCCGTCGGCATCGCTCCCGAAACCGATTGTGTATATAGTTATCCCTTTTTCTCTGCAGGGCTTTCCGATATACTCCTCGATTTCGTCAATGCTCGCATAATAGCCGTCTTGCCCGTCTGTCATAAGAATGATGCTGTTGATCACGCCCGGGTTGCTTTCAAACTTTTCCAGTGAATAAATAGCGGAATGATAAACGGAGGTATTTCCGCCTGCATAGATGGAATCCGCCACTTGATTGAGTTCCTCGGCACTGAGCCCAAAGGGATAATCGCCGGCTATTTCACCGTTGAACGTAACCAGGGCAATATTTTCAATCTCTTCTTTGTCGGCGGCAAAGAGTCTTATCGCATCCTTTAGGTTTTCGATCTTGCTGCCCTGCATGCTCCCGGAAATATCGACACAAAGGAGGATGTCGGCACCGCTATAGTCCACCTTTTCAACCGTAAAATCGCTGATGCCGACACTGCAGTCTACGACCGACATCGCTGCTTTCAGTTCATCGGCACTCGTGTAGAGGTTATTGCTGATATTTACTGTTGCTTTTATGACCGCGTCATCTTCAAACCCGGTGGTGTCGACATTCACGATATTGACCGACATCCGCTTCTGGCTGACATACGTCTGCATCTGTGTAGCAAAATCCCCCGTAAGGGCTTCTTCTTCCGACTCGGTACTTTCTGCCGTGCTCTGTTCACTTAATTTCACTGTCAGATTGTTATCCAGAACCCGGTCGACATACTCCGCCGCCTCTTTCAGCCGTTCCGGGTCGTCCTTATCGGCAATAATGCTGACAAGCTCATACATCGGAACGGTATAATCACTGTCTTCACAGTCACCGACCGTATCGATGGAGCGGTCAATATATTCGGCAGACTTTGTCTCATTGCCGAGAGAGTGTTCGATTTTAGCCATCTGGAGGTAGGCCTTGGAAGCATCAACCGCATATTCTTCCGTAGCATACTCCGAAAGACGTTCCTCCATTTTCCCGAGCGCCGGATTCCTGATGATCACCTTAAGCGCCTGAAGCTGTGCCTTGGCCTCATTGCGTTCTTCGCGGCTGAGATCGGTGTAGGAATTATTGTAGATGTCATTTAGCCGGTCATAGACTGTCTGATATTTTTGGGTGTTATCGCGGGAAAATTCACCGGTAAAATCGGACTGCTTCATATAATTCTTGATATATAATTCCGAGACGATCAGCAGCTCATTATAATCCGAGGTTTCATCAAGCACCGCGGCTATAGATGAGTAATCTTCACATAAAAGCTGCAATTTTAAACGGGCCAGCCGGACTTGCGTGATGGCAAGAAAGCCGGGATTTTCCTCCAGCAGGTCATCCATCCGGCGGCGGTACTTTTGGATTTCGGTTATGTCCATGTCCTCGGCTATGTCCATATCCTCGCTTATATCCATATCCTCGCCATAAAGATAAGCCTGATGCGCCGCTTCCGCGAAGACAAGGTATTTTGCCAGCTTGTCATAGCGGTCGTCATCGGTTTCTGGTATCCTGTTTTCCACAGCAGTTGAAATCTCTTTTTCTGCGATAGACAGCCGCTCTGTCCGTGTTTGATAAACCGTCGCCATATCTGTGTCTGCCGTTACGCTGTAATACAAGACATCCGCCTCGCTAAAAGCGATAAGCGCGGAAAGTTCGCCCTCTGCTTCCGGAAAGCTTAAGACGGCTTTCCGGTAAAGTGCTATTGCAGCACTATAATCTTGATCCTGCGCCGCAAAGCGGGCGGCGGCAAGCGCATGCTCCGGCTGATAATTCGCCCGTTCATCCTGCAGGAGCGCCTGCGCCAGCCCCACCGAGCCTTCGTCGGCCACGGCATAAATCAAGCTTAACTTGTCATAGTTTTGGGCAGCAGCCTGCTCTTGTAGCTGAGAAAACACTTGGGGACCTGCCAGAACGGCAGCGGTAACGAAAAAAATAACGGCAACAGAAAAATTGCGAAACTTATGTCGTTTCGCAATCATCCCCGCCAATAAGAAAAACAAGGCCGCCGGCATCAGACCGAGTGCTAGCTGAATATATGTATTGTGCATCAAAGCCTTCCTCCGCTGCCTTAATAATCACTGCTCTCTAATATTAATTCAAAATTTTCTCCGTCAAGTGTACTGTAGCCATAGTAGTAGTCCTCCTCATAGTATGACACAATAAGCAATCTGTTTCCTTCCACCATTACATAAAAGTTTTCTCCTTCAATGTCTACAGCTGTCCCCTTGCCGCCTGTGGTCCAGCACAGTTCTTCATCACTGACATAGAACAGCTTATTTCCGTCAAACATAGCCCAGATATGATCATCCTCGCTGTATAACAAGTATTCCAGGTCATCGGCGACATGGATTGGCTTACCGGTGCCTTTCTGATACATCAGTTCATCATCGGTATTGTAGAAAAAAACCGCCTTGCCATCAGAAGTAGCGATGAAATCTTGAACGTCTTCTTCAACCAGTTCGACATCCTCGGCATCCTCTTTCATGCCATTCACCTTATAGATGCTGTCACCCTTCTGATAAATTATCGTTTTCCCGTCTTGGACAAGCTGAGCTCTGTCGACATTTGATGCCACTCTGTTCGTTTCATATTTGCCATTAATATGGATGACACTGTCTTCCGAGGTCATGTAAAATGTATCAGTAAAATCGGATATGTCGTAGATACGGGAATAATAATAATCATCGGTAAACTCCTCCACTCCTTGCGGCAGCAATAACCCTTCAAACAAACCCGAAAGGCCTTCCTTCGAACCGCCGTTACGGCTGATATAGGACTTTGAACCGTTGTTATATATGACACTTGTCAGGTCGCGATTATAAAAGAAATCATAAATATCCTCGCCAAGCTTATTTCGGGAATCACTGTCCGTCCCTTTTTGCACATAAGAAGAAGAATCTTTTTGGTAATAAATATGCTTCGCTCCATCGGCGACCGCAAATGGCTGAATATCTTCGCCTATTTCTATCTCTTTCCCGTTATAATAATAACCTATATATCCCTCTTCGTCTTCATCTGCGTCTTCATCATTAACAGTGTAGGCTACTGTCTTGCCGTCCGGTGAAACGGCTATCGGACAATAGGCTGAACAGTCATCGGTTATCGTGGTAATCTTTCCGTCAGACCATATGCATAGCTCCGTGGTTAAACTTTCATTTTCTCTCACTTTGGAAAAGGCAACACTTTTGCCTGATGCCGCTATAACCGCTTCGTACACTTCATCGGCTATGAAAGTTGCTTTGTTGTTAACATAATAGAGAGAATATCCTATAGAACCTTCGTTATAGATCAGCACCGCGGCAGCCGTGCCGTCCATACTCATACTATAGTCATACATATAACCTTCGAGCTTAATAGTCGGTTCGGGCGCGTCTTTTGGCATGATAGCCACTTCCTCCTCCTCATTATATATATACAGCCAAGAAGACTGCACATACTTAGACGGCTTCAAGGAAGTAAACAGGATGCCCGCAGCGACAACGACCACAATGATGATTACGGGTACAATAATCATCATCAGCTTTGCAGCCGTAGATATTCCCTTCTTTGCCGCGGGTGCTGCTGCTTGGTAGCCTGCGGCCGAGGCAGCCGCGGCCGGTTCTTTTGCTTCCGGGTACTCTGCCGGCGTACCGCATACGCCGCAGAATTTCATATTCGGGTGGATGTCCGCACCGCAGTTTTTACATTTTAAATTGGTCATAACTTATCCCTCTTCCTATATTGTATATTATCTACTTAATTATTTTGTAGTCTGCTTATTAATATAAAACTTCCACTTGCTTATTCTACTTTTTGTCCGCATGAAGTGCAAAATACCATACCATCGCTGATTCCCTCGCCACAATTGGTACAGAATCGCTTCGCTGGCACATTGGGGCCATTATTTTGGGCTTCTTCCATCTTTGCCCCGCATATTCCACAAAAACCCGATGACAACGGCACATTTTCACCACATTGAGGACAGCGGCGCGAACCTTTAATCGTACGAATGTCTTCATCATGTTTCGCAATACGGTCATTCGCTACTGTTACGGCAAGACATAGCTTTCCCAATGCCGAATCCGGATCATGCTCTGCTGTCTCATAATACAGTTTCCCGATTTGTGAGTAAAGACTGGTGACCTGCTTTTGCTCATCTGCAATCAGCGAATTAAGCCTTGCTATGTCAGTTAAGTCTTTTGTCCCCCTCACCACGTTCTGCGTCGTAGCCGTTATTTTTTTGCCAATGTCGTCCAATAGTGCCATATACCCCTCCTCCTGTCAGCATACAATTGAATGCATAATACTCAAGTATTTGTGCGCATAAATGTCATTAATGTCATTATTATAAGTAATAAGTCTGTTTATGTCAATGGAAATGAAAGGCTCAATATCCTCACCAGGCGATCTGGAAAGACTTAAGGCCGTACTGAAGGTCCTGGATGACGGCAGGCTCATCCGCCGCTTATACAGGATACGCGGCAAAGGCCGGAACGACTGGCCCTATGGCCTTAATTTCCGCGAAAACAGCTTGCAGCGAAAATAATTCGCTTCTGCGTCCTCTTGTCAATTTCCGCCAATCCAATTATAATCTTATTAAGAAACAAATAAAACTGAAAATCCACGATCGGAGCTTTTTATGCCAATATCGCCAAAACCGGACATAACCCCTATATCCGTTTGCATCATTGCAAAAAACGAAGAAAAATACATCAGCAGATGCCTGCGTCTCTTATCGCCGCATTCCTTTGAAATCATTGTCGTGGATACCGGCTCGACCGACCGGACCGTGGAAATTGCCCGTGAATTCACCGATAAAATATATCATTTCGACTGGATCAATGATTTCAGTGCCGCCAGAAACTATTCGATCGCCAAAGCTTCCCATGACTGGATCTTAGTCATCGACTGTGATGAATTCTTAGAAACCATCGACCGGGCGGCGATCGATGCCGCCATCCGGCAGCATCCCCGGGGCGCCGGCATGCTGATCCGCAACAACCCTTACGTGACCGGAGGACAGCCAGCCGATGCTTCCAGTATTCTCACCGAACGGGTTGCCCGGCTTTTTTCGCGGCACGAATATCACTATCGCGGGATCATCCACGAGCAGGTGGCGCGGATCGACGGCAGTGAACCAGGATATTTCCCGATACCCTTAAGCTGCTACCACGAAGGCTATGTAAACCAGGACATTGCCGCTCAAAAAGCCCGGCGTAATCTGGATCTTTTGCTGCTCGACCTCGATAAAAACGGACCGGATCCCTATACTTACTATCAGATCGGCAAGTCTTATACCGCTTTGAAAGATACGGAAAATGCCTGCCATTATTACAGTCTTGGCCTTGGCTTTGACGTCAACCCGCAGTTGGAATATGTACAATCAATGGTGGAATCATATGGTTACTGTCTTCTGGATCTGAAACGATATAAAGAAGCCCTGATGTTCGAGAATATTTATGATGATTTCGCCACCCGGGCAGATTTCCCTTTCCTGATGGGCCTGATTTATATGAATAACGCCATGTTTGACCGGGCTATCGCAGAATTTAAAAAAGCTGTCACGCACCCAACTTATTCGGTGGAAGGGGTGAACAGCTACAGTGCTTATTATAATATCGGCGTCATCTATGAATGTACTAGTCATCCTGAAGAAGCAAAGGCTTATTATCAGATGTGCGGTGCTTATGAACCGGCCATCCGGCGGCTTGAAGTGCTGTAAAAGCAACTCGCATACGACATTCTTGACTCTATGGAACTCCTTAAAAGCCGTTAATTACCTGAAGCATCTCCGCCACCCTATGACGGTACGTATGAAACTGCTTTACTTTTTCATAGCCGCTTCTGGCAATTTGCTTTCTTTCCTCCTCATGGCTCAGATAATAAGCCACTTTTTCCGCCAAGTCCTGACGGTTTTCATAATATACAAAATCTTCACCGGGAACAAAATGTTCCATAAAATCACCCTGATAATTCGTCAGCAAAAACCCGCCGCAGCCCATGATATCAAAGGCTCGAAGCGGAATCCCGCTCTGGATGCTCCGCAGGGATATATTCAGATTGATCTTGCTGTTTTGGTATACCAGCGGTGCCTCCCGGTAATAATCGACCATGCCGATATTATTTATTTCCGGATACTGTGCCGTGGACTCCCCAGTATATAACTTCAGCGAAAACTGCCGGGATAAGTCCCTGATGATTTCGGAGCGTTCCCTTGCCGTTACCTTCTTGGCCAAGTAATAATTGGCATACAGCCAGGCCGGTGTTTCACTGCTGTTTACCCGCTGCGGCAACAGGCAGAGCTTCTGCATCTGAAGCACGATCTCCGGTGCCAGCGCCTGTTCCAGGAAACTGCCGCCATAGATATCCATCTGAGCCCCGACCAGGCCGTCAAGATAGCCTTTCAGATAGCCTTCCGCTTTTTCCAGCGGCGCAAATTGATTCCACGCCTGTGTATACAAGGAACCCACAAATGAAAGATCGGATCGGTACTTTTCCTGAACATTTTCTTGATCCTGAACATCTTCTTGAGCCTGATCAGGATCATATTTATTAGTGGCGGACTCCAAACAGCATGCGTCATAATAATCCACATCGGCCGCCATCGGCAGATAAGCGACGGTTTGAACCCCTTTTCCGATCAGATCCATACAGGTCTGGCTGTCAAAAATAAATACCGTATTTGTTTCATAGAGCATGGTTTCCGAATAAAGCTCAACGCACGGACTGTCATATACCCAGCTAAGATACCGAATCCGGCAGGCTTTGCAAGCAATCGCCACCACCGGAAGAAAGTTTACCGTAAAAACAAAATCATATGTACCGGCCAATATTTTCTTTACCAGCTGATCTGCCAGTCCCGCTCTTTTCCCGGCATCCGGCTCTGCCTGAGGAAACGGCAGGGGATCTGCTTCATATCCGGCACCCGCAAAGGCCCTGACTATAAAATCCTGCCCCAGGCTCTCCCACTGAGGAAAAAGTATTTTACCCATTCTGCCTCACTTTATTCATTCATCAATGACATTCTGATTCTTAACTTTATGTACTTTACTTTATGTACTTTACTTTATGTACTATACTGTAAGTTTAATCGGAATCTTTTTTACTGTCAATATCGCAAGGCAATGTTAATTGTGACTGTAGTGATCTTTGCAATCAACTGACTGGCTGCGCGGTCATCGTCAGATTGCCCGGACCTCATCGGCTCCGGTTCCGGCTCCCGAAAATAAGTGTCGCTAAGCTCCCCGCCCTCCGGCCCCCGACCCCTCCCCCTCCCCTAACATTAGAGAGTGAATATTATTCTTTACAGAATTATTATTTGTAGTATAATTTTGTAGGAGAGCCTTCTGCTTTCCGGAAAGACACTGAGGTAACCAACGATACTCTGCTATCAGAACGGAGTAATTTGTGAAAATTTTACTGTATGACATGGGAGCTTATACCCAGAATGACTTAATATATTTTCTGAAGAAAATGGGGATTACCTGTAAAAATATCTATTATAGCTTTCCCGATATCTATGAGGACGAGTTCTTCTGCCGCCGCTTTGACCGCTATCTTGCTGCCGAGCGGTACGACTGCGTGATGAGCATCAATTATTTCCCGCTTGTGGCTGGCCTGTGTTATAAGCATGACATCAAATACCTGTCCTGGAGCTATGACAGCCCGCTTTCCTATAAAAAACTGCGGACCTTTCATTATCCCACCAATTACATCTTCCTGTTTGACCGGCTGGAATATGAATCCGTCAGAAACCAGGGCTATGACACCGTTTACCACATGCCACTGGGAATCAACATTGACCGGCTGGCGGCAGTTTCCCTTTCTCACACAGAAAAGCAGCAGTACGGCTGTGACATCTCGATGGTCGGCCAGATTTACCGTTCCGACCTGCCGGTGATTACCGCCCCGCTCCCTGACTATGACAAAGGATATATCGACAGCATCGTACAGGCCCAGCTGGTCTTATACGGTTATTATCTGGTAAATGACCGGATCACTGAAGAACTGCTGGATAAAATACGCAACGCGCACATGGCTGCCGGGCAAGAGCTTGAAATAAACCGTCCCGAACTTTCCATTGCCATCGCCACCCAGATCACCAGACTGGAGCGGCTTAACCTGCTAAGGCGATTATGCTCCCGGCATCAGACCGTCCTTTACTCCCGCCAGGTACCAGAATTGCCGCCGCAGCTCTCTTACCGGGGCACGGCATCCTATTTTGATGTTATGCCGAAGGTTTTTAAGGCAAGCCGGATCAATATCAATGCCACCTTAAAGTGCATATGCTCCGGGATTCCGTTGCGAGCCTTAGACATCCTCGGTTCCGGCGGGCTGCTGTTTTCCAATTATCAAGCAGAACTGACGGAATACTTTGAACCCGGCAACGATGTCGTGATCTATGAAAGCATGGAAGATGCTATAGAAAAAGCTGGTTATTATCTGGAACATGAGGAAGAGCGGCAGCGGATTGCCGCCAACGGCTTATCTAAAACTGCTGAGATTTTCCCCTTTCAAAAACAATTGGGCAAAATTTTCCAGATTGCCGGGCTGTCATAATATAATTTGACTTTTATGCCGATAAATCTTATGACTGGCAGATATTACCGACGGTAAACCGGCTGATTATGCCGATGCTGCAAGAATGAATAAATAATTACATTAACTGCTATATTAGATAATAATTCGGATAAATATAAGGAGTACAAAACGCATGAAATTAATGATTCAGATTCCCTGTTATAATGAAGCTGAGACCCTAAAAATTGCTCTTGATGACTTGCCCCGGGAGCTTGACGGAATTGATGGCATCGAATATCTGATTATCAACGACGGCAGCAAGGATGACACCGTCCAAGTGGCCAAAGAATGGGGCGTTCATCATGTCGTGTCGTTCAGTCAGAACAAAGGGCTGGCCAAGGGCTTTATGGCCGGACTGGACGGCTGCCTGCGCAACGGTGCCGATATTATCGTCAATACCGATGCCGATAACCAATATTGTGCGGAAGACATCCAAGTACTGATCCAGCCGATATTGGACGGCACCGCCGATATGGTGGTAGGCGCAAGGCCGATCGACACGACAGAGCATTTCTCCTTTATCAAGAAGAAGCTGCAGCGTTTCGGAAGCTTTATTGTCCGAGTCGCCTCAAATACCGATATCCCGGATGCTCCCAGCGGTTTCCGGGCCTTTTCCCGGGAAGCCGCCATGCGGCTCAATGTTGTGAGTGATTATACTTATACCTTAGAAACCCTTGTCCAGGCGGGGCGGGAAAAAATCTCTGTTACCAGCGTACCAGTCAGAACCAATCCCGACTTAAGACCCTCCCGGTTATTTACCAGCACCTGGGGCTATGTAAAGAGAAGCATGATGACCATCCTATGGGCCTATTTGATGTACAAGCCCTTAAAAAGCTTCACTTATCTGGCTATCCCGCCTACACTGGTCGGTTTGGCAATTGGTTTCCGGTTCATTTACTTTTACTTTACCGGCAACGGCAGCGGCCATACCCAGTCACTGCTGCTGGCCTGTACCTTAATCATTATCGGCTTTTTGACCTTTATGATCGGACTGGTCGCCTCGGTAATCTCTACCAACCGGAAGATGCTGGCCGATTTACAGTATCATGTCCGCCGGATGGAATATGATGAATGCCGGAAAAACTTAAACACTAATTAGTCATTAAAATGATTCATTCAAAAAGCTAGGGAAAGGTATCGTAGTTTCATGGACAACAAACAGAAAATACTCTTAGTGGGCCCTGTTTATCCTTACATGGGCGGAATATCCCATTACACTGGCTTACTATACCGGGCCTTACATAAGAAATTTGACGTTTCGATGATTTCTTATTCCTTCCAATATCCCAAGCTGCTTTACCAAAAACAGCAAAAAGATGAAAGTGATGATAGTTTCAAAGTAGAAGCCGCCAAATACTGGATTCATACCGCCAACCCCATTAACTGGTTCAGGTCTGCCCGGAACATGAAAAAAGAAAAGGCCGACATGATCATAATTCAATGGTGGCACCCCTATTTTGCCCCCTGCTACTGGGTGATCTCCCAAATACTGAAAAAGGAAAAACTGATCTTCGTATGCCACAATGTATTTCCCCACGAACGGTTTGTCCTGGACCGCTGGCTGACTAAACGGGTCTTACGGCAGGGCGATGCTTTTATCGTGCATTCAGCATCGGATGGGGATGATCTTAAGACGGTAGTAAAAAACCCATTGTTTACGCAGGCCGTACATCCAACCTATGACATCTTTAAATTTGACGGGATATCAGGAGAAGAAGCCCGTTTGCGCCTACAGATCGCCAAGGATCAGAAGGTACTGCTGTTTTTTGGTTTTGTCAGGGAATATAAGGGCTTGAAATACCTGCTTCAGGCTCTGCCCCTCATTAAAAACCGCATGGAGGACATCCTGCTGTTGATCGTCGGCTCCTTTAATAATGACAAAGAAGAGTACTTAGAACTGATCCGAACCCACGGACTGGAAGAAAATATCCGTATTGTTGACGGCTATATTCCCAACCACGAGGTGGAACCCTATTTCGCTGCCAGTGACCTGGTGGTCTTACCCTATGTCAGCGCGACCCAGAGCGGCATCGTCCAGATTGCCTTCGGCTTTGAAAAGCCGGTGGTAGTGACCGACGTCGGCGGCCTTCCGGATGTCGTGACGGATGGACGGAACGGGTATATCGTAGCGGCCGGCGATGCCGAACCGCTTGCAGAAGCGGTCGTTCGTTATTTCAGGCTTGAGAAAGCAAAGGAGTTTACCGACTGCATCAAAGCGGAGGCAGAACGCTTTTCATGGGACCGGTTAAGCGAAGCAGTGGAAACCCTGTGGAAGCGGATGGTTTAAATATCTTGTTTACCCACGTTAATCCCTTTTCTCTCATTGTCATCCGGTTTCTCAGCATCGTCTGGCTTTTCCCCATTTTGCTTATCGATCAAATATACCGGACGGCCTCTGGCCGCATCAAGGATACGCCAGATATATTCTCCTAAAATACCCAATGACAGCATAATCAGCCCGGAAGACATCAGGACGATAATCATTAATGAAGTGTAACCTTGGACAGGGATATTGGAAAGCAGCCTGGCAGTAACCAGCACCGCTCCCCAGATGACGGCAACAATAAAAAACAGCACGCCGACAATGGTAACGGAACGAATCGGGGCAAAGGAAAAACCAATGAAGGAATCAATCACCAATTGGATCTTCTTAGCCAGACTCCAGCGAGACTTTCCTTTCTTCCGCTCCAGCCTGGTGTAGGCTACCTTCGCAGTCTGAAATCCCGACCAGAGAATCTGCAAGGTCAGCGCGGAATTTTTTTCATTGAGCTGTTTCAGGGAATCAATCACATTGCGGTCAATCAAAAAAATATCAAAACCGTTTACCGGCATGGCTGAACTGACGAATCTTTTGACCAAATGATAATAAAGAGCGGTAAATAAGCTGCCGTCCTGCCGTCCTTCACGGATAGCAAGCACCACCTTATTTTTCTCTTCCCATTTCCGGTACATTGCGACCAGGAGTTCTGACGGTTCTTGAAGATCGGCCGCCTTGAGTACCGCACAGTCTCCGGTACAGACCGACAGCCCGGCAAATATTGCCGCATGGCTGCCAAAATTCCGGGACAGCTTTATTAAGCAGACATGGTCATCGATTTCTTTGATATCACACATAACTGCATAAGAATTGTCTCCCGAACCGTCATCAATGATAATAATCTCATAATCCGGGAGCTGCGCCAGGACCTTCTCTTTCAGGTCGACATAGCAATCCATAAGGGTATCCGCGTTATAATAAACGGGGATAATAATTGACAGCTTTCCCATCAGTCCTGCTCCTTTACAATACGCTGGAATTCTTCGAAATTACGTAAGTATTCTGAATTGTCGTAATGAGTGCTAGCCAATACCAGCAGCACCGAATCCGGTGAAAAATCATACATATCTTTCCACAGCATATGCGGCAGGAAGATGCCGTAATGGGGTCTGTCCAAGTTAACAATCTCTTCCCTGCCATAACCGTCAACAACCCGTACCTTGCTGGTGCCGCTGACATTGATCAGCACAAAATCCGTTATGCGGTTGGCATGATGGCCACGCAGTACGGATCGATCCGAACCATAAATATAGAACACCCTCTTTATTTCGAACGGAATCACCTTCTCACTCTCAAGAACAACAAGATGGCCCCGCTCATCACCCAACTGAGGAAATTGAATCAGTCTGATATCCTTAATCGACGTCATTCCCTGCCCTCTCTTTCTTTCTCTACTTTTTCGGAGGCATTACAACGGCTTCTCCCATTGATTGACAGCTGCTATTACATAGCTTTGTTCTTTATCGGTCATTCCCGGGAAAAGCGGCAGTGACAAAACCGTATCCGCATACGCTTCGGCAACCGGAAACTCTCCTTTTTGATAACCCAGGCCCCTATATGCTTCCTGCCGATGCGGCGAAACCGGATAATGGATTGCGGTGCTGATATTTCTTGCCCTCAGATGCTCCATCAGTTTCTCCCGGTTACTGACCCTTATAACAAACTGATGCCATACCGTATCACAGCCGCTGCCGGTATTGATCGACGGCAGTTCCAAGTCCGGATGCTTTAATTCTTTCAGATAACGCTCACATAGAGACTGACGTTCCCGGTTCAGTTCATCAAGATGAGACAGGCGGATCCTTAATAAAGCCGCCTGGATTTCATCTAACCGTGAGTTTGTCCCGATTACCGCATTATAATAGCGGTTCTTACTGCCATAATTACGATATATCCGGAATGCTTCCGCTATTTCCGCACTGTTACCCACCACCGCCCCGGCATCGCCGAATGCACCGAGATTCTTAGACGGGTAAAAAGAAAAACAGCCGATATGACCGAAAGTACCCATCTTTTGTCCGTTCTGGCCAGCCCCATGGGACTGGGCACAGTCTTCAATTACATAGAGCTTATGCTTTTCGGCGATTCTGACAATAGCCTCCATATCAGAAGCCTGTCCATATAAATGTACCGCCAGTATGGCTTTAGTCTTTTCGGTAATGGCCGCCTCTATTCGATCAACATCAATATTATGATACCGATCCGGCTCTACAAAAATCGGATGGGCACCGTTCATGGTAATCCCCATAACACAGGCAATATAAGCATTAGCCTGTACGATCACTTCATCACCGGAACCGATGTTCAAGATCCGGAAAGCCATCCACAAGGCATCCAGCCCGCTTGCCAGGCCTACACAATAAGGTGTTCCGATATAGGCGGCAAATTCTTCTTCAAATCTGGCCACCTCGTTTCCCAATACATAATACCCGGAACGAAGCACCCGCAGAGCCGCCTCTTCATATTCGGATTGATGCATCAAAAAGGCGCGATCCAGACGGTTGGCAGGAATATTCATTTACGTCACCTTTCTTGTTATATTAACGATTTCAATTATAGTACAAATGCATAAAAAAGGCAATAAAGTACAAAAACGAATCTTGTTACTGTTGTTACTGTTCACCAAGTTGACTTTTTTGATCTGGGCGTGTTATCCTGTTTCTATCGATAGTTTTTAAGGAGAAACCAAGTTTTGAGTAATTTCGGAGTTATGTTCCACCATTTTCATGATAGCGAAAAGCATATCATCGGCCAAGGGTCGATAAGCTGCCATGAGTTTCAGGCAATGATACAGCATTTGAGAAGAAACTATGATATTATTGATGCAGATGTTTTTTATACTGCGGCAATAAGCAGAAATTTAAAACCAAATCAAATTTGCCTGACCTTTGACGATGCTCTGGCTTGCCAATATGACATAGCCTATCCCGTCCTCGAAAAAGAAAAAATTAAAGCGTTTTGGTTTGTCTATACATCAATTTACAAAGGGAAACTGGAAAAATTGGAAATCTACAGGCATTTTAGATTCAAAGAATTTGATTCCATCGATCATTTTTATGAAACATTCTTTAAGCTGGCTGTACAAAGACAGGATGAATTGCAATGTGATATCGAAAAGGAAATGGCTCAGTTTGACCCGCGCAGCTACCTGCGTCAATCCACATTTTATACCGATAACGACAGGCTGTTCCGCTACCTAAGGGACCGACTGCTGGGGCAGGAAAAATATTATCTCCTTATGGATCATATGATAAAGTCGTTTGGATATGATGTGGAAGCAAACCGAGAACTTTTATGGATAAAAGAAGAGCAGCTTCTGGATTTGTATCAATCAGGTCATAGCATAGGCTTGCATAGCCACACACATCCAACCGCCATGTCGGAAAAATCTCATGATGAACAAAGGCGCGAATATCGTGAAAATAAGCATGTGATCGAAAACATCATAAAAGGCCAGGTATACTCGGTATCCTATCCATGTAGTTCTTTTAACCGTGATACCGATGAAATCATGAGAGAATTGGGGATCAGCATCGGTTTCAACGCTTTAATGTCAGATGAGGATCATGGCGATTTGCATTTCCCTAGACTGGACCATGCCTATGTTTTGAAAGAGATGGCAGTTTGAGAGAGATGTCTATTTGAAAGAGAGGGCAGCTGGAAAGAGAGGCAAAATGAAGCAGGCGCAATAAGGTATTATTACGCCTGCCGAAAGCTTGTCATTAACTTGCATACTATATAAATAAATCACGCTTTCCAGATTGGATATTTCGGTATCCAGCGTCCCCAGTCGTCTTTGTAGAACAGATCCTTGTTATAGTGTTTCTCTACGATTTGCCAGAATTCTGATTCGCTATATCCGACAAATTCACAGAAGGTCTCGACGGTCTTAGGATCCAGATCATGGTCATGTTTTTGTACAAGCGCAATGGCCTCATCACGGGTTATCATGCCATAACGGACATACCGGGAGGCAAAGTCGGTAGTATATTGATGACCGAACTTGGGATAGCGCATCCATCCATTAAGGGAATAGGCATAACTGTCAACCTGATTATAATGCTCGATATGATGTGTTGCTTCCCATTCATGAGTGAGCGTATGGAAACCCCGTGACCTTGCGAACAGATAGTTTTTATGGCTGTTCCAAGGCAAAAAATAACTCATATAAATAGGCTCAAGTTTTTCCAGCTGCTCAACCGGCGGCATGGTATATAGCTCCAAGTCAGCCTTAGTAATGCCTGTACTTAACAGGAGATCTTCCGGAATATCGGACGCAGCACCGTTGAGGATCTGCTTTTTGGCGGAATACGTGTCCTCGGCGCCAGGACCGCCATAGGTGTAACTTACATTTTCCCCATACACAAGCAAGGGCAGGTTAAAATTAATAGCTACATGAAAAGGTGCAACATAAGTAAAGCGCTCGCATACCCAAATGGGATGACCAAAATTTTCAAATGTCAAACGCATGATTTTCTTTTGTACCTTGGCTTTAGGCCGGACCTTAATCATAGTACAGCCAAATTCCTCGGCGATGTTATCAATATTATGCTTGCCTGCCTCTGTCATCTGCAGATTGTCTAAAGCGCTGATCAGCAAAGGGTTCATGCCCATGAGTTCTTTCATCACATAAGTCTGAAAATGGCTGTCTTTGCCGCCGCTGACGGCAATGGCACAGTCAAATTTATCAGGACCGTTCATGCCTCTGTACTTATCACAGAGTGCCTCCAGCTCTTTATATCGGGCATCCCAATCAACGGTTTTTTGTTTCTCATAGGAACGGCAGGCCGAGCAAACACCTTCCTCGTCAAAGACAATCCCCGGACGGGTATCGGGCATAACACACTTCTTACAATATTTCATAGTAATCGTCCTTTCTTCGTATTACTGACCTAATTTAGTATAACTTTGGCTATAATACAACAAGATTGTTGGGCCTGTCCATATCCACATCTGACTTTACCAAATAAGTATCTTCCCTGTCTGCTTCTGCGAACCCGTCACACTCACAGATCCGATAGGCCAGATTGATCGGCAAGGCATTCTCTCTATAGGGAGAAAAAAGCCTGGCAACATTGGTGATCCCCGTTTCTTGCTGAAGCCTGAAACCAGCATCTTTTACTACATGTCCTAATCGGGAATTGCTGATTTGAAAGTCGGCCAAGACACAGCCTTGCTCCCTTCCCCAGGCCAGAACCGACAAAATGGTTCTTGTCAGGGCGGGACTCCTTCCGCCGTCCCAGACATTGCTGTCAGCCGGAAGTATCTCAATCAGGCGCAGACATTTAAGCCCATGATGTACCGAATCACCGGGCGCATGAGCGGCCTCAAGCCGGAAAACAATAATACCCCCTTCATCTTCCCAAAAAAGATAAGAGAACCCTTCGCTGTCTAAGTATCTCCATTGCCAGAATTGTGAGTCCTTTCTCGGCAAAAGGGAAAAAGAAGATGCGATGCCATGCTGATAGGCTTTTGCCAAGGTATCGGCGCCTATCTTTGTATCGGGAACAGCGGTTGACAAACAAGGAACTGCTTGTATCCATGCTGCAATATCATCCGCTTCGCCAGGCCTGAGCAAAAAGTTTTGATAGCCTTTCGCTTCCAAAGGAACGACATAACGGTTCAAATTGCTGTAATACTGATATCCGCGTTTTTGGTAATAGTGGACTGTCGCTAGGTTTAATCCCATGGCATAGACAACATCAAAGCGGCTTTCAATCTCATTGCGGAGGTAAAGGCCCACTCCGGAATATTTTATCTCCTTCTCCACAATCCAGACGGACAGTCCTGCTGCTGCTTTCACTTTGCCCTGATAAAGAAAAGGATAGGGGATTGCGCCAAGAAACCCCTGCACAAAACCATTACTGTCGATCAGAAGCACACTGGCGGAAGGATCTCCCTGAGGACCGCCGTACTGCCAGTCAAATAACTGCTTCCGGTAAATAGCGTGATCGGTTGACCAGTTTCGCCGCAAAAAATCGATCAGAGGCTCAAAATAACCCTCCGAATAGGGGACAATATCCATACTACATCAACGCCCCCCCTCCCGACAGATTGATATTGGTACCACACATATATGTGTTTTCATCAGACAATAAAAACTTAATCGCTGCGATAACTTCGGCAAGCTTCACATTGCGTTTCAAAGGACTGTTTTGGGCAGCGATTTCCATCACCTGGCTGTCAACGCCGTCCAAAAATTTTGTCTCCACCATCGCCGGCGACAGTCCGTTTATACAGATGCCTTTTTCACAATATTCGGCCGCGGCGGCTTTGATCAGTCCCAGTAAAGCGTATTTGCAGATGACATAGTCGGTAACAAACTTAGGCGGGATCCCAAAAGTATAAGCCGTAAGCATGACCGCTACCCTGCCATATCGGTTTTTGGCCATGACGGGCAAGAAAGCCTTGAGCACCTCGGCCAGAGAATAAACCTGAATTTCCATTTCCTCCCGGATCAGCGCTCCGTCAAACTGGCGCAATCTCATATGCCGGAAGCCTCCCGCCGCAAGATGAAGAATATGCGTCGGTGCTGTATATCGGTCTTTCATGTGATGAATCAGATGTCCTACCTGTTCAGGCTGGCTCAAATCGGCCCGAACAGCCTCTATTGGAACATTCTTAGCCGAAGCAATCAGTTCTTCAAACCTTTGTGTCATCGTTCGATAATGGGCAATCACCCTAATCTCTCCAAAATCGCTGGCGTTCTCAAGTTCTTTTATATAAGCCATCCCGATATCCGATGAGGCTCCCAGAATTAAAATCGTTTTCATTTTAGCACCCCAACATTCATCTTACCGCGCAAAACCTTTTTCCCGCTTATGTTTACAGCCGAAACTTTCAGTTCAATCACTTGATATATGTCATCTTTCCTTATCACCTCACCCGTATAGGTAAGCGTATCGCCGACATAGACAGGAAGCGGAAATTTCACTTCCACATCGTGGATCATACTATGTTCTCCCGGCAGATACATGCCGGCCAAGGTAGAAAGGAAGGAAGCCGTAAGCATGCCATAGACAGTCTTGCCGCTATATCCCTTCGCTTTTGCAAAATCATCATCTATGTGCAACGGATTAACATCGCCGGTCATACCGCCGAAGCTTGCCGCCATGGCTTCTGTAATAACAGCGTCAAAGCTTTCTTTTTGCCCAAGGGCAATTTCCCCGTAAGTATAGCGTTTCATAGATTGATTCTCCTGTCAATCAAGTCCAGCATATCACCGATATTCTTCAAGGTAGTAATTTCACTGATACTGAATTTTACATGGAATGCTGCTTGCGAAGAAGTGACAATGTCAATCTGTGCTAAGCTGTCCCAGTCTTCAATATCATCAGCGCACATTTCGTCCGTTATTACTAGCGAATCGTCATCAAATACATGGCAAAAGATCTCATTAAGTTTGTTGCGGATCACTTCCCTGTCCATTTTGTTCTCTCCCTATTCCTCGTTTCCCGTTACCATAATTATCCTGTTGCGCTCTTTATGTGCTGCCACCTTGTATTCCCAGACTGTGCTGTCAGATTTTTCTTTGGTTTTTTCGAAACCCAAATCGCGATAAAATTCTCTGACCATGCTGTTCTTCGCGCTCTGATAATAATACCCGATGATTTTATTGATCGTTTCCTTGCGGCATTCTTCCACAAGCCGGTCAAACATGGCATATTCCATATCCCGCTTCAGCACGCGGCAACTCATCAGCCACAGCTCGATATGAAGGGAACCGCCGTCCTTGTGCCCGATCATAACGCTGACAATGCCGTTATCCCCGAATCGGTCCTGCAGTCTTCCGTACAGCCGGATATAGTTTCCGTCGGCGGCAATCGTAGCGATATCTCCCTCGGAATAACGCTTGGTCGTCAGATTAAACTGGTTGGTCTTGTTGGTCAGCTGGGCAATTCGCGGGAGGTAGATTGATTCAAAGTCCCGGATGACGGCCTTCATTTGAAGACTGGCCAGATAATCCTCATAATGATCAAAACTGCGTTCGGCATGAGATCTCATGGCATTCTCGCGGTACATTTGCCCCCGGGTCATATCATCCTGCGTCACGGCGGTGACTTCAAAAAAGCCCGATCTGTCGATACGGCGGACGTAGTCGTCCACTTCCCCGATATCCGGTGCGGCTATTCCGGGTATCTGCCCCGTAACGATTGCGCGCTCAGCGGGATTGTCGTCAATAAACACAAAGCTGTCGGCACTTACATGCAGCTCCTGGGCTATGGCCTGGACATTGCGGTCTTTGTTCTCCCAATTCGCCTTTATCACTGAAAAATCATCGGGAGTAAGCCTGCTGTCGGGATGCCTGAGTCCTGCCATGGCATTCTCTTCATCATTCTTGGAACATACTGTCAGAAGCACGCCCAAATCCATGTGGGCTTTCACATATTCCTGAAACTCAGAATATGCCTGACCTGCGGGACTATCCTGTCCCAGTTCAATACCATCGATACCGTCATCGCCTATGGTGCCTCCCCAGATCGTATTATCCAAATCAAGCACAATAGCTTTCTTATTATAGCCATAGACTGATTTGATGATATTGGCCACATTGAATGCCAGCTCAGGTATTGCCAACATATTCAAGGCATATTTGTACATATGCCAAGCGGAAATATCTGCCCATTTCTCCAGACCAAAAGAAGCGGACAGATAGTCGATGTCGTTAATATAGAATCCTTTACTGCTGGCGGCCTGGGCATAGGCATAGAATCTCTGGTTCAGGCAAGTAACAAAATTGCTTCGGCCATGATAATCACTGACATCTTTGTTGCCCAGCAAGCGGTAAGCCGGGCGTTCAAAGTTATTCTGGATGATAGTACAGCCACGTTGTAAAAGCTTGTCCCAGATCTGTACAAAGTGATTCATCTGACTGTCTAATAATTTGTCCACCTTTTCCTTGCTGTCCTGTAAGGATGGATAAACGGAAATATTGCGGCTTGTGGTGTGTATATAAACGATGTCTGCCCCAAACTCTTCCAGTTCCCTTCCGAACATGGCGTCTTGCCAGTACATGGCATATTCGGACTCGTAAAATATGGGCCGGATCCCGTAAGAGAGGAGGAAAAGTTCCAGGATATTCTTTATTTCCGCCGTCGTAGAACCGCCAAGGATGGCGACTTTCTTGTCGATCATCAGCTTTCCGAAAGCAAGCAGCTCTCGCTTGATAGACTTTTTCTTTTGTAGAATATATTCCCCGTCAAAAGGGTAAATTAGGCAATTCATTTGATAATAATAACATGAAATTAGAGGAAATGCAATTGCAAACAGGCCGTTATTAAGGTATAATTGGAGCAGAATTTTACTGTTCAGAACCTAGCCGAAGTGCATCAAACCACTGCCGACTTAAGCATCACGAAGGGACATGACTATGCGCAAGAAGATTCAGCTTGGCCACATTGCCGTCAAGGAGGACGGTCCGCCACTTGTTATCGCGGAATTGGGAATCAACCATAATGGCGACCTGAACGTCGCCAAAGAAATGGTCGATGCCGCTTTACGGGGCGGGGCGCAGTGCGTGAAGCACCAGACCCATATCGTGGAAGATGAGATGAGTTCTCTGGCCCAAACTACCATTCCCGGCAATTCCAGCCGCTCGATATACGATATTATGGCCGATGCTGCCTTGTCAGAGGACGATGAATATGAACTGATGAAATATGTCGAAGCAAAGGGTATGCTTTTTCTAAGTACTCCTTTTTCACGCGCAGCGGCCGACCGGCTGCATAGATTCGGCGTAAAGGGGTACAAAATCGGATCGGGTGAATGCAACAATTACCCTCTGATTGAACATATTGCTTCCTTCGGCAAGCCGATGATCGTTTCTACCGGTATGAATTCGCTTGAAAGCATCCGAAAGACCGTGAATATTATGCGGAAACACGGCGTCGATTTTGCCTTGCTGCACACCACTAACCTTTATCCCACGCAGCCACATATGGTGCGGTTAGGTGCCATGCAGCTGCTGATGAAGGAATTCCCGGACGTTTTGGTGGGCTTGTCAGATCACACCCTGAACAATAATGCGTGTATCGCTGCCACGGCACTGGGTGCCGCCATATTGGAACGCCATTTTACCGACAGCATGTACCGGGTTTCCCCCGACGTGATTTGTTCCATGGATACACGGGCACTGGCAGAGCTGCTTCAGGCTGTAAAGGAAATCGCTCTGATGCGCGGCGGAGAAAAGGGGCCGTTGCCGGAAGAACAGGTGACGATTGATTTTGCCTTTGCCACTGTCGTCACTACCGCCTCCGTTAAAGCGGGAGCGATGTTTACAAAAGACAATCTGTGGGTGAAAAGACCAGGTACCGGTGCTGTTCCTGCCGAGCATTATCCGGGCATCTTGGGGAAAAGAGCAGCATGTGACATTGACGCGGACACACATCTGGATTTTTCGATGATACAATAATAATTGCAGCAACAACTTATGAACAAGGATGGGAAAAATAGTGCGAAGGATTGCTTTTCTGACTGCCACACGCGCTGAATACGGAAAAATCAAATCGATCATGAAACTGATCAATGAGCGCGAAGAATTTACGTTAAGTATTTTTGTAACCGGGATGCACATGTTAAGAGAGTTCGGGAATACTTATTATGAGATTATCAAAGACGGCTTTGAAGATATCTGGCTCGACCATGACTATCAGTACAATAAAAAAATGGCTCCCACACTGGCCCATGTCGTACTGAGCTTTTCCAAATTCGTCGAAGAAGAAAAACCCGATATGATTGTTGTACACGGCGACAGGCTTGACGCTTTGGCCGGAGCGATCGTAGGGAGCTTTAACAATATTCTTGTAGCCCATATTGAAGGCGGCGAGCTGTCAGGTACCATCGACGAAACGATCCGTCATGCGATTTCAAAGCTATCGCACATTCATCTTGTCTCCAATGAGGAGGCCCGTTGCCGCTTAATACAGCTGGGCGAAGACGGCAGCCATATCTATGTGATCGGCTCGCCCGACATTGATATCATGCTTTCCAAAACCCTTCCCTCCATGCGTGAAGTATGCAAACGTTATGGAATCCGCAGTGATAATGTAGCCATCATGGCCTATCATCCGGTGATTACCGAGCTTGAAGCCTTAGCGGAGAATATTAACACGGTCATTGATGCGCTCCGGCAATCTGGAGATTCCTTTGTAATCATAAAACCTAACAATGATCCAGGAAACGAAGTGATTCGGGAAGCTTATCAAGGGCTCGCAGGCGATGAACGCTTCCGGATATTGTCGTCGTTACGTTTTGAATATTTTTTGTCGCTCCTGAAAAATTCCAAATACATTATCGGCAACTCCAGTGCCGGCATCAGGGAAGCCTGTGTATACGGCATTCCCGCTATCGATATCGGAACCCGGCAACAGAGCCGATATTCGATTGAAAAACTGAAAAACATCATGCATTGCGATCATAATGTGTTACAAATCACAACATGTATGAACAATGTCGAAAAGCACCGGGTCACAAGTTCCGTTTTTGGAGACGGGAACAGTGCCAATCTATTTTATGACATACTGCATACCGATATCTGGGATACCCCGGTTCAGAAAAAATTCGTAGATATGGAGATGTAGCCATGTACCGTTCATACCGTATCCTTGCTTTCATTCCCGCAAGAAGCGGGAGCAAGGGGATACCTCACAAAAATATCACCCCTTTAGCCGGCGAACCGCTGATTGCCTATACCATAAAGGCGGCGAAAGAAAGCACCTATATAGACAACGTCATCGTAAGCACGGACAGTGAAGCGATCGCTGAAGTCGCCAGGTCCTATGGCGCACAGGTTCCGTTTATGCGTCCCGCAAATCTGTCCGGAGACAAGGCCCAAATAATAGAAGCCGTTCTGCACGGCCTGGATGTTTTGAAAAGAAAAGGCGACAGTTATGACGTACTTGTCCTGCTGCAGCCCACCCAGCCGCTCAGGACATCATTTCACGTTGACAGTTCTATAGAGAGCTTTTTTCATAATGGTGAGCGGCCTTTGGTGTCCGTTTCCCAAGTCACTGATTCTCCGCTTCTCATCCGTTCGATCAATGAAAACGGCGACTTGCTTCCCTTGCTTTCTGGCAAAAGCACGGTGCGGCGACAGGATATGCCGGCTTATTACCGGGTTAACGGCTGCATCTACATCAATAAAACGGCTGAGCTGACGCAGGAAACGAGCTTTAACGACAACAACGTTCCTTTTATTATGGAGAAACCATATGCGCTGGATATCGATGAGCCGGAAGACCTGCAGTTAGCCGATTTTTATTTACGCTATTCTTCCAGATCGAATCGAACCATGAACCCTTGAATCACATCTTTATTCTGATCATTTTTGTACGGATATCCACTTATTCTTAAGATAATTATAGCATTTGAAAAGGAACGGCAAATGATATTTAAGCGATATCTTCAGTAATGAATTGTTGCTTGTTCGTTTGCGCCATTCCTGAAATTCCTTATCATATAGCAAGGAGCGATAGTTTTTAGTGGTAAAAGCTATCTGAATATTAATATGGAGGGCATATTGATCCAAATAATCTTGATATCTCGATGCAGTATACTCGTTAAACTTAGCTGCCATGAACAGTAACTGTTTCCGGGTTTTCAGAAAATTGACTTCATTGTTTAAATTTCTACTGGTAAAGCTGCCGATACTGCCCGTCCGGTAGCATGACATTTCATCTTGCAGGTAGTACATATTCCCTAATGTGATCAGGTATAACTTCAAAGGCAGGTCACTGATGCCCATTTTTAACTTGGCAAACTCCGGCGTATTCTCTAAAAAGGTTCTAAAGGCACTAGTCCACATGAAGAAACTGGAGGTCTGCGTAAAATACCTGAATTCCGCATATTCGATCTTAAGATAATCTTCGGGGCTCAGTTTCTGGGAAAGCATCTCGAAATTGGGGTAGGCCTGCTCTGTCAGCTTACCCGATTCTTCTACCAGCCTGACCTTATGGACACAAATGGAACAGTCTTGATGGTTCTCCATTATGTCAAACTGCTTCTGCAGCTTATATTCGTCGGTCCAATAATCATCGCCTTCACAGAATGCCAGATATTTCCCTTTTACCAAAGGCATCATCTGCTCCAGGTTCACTGCTATCCCCTGCGAAAATGTATTTTCTTTCTGATAGATTACTTTAAATAATTGGGGATATTTCTCGTGATATTCTCTGATAATGTCCTGGGTTCCGTCCTGTGAGCAGTCATCGTGGACAACAACTTCATACTGACGGCTGAACTTTTGCATGACAAAGCCATCTAACGTATTCCTGATATATTGAGCATGATTATATGCTTTACACCAAATGCTGACCATAATTTCATTTTCCATATCACGGCTCTTTCAATAACAGTATTTTTAATAGCATTTGCTTTTCTTTTGCAGAATATCTATCCATTGATAAAAAATTATGCCAGCGATAACCGTTATAACAATAACTGTAATCGGATATAAATAGCGGGCCGCTAAGCTATCCAGATTCATTCTGTTATAGAGGGTATCCACAAATAGCATGGTTGCTCTGTGAACAATATATATGAATAAAGAGTATTTCACTCCGATGTGGTAGATGAACGGGATTACCTTCTTATGAGGATATTGTAAGGCCAGGATAAAAATCACCCCAACCTGGGGGATTGTTGCTATATTCATACCAAAGTCACGCTTCAGCAAATATCTCTCCAAAATATTGCCTGCCGTAAGTAAAACCGTTATAATAAGCAAATAAGAGGATTTTATTCTTTTCAGAACATCTTCCTTTTGGTGTATGAAGTGTCCCAGCATAAATAACGGGAACCCTTCAATGAACCAATTTTTATAATAATAGTTTTCGATCTTAAATCCCATTACATAACCGACTTGAGCCAAAGCAATATAACTGACTAATAAAACCGGAATCAAAAAATATGCCATGCGGACTAATTTCAATCGGTTTATGATATAAAATAATAATAAATCATAAAGTAAAGCAAACAAAAACCACAAGCTTCCGTTTAACGGCGGCTGATTAAACAACAGCCACTGCCTAAGTATATCCCCGTTTATTTCTACCTGAAATCGGTTTATGAAAAAGAACAATAACAGGGAACATCCTATTATAATAAGCAGCCGCTTTATTTTATTGATGATTTTCGGATGACATGCTGCACCTTCATAATAACAAAAGTATCCGGATATCATAAAAAAAAGCGGAACGGCAAAACGTCCGACTGTCTGAACAATAATTCCTAGCCGGCCCGGAAATTCACTGTGCATACAGACTACCAATAAACATGCACAGCCCTTCAGGAAATTTAAACTTTTATTTTCATTTGTACTAAGAACTGCTTCTTTCCTATTCTTATTCATAGCTCTCACCAATATCCCCATCCTGGCGATACTCTTTCTTCTTTAGTATGACGGTTCGACACGATTTTAGTACAATACGTATTTAGTATAATACGTATTATAGCATGACAGTTGCTTTTCTGGGCTCAAAGCAGCAACATGGCCTTAAAGAAACAATCCTTACTCCGCTGGCTCTTTGCGGTCCTACTTTGAGAAATGTTCCCAAGACGGTCGTATCGCCATGCAGTCCCAGCGCCCCTACCTTGCTGTTATTTACCCGGCTGGTAATTTCCCTTTCCAGCTCACTTTGCTGATCGTAGCTTCCATATGCTTGCGCTTCCAGCATATAAGCGGCTGCCTCATAGTGGGAGCGTCCAATCCCAATCGCCAAAGTACAGGGAGTACAGCCCAATTGTGATGCCGCTTCGATTGCCCAGTCGATGATTTCTTCTTTCACAACAGCAATATCGTGTTTATGAAAGAGGCGATAGGTTTTTGCTCGGATGGCCGGGCCGCCGCCCAACAATAATACATGAATCCGTAACTGACTGCCTTCCGTCATTTTTAACAAAACCGGCGCCGGCACCAAGGCGGCCGGATCTTCCGCTAATCCGCCCGACTGCTCAAGGCGCTGGATATCATCTCCTGTCAATGCCATGGGACGTCCCGGGAGCGCACCCAAGCCGTCCGCTATGCCCAGATGGATCGCTTCGAGGACTTTGCCCGAAACACTCCGCTCTTTTCCGATTTCTACTAAAACATGCGGTATTCCGGTATCATCACAAAGGGGAAACGATGTTTTTTCGGCAATTTCGGCATTTTCCAGTATCGTTTCTAATACCCATCTGGCCTGCTGATTGCTTTCAGCTTCGACGGCTTGCTGATAAGCTGCTTTCTTATCGCAGCTAAAGCATGTCCCGGCCTGAACCAGCGCCATCTTTATTCTTTCTCTGATGTCCGCTTCATAACGCTCCATATGATAACCTCAATAAATGCTGACTCCCTGACCTGCCGCTATTATCGCCGGAAAGCGGCTGACCTTCAATAAATGAATTGCTTCCATGCCTTCTTCCGGAAAAGCAATGACCTGCTTACTCAGGATCCGGCTTTGCAATAAGGCCGTAACCGGCGGTATGACTGCATAGACAGAATCATATTGCTGTAAAGCTTTTACCGTTTTATCACTGATCTTGCCTTTTCCCAGATGTAGCCTGACACCTGCTTTCGATAAAACCGCAAGGCTTTCTTCGATCTCCGGCTTATTACTGGATGTAGGCCCCACTCCGGCCTGGCTTACCGCGGTATGAAAGATAACGCTGCCCGCCAGCTTTATGATGCGATGATCCAACTCCTTATCCTTGATCATCCTTACCAATCGGGGCAGCACCGCATCCCTGCCCGTATAAATATAGCCGGAAAGCGTTATTTGATCACCGACGCGTAAACTTCTTGCACACTCTATCTCAATGGGCGTTACAATATCCATGATAGCCTCCTGCTATTGCTGTCATCCCTCACAAAACAGCTTGGCATAATCCGCTTCATCACGAATGACCCCAAAAGCCTTTGCCCGCATATGAATTTTCTTAGCCCAGTTCAAATGCGGCTTAGCTTCATTCATTTTGTTCGCGCTTTCGCTTTTCACGACTCCGCCGTCTGTATTCATGATCTGTATCGCATCGTTATATTCTTCCAAAATGACGGCATACATCGCGTTGACGTATTTTAAATGCGTCGGATGGATAATGGTCTTTCCGATAAAACCGTTTGCTTTATCTAAAATCAGCTCCCGCATGATTCCATCTACTGCCTCATTGACAATCGGGATTCTTTTTAATACATGATCCTGGACACTGATCTTTGGTAATTGCTGAAACTTCATTTTGCTGTTTATCTGAAAATATTCCCAAACAGGCCCTGACACCGTATAATCATTGTCACGGGTAAAAATATTTAAAATATCCAGCAGGCAGTCACTGACTGTCAGCACATCATAGATTGTATAATTAATTCCCCGCCTGACCCCAAAGCAAGAAGAAAAATCTGTACCGCCCACCCGGATATTTAAAACCAAGTCCTGATACTGATCGATGATTGATTTGATCCCGATCAGTTCGGCCATCCGGCTTTCCTTATAAGCGACCGCACGGTCCTCAATAATAGGCATTCCATAAAGCACCTCGCCGGATTTCATATTTAATTCCGACAGATGTATAAAATATTGCTCGGCATTGGACTGGTTGAATTTCGGGAAATTAAATCCGGTAATCAGTTTTCTTTGTTCCCTGTTCAACATGCTGCTAAAGTGTTTGAATTGTTCAACAGACCTCACCCTGAAAAATATCAGCGGTAAGTTGGAGTATGAAAACTCTTCATTTTTAATTTTATGATCGATCAAACTCAATAGATTTAAGGCATTTTCCTCAGCCATGGGTACTTCCGACGCTGCACAGGCATCTTCAAAACACATGACCATAGAGGTTAAGCCGGCATATTTATTAGTTAAAATAGCTTCTGAAAAATCTTTTGTCCCGGGCATATACATCGTTGCCCCCAGGCAATATTGCAGCAGCTCACGCTCGGTATATTTGTCAAAGTCTTCTGGCGGATTTTGGAAAACGAACCTCTGGTTATATTGATGATGACGCATCTTTTTTCTTTTCCTTTTTTTGTATATTCATCTATATAGATTGTACATTACTTTACCGATACTTATCTTTAATCATAATTGAATTATTGTTCGTATCATAGACTTCCAGCAGTTCTAATGCTTGATTCACTTTTTGTACCAATTCAGACCTGCTCGCTGCTTTGGTAATAAAACCGCCTATCCGGTTGCGACTCGATCGATCCTCTTTGATCCTTGTTCCCGATTCCCGATAATAAACAAACTCTTCTATGACTCCTTTTGCTATTGCTTCTGCCTCTCCCTCTACGCGATCAAAAATGCCGGGCCGGGCAAAAATATGGTAGGAAGCGCAGAAAGCCTTTGGCTTTTCATAAACAGGATTAATCGGAATGCCTAAAAATGAATCAATAACAGCATCAATACCATCATATCCTGTCATTTCCTTTTGCATCCTGCATCCCAAACCGCCTCCCATTCTTGGCGCAAATTCAATTACGTTGACACGGTCTCCATTTACAATTGCCTGTAGAAGAAAAGGCGTATTATTCAAGATAAAAGCACTTGCTATCTGACTGGCTATATGAAAGATATTCTGTCGCGCTGCTTCAGTAATTTGAGCGGGAATAATCGAACCTAAAAAATGTAATTCGACAGAATCATCCATGATCGCTTTTTGCTTTTCCCTGATTAAAGGAATATGAACCACACCATCCCTTACGAAACAATCCACCGATATTTCCATTCCCTCGACATACTCTTCGACAATTGCTGTTCCGGTTCGGCTTAGTTCCTGAGCCACATTGAGACAATGCTCGAGATCGGCAGACTGAACTATTTTTCTGACCCCCTTTGAGCCATTACAATCCACCGGCTTAACCACCAGCGGCATCTTTAAGTGACCTGGCCGAAACTCCTCGCCGGTAGGTACAATAAGGAAATCGGAGGTCGGGATGTGATGCTTTTTCATGGTTTCTTTCATAAACTTCTTGTTTGTGACCACCTGTGCCAGCTCACTGCTATATGGCCTTGGCAGGTTTAATTGTTCCGCAACATAACAGGCTGTATGATTTGCCTGATCTATGCAGGCACTGATGACCAGCCGGACGTTTTTTTCTTTTGCTACTTCCAGGACCCTTTCTAACTCTAAGGTACTTTCTCTGACATGCTCATCGGCATATTCTTTCGCCGGAGGTGCTTCCAGATAGTCCAGTAAAATCACATAAAATCCCCTCTGCTTCAGATTTTCAATTAAAACGATATGAGGCTCCGTTCCCCCCAATACAAGAGCTGCTTTTTTTTCCATATTAAATTCCCTTCTACATACATATAAAATTAACTAACTACGACACAAAGTTGAATCTATATTAATTATTCTGAACCAACTGCTTCCGGATAATATTGTGAGATCATTCTTTTGACCAGTACAATTTGTTTCGCCCGCTTTTTGGCATCTTCATTGCTGGAATCCCAGCTATGGGTTTTAGCTACCGAGCCACCGGTTTTTAAGTAAACCGGAGCCGCAACACGGATCATCTCCGGCACTTCGTAATGTCGAATAAAGCCGCCGGAGGAGGCCGGATTCTCAGTGTGGATATCCAACGGCACGTCAATGGCCTGTCTCATGGCCGCCAGCATCTGAAGCTGAATATCCCTGACCGGATTTACGGAATCGGCACCGATACTTTGAAGCAGTCTGGCTGAACAAGGGTTGCCATGTCCTGCGTGGGCTGACACTTTGAACTTACAATCCTTGGATATCTCTCCGGCTTTCCGGAATTCATTCAATACCCACAGACAGCCCTCATCATAAACCAAAAAGGAACGGCAGCCGATCTCGGCAGCCCGCTTCACATCTTCCACCGCCCGGACGATCTGCTCCTGCCCTCTTAGCCGGTACCCCATGCGCTGACCTTCCTGTGTATGTACCGAAGCGCTGGTATCTGTGGTCGCACGCGGGCCTATCGCCAAGATTAATTCCACTTTCCATGACTTTGCCAGTTCAACCATAGCATGAATCTCTTCGTCCGTCAACGACATGATTCCTTTGGTCTGGGTCACCCTATGAATCCGCAAGGCAAATCGATCCAGCTCTTCCAACAAAGTCCGCATCGTAGCCGGTCCTTGTATCCCTGGCACTTCAAACCGATATTGGGCACCGTCAGCGAATCTTTTTTCCGATACCGGTAAATGATAGGCATCACCTCCCGGTAAACCTAACGATTCTAAAAATTTTCTGGTTTCTTTCATTATCTTCCTTTCTTCATGCAACAATACTGCGTATGGCCGCCAGTGTGGATTACAATATCTCTATGAACGCCGCCAGTCCCGCATCTATCTGATCTATCTCCTCTATTCTGGCCATAATATCATCGGCCTTATCAAGATTATCGGCTATCATCATCAGTAACTTGAACTTTTCTTCCAATTCTTTCCGAGTAAGCGGATTTTCCGGATCACCTTTCGCATAATCTATCCTCTTTATATATTGGGTTTTTTTCGTAATGATCTTGACCTCGGCTATCCGTTTGGTTTTAAATAAGCGGCTATATTCTTTGTTCTCATATATTTTCACTTTTTTCATGAGGCGGATAATCGTATCGTCTTCGATATTCTGTTCCGTGAAAGCACTGAAATCGCCTCTGCCCAGTACCAACGCCGCCGCTATGCTATAGGGGATGCTCATCTGCGCTGACTGGACGCCTTTTATTTCATTATGATCATGGCCTTGGATAGCCAAGCCATAAGTCTCTATTACGATTTCCTCGATTTCCTCAATCCGGTCCAGGTCAAAACCTTCCCTGTGAAACTGGATCGCGGCATCAATCGCCAGATGACAATGCCGGCAGGCCGCATAAGGCTTCACATATATTCTCTCTATCTCATAATATGGCTTTTCGGCAATCAGACTGGCAGGCTTGGGATTATCTGACAGAGAATACAGAAATCCTCTGCCGCCGCCTAACATATCGTCGGCTCCCCGGAATCCGGTCAACCCCATTTGTGCCGACTGAAAGCCGTTCATGGCCGCATTTCCCACATTATATGGTTTTAGGGAACCGTCTTCGATGATTTCCAGAAGTCCCGAACCGCTCGTCGCCGCTGCCGACAACACGGTTTTCAGTTGGCCTCTGTCCATTGCTATCGCTACAGCAACCGCAACCGCAGCCCCGATCGTTCCACAAGTCCCGGTTGCGTGAAACCCTCTCTTCTTATGTCCGGGCTGCATGCTGACCGCCAAGCGGGCCATCGCTTCATAACCCATGACCATTCCCCGCAAAAAGTCTGTCCCGTTAAAAGGATAAACCGATGCGGCAGAAATAAGTGCCGATATAATCACTGCTCCCGGATGTATCATCCCGAATCGATGACCGTCATCCAGTTCCAGAACATGGGCATGAAAACCATTCATGAGACAGGCAGTGGCGGCATCCGTTTTCCTGTTTCGGCCGATGACAGGTGCTCCGTCCTTCCTGTCGCTATCTTGATATACCGCGGAAAAAGCCCTTTCCACTATTTTCCCGCCGGCAAAAGACACTCCGATATAATCCAGCAGGCAGTCCTTGGCTTTCCGGACAATATCGGGCGGAAGCTCCCGGGCAGCCAGGCGGCAGATCAAGTCGGCAAATTCTTCGGTTATATTTATATCCTTATCCATTACTTTCCCCTTTCTTCATCTTATGCTAGTTCTTATGTCCGTTACAGAAGGTATCGATATTTTTCGATCAAATCGAGGCGGTTTTCCGCGAAACACTGAATATTAAACAAAGCCCGCCTCATCATTTCCCCAAAGGATTCATAGGTTATCCCGCCAATATGGGGCGTTGTTATGACATTAGTCAGTTTCAGAAGTTCACTGTCAGCTGCTATCGGTTCCGATTCATAAACATCAATCCCGGCACCTCTGACCTGGCCTTCTTTTAAGGCTTGAATCAGCACTGTCTCATCAATCAGTTTTCCGCGGGCCGTATTGATCAGAATCACCCCTCTTTTCATCTTGCGGACAGTTTCCTCGCTGATCAGCTGCGCTGTTTCAGCCGTAAGCGGACAATGCAGGGAGATAATGTCCGACCTCGCCAGTAATTGCTCCAAGCTTACAGCTTCTGCCCTTATTTGCGATTCTAGCTCTGGCGACAGCCGCGACCTGCTGTGATAAATTGTGCGTACAGAAAAGCCTTTCAGCATCTCCGCAACCAGCTTGCCAATATTCCCCATGCCAATGAGGCCGACGGTTTTACCCTTCAGTTCATGGGTCTTAAGGCCTTGCTTTTGCTTCTGCCAGATTCCTTGTCTGGTATCCTGATGGATCACCGGCAGCCTTCTCAAACAGGAAAGCATCAATAAAATACTATGCTCTGCCACGCTGACAGCATTGACCCCGGCATTGACATATAGCGGAATCCCATAATAAGCTAACGCTGCCCGATCGACGGTATCCAGCCCGACTCCCGTTCGCTGGATCATCCTGACTTTGCTCGCCTGACTTAAGACCTCGCCGTCAACCGGCAGTCTGCCGCTGGCCAGGATATAATCCGCAAACTTCACCTTATGAATCAGCTCTTCCTTATCCAAATGATCCAATGTCATCAGCGCAAAGCCGTCCGGCACGAATGATTGTATGATTTCTAACGGCTCGGAAGCATAGTGGTTTGTCAGCAGTATGTTTTTGCTCATTTTACCTGATTCTCCAATCCTTCTCTATTGCGGGCAGTAAAACTCCGGATCATGGTTATGATATAAAAGAAACTTTCCAGTTTACCCAGATAAGAACCGGCTACATAGACCAAGACACCGCCGGCTGCCTGTAACAGGAGCGTTGCCAGGTCGGGAAGGTTCAGCAGCCGGATCGGATAAATTAGGCCGGCCATGACCAGCGATAATAAAAAACTGGGCAACATATCCCTCAGCTGTTCCAGATAACGGTAGCCCAACAGTTTCTTATTGGGAGATGCATTAATGATACTGCTGGTTATTGCCGTCACAATAAGGCTATAAGCCATAGCCAGCACCCCCAAGCGGAACGTTACCAATAAAACTGCCATGCCGATTACTTTCTTCCAGATTTCCAGCCTTAAAAAAACATCGCTTTTCCCCATTGCCTTTATGGCATTCAAATTCGCTGTATGAATGGGATAGAAAGCATATTGAAAACAAAATATCCGCAGATAGGGAACGCAGAAAATCCATTTATCCGTCAATAACAGCCGGATCAACGGTTCTGCCACCATGCTGATCCCGATCATCATCGGCCACATCAGATAACCGCTGACAGTAATGGCCCTTCTTGTCATCGTTTTCACGGCAGGTACGTCGTTTTGTTTCTGTGACATAGTCGGCAGCAACACGCTGTCTATGGAAGCATTGATGTTCGTTACCACCAGATGGGGGATTTGTTTGCCGCGGTTATAAAATGCCAGGTCACTTTTCGCATAGAGCTTGCCGATCAACAGCTGCCGGATATCGGCATATATGCTGTCCAACAAACCGGATGCCAGCAATTTCCATCCGAAAGAAAACAAAGCTTTCAGCCGTACCAAAGAAAATCTCATCTGCGGCCGCCACTTGACGGAAAACCATAGAATCAGGGTATCTATTATGGTATTAAACAGATGCTGCACTACCAGCGCCCAGATACCGAAACCGTTCAGCGCCATAGCAATGCCAATCGCCGCCGCTCCCAATGTCCCCCCTAAAGTAGCAAAAAAGAATCTCTTGAACAATAAATTCCTTGATATATACGCTTGCTGGACATTCTTAATTCCCGAAACAGGAATGATCAGGCCAAGCACCCGGATCACAGCTTTCAGCTCTTCCTGTTCATAAAACCGGGCTATACCCGGAGCCGCCATCCACAGTAAACTGTATAGCACAATACATAGCACGATATTAAAATAAAACACCGAAGAAAAATCAAGTTCATCGGCATCTTTTTTTTGTATCAAAGCGCTGGCAAAGCCACTGTCCACAAAAATATTCAGGATGGTAATAATCACGGTAATCAGGGCAATATTGGCGAAGTCCTCCGGCAACAGCACGCGTGCTAAAATAATGGTAACTATAAACCCTACGGCCTGAGCCCCCATCCTTTCCGCAAATCGCCATAACATACTGCTTAATGCTTTATTTCTCATGTTTCTATCGCCTTACTGTATACTTTTATGGGTATATTTATGTATATTTTTTCGTGATTTTATATAAAACATCGAAGCATTTGTCCAGGAACGGCATATAAATTCTAAACCATATTCTCAGTAAAGAAAGGTTGCTTGTTTGTTTGCGCCATTCTTGAAACGCTTTGTCGTAAAGCAAAGGACGAAAATTTCCAGTAGCGTAAGCAATCTGCAGATTTACATGGACAACATATTGTTTCATATACTCTTTATATTTCTGCTTGGTATGCTCATTGAACTTATCGGCCATAATCAATAATTGTTCCCGGGTTTTCAGGTAATTGGCTTTGTTCTTTAAATACCTGCTGGTAAAACTGCCAATACTCTCTGTCCGGTAACACGACATTTCATCTTGCAGATAGTACATATTACCTAATGTGATAAGATATAGCTTCAGTGGCAGATCCCCGATACCCATCTCTAATCTGCCATATGCCGGCTTATTCTCCAAAAAATCCCGATACCGGCTGGATAATAGAAAAAAGCTGGACGTCTGTGCTAAATATTTATATTCCCCATATTCAAGCTGTAGATAGTCTTCAATACGCAACTCACGGGATGTCATCTCAAAGTCCGGATAACTATGTTCGGTTCGCTGGCCCGACTCTTCCACCAGTCTGACCTTGTGGATACAAATGGAGCAATCCTTGTGGCTCTCCATCGCATCAAACTGCTTTTGCAGCTTATATTCATCGGTCCAGTAATCATCACCTTCACAGAAAGCCAGATATTTTCCCTTTACTAACGGCATCATATATGGCAGGTTTACCTTGATGCCCTGGGAATACTTATTTTCCTCCTGATAGATCACTTTAAATAAATCCGGATATTTCGCTTGGTATTCGCCGATAATATCCTGGGTTCCGTCCTGCGAGCAGTCATCATGGACGATAATTTCATAGGGATGGCTGAAGATCTGCTTGACAAATCCGTCAAGTGCATGCCTGATATATTTGGCGTGATTGTAGGTTTTACACCACACGCTGACTATAATTTCCTGATTCCTGTCATCCATATCGTTGTCTGCTTCCTTTTATTCGCTGTCCAAGGCCTTCTTCAATGCCTCCAGATAGCCATAGCCATATTTTTGATCCGGTTCCAGATAAGCACCCTCGCCCCACTCATTCCACGCATTGATGAAGATCATCTGTTGATGGTATTTCTGCTTAGTAAGCCTGATGAGTTCCGTCATATAGGCCGCAAATTTATCCGGCCCGGCACCAAGATATGTTATACCGTTTTTATTTCTAGGGGTATTATCCCAGTCTACAAATGCCCCCGGCAAGGTCTTATCAGGCAGGATCGGTTCTCTTTTCAATATCTTGCCCCAGTCTTCATCATAGCTTGAAATTTTTAAGGCCTTATTTTTACAGCCACATGCCAAATGCCGGTAATGAAATTGCAGCCTTTTCCTGATCCTTGCGATGATTCCGTTCATTTCCCACCCATATTCCATGAAGCGAGTGTAACCAGGTTCAAAATTAATCGTATAATCAAACAATTCTGGCCGGTAATTCGCTGCATAATAATAATAAGGATGCTGAAACATAAAGCAGATTCCTTTGAGACCTTCCGCGATCGCCCGCATGGAAAAATAATCCAGCATCTCCTCCAGGCGGTCAATCAGACCCGGCTTATATATAATAAAGATCGGCTTCCCCGCGATGGTGATATATCTTTTATCCCGAAAAAACGCTAATAGATACTGGAAATGTGCTTCCCATTCCGTTTCATCACCGTATTCCTGTTCCATGATTACTTCACGGTTTCCGCCATCCCAGTTTCTGGTCCAGTTCTCATTGGCCCAGCTAAGACAAAAGGGCATTTCAATATCCGGGTTACGAAGCATTTGTTCAACCGGTTTTTCCAGTAATTTCTTGCCCCCCTTAAACCAATAATGATAATAACAAAATCCATATACCCCGTATTTTTGGGCTGTTTCTGCCTGCCAAAGAAGCGTACTGTCGTCCAGCAAACAGTAATAATTATCGCCATAAGGCAGCCGCGGCTGATAGTGTCCAGAAAATTGCGGAACTGCTTTTTTCGTATTGACCCATTCAGTAAAATCTTTTCCCCACCACTGGTCATTTTCCGGGATGGCATGAAATTGCGGTAAATAAAACGCTATTATCTTTATATCGGTATCTTGATTGACTTCCGGCATGATTACTGTTCCTTTTTCAATATTTTCTGATCACAATACAGTATATAATATCACTTAGTGCTTAGTAAAACAAGACGTCCCGCACTATTCTTCCAGATCGAATCGGTCCAGGAACTCTTGAATCACATCTTTATCATTAAACATCATGACATCGATTATGGATAAATTGGGTATAAATACATCCCTATATTGCTGATAACTTATATTTTGTGGCTTCAGAAATTGTAATGTAAGCCCTTGGTCAAGAAATCGCTCCTGATGATAGAGTTCCTTGCCTCCGATCGAATTCACATAACTGCGAGCATTTCTGTTTACACAGATGTCAATTATTTTCTCTTCCCCTTTCAGTTCACTGTTCTTTTTAATCTCTGAGGAGCTTATAATCCTTGTCTGGATATTCAGATACTTACATATTTCCTTAATTTGATAAAACAAATAATCCGCCAGGCAGTCCGAATCATTTGCCAGCAGTTTCTCAATCAGGCTATATGTCTGCTCAAAATAAGGGGCTTTTCGATAACCCTGCTTTATTGTTGACAACAAAGTCAGATTATCTTTTTCTGTCTGGGCAAGCATGGTGTTCTTAATCAATTTATTTAAACTGGCATTTTTGATATGAAGATTAATGTATCGCGGCTGTCCGTCAAATAATATCCGGTTTCTGTTAATCCATCCTCTCTTTGTATAATTCACATCGTCAAAGATAATATATTCATCCACATAATTCAGCAATTGCCAATATCCGATATACGGAAAAAAATATGGCTGCATAATACCTAATTTCATTTTTTACCATCCATGATTTTTATTTGCTCAATTTGATCTAACATCACATGATCAATTTTTTGGCTTGTAAAGACATCCATATGGCCGGCTATGACATCATCCGGCAAATCCCACCACTTTAACGCCAGCAAGCGTTCCCTGATATCGGCAGAAAACCGATAGCCGATGATTCTGGCCGGGACCCCTGCTACAATAGCATAAGGCGGCACTGGCTTCGTCACTACCGCTCCGGCGCCGACAATTGCTCCGTCAGCAACAGATGTGGCTTTATGCAGTATCTGGGCACCGGCGGCTATCCAGACATCATTACCGATCAGACAGCTGTCTTTATAATCGGGAGCCTGTAATGCTTCCCGGCCGCCATTCTGGCCGCTTAGTTGGGCATACCGCCAATACGGCATCGTCGTCAACCGATCATAATCATGGTCAAAGCCGCCGATATCGACATTGCGGGCAATGCTGCAGTATTTACCGATCCTGGCAAAGTTAATAATCGTCCCGATGCCGGTATAGGTGAAAGAACCGATAACCGAATCATTGACATAATTTCTTCGGTTAATAATCACATTATGATCGATCATTGTTCTGGAAACTACCGTATCACTGCCGATTGAGACCCGTGAGCCCAATGTTGACCGGCTCACCAGCACGTTATCATAAAATGTGCATTCCTCTCCATGAACGCTTTCTTTTAGGGTTACATTCAATTGGCATCCTCCCAGTAATGATTAGACTCCAGCAGTTGTTCGTAGTCTTCTTTTAAGCAGCCCAACATAACCACATCATGAAATTCACCGTTCTTATACACGGCCTGCCGCTGCGTACCTTCGACCTTAAAACCGACCTTTTCACATACACGAAGGGAAGCGGCATTATATGACAAAGCACTGCCGTTGATCCGGTTTAAACGCAGTTCTTCAAAAGCATAGCGCATTAATGTCATCCAGGCATCGGTTGCCAGGCCCTTTGTCCTGATTTCTTTTTTGGCAATCCGCATGCCAAGGCCGGTTGCCGTCCCGTTTTTCCAGTCAATTTCCCCGATCCCAATCATTCCGACCGGCCCGTCCGCTTCGGTCTCAATCGTGAACCGGATCGTCGACATAGTATTTTGAAAACCTTGATACCATTCCTTCTGATCCTTGGTTGAAAGCGGCAGCGTCCAGCCCACGATCATTTTTTCATAATCAGGCTGATTCGTCAATTGTCTTACCATCTCGATATCCTCAGCCTCCACAGCCCGCAGCAAAACCTTTTTTCCATATAAGTTCATAGCTGCCCTCCTCGCCTAGCTATCTTGATTTTCTGCCAGTATTTTTTTAAATCTTTTGATGTGGGGCATTTCATAGATTACCCCGTCGATTTCCTGCACACCCTGATCCGCTTCTTCAAAGCGGCGAACTACCGAGCGGATATATCCCATGTCATTCAAAGCAAATCCTTTATTAATAACCGCTATTTGCGCCGGATGGATGGCTAGTTTGCCGGTAAATCCCATCCCGGCGATCGCCTGAATCTCCTGCGCCAATACTCCTTCCTCCTTGAAGTTAAAGCTGGGGGTATCTAAAGCTGGTTTTCCATAAGCCTTAGCCGCCATCAAAAGCAGGTTCCTCGCCACCTGAATATTGGTAAATGTGTTTTCCATATTCATCGCACAGGTAAAATCTTCCGCACCAAATGCTAAGATATCGACCATGTGGCAGGAGGCAATCTCTTTTACATTAAGGATACCCAGCGGCGTTTCAACCAAGGCGATTACTTTCTTGCCGCCTAAGCTTTCTTCCATCTCCAGCAGCTCATCGGCTTTCTCGGCTTTTGGCAACATATATCCTTCGACAGCCAAAGCGTTCAGGACGCTGATTTCCTGGTAAGCCCGGCTCTTATTGACGCGGACAAAAAAATGTTCCTCTCCGGACCGGGACTTCAAAAAGTCAGTCAATCTAACTAAGGCCGCCTCCTTGTCTTCTTCTACGACGGAATCTTCCAGATCAAAAATAACTACATCGGCATCACGGGCTTGATATCCGGCTAAAAATCGTTCTGTGGCCGGTATAAACAGAGCACTTCTCCATGGATTCCCCATAGCTTGTCCTTTCTTTGAGTGTTATACTGCTTTCTTTAGTTGTATAATGATCCGGCATATCCTATCCACCTCTTTCAGATCCAGATCACCGTATATGGGCAGGGTTAAGACTCTTTTGGAGATATACAGGGCTGTCGGAGTTGCATTGCTGTCATACTTATTATAAAAACAATTATAGGAGTTTGTGATTGGGTAAAAATACTTTCTGGCACCGATACCTTCTGCTGCCAATGCCTGAAAAATTTCGTTCCTGCTTGACCCGAAGATACTCTCGTCAACCACAATGGGCACATAAGCATAATTCGGGACTAAATCCTTTTGGACGATATTTAACTGGATACCGGCGATGTTTTCCAGATTATCGCGGTAGCGCTCCGATACTATTTTCCGCTTTGCAATATGTTCCTCCACATGCCTGAGATTGCACAGACCCATCGCCGCTTGGAATTCATTCATCTTAGCATTGCCACCGACCCAATCGACATTTTCCGGCCCGCGGATGCCAAAATTCTTCAGCCGATATAAATCCACATACATTTCCGGCACCTTAAAACTGACTGCTCCGCCTTCAATCGTATTATATACCTTCGTGGCATGAAAGCTAAAGGCTGACGCATCGCCAAAGCTACCGATGCCCCTGTCCCGATAAAATTCTCCAAAAGTATGGGCTGCATCATATAGTACCTTTAATCCATACTTCTTGGCCAGCCTGTCGATCTCATCTACATCGCAGATATTACCATAAACATGAACCGGCAGAATCGCTGATGTCCGATCCGTTATCAGGTTTTCGAGCTGGGATACATCCAAGGTAAAATCATCCTTATTGATATCACAGAATACCGGCGTTAAGTTGTTTCTCACTATCGCATGTGTCGTCGAGGCAAAAGTAAAAGGGGTCGTAATGACTTCTCCCCTTAAATTGAACGCCTGCAATGCCATTTCCAATGCCATATGCCCATTGACCATCAACGAAAGTTGATCGACCCGCAGATACTCTTTCAGCTTCTCTTCTAAAAGATTGTGCTTTTTACCCATGTTGGTTATATGGTGGGACTCCCACAAAGAAGCAATCTCTTCAATATACTCTTCCATCGGCGGCAGCGTTGCGCGTGTGACCAAGATCTTTTTCGTTGCATTTTTCTTCTTATCGTTCATTTCCTCAACCAGCTTTCTCTTTTTCTAAGCAAAATCATACCTAGATAGAACTGAGTCCACATTTTATAACAACATTTATTTTCTTCACTGCTTTATCAGCTCTTTCATATAAATCTTATGGGATTGAATACACCTGTTTATCTTTTCATACTTTTTAGCCCAATAATTCGCCTGGCTCTGATTAAACGAAACCGACTGCAAATGAAGCACTTCAAAGGACGGTTCATATAACATCAAAAGCTTCTTACGGTCACACCGCAGCTTGAGCAGGTCTTCTTCCATATAGAGGAAGGTCTGCTCATGAAACGGCTCCTGATAAAACGTAAAATAGCCCTTGGAAAATATCAGCAAAGACCCATGTAAGGTCAGATTCCGCTGTACTTCCTGATAATAAACATTATCCCATTGGCTGATATAAGTTTCTTGCCGCTTATTGACTGTTTTCAACAGCAGATATTGACATTTATGCACATATAACTGGAGCAGCCTGATTACGCAGAAGAAGTAACTGGTTGGGTAATTTTTAACCGGATTTTGATAATAATTGCCACAGACAGAGAAGATGGACGGACCCAGTACCGCAAATCGGTAGCCTTCATGACATTTGATGATCCAGTCAAAAAAGTTAGGCATTTTGATTACAATATCGCTGTTGGATATCACGGTAAAATCCGGCTCCATATACTCTTTCAACTTAGAATATCCGAAGTTATTTCCTCTGGCAAAGCCAATATTCTGATTGGTCTGAGTAACAGTTACTTCATCGATATCTTGAAATTCATCACATAGTCTTTTATAGGAGTCATTTGGTGAGTAATTATCTACCACGATGATTTTCAGACAGAATCTATCACCTCTATCCTGCTTCAGAAAGTCATTAACACAATGAAAAGTTTCTTCATATGCCAGATAATTTAGGATAACGACCCCGATATTATACACTTGCCACCTCCGTTTCTATACTGTTAAAACTTTCTGCATTTCCTTCATATTTATATAGTATATCACAATTTCCTACATTACAAAACCCTTCTACTCACCTCGGTTATGGCCTGGACAGTAACCCATAAACACCAGCCGTATCAAGTCAGTGCTTCCGCAGAAATCTTCTTTCATCTGTTTGCACGGTCTTTTGGATTTGCAGCCATTTCCAAAGGCTGCGCACCCGAAAGATTCTTCTGGGAAAAATATGAATCTGATTTTGCCGCAAGGTCTGAATCGTCTGATATAAGATCTTGAAACCCACCCGGCCTTTGACTCCATAAAGTATCCTTCCCATTCCATAAAGATCCAATACCCTAAATTCCTTACGGCTTAGATTATCACGTAAAAATAAATAACGGTTTATCCAAACACTGATCCGTTGCCGGTAAGAATCGGCATTTACCAGCGAAGTGAGAGAAGTATTATTTCGGACAAGGCAATAGATCGCTGTCGTGGCAACGGCTATCTGCTTGCTGTAATAAGCTGTTTTTATTGAAAACATGACATCATTGGAATGCATCACTTCATCAAAGAAAACCTGATTCTTATCTACCAAATCTTTTCTTATCAATTTGGAGGTAGGAACAACAAAGCGGTATTTCAGGTTCACTTCATTTTCCAAGTTAGGGTGATCTCGGTATTGGCAGATCAGCTCCGCCATTTCAAGATGCCGGTGGCTTTCCCGTTCACTGCCCTCTTCTTTGCTGGTTAGCGGAAAATAAATGATGTCAGCTGTTTCACTCAAATAAGGTCGCAGAATATCATAAAAACCCTCACAAAAATAATCATCGGCATCGGCAAAAAGAAGCCATTTCCCTACGGCATGTCGTAAACCGACATTCCGGCTGGCGCCGGCTCCTTTTTCACCTTCGTTTCTCAAAAACAGCACTCCCCGGTCGGAAAAATAGCTTTTACATTCCTCATATTCAGGAAGCAATTCATTGCTCCGGTCATCTATGACGATCGTCTGGATAGGGATATCCTGCGGAATTGTGTCCAGCAGACGTCTCAGATAGTGCGGGGTATTATAATGAGGAATTATGATCGTAAGAATGATTCCAGCTTCTTGTTTCATCCATTTTACTTCCTTAATCAACAGACTAATATCCGTTTCTCTCTCAGCTATACTATTACGTTATCGGGACTTCATACACAAATTTCACCGTTTTTGGCAAACCATAGTATTCTTGTATCCATGTCTCTATGACTTCTCTGTCATATGGCATAGACTGTGCATATCTATCGTCATATAATTTGGACATTGTCAATGTTTCAATCGTTTCACCGGTTCTTATCCTTTCCCCGGCAGCTGTTAATATTTCATGATTATACTTGTTTATCTTGGCATTTTGATAATATCCCCAGCTAATACTGATCATATTGCTAAAAAGACATAATACAACAATGGCATAAACAAGTTTCAGGCAGACGACCTTTCCTCTTTCCCTGTTCTCACGAATGATAGCAGCAAATTGCTGGAGAACCGTTAAAATGATCACCATAAACAGTAATTTGGTAATTGCCGATGACCGGTTGCCGACCGATGTCAACAGGGATAGCATCGCCTGAGATGCCGCCACTCCTGCCAGCAGGGAGAGAAAAAAATATTCTTTCATAACCAGACAATAATACAGCCACCATAAAATCATATATAATGTCCAGACCACCGCCAATGCCCGAATCCCGATCGGCGGAAATAAAGCAAGATATAAATCAATTATTCCCAGTATCGGATAACATAGTGAAATACATGACGGCACTAAAATCCATCGGCCGGTTCTTTTGCCCTGCCACATCATATACGATCCGGCAATGACAGTGATGGAAAGTACCAAAACAAATAATATGCTTTCCGGCCCAAAATTAACCTTGATGATTCTGGGGATGCTATAGCTTAATTTCTCAACTAATGTCGTGGACTCGAAGCTTGTTGTGCCTAGTCTCGCAAAATTACCCGGAGCGATTATGATGAAGATCCCACCGAGCAATGCCCCCGACAGACACAGCCCGTTTTTGATCCAGTCCTTTTTTCTGTGTATTATGACGGTGACAGCACAGTAGACAATAGCCATAACCGTCACCTGTTCCTGTGACAGGCTTGCTAACAGAAAAAGCAGGAAGCAAAAAATATTTTGAACGGTCTTTGCACCTTGCCTTGTTTTTTTCCGTACATAGTTCTGAATATAGACGCCGAAAAGGAAAATAATGATCGGCCACATGTAGGTAAAGCTGGCAATCATCCAATAAGCACTTTCACACAACAAACTAATCTCCAGCATTCCCCATAATGCAACTGCCAAGAAGGCCATTGCCGGAGAAGGCTCTCCTCTTTTTTTGACCAGTGCGTAAACTACCGCCACCAAAAGCGTCATCATCAGCGCTTGGGCAATTCTGATACCGGTCATCCCCCCGTAATAAAAGATCATAATTAACAAAAAAGCCGGAGCTACCCTTCCCCCCCAATGTAAATAATGACTTGTCAGATAATCAATGATGTCCCGGATGCCATAATCAAATCCCGTCGTACCCACATTTACGACATATTTTAAGGTGATATATCCCCAGTCATCATGATACATAAACACCAGGCTGTATTGAAATAGCTGATATCCGAAAAAGAGCAAAAACAAGATTCCTACAAGAATATTCGCTTTCTTACCTGCGTACATGTTATGCGTAACCTTTCTAACCTTACCTTCTTTTATAAAATATCGAGGAATTAGGGTAAACCAATTGACAGTCCCTGTGCTAAATGCTAGAATCTTTTCATCTCAGGTTATTACCGCACCCATAAATCAGGGAGGAACACATAAAACATATGATTGACAGCCTGATAATCAATTTATTCATATTACTGCTGTTTACCCTTATATTATTTTACAAAGCCAGATTTCACTTTGCTTCACGCAATATTACCCTTATGGACAGAGGCGACACGGATGTTATGAGGGGGATTGCCGCTTTGCTGGTCATGCTCTCACATTATGATACATACGTGCTCAACGGCAATGATCTGCCTTCTCTGGGGCCGGCCACCATCTTTCTGTGGACGGGAGGCTTGGGGGTATGCGTATTCTTTTTTCTGTCCGGCTACGGGCTCTGGCTCACTTATGCCAAGAAAAACCTTGATTATCATTTCCTTGTCAGCCGGTTCCGGAAAACCGTGCCGGCCTTTATGATCTTGCGGTTTCTCACCGGCCTGCCGCTGTTTTCCTTTCAGGATGGCCGGGATCTCCTATATATTCTGCTTTACTGCCTGAACGTCATCGATACTTCCTGGTTTATCACCGTTATCCTGATGGTATATCTTCTGTTTTATCTTTCCCTGAAAATCTCCCGGCTTGGCTTGGCACCAGAACGTTCCGATAACCAGGCTTCCGTAAGGGCGGTTGTTTATATGGCGATTTTTCTCTTGGTGCTGTCGCTGGCTTTCTTCCTGCTCGGCTTCCATGAACGCTGGTACAACGCAGTTTTCTTATTTATCGTCGGCATGCTGGCCGCCCAGTACTGGGACAGACTCATGAGACTGTTTGCCAAGGATTCCCGGTCTTATCTTATGGTTTTCTTTAGTTCTATCGTGATTTTCATCGGCAGCGGTGCTTTCTTTACCCTCTTAAAAGGAGAAAATATTTTTATCACTGTCTTTAAAACCATCAGCGGGATTGCCTTCTGCCTTATGCTGATAGGCTTCAATATGATCATTGACTGGCACCCAGGCTTATTCTCCCGTCTGGGTTCGGCATCGCTTTATCTATATATTATCCATCCGAATATTTTAAGCTTATATACCGGCGCACTCGGCATCAGGATCGGCATCCGCTATGTAGCCAGCAGCTTGCTTTCCATCCTTCTGTCATTATTATGTGTTGCTATAACAGACCGGCTACATAAAATCAAAAGGGAATTGTCCTAAAGGAAATCATCTAAGTCTAAGGAATCAGAAGGGCGTCATCGCTTCAAGACCCTTGCCGCTTCCGTCCCTTCATCCCCATAGATAATCTGGGCCGCGGAATTGTACAGCATCTGCTTGTTGAGGGAAACGATCGCCTGCACCAGTTCCTCATCGCTGCCACTCATATAGACATAATTGCCTTCATAATTCTCCGGCAGGTTATTAATCGCCACAAGATGAATCTCCCGGTAAGGTTCCATGGCCTGCAGGGTTTTTAAGTGCATCATCGCATTGCGCGGATGATTGACTGCTCCGCCGATGATATAATATATCTCGGTATCCTCATCCAGCTTAGCCAGCTCTGTCTGAATCCGGGCAACGATCCGCTGTCCCTGGTTCCAGTTAAGAAGCAGCCATTCACCGGTGGTCTGGAGACCGGATACCGCCCAATAGATACCGGCAGCACAGATGCAAGCCAGAAATGTCGCTCTGGCCGCTTTAAGTCCCTTCGTATCATTTTTATAGACGCTCTTACCCTTCATGTTTTTCTTGACATTATTATTGACACTTTTGTTGATATTCTTGCCTTTATTGGCATTCTTCAAGGTAAGCTTCCCAGCCGCCTTGGCTTCTGCCTTACTGTCAGTCTTGTTATCCTCAGCTGTTTTTTCAGCCGCTTTCTGTGCTGACATCCGTTTAAGGAACAAGCTGCTGCCGGCCATCAGGATAAATCCCGCCGTACCGGCGACAAACATCCGTATGACCGCCTGAGTCGGATAAGCCAGATCAATAAAGAACCGATAGATGCCCACTGCGTGAAAATTATTCAGTGTCATTTCTGTTGCTCGCTGTATCTGTGTATATGACACGATGGCGCAAAGAATATAAATAACCAGGCTGCCAATCATGACCCGCAAGCGGGCACGTTGCTCGATCAAGAGGCAAAAGCCAAATAAGATCAGCGGCCCGATCGCAAAATCCGAATACCTGCTATAGAAAAAGTTATGGGCGGTGATGGTCGGACTGCTTTTATAAAAAGCCGAGATTGCCAGTTCCAGCAGATAGGCCGCCGTTCCGCCTAAAAACATCCAGTCCCGCAGGCTCCAGGCCGGCTGAGGCCGACGTAACAGACGTCCGATCAGGCTTTTCCCCGTATATCCGATCGTGATGATGACCGGCGGTATAATCAGCAGAAAAGAAGCGGTTGCCTGGGCAAAACTTTTGGCAGCAAAACTGATAAACAAATCCCACAATTTACTTAGACTCGTTAACTCCTTCACCTTCGGGACATTCCCTGAATAATCATTGACACTGATAATCGCATTATTCGCATACCAGTTATCAATTGTATACTGCCGAAACCACGATGCCGCCAAGAACAGCACCACGATACAGAGAAGCCCTGCGAGAAAATGATGCCGGGGGTTTTTCTCTGCCAGTGACAGCAGATAAAAGAATATCATAAAGGCAACAACGGTAACCAATACGCCCAAGGCGCGGTTGTGAACGGTATAGATATAGACGGCCGCAATGGCCAGTAAGATCATGTCAATCAGCTTTTTCCTCTGTATAATCCGACAGATCAAGGCCATGATAAGCCAGAACAGGCAGTACAGCGTGCATTCTCCCCAGCCGATATGCATCTGTACGATATTATTACTATATAGCGTAACCAGCAAAGCTGCCAACGCCAAAAGTTTTTTGTCTACTGTCGTGAAAACTTGGCTGGCCACCCAGTAGGCCAGGGCAAAACTGCCCATTACCAGTCCGGTATTGATAATAATGGCGATCTGATACATAACCGCTACCGGCAGCCCGGTCAGATACAGCGGAATCAATAATATCCCGTAGCCGTAGGAATAAAAACTGGTAGTGCTGAGGAGCTCGCTCCAGTCCAGACCGCTCATCTGAGCGCCCATTCCCCAATAAGCAAATTCATCGTCCAGAATACAGATGCCAAAATGCATGGAAAGCCGGTACAGCCCACACATCAATATCAGGAGCAAGCCTCCGAGAACAATCAGTCTTTCATATTTCCCTTGAATAAAATCTTTGTAAAATTGTGACATGTTTTTACTCTTTCTATTTTACTCTTTCTATATTTTACTCTTTCTATATTTGTCTTTCTTACTTCCGACTCTTTCGATAATTAGTCTCGCTATTACTTACTCTTACTCATGGCTAACTATCTGTAGATTTCTGATACTAATCTTTTATATGCTACGATATTATGCCAGGTTTCTTTTTTGATAAAGCAGCTGTGCGAAGAATGTCAAGAGTCCGGCTAATACGACACTGATCACGGCTCTGATCCAAAACACTCCGCCGCTCTCCGCGATAAAGGGATTGAGCCATGACAGCGGCGACAGCCAGCGGAGCTCATTGAGCCAGCCAAGGGCCGAAACGATCTCTTCGGCCGGTATCGTCAATGAAGTGTTTTCATTAAAATATGTTCCCAGCCAGCCGGTCAGGTCACGGATCTTATACAGATTCCCCACCAGCAAAGGTATTAATGTCAGCCAGTTGGCCAGACTCAGTTCGGCATAATCTGTCGCTGCTTTCTTCACGGCATAGAGATAGGATGCCGATATCAGCATCAGAATAACCAGACCGCCCAGGAAAAATGATTTTGTCATGGCTTCCAGTCCGATCAGTCGCTGTTCTGCATTGACGCTGCCGATTACTATCGTCAGCAACATAATCACATGCCACAAGAAGTACTCCAGACAAAAAGTCACCGCCAGCCAGATATATTTAAACAGCGACAGCTGCTTCCGGTTCACGAACTGATTGATCCATGCGTGGATGCTGCCGTTTCTTTCATCCCACCATATGGCCTGCACCGCTTGCCGGCATTTTGTCTTGGCTAAATACAGGTTAATCGACATAGCTGCGAATAAGATATAAAACAGGAAATTAGCAGACGCCCGCTGCGGCGGCAAGCCCAGAAAGGCATAAAATGCCTCCGGAAGGCCATAAATAGACGATACCAATTCGATAAAAAACGATTTTACAAGCTGGTAGCCGGTCAAAAGTAAAAGCGGGACTGCCGCAATCACGATTGCTTCCGTGATAAATTCCCGTTTCCACCGGCTCCATTCTATTTTAATCAGTGCCAGGTACATCGCTTGTTTTCTTCTCATAGTTATTTTGCTTCCCATCTGGTAAAATCCCGATCCAGTTCTTCTTCTAAAGTTGTATCTTCAACCCGGAAGTCACTGCCGCCGGCCCGCTGCAATATCAATGGCAACTTGGTTATATCTTCCATGTACAGGCAGATATTCTGATTTCCCCTCTCCTCACAGCCGTTCATCAATTTATTCAATACTTCCCGGTTGCCGCCCTCCATCGTGACCACTTTCCAGCGGTAGTCCGGTACCGGAACGGCAGCATATTGTTTGACCGTGCCTTCCTTCAGATAAGCATAATGACTGCCATAACCGCCGGCATCGGCGTATTTTTCCGTAACCAGCACGATCGTCGTGCCGTCGTCATGCCGTTCTTTTAACACCCGAAGCAACTGATGCCAGCTTTTGTCGGTCAGAAAATTAGCCGGCTCATCCAAAATCAGCAGCCGCGGACGGGATGCCATAGCTGCGATCAGCTGCGCACCCTTATTCTCACCGTAGGTCATATTCAAAAACTTAACCTGGGGATCCACCTGAATCATCTCGCACAGCTCGTCCTGCAGCACCTCGTCATATTCCGGCGTCACCGACTGCCACAGTGCAAAATAATCGGCGGCGGTGATATTCTCTAACACAACTTCATCCGGAACATAACGCAGCCAGGACCGCTCCTGTGCCGTCAGCTGGCCTGCCGCTTTCCCGAACAGCGTTACGCTGCCCTGCTGCGGGCTCAACAGGCCGGTCAGGATATGCAGCAAGGTGGTCTTTCCCGCATCGTCAGCACCGAACAGGATCAAAAAGTCCCCTTCCTTCACCTCAAGTCCGACATCCTGCAGAACGGTCTCGTTGCCGTATGAAAATGACAGATCTGATATAGTAATCATAGTATCCCTTTCCTTTATGACGACACCGTAAAGTATTTGAAGAAATACTTAAACTTGGATTCGTTATTCCTAGTATAACAAAAACATCGCTGCTATACAACCATTTGCAACTTCAAGTTGCATCTTTAAGGCAAAAGCAGCGGCCGCATGACCGCTGCTTTATTATATAGTATTATCTGCCTGAAAATCTTTGCTGTATTACGGTGCTGGCGTATATTCTACAGTAACTTTGCCAAGTCCGGTATCAGCTCCTTCTTTTGTTAAAACAATCGTGCTGTTGCCGGCAGCTACTCCGGTGATAACCAGTTTATGCCATCCCGCAGTCGTACCCCAATTACCTGGCAAGGTTAGGGTCACTGACTTATTATTAGCAGATGCAGATGCCGCCGCACCACTACCTTGCTTCATGTTGACAGGATGAGTTTCCGACGGACTGCCAAAAGATCCGGTAATCGTGTAGTTGTCTTTATTGCCGCCAAACAGTTGGGGAACTGCATCACTAGCTGTTAATGTGATGCTTCCTAAGCTATTTAAGGTCACCGTTACGCGGGTTTCCTCTACCGGTTCTTCTTCTGCCGGTTCTTCTACCACTTCGCCGTAAGCGTTGGCAAATTTGTACGTCAATGATATGGTTGACCTGCCGTTACCGTTTTTGATATATTTTTCCCATGCTGCTTTTGCGGCATCGGTGGTATAGTTAGTATCACCTGCAAGCCAGAACTCGGCCTCGTCGTAGGTACCTAAAGCCGCCTCGTACTGATACCAGTTAATACCGTACTTATCTCCTAAGTCGCCCTCGTATCCGACATAATGAATCGCGGAATCTTGTCCGGCGCCATCCAATTCAATGACGATATTGGCTAATGCTTCTGTTGCGATTGCACTCGTAAGGCCAAAGGCCATGCCGGTCGTCTTATCTCCGTCAAGATTTAAGTACAGCATATCTGATGTGTTTGTAAATCCTGCGTCAGCACTAAAACGAATGTCGGCAATATTGCCCATCCTTGCTTCTACTGTAACGATTGTAGCGGTAGATGCCTTGTTAATAATTTTAAGTTTGTCAGATTCATCTTCCTTGCCAAGAACCGGAGCAACAACATCCAGCTGACTCAATGCCAAGGCATTAGTGCCAAGTGCCGTATAAACACCGCCGGTCTCCACATACATTTCTTCAGGACCCAGGATTACTGTATCGTTTTCATAATCATAGGAAGCATAGTCTTCAAATGCAACGATCGGTACGTAGGTTGAGGTATAAACCTTTCCGTCGTTTACACTGGCGCCGTTACGATTTTTCAAGGCAATACTGGTCGTATCGGTTTCGATGTCAAAATAACGTTCGATATTACTCGATGTGATTTTAACGAATTCTCCGGGGCCAGACTGCGGGATGGTCAGACTCACTGGAGCCCAAACATAATATGTACCGGAAATCGTAGCGTTTAAGGTCTGGCTGTTAATCGTAACACTCGCATTAAAGGTTGTGAGAGAAGATTCAGCGAAAGATACGCTGTTCAGTGTTCCGTTCTTGGCGTCAAGGCCAAGTCCTACTGATTCCACCTTAAAGTTGATGGTTTCACCGTCTTCATAGCCGTCATAAACCGTCTTCATTGCTTCTTGGGGATCAAGCTCCATCTCAAAGGTAGATCTTGTTGCAACAGGCAGGACCACGTTGCAATAACTGGGCGGTACTGAGTTGTCGAATTGAGCTACGTTATTGCCATCAACAGTTGCTTCTCCTGATGCCGCATTGACTGTGAGCGGCGACACTGCTAACACACCTACGATTAGCAGAGCAATCATTCTTTTAAACTTCATTGTTAACCTCCTTGAAAATTTACAATATTCCAATTCATCCGTGAATTGTTTTTCAATAGTATCTTTTACTGCTGTTATTACTGTTTACTTACTGTTTTAACTCTTTGGTGCCTGTCCTGTCGCCGATTGAAAGGCTAGTTTGCTACGACAAGGGTAATACCTACTGATACTTCACTTACATCGCGCATGTTTTCATCCACCAGATAATAGGTCATGATTGCTTCATATGTTCCCGCTTCAAGTATCATGTCTAGCTTAATGTCTTCCAGGCGTCCGCCCACTTCGATATAGGGCGATTGATAAATCACATCACTCGGCGCCGATTCCAGTACTACGGTAAAATAAATCGTGTTTCTGTTGTTGACTACATTGTCCACAAAAGCGTCTTCTGATGCGGATAGCCCATCCTGGAAGTTCCATACAGTAGGCATAGACACTTCAAATGAACCAACAGGCGTATAATCTTTTTCTTCAAATTGAGCAACGATCTCTTCAACATTTTCCATTGTCACGACCTTGTTACTGGCTTCATCTTGCCTATTCCTAAAAATCTGAAACAAGACCACAATGCCTAAGACCAAGATAATCACTCCTGCAATCATCACTACAAACTTGGTTGTAGAGTTCTTATTTTTGACAGGCGATATCTGACTGTTGATTCGCTCGTTTGCCTTTTCTTTAGACATCCTTGATGATCTTCCTCCTTTCTGATTAAAATAAGTGTTTTCTGTCTCTGTCTGGATGTTTCTGCTTGGATATTAAGTGATACAAACATACCTGATGACCATGCCATGCGACTCTTACATCATATATCGGCAAATTATCGCATTACTTTAGTACAAGTTTGCAATATTTTACAATGACCGTAGTTTTATGATAATTATAGTCATTGATATTGCATTATTGTACATATCTGCTGTGTCTATAATGGCACATTATTACTGAAAAGTCAAGTATCCCTACGTATTCAGCTCTTTAACAGCCTAATTCGACACATTGTAATTTTCAAACACCACTTTTTTCTGTCTATTTAAAATTTTTGATCTTTAAAGGACAATTGACTGCTTAAAAACCGTCGTAGTCTTTAGGTATTTGTGATATAATAGATTTACATACAGCATCCATATAAAGATATCGTTCTGTTGGTACGATATATGAGATAGACAAAGTTAAGACACATATAATATGAAGCGATATAATCTGTAGCTGTACAAATAGCAGTACAAATATGCAAGGAGGGTTACATGCGTCTGAAAAGTAAACTAAGATATCATTCAATATTGCTTGTTCTGTCGCTGGTAACCAGTTTAACTGCACCGCTGTCTCTCGAAGTGAAAGGCAGCGAAACCAGCGCTCCCATGTCAACCATTCTTCCTACCAAACCAATTGCCACGGATGATCCCGGTGATTATCTGTCAACTATGCTTCCGGTCCAGCCTCTTACGGAAAACAATTCCCCGGAGGCCACGACAGCACCGACCCCATCTATGTCCCCGGTCATAATAGACCCAGATATGCCTACGGATAGCGGAACGCTGGCTGATCCGGGCCCGGCCGAGACGCCGGGCGAGCTGGATTCCGCCGATACCGGGACATTGGCCGGACTGGATCCTCTCGATACCGGGACACTGGCCGGGCTGGATCCTCTTGATACCGGGACACTGGCCGGACTGGATCCTCTCGGAACCGGGACACTGGCCGGGCTGGAAGCTTCGTCGCTTACCAAGACTTTAACCGATGTGATTGCACGGGTGGTACTTCCTACCACGCTTGATTTTTATATTGATCCTATGGACTTGACCGGTAACGGCACGCTCTTTTCACCGGAATACGCCATTATCAATCATAGTAATGTCGATATTGAGTTTTCAATTACCGGTCTGCATTATGTTTTTTCTGAAGATGGCCAGTTTCTGTCCTTTGCGGAACCTTTTGATACTCGTCTTGAACGAGAAGAAAATGCCGTTTATATGTATCTCCGCCAAATCGATTCAACCCAGTTCCATTTTGCCGACAGCTCCCCGGCAAATACTGATAAAGATATCCAAAATTTCTTTCCCGATGCCGAAAATAGCGAAGCAAAAACCCAGGATTTCTACCTTGATACCGAAACGCAAGAATTTCTGGCCAGTGAAGAAACGCAAGACTATTTGACCGCTACGATATCAAGCACCCTCAGTACCATAGCATCCGATAACATCGGACAAGCATCTGCTGTCCCCGATTATATAATTACCGACAAAAATGACGGTGATCCGCTTACCTTTGTCCTAAAAGCATCCAATTATGATGAGGATGGTAACTTTGTATCATTAAATCAGGACAGCATCTTCCTTTTTACCCTGATGGGAGAAGCCAGCTCAGGTACCAGTGAACCTTGGAAAACCGGAGACATGAAAATAAATATGGTCTTTAATTGGGAAACAATTGAGCCCGAAGTACCCGAAGAAGCAGAAGAACTGGAAGAACAAGAAGAATTAGAAGAACCAGAAGAACTTACCGAAGACGATTCTATGTCTGAGTTCTTAGAAGAAGCCTCTCCTGATCCATCCGGTTCACCCCTGCCTGACGGCAGCCCGGTTCCTTCCGGCTCGCCCCTGCCTGGCGGCAGCCCGGTTCCATCCGGTTCACCCCTGCCTGACGGCAGCCCGGTTCCTTCCGGCTCGCCCCTGCCTGACGGCAGCCCGGTTCCTTCCGGTTCACCCCTGCCTGAAAGCAGCCCGGTTCCTTCCGGTTCGCCCCTGCCAGAAAGCAGCCCGGTTCCTTCTGCTCCGCAGGCTACTGACAATCCGGTTCCAACGGCCATGCCCTCGCCCAGTGTGACTCCGGTTCCCACAGAAGAACCCCGACTTGCCGTCAATTTGGCGCCGGAGCAAACCTTGGCTCCGACAGAGTCGGATCCATAGCAAAGACCACATATTATACTACAATTATTGTCCAATATTATTTTTCCATTTCGCTAAAAAAGCTTTTTGCTCCTCCGTTGTATAGAAATGATCCATGCGGGGATTATTGTCATAATAAAGCGACACTAATTCCTGAGGGATTTTTATTACCTCTCTAATATTTTTGTATAGATATTTATAGGCTTTACTATCTCCGTCATTCAGATTGACTAATTCAAATGACGGCAGACCCAAAAAATCACCGATGACTTTCTCAAGATGATTTAGCTTTTCAAGCTTCATGATCAGTACCTCGACCTGATCCTGCCTTATAATGGAATATCCCTTTTCCCTGTCAAACGGGTAGGCAAATACATCGACATGAAATACCTCTTTAAGCTCATAATCAAACCAGTCAAGCCAGTTAGCTTCGCAGAAACAACGGTAGATCTCATCCTCGCTAAAAATATCCCCTGTTATCATTTCTTCAAACTTCTCTTCTATGGTTCCGCTCATCGACGTGATCAGGGCCGTACCGCTATTTTCCAAGTACTGGAACAAGGAAGCTAAGGCTCTTCCAATCGGTTCCCGCACCAATGTGACAATCTTCACTTTAGATTGATTTATCTCCAGCATTTGGGTAATTAGCTGAGGATGAATATCTTTTAGTACCTTTTCTGACAGATAATGGGTTTGCACGTAAGGAATATCAGCCTTTTTTAAGATTCCGCCGATGGTATTGGAGCCGACCTTTCCCGGCTGATAGATCAGGATCTGATCTTCATCATTCCTTACGATGCGGTCAAAGCACTCGGTAAGGTATTTTTTTACCTTATGTTCATCGATGAAGCCTTTGATTTTTTCTCCATGCAAGCTTAGCAGGCGATAGCGCTCCTTGATTCTGGGATCACTCAGGTTCTGCGCAAGGGCGACTTTTAAGCCAAAACCCGAGTACACATGACTGGTTCGAAGCTTAAGCTCGCCGATCTGTTTCACGATTTCATCCATATATTGGCCGACGATGGTTGTGATAATAATGACGACATTCTCGGAGCTATCCAGTTCCTGCAGAATATCCGGGGAGATAATCTCAACCTGATGCAATGATTGTCCGGTTAAGGCAATATCGCTGTCACAAATCCGAAAAACCTCGATTCCGGCTTCCATCAGCTCCTTCAACATGGATCCCCCTCTTCTTCCGGCTCCGTAAAGCACTATTTTGTTTTCAAATAAAATCTCAATATTCCTGATTATTTCTAAGTCATTTACCATTTTTATGCCCCCTCTGTCATATTTTTATCTGCAGCACAGTATTTTTAATATAATCATGAACTTTTTGGCCGCAGCTACCGTCAGCATTCACAAATAATTTATCGATATATTTTGCCGCTATCCTTCTTTCACCGCTTTGCATAAAATCTAAAAACCGATCCAATGTGATTTCCTGACTTTCCGTATAATGGAATGGTTTATCTTGATCCGCAGGCCGGTCAAAAATCATACCTTGCCAGCTTGCCTCGCAGATTTTCGGCAAAACAAGCGGTATCCTGACCAGTTCTCCGGTGACAGGATCGATTTTATGCAGTTCTTTGTCGTAGGAAGATATCGCATAAATAAAACCATCAATCAGTTTGGCTGAAATATAGAGAAGGGGACTCTCTTTTTCCTCTTTTTCCTCTTTTTCCTCTCTTACCTCATTTTTTCTTACTATTTCCCGAAAACAGCTGATCGTGCCTGATTTGGGTTTTATTTTCAATATCATATTGGCATGACTGGGAAACAGGAATATCATATCCTCATAAAGCACTAGATCTATAAAATCAAATTCTTTTCCATGCCGGAAGCCTGCGGGAAAACAGTTATATTCTTCAGATTGGCCGTCAGCCTCTTGCCATTTTATGACATTTCCTTTCGCTTGAAACAGCCAATAATCAGTTCCGTCAAAAGCCACGTGCATATAGCGATTTGACTTTTCTCCGATGTGAAATACTTGATGTTCCCCGCTGCTCATATCATATTTCATTACCATGTTGCTTCCATAAACAGGAAGCATCAAAATCTCCTCTGTTATCCTGCTGCCCCGGTAAAAATAAAACTCATCTTTGATCAGCTTATGTGGTTTTACCGCAAGGCACGGTTTCTTATCCTCTATAACCGCTCCGCTCGACAGATTATATTTCACAAAAGCCGGGTATTCACGGGGGATCATAAAGACATTGTCCTTGTATTGATAGGCGTTGGCAAATTTCCATTTTTTTGTTCCTTTGTCAGGTTTATGTCGTAATGGATAATGGACAAATTGATGCTCAGGTATATGATATCTTAAAATATCTTGGGAAAAAGCCGGCGTCAAGACAATGTCATCCCCCTCAATAACGATGGCATTGATCGAATATCGTCTTGATTCCTGATCTGACGGGATTTCAGCAACCAGTTTAATCTCATTGCTGTCGATATCCATACACAGTAAACAGTTCGTATTCTTGGAAACAAACCAGATTGACTGGTCTTTTACAGCAAAATTCAGAAAATCCTCGCGGTAGGCTTTGTCACTCACATCACTTATTATGTTCGTGTTTTGAAACAGCACCGGCTTCCCGGTTATGTCATAAAGATACACGATCGAACTGCGATCCCCATAATAGGCATCCGATAGGGCAAGGCCCTGATGCATATCCTCTGTTTCGTCATATATCCCGATCCGGCCCGCCTGATACTCCTCTACTGCCGTTTGGTATTCCCGATAGTAATCCGGATTCATCGCTTTACAGGTATCCTCGCTCAGCGGATGGGGACGCCACCAAAGCACCGCATCCTCACGTTTTTCAAAGATACGGAAAATATTCTTAAGTTTTTCGATAAACTCTCTGTCACCTTTCATCAGATTTCTAATATGGGTGTTAAAAAATACAATCTTCTTATTACCGATTATTTCCTTCCACTCTGCCGGTAAATCCCCGCCTCCGGCGGCAGCGCCTAGGATTTTATCCGTTTTAGGGGAACCAAGGGCCACTACTTGATTCTTCCTGGCGTATTTTAGATAAGCACTCTTGACTGCCTCTGACTGTACGATGATCTTATCGGTACTGGTTACTGCACTTACCGCGAAGAATTCCGGGTCAGGCTTCTCTCCACAGACAAAATACGGCACATACACTAACATGTCACTGTGTTTCTTTAACTCATAGGAATAATACTTAGGAAGAATCGAGGTTACGAAATTATATTGGTCATAGGGATTATGGATGTAGATAACATCAGGCTTGCGGGCTTCCAGATCATAAGAATCATAGTGGATCACCGGCACATACTCCGGAAACCGGTCACCGTCATAGTGGATTTTCTCCACCTTGCCCGCAGAATTGCGGCTGCAATAGGGAAGCGGGACTACATATACATCACTCTGCGGATCTGCCTTCGCTGCCAGCCAGATGCTTTCCATACAATCCCACATTGTGGCATTATAAGGCATAAAAGCGATTTCCAGCTGGTCTGTCTTAAACTCGGCCCCGATACTGTCGATTATTTCCGATATCTGCCGTCGCAGCTGATCGGAAACGTCGGAAACCGTAACCGGATCATTATGATCAGGAACCGCCGCCTTGCTGGCAGAATAAAGCAACATACAGTACCCTTCGAGAAGGGATACGGTCTTGGTACCTTCTCCGGCCAGTTCCTCAATTAAGTTTCCTATCTGTATGGCAACTTCCTGGCAGTCAGCTAAAAGAGTCATAACCGTCTCTTTCTTGTCAAATAATAAGTTTCTGATCTCTTCATTGGCCTCTTCTAAAGACTGTACCAGTTCTAATATCAGCTTTTGATGATATTTTCGCATAGTATGGTGTTCCCTTCATGAATCCTAAATCCGTCAATAGCTGTGTATGACGGCACCCAGGGAAATAATCTCTGCCTGGATACCCGTTGCCTTGATTTCCTCGTATATCTCTTCAAATTGCTGTGCTACAGTAACCACTATAACATCGGTGGCAGGCATCCGGGTAACGGCATCCAGTTTGATCAGGCCTACCTTTTTGCCGATGTCCAGACTATCCGCTTTACTGTCAATCATACACACAACATCGATTGAACGGTCCGTCAGGGCCTTTAACAGCAAAAGTCCCAGCTTTCCGGCACCGTATATGGCTACGGAGCGATAACCAGCGGCTATAAAATAATCGGAGATACGACGGCCCTCCAGCTCATTCGCCAGCCATTTGGCCGCGTTATCAAAGGCTGACGACTTTAGCAAGACCCTGCTTGTGTCTTGTTTACCCTTTTCATAAAACTCTGTCTTCACCCGTTGCTCGGCAAAAGCTTCCTTGGCCGCCCGGACGGCCGCTAGATATTCGAAGCCGTTGCTGGCATCTGGTTCCAAATAAGCTCCCTCAGCCCATTCATTCCATGCATTCAGAAAAATCAGTTCATTTTCTGCGGCATGGGATTTTTCCAGGAGTTGCGATAAGAACGCCTGGAATTTCCCCGGGGTACTGCCGCTTACCACAATTCCATGTTTCCCTTTCCGCGAGGTATTATCCCAGCCCACAAAGGCACCGTAATAACTTCTATCGGCCTTTGTATAGGTTCGGGATAGTATGTCCTGATATATTAAGTCAATATCCCGTATCCGCAAGGTGCCGGCTTTTTTCTCTTCCTTGGAGCTCCAGCTCCGCAATGGTTCGAAATCCGCCGTAGCGTCGAATAATTCCGTCCTATTATCATAACAGCATATCGCTGAATTGTCCATTTGTATGACAAATACCCCGTCAAATCCTTCTTCCACGGCCCATGCCCGCCAAAAATGAAGCATCTGCTCCACACGGGGGATTCCCGCTGCCATGTATAGTAAAATGACCGGCTTATTATGAATCTTTAAGTATTTATTGTCCCTGAAAAATCCCAGCAGATACTCAAAATGCTCTTTCCAGCTGCTTTCCTGGCCATAGGTCTGTTTGATCAGCACCTCATCCTCCAGCTGGGGCGTGCCCCATGAATTCACCCACGAATGGTTGGCCCAGCATAAACAATAAGGCAGGGTGATTTCCTGATGGTCGCGATAGTTTTCTACCGGCTTTTCCAACAGCTTTTTCCCTTCAAACCAATAATGATAAAAACAAAAACCATCGATACCATACTCTTGGGCCAAAAGTGACTGCTGATGCATGACCCTGACATCGGACAAATCATAATATTCCTGATTTAACGGTATTCTTGGTTGATCATGCCCCGGAAACAGCGGTCTTGCCTTTCTTACATTATGCCAGTCCGTAAATTCCGCGCCCCACCACACATCATTTTCAGGTATCTGATGGAATTGGGGAAGATATAAGGCTAAGAGCAAAGGAATCATAGCTTTCTCACTTGATTTATCATTTATTTGCTCATTTGATTTCCTATTTGGTTTTTCTTCTGTATTATCTGTCACTCTCATAACCTGCTTCTCCTCTTAAAACCTCGGGCCCGGAGTCATAACCTGATCGATTCATGATTCATTGTGTTCTTGCTGCCAGCTCTTGCTGCCATTTCTCATAAAATTTTTGTTGATTGATCACTTGGTATGATTTGATTCCCTGCGTCAGGTCAATACCGTGAGAAACTCCTCCGAAGTGAATCACCGCCGACTCCGGCTGATAGACGACCGACTTGCCTTGCGCCCTTACCGCAAACGCCAGATCCGTATCTTCATAATAGGCCGGACAATATCTTTCATCAAAACCGCCGATCTTGTCCCACAATTCCTTGCTGATCATCATGGAAGCACCGGAAATATAATCAACCGGCCGGACATGGTTATACTCCGGCCCATCCGGACAATCGCCATGCCCGTTATTTTTCGCCCCGCCATCACGGAATACCGTTCCGCCCGCTTCCTGTAACCTGCCATCCGGATAAATCAGCTTGGAGCCGGTCATTCCGATACTTTCGTCCTGTTCCAGCAAGGCCAGCATCGGAGACAGCCAATCGGGATATACCAAGGTATCATTGTTCAGAAACACCAGATATTTACCCTTCGCCAGAGACGCCGCATGATTGCAGTTTTGCAGAAAATGCTTCCGGCTGTTATTGTGTATCACCTTTACATTAGCCGTCAACCGCTCGATGTCCTTTATCCTGTCAGTAGAGCAGTCATCAGCCAAGATCACTTCATAGGCGACATCCTTGACTGACCGCAGGACTGACCGCAGGCAGTACCAGGTATAGTTAAATTGATTATGCACCGGAATAATGATGGTGACCTGCGGATGCTCATATTCCGTAAATTCCAGTTTGCCGCCGACCAAAGGGACTTCGCGATTTAATGCGACGGGATTCATTCCCTCTGTTCCCTGAAAACAAAACGGGTCATTAAAGGCATCTATGACAAAATCATTCATCGCCGTCTGGTTCTTGTCCCTGTCTTGATGGTCTGCATAGAGATTGTACAAGGTCAGCTGGTGAAAGATTTCCTGACAGCTCTTAATCAGAAAGATGTCCTGTCCATAATTGAAAGGCATGAGCAGGTTATTGTTTCGATTCGTTCCCACATAAAGCCACTTTGTTCTGGAAAAGCCCAATGCCTCGTCACGTAGCAGGCCCTCAGAAAATCGCTGATTCTCGCCAAGGCCTTCTTCCAGGATCGTGATCTTTCCTGTGATTCCTAACTTAGTCATGATGTCTTCCCAATCTAAACCGGCATTTATATCCTCATCCGCCTTAAAACCCCTGTCCGCATAAAGCATCTTCCTTTCCATATAAACAGAAACCTGCTTCTTATTATGAATCGCATAATTACAGGCTTCAATCATGGTCCTCCTGGGGACAGCACGGCTCCCCGCTTCCTTTGCTGCTTCTGAACCCACGCTTTCTGCCGCCCTATCACATGCCGGCCAAGCGCTTATCTCACATAGCGTCCCAAACAGCTCGAAACAGACCCCTTCATGTCTGTCGATTTCCTTCCGCAAAGTATCAGCCGAACAATATAAATACTGCCTTTCCTGTTCCAGCAGCAGCTGCTGAAGCGCCAGCTCGTCTTCGCCATACATGTTGAACAAGGCAATGTGATGCTGCCGGCAGAAGATGGCGATCCGCTGATAAATCGCCGCCGCCGCTTGATGTTCCGCCGCCATCACAATCAGCTCCGGAGCTGCTAGCGCAACTTCCCGGTCCGATAATATCTTTTTCCCCTTATAATAACCGCTTGTCCGTTTTCCATCCATCAGCCCGATGATATTCCACTCCGGACAGTTGTCAAGAATATAAGCGGCATTTTTCCCAGTTCCGTACAGAACGATTTTCTGACTGCTGATTTTCTTATTCTGTTTCAATCTTTGTAAACGATATTCCTTTTCGGTCATTGATGCTCCTTATCACGGACATCGCCTTCTGTTACCGGAATCTGCCACCCTGTTTCAGGTGAAATCATCCTTGATAACATTCCAGGCCGCCTCTTCCGAATAATATTTTCTGATACATTCGATATACTGTTGGGAAGTTTTCCGCAACAGCTCACGGTCGCCATACATCTCCAGGACAGCCTCGGCAAATCTTGACGGCTCATCCTCAATCCGCAGGACTCTGTCCGCCCTATTGATTCCTTCCGCTCCTATCGTCGTGGTTACCATCGGTATCCCCTTGTACATGGCATCCAGAACCTTCCCCTTGACACCGGCACCGAAGCGTACCGGGATTACCGCCATCTTGATCTGTTGATATAACAGATCAAGTTCTTCATCTCGTAAAAACCCTTTGTTTTCCACTCCGGGATGATTGATCTGTGTGATCTCCAGAGGCATGTCCGATCCCACAATGATAAGTTTTATTTTCTCTTTTTCATAGATGGCCGGATAAACATCCCTGACAAACCATAAGACTGCATCTACGTTGGGCTGATGCGAAAAGCCTCCCACAAATAACAGGTCTTTTCTCTGCTCCGGCCGATAATTGCTGGATTCCGGAACCTTGTCATAGAATAGAAGTTTGATTGCTTTGGCTTTATCGGTATGCATAATCTCTTTAATAAGCCTGACCTCGGCATCCGAAGGATAGTACACTACCGCCGATTTTTCTATCAATTCTTTTTCTATGGTGAAGTGTTTCTCGGCTTTTTCCTTGATCCGGCTGTCATTTTTCAATTGATACTCTCTTTGCAGGCGCCAGAAATGAAGGTCATGCCCAAAATATATGATTTTAATAGTTGTCTTCAAGAGAATATTTAAAAAAGCAAGGGAACCCGTCGGATAATTTAAAAAGGCATAGCCTATTTCATGTTGATGTTCAATAAACCAGTTTTGGATATCCTCCTGATATTTACTGCCATGCAATACTTCAATCCCTTCCTGTTCACAAAGCCAGGTATAAGGCTCTTCTCCCCGGAAGTTACTCGGCAGAAATTTTACGGAATACCCTTGCTTCACAAACAATTTCATATACCGGAATATTGTTCTGGAACCAGCGTCCCGATCAAACCGGGGCATCCTGAAGCTGATAAACAGCACTGTCTTTTCCTTCTTTGATATTGTTGTTGCCTCTGGTATTTCATCGCTTTTATCACTGTTTTTGATTACCAGTACATCTTGATGATAGATAAGAGGCATGATCGGTCCGTCATTTTGATCGTTTCCGATGTAGAGGAGTTTTTTTCCCGGATGCCGTTCCAGTTCCCGGCGCAGCAGCCCGTTCGTCAAGGTCATGCCGCCCTCCTCCTGCAAGATGTCATGGTAGCCGTAAATACCCAATGACAATAAAAGCCGGGGCACCTCCGCAAGCGGCAGGATCCGATTGGCCACATAAATCATAACATGCTTCCCTTTTTGATGAGCATCGTTTACAAGCGATACCATCTCCGGCCTGGGCACAACTGCTTCCAGTAATACCTTTGTCTCGCGTTCCTGCAGCTGTCTGGACAATTCCGGGTTCATGCCGGGCAGATATTGATAAAAGAAATAAATATCCTCCAGTGAATAGGTTTTCTTATCGCAAGATATTCTGTCCTCAGCGAAGCGGCGGTTTATCAAAAAACTTTCTTCTGCGCTGACTTTTTTCCAAAGCTCCTCTTGGTTTGCTTTTATATCACACAGCATACCAAACAGCTCGAAACAGATAAGATCATGTTTAGCCGTTTCCATAGCAATCCGTACCGGTCCCGCCGCTCCGTCAACGGTTTGTTCCTTAAGCCTCTGGCGCAATACGAAGACGTCTTCGCCATACATATCCGCCAGTTCAATCTGATATTGGCGGCAAAATGACCGGATGCGGCGATATATTTCCTGTGCAGCGGCATGTTCAGCTGCCATTATGATAATATCTGGACGCAGTTCCAGGATCTGATATCGTGACAATACCTCCTTGCCCCAGAAAAACCTGCCAGTCTGTTTCTCGTCCATGAGACCGACGATATCTGCTTCTGGAGCATTTGTAATAATATACTCCGCGTTTTTTCCCGTGCCATACAGAACGATTCGTTTTTCGTTTAATTTGCCGCTCATCTTAAGCCGATGGAAACGGTACTCTTTTTCCGTCATTCTAACTCCCTCATAAAACATTAAATACACTATTTAAATATTCACTATATTAAGTATCACTATATTAAGTATTCACTAGCATCAAATATTCACTGGCGGAAGAGATTCTCCATCTTCCTGATCTTCTCTACCAATATCTGTTTACAGAGAATCCTGATTTCTTCCCTGTTGTCGCTATTCATCTGATCAGCTTGGCGCACCAGCTCGGCCAGTGCCATGTAAAACTGCTTCAATTCCGCTTCCGACTCGATTCTTCCGGCCTGCCCTTCACATATAACTTTCGTCAGCACTGCCAGTTCTCCCTCGCTTAGGCGAAAGCCGTTTTCATAAATAGAATACTTCTGCAGCTGGGCAAACAGCTTTTTTCTTTCCTCCGCCTGCTCCCGGCGCACCCGGCCGGATTCATTATCAAGCCGCTTCCTATGCAGCAAGAACAGCTCTTCTATCCCGGACATCAGCACCCGCTGAGAATATTGAATCCAGAAAAGATAATCTTCCATTCCCAGACAATTATCCTGATACCAGATACGATGCTTGTCCACCATGGATCTGCGAAAGGTAACCTCGCTGTTACAAAATATATTCTTGAACATCAAGCTCGCTCTAACATAATGAGGATTGTGAAGGCTCCGGAATACCGCCGAAACCGGCTCCCCGTTTTCATCAATATACTGGTATTGGCCGCCGACAACATCAATCTTCGGATGCTCCTGTAAAAAAGCGGCCTGTTTTTCCAGACGCTCCGGCATGGCGACATCGTCATTATCCATCAAGGCAATATACTCGCCGGTACTATTCCGGATTCCTTCATTCCGCGAATAAGCAATCCCCATATTCTGTGGATTATGGATAATGCGAATCCGGCTGTCTGTATGACGATTCACGTTCTCCATGGTCGAATCGGTCGAACAGTCGTCAATGATGAGCAGTTCCAGCCCCGTATAAGTCTGATTTAATATGGATTCCATCGCCTGGTCAATAAAACGCTCCGCATTATATACCGGCATGATTACACTGATTTTAGGTTTTTTCAATTTTACCGTCCTTTGAAACTTTCAGCCAGCGATTGAACATATATTGTTTCGCAATCCGCTCATATTCCGGCTGCATGGCTTCCTCTCGCTGTTGAATCAGCTTATTATAATAATATTCCGCCTGTTCCATGCCGTATTCCCGGGCCATGATCTGCCAGAGTTCATTTTCATAGGCACGGCTATCCAGCGAGCGATAATAAAATCCTTTTTTATGAGTATAGCAGTATATGGCATCTCCGCTTACCCCTTTTTCCCGTAACTGCCGCAATATCTGCGCGGAAGATTTCTGCGCGGAAACCACCCAATAGATATCTTGATAAGGAATATCCAATTCTGCTAACATAATAACCGGAATATTCCGGTAAGTCTGATGGCGGAATTCCCCGTTGTTATCGCAGATGGCGTGAACCGGGATACCGTTCCGTATGAGAATCCCCGCCAACTCTTTTCCAAACCAAGTAAAACCCCATATGACAACATGCTTGCCCGCCCGGCACTGTTCAATCATATAGCGGATATCTGCCTTGCGGGTTGCTGCTTCGCTTTGTTCGCGCCACTCCTGATAGATATCCAGCTCCGCATACAAGGCAGCAAGTTCCCACCACTGGGCCGCACCCTTACGGTTCAAATTATTCCACGGCTTATAAATATTCACCATATGCAGAATACCGGGGCTGTATGGGTCAAAATCAAAGTCATCAGGCGGATAAAGATCCGGCGATAATAGACAGCGGGTGTTTCCGTAATAAATGTTAAACAGATTGCAAGTAAGCGGCAAAAAGCCTATTTTACCGTAACAGCATACATTAAGCACATCCTGGTCTTCCATCGGATTTTCCTTGACCATCTGCTTCTTAAAAGCGGCAATGATATTGTCTGTCCGCATCTGGGCAAGATTCATGACCAGCACTCCGGCATTGATATAATCCCGCAGGGAGGGCAAACCCAAAATATCCCTGTGTGTCCGGTCTGTTCTATCTTGTACTGTCACATGACAGTCCTTGACACCCAGAAGATAATGATCGCCCATATCTTTACTGTAAATTTCCGCAATATCCATATTGACGTATAAGTCACAATCCAAATAAACGCACTTGTCCCATTCCGGCAGGAGCTCAGCAATAAAGAGGCGGTTATATGTTGATAACGTCAAATGCTCCGATGTCATGCCGGCATCCCTTAAATCCTCCTGATTGACCGCTATTATGCGTAAATTAAAATTCGTAAAATGCTTTTTCAGTTCCGCTTCCAACGAAGCCGACGCTGCGGCAAGCTCATCATAGGTAATGACATAAAAATGAAAATGATACCCGCTGTCCGCCGCCTTTAAGACACCGGCCATCACCACAAAAGCCTGAAATAAATAATTTCGGTCAGTGGATAAGACCACCGGGATTTCTTTCCGGTATTTAGCGGCAGCAGGGAATTCCTGAACTTTTTTCAGATCAGCAAACCCAATCCTTTTCGCATCCTTTACCGAGCGGCAAAAAAAGCTGGTAAAAAAGCTCTCCCCATCACCGTCAATACAATAATCAAATCTTGCCTCACCTACGCACCGAGCGTATTCTCTGGCATATATCTTTTCTAAATCTTCATTATCCTCTGCATCATCTTCTGCATCAATCCATGCCGCCCAGATTTTTCTTTCCCTGACAGTCATGTTCAGGGTATCAACCCTTGCCAAGGTTCTGACCTGAGCCGGAATATGCCTCATTTGCTGCTTTTCTTCATCCGTTTTCGGTTCCCTGACAATCAGCGTCACGTCATATAGCGCCTTATCTACTTTCTCAAGCTCTTCCAGTAACCGTTCGGTTTTTTCACCTTGACTCATCTTATCATATAAGACCAGTACTTTCATTTTACCGTTGGTAAAATTATTACCAACGGTAAAATCCGAATGAATCCGTTTCCCTTCCCGGTTACCATCTAAGACGATCTCAAGTACCCGCCTGCTTACCTGCCCGTCGTCCTTGCTACAGGCCCATTGCGTCATCTGCCGATATTTGTCGCCATAGTTCTCCTGATAATCAGATAACTGCCTGATCTGCCCGGCCACCTCCCCGGCTGATTCCAGAACCGGACCCGGCAGCCTTTCCAGTCCAAAATACAGACCCCTTTCATGACGATACTGTTCCAAGTCATGTATATAAAACAGGATCGGTCTACCGGTTACCAGAAAGTCAAAATAGATACTGGAATAATCACTGATAAGGATATCCGTAACCGACAGAATCTCATTGGTATCAAAAAAAGGCGGGATAGAATACTTCATTAGTTCTTCGTCTTTTTCCACATACTTATATATCGTATGATGAGGCCTGAACAATATCTGATAATGATCCTGTCCCAAGTTCCCAGACACTGTTTTGATAAACTGTTTGATTTCTTCACTGCTAAAATCCGGGAAGGCCGGACTGCTTCCCCTCCATGTCGGAGCGTACAAGATGATATGCTTCTCCCTGTGAAGCCGGATACCCGCTTCTTCTAACTCGGCAAGAAACGCTTCCCTTTCGGTGCATAGGGTCAGATCGTTACGAGGGCAGCCTTCTTCAATGATTTCCCCGGTAAATATTCCATCTAGTTTATATGACTTCCGATATACTTCCGTCATAAAGGAATTCCAGCCCAAGATATAATCCGCCAACAGGAAATTCCGAAAATTATTGTGCATCGTATAGATTCCATCCGGTACATCATATCCAAGATGCTTCATCGGTATCCCATGCCATGTATTCAGATAGGTCTGACCCGGCCTCTTCTGAAAATAAAAGGGGAAATTAATATTATTAAATAAATATTGGCATCGAGCCAGATACTGCAGATATTCTTTACTGTTGGTAAGTAACTTTAATACAAAAACAATATTTTCCGGTTCTTTCTCATCCGAAAAAAACTGGTTGCGGAGTCTGATCATTTCTTTCTGTGAGTTTAAAACCCAGACATGAGTATAGTTGGCATAATCGGAACGTTTCATAAAGGCTCGAAATAAACCGTGGGGCCCGCAGATCATCCCTCTGCCAAAGGAAGCTTCATATAGAACATGGTTTTTCAAAATCGGCAAGGCTAATTGTTCTGTATAGAATGCCTGCTTCTGATTAAATAAATTGATCTTACTCTCTTCCGCGACCTGATAGGGCTCCGCCAGCATACGGTGGATGCGTTCATTCCATTTTTCATGGCTGCCGCTTGTTGCGATATATTCCTGCAAATATTTGCGAATGGCCTCCTGACAGATGATAACATTTTCATGTTCCTTTTTCCGGGCAGCCAGATCTAAAATCAGGCTGGCATGATACACATACATCCGCTTTGCCCAGTTCACCGTATCCTCTTGAAAGCCGGCGTCCTCCATCAATTCAATCACCCTCTGATAGGCGGTCAGATTGCAGAACCGGTCTGACACATTGCCGTCATGGACCAGAGAGTCTTCTCTTTGATCATAATGATAGTAGGCCTTTGCTATATACGTAACCCTTTTGGCACGGATAGCCGCCTCGACAAAAAAGAGGGTATCTTCGCACATCTTCAGACTGCTGTCGTATCTTAAGTTTCCTTCTGCCTGGTTATTTATCAGCTCCGTCTTAAACAGCTTCGACCAGTTATAATTGGCAAAGCTTTTATATAGATATCTTTTAAATGCATAGGCTACCGCTTGTTCTCCTGAAAACGGCCTGTCCTGCTCAATACCTTCATCCGTATATTCATATGTCTTCCCGAAAGCTTCTTTGATAAAGCCGGAAGCACACATGTCCGCATCCAGGGAAACGGCCTTTTTCAGTAAAGCTTCAAACATGTCAGGCTCAATCCAGTCGTCGCTGTCAACAAAGCCGATATAATCCCCGGTGGCATGATCCAGACCCATATTCCGCGCCGCTGCTGCACCGCTGTTGGGCTTATGGAATACCCGGAAGCGGCTGTCTGTCGCCGCAAAGCGGTCGCATATGGTTCCGCTCCGGTCAGCTGAACCGTCATCAATACAAAGTATCTCCAAGTTGTTCCAAGTCTGCTTCTGCACGCTTGTCAAACAGCGGGCGATATATTGTTCAACATTGTAGACTGGAATAATAATTGATATTCTAATATTTTCGATGTTCTTCATTTTACTCCCTGCTATTGCTTTGTGCATATCGCCGGCCTAAGCTTACTCCCTATCGGACAAAAAATTCTCCATAATGGCCGCCAAGGCCGTCGATTCTTCTATCGTCAGTTTAAGTCCTTTGCGCTCATGGCCGTTCATAAGCGCCACAAAGTCACTCAGCTCATAGCGCAGCCCGTCTCCCAGATATTTGACAAAATACTTTTCATTTTGCGAACTGTCTTCAAATTTTACTTCAAAAGACTGGGTTTTCCACCATGGTGCGTCCACGACGATCCATCCTTTGGTGCCGGATATGATCAGCTGACCTTCTGATTTGACTCCCAGCCCGACCTTCGCCGTCGCAAAGCTGCTGGGATACTGAAGATAAGCTTTGGAATAAATATCAATCCCGTTTTCCGACCGTATGGTTTCAAAGCGAAGTTCGCGGTAGTTTGTCCCTAATATCTTGATGATCGGCAATAAAGTATAACTGCCAAGTTCCGTAAAACTGCCGCCTGTTTCCGTATCAGTCAATTCTCTGTTTAGGGGAGATTCTAGCTTGGTAAACGTCGCCTCGACATCCCGTATTCCCCCGATAACGCCGCTTCGTGCCATACTGATTAATTGAGCAAAGCCGGGACAATAGGCGGTTTTAATCGCTTCAAACAAGATGCATTGATTAGCGGTCGCCAGATCGCCTAAGATTTTAGCTTCTTCCTCCTTTAGTACCATCGGCTTTTCACACAAGACATGTTTTCCCTTTTCCAAAGCGGCCTTCGCGTAAAAGAAATGAGTGGGATGAGGACTGGCAATGTAAACGGCATCGACATCCTGCCAGAACATTTCCAGATCAGCTGTATAACTTTTCAATTCAAAGGTTTGGCAATATGCCTTGGCCTTTTCTGCTTTGGGATGAAAGACACTTTCTACATTGATGCCGCTCACATATTTGGCTTCGGGAATAAAGCGCCGGGCTATCCTGCCGGTCCCGATCACTCCCATCCGAATAATCTTATAATTCTGCGCCCGCAGGACAGTACTGGATATGTCTTTCGTCCGGTCCAGATAGACCACCTCACAATAATCCCGTAGATAGTCAAAAGCCCCGCTCCAGTCAGAACCTACCGTAAAGATGTCGATTTGATATTTCAGGATATCCTCCACCTTCTGGCCTTTATGATCCTCAATAATAATTTCATCGGCAAAGCCAGTCTGACGCACATGTTCGATCCGATCCATCAGAGAATCAACAATATTTAGTTTTCCCCGGGACTCATCATATTGTTCCGTGGTAACCCCGACAATCAGCCTGTCCCCCAGCTCTTTTGCCCTTTTCAGCAGATTATAATGCCCCTCATGAAACAGATCAAACGAACCGTAGGTAACTACTTTTTTCATTCGCACTTTCCTTTCTGTTTCCCCTTTTTCGTGCTGCCCTTATTATTCATCTGAAAAAATCACACACTCCACCGATTTTTCTTTCATTAAAGGATGATCCAAGATTTCTTTTACTTCTTTTCTTAATACTTTATCTTTTTGATATATATTTATGTGTTCGAATTCTTCTTCCGTATAACTGCCCCAATTTCTGACCGGCGAAATATAGATCATATCCGCACCATACTTTATCCCCATTCTAATAAAACCTGGCACTTCCTGATAGTTTTTCATCTGAACCACCATATTGATCTGCAGCCAGTTCAATTGACCTGATTCCTTCATTTCTGATAATAAAAACAGATTATTCATCAAATTATTCCAACTGTCCGGGATATTGCTTCTCCTTAGCCGGCGGTATGTTTCTTCGGAGGCGGCATCAATGGAAATAATAATATTGACTTGCGAATATATCTTTCGTAGTTCCTCAAAAGTTTTCCGATCCAACAGACTCCCATTGGTTCTGATAATTATCGTGTTACGCTTTCCATTATAATCGAAGATAAGGCTGCGATATATGTTACTGAAAAAAGGCTCACCCGTTCCGCCGATCAGGATTTGCTTGGCATTTTCTATCCATCCTGATGCCAATAATTTATCTTTTATTTTTTCCATCTTCTGAAGCTTGGTCGCATCTGCCGTAATGATGGCATCACGACAGGATTCACAATAATAATTACAAGACCGGTCAATTCCTATTTCAACAAGTTCCGGTACCGTACTTACCGGAATATCTGGCAGGCGCTCGTCGGTTGCATCGGGATTGATTTTTAATTTTACACAGCGCCGGTGATTACAAAAGCAATAGGTCTTATTGATTATAGATAAACGGATTATCTTCGCATAGATCGAATCCCAAGACTCGGCAGGATCGGATAATTCCAAATATCCGGTCGGTATCAGGTAATCAGGACAGCAGACATGTACACCATAGCGAGAACTAATATTCACATCCCTGAAAGGCGACAGACACACTTCCTGTTTTTCCCCTTTCGATAAAACGGTCATTTTTAACATCTGAGAAGGAAGCATAAAATACCCCTCATGATTCTCTCCGTCCAAGACGCGGAACAAATCTATTGCATGAATAAAATCTGCACCATATATCATTCCATCTGCCTCAAGTCTTTTAATAAAGCCGTCTGCTTCCTCCTCACAGATCACGATAAAACGATCCGGTGGCAGTCCGGCAGTATCTGCAAGCCCCCATATCGGCTTATCTTGGTAAACATCGATATCATTGTATTCAGACAGATAGCCGTCAATCTTCAACCAATCGAAAATATATTCAAAATCCTGCTGCGGCTTCCCGGTTCCGATAATATAGACCGGCCTCTCTGACAGATAGGAAACATAATCTATTGAATGGTCTGTCACATAATCTTTAATATTGCCGATATACGCAATTCTTTCATTGTAATAACATTCATATTTCTTGATTCCCATACTATCCAGCTGCAATGACACTTTCTTGATATTCGTCACCCCAATGATAATGCGGCTGTCTTCCCCGGCTATCTTCTGAAACGCAGACGGATCATACACTGGCAGGCCACAGTAGCTTTCCGGTAATGACAAGGCATTGTTATCTATAAAGCCTTCCGCTGTCGTCCCCCTTGCCTGCAGTAAATGTAAAGCTTCCTGCCCTTTTTTGCCACATCCCCAAATAAAGTATCTCATTGAATCCCTCCACTGGTCAATACTTCATCCCCTCCGGTCACCTACTCCCAATAACACCCCTTTTCTATTTTTTCTGCACCAGGATGAGGTTTTTCCAGCGGGAAAATCCAGGCGTCATTGTACATATAATTAATCGCTCTGCAAATATCATACCGTTTCATTTTTATACCAAACAGCGGATATATTCCACTGGCAATATCAATTGCCTGCCGGCCCATATCTTTAATCATCGCTGCTAACGGATAGGCATAAGCCCCGGCGGCAATAATGGCGATATCAAAATCAAGGCCGGCTATGTCTTCGGCCATTTGCTGATAGGCCTGAAACCAGTCGTCATATCCACATTTGTTGTCGACCTGCGTCTGAAGCGCTTCATAGAAAATCAATTCCATATCAGGCAAGCGGTAATCTCCCATAAAGATTTTATCCCGATTGCCGTATTGGAAGGCAATTGTCTCCGATAGGGATGAGATAACCAGCACACGCTTTCCTGCAAGCGCCCGCATCCAGAAATGGGGATTGTCATAAAATCCGCTACAGCAATCATCCCAGCATACATATGCCGACTGGTCATCGGCAAACTGATTCAGTATATTGATTTCGATGTCAAATTGACAGCAATGAATGTCGCATTTTTTAACAGCAGCAATCATCATCTCGGCAAACCGGTCAACATCTTCTAACGTATATTTTTCCCGCGAAAAAAAACCCATGGTAGTATAAAGCCATTTTTGCCAAAAGCGGCTATAGGAGCCATTTAAATATTCCTGCATAATCCATCCTTCGGTATTTCCTATTCTGGCAATCATGCATGGTTCACCATCCATGATTTTACGGGTAATTAAAGAATTCGCTTCCTTGGTTTCCAGCTGCGCTTTGTTGTAAAACCTTCTTCCTTCTAACGGGGATAGCCGGGGCTGCGCAAGATTGTGAAGCAGAAACCCTGCTGCGTCATCGGATGGACTGTTAAGGGTAGGTTTTGACATATAATAGTTTTCAATAAAAGCATATTCCCTAAAAATAAACTGCTTGCTCCAATAGGCAAGCTCCTTTAAGCGTAACCCGAAATTCCCTTCACAATAAATCCCGTGTCCGACGACAGTATTGACCTGTTCCCGTTCCGGCGATACAATATCCCATACCTCGCCTATCACATAAACTTTTACGCCAATCCTGCCCCAGATACGTGCCAAATCGTATCCGATTTCATTACATGACACAATGGTAACTTCCGTAAAAGATTTTAAGTAAGCCATCCCTTTCTCACTATTAGAAAGATTCCAGATATGGGATTGAATATTTTGCGCACTTGAATCATCGTAACAGGCAAACAGATAGCGCCCCTCCCGCTCTCTGACCGGCAGATAGGACATCCCTTTGCCGGCAAATAGCCGATGTGCATCCCTAAAAAGATTTTCCGATCCCGTTACGGATTCTTGCTCTGCTAAATCTGCTTCAATTCCCTTACAAAACCTTATCATACAACAGCCTCTTTCTAATGCCACTGTCTCGACCTAAGGAAACACTGCTGCATCAGCGTTCCCTAAATATCATTACAATGATAACGCATAAATAATAGCTTGTAAAGTGAGACCCCTTACAATAATTTCCTACCATACTATCCTACAATAATTTCCTACAATAATTTCAGCCCGGATACCGGATGGGTCTTACGCTGCTGTTCCGGTGGCAGCGTCATATAATCCCCGAACTTAAAATTCAGGTACTTGTCATAATTCCTGATCCCTGGAAATCTATGCCCTTCAAACTCATATGCAGCACTTTCTTCATACCATTCCCTCCGATACCCATATTGCTTGTTAGGCGTAGGATAAGTCAAGATCCTGACCCATCCCGTTTCCCTCCGGTTTCCGCGCTGCACAAACCGCTGATAATGATGAAAGACCGACCGCTCCGGTATCCGACTTAAACATTCGTAGATAATCCGCCTGATCCGGCTGCGGTCAGCCTTCTGCCCGACTGTTGACCACAGTATCTTGCGGATCATAAAACAGTGCAGATTGTGGATGACACGCTGCGGATACCGGTCCGGCACCTGATCCAGCGGGAAAATATCAATGAATACTCCCGTTTCATAAGGCATGTGTTCCTGATGCTCCCGAATAAATTCCGTCCCCTTCCGGCGCAGCTTCCCATAGCCCCAGCGATAGCCGGCCGTATTCCGATGATCCTGAAAATAAAACCGTTCCTGATCCAGATCCTGCTCACAGGCCGAGCGGAACCGCTCATATTCCGGCCGCAGCATCGCCACGTCGGCATCATCATCCCAGGGAATAAAACCCTGATGCCGCACCGCACCCAGCAACGTACCGGCGATGATATTATATTTTATCCCGTGTTTCTTGCAGATCCTGTCTGCTTCCAGCAACAGTTCCAGTTCAATCATCTGCAGTTGCCTTAGCGACCGGTCATCTAAATGAATCATACGTTTTAAAGGCCCCTCTTCCGCAATACATGCGTCTCAATCTGAGATATGATGCCCCTGTCGATGAAGATGCCCAGCATAATAATCAGCAGCATAACCAGCATCACTTGGTTGATATCGGCCAGATCCCTGCCCATCATCAGCGAATGACCCAGACCGACAGTCGAACTCATCACTTCCCCCGCCATCAGGGCTCGCCAGGCAAAGGACCAGCCCTGCCGCAGGCCGGCAATAAAAGCCGGCATGCCGGCCGGTATAATAACCCGCCGGTATAACATGAAGCCTTCCGCCCCCATGGTTCTGGCAACCCGGACCAACAGCGGATTGACATTGCGGATAGCGCTCTCCACCGATAGCGCTATACTGAAGGAAGCTCCCATGACGACGACAAAAATGATCGCCTTTTCATCCAGCCCGAACCACAATATGGCAAAAGGTACCCAGCACACGCTGGGCAGAGTCTGTACCCCTGTCAGAAACGGTTTCAGATAATTCATCGGCTTTGTCCCCGAGCCAAGAGCCAAGCTCACCAACACACCGATTACTATCGACAGGCCAAAGCCGGCCGCCGCTCTGAGTCCGCTGTAGGCCATGGCATACCACAGGCTGTGATTGGCAGCCATCCTAAGCCCGGCCCGCAACACTCCCAGAGGCTCCGGAAAGGCGTAGCTTTTCCATATTCCCAGCCACCTTGTCCCCAGCAGGAAAAGCAGCTCCCAAAGCAAGATAAGCACCGCAAAAAAAAGTATTGACCCCAGCCATTTACGCTTTTCCCAGCTCTTCTTCCTCACTCCTGTCCACCTCGCTTCTTACCTCTTCCAAGATCGCTTTCCGGTAAGTAATAAAATCAATCTCATCAATATGCCGGGGACGTTTCAGTTCAATCGGGATGATGTCACGGATCCGGCCGGGATGGGCCGACATCGTGACCACCCGGTCACCGAAGAAAACCGCTTCCTCGACACTGTGCGTGACCATGATCACTGTCTTTCTGGTCCGTTCCCAGATCTGTGCTACTTCATCCCGCAATTTATTGATCGTCTGCTTGTCCAATGCGGAAAAAGGCTCGTCCATCAGCAGTATCTTACTGTCGATAGCCAGTGCCCGAGCCATTGACACCCGCTGTTTCATCCCTCCGGAAAGCTCATGGACACGGTAATGAGCGAACTTTGACAGCTTTACCATATCCAGATATTTCATGGCCGTTTCCTCTATCCAAGCCGGATCCTTCTTCATGATCCGCAAGCCGAACCGGACATTTTCCAATACTGTAAGCCAAGGAAAAAGCGCCGCATCCTGAAACATCATCACCCGGTCGGCACCGGGCGCTGTAATTTTCTGACCGTCCAGATAGATCTCCCCTGACGTAGGCATTTCCAGTCCCGCCACCATATTCAGCAAGGTGGACTTCCCGCAGCCCGAAGGCCCTACCAGACAGATGAACTCACCTTCCTTGATCGTAAGGTCAATGTCACTTACTGCTTCCCATGCGGTATTATCGAATTTTTTACTGACCCCACGTATCTCCAGAAACATAGTCAGCTCCCATCTTTTTACTATGTAAGCTACGCTTCCATAGTAC
>DBDJ01000048.1:106816-117467 GCA_002293525.1 Lachnospiraceae bacterium UBA935
ACCGGCAAGCCGGTCATTTGTTTATTCTTATCAAGCTGTCATCTGGAAGCACTTCAATAAACTCTTCCGTCTGGCTGATTCGGGCAAAATCCCACAGTGCTTCCTCAGCCAGCTCCTGTTTTATGACAACTTTTGGCAAAGCCTTATTTAATATATCGGCGTCAATCGCCTTGCCGGTAACCATCTCGATCTCCTTATTTATAATCTGAGCGGCATCGTCCCTGTTTTCGTTAATGTATAAAGTCGCTTCCTGATGTTGAGCCAGAAACTGCCGGACCGCTTCCTCGTTCTGATCCACGAAATCCTTATTAGCAATCACCAGCGCCACCGGATATTCCCCGCCCCGCCATACCTCATCATAATCCAGTAATATCACAGCACCTTCCTGTTCTGCCAGAATGGTTCCCCAAGGCTCCGGCACCAAAGCCGCATCAATATTGCCCTGCTGCATCAGGTTGACGATGTCAGCATTCGCCGCTGCCACTACTTTTACGGTCCCGCCTTTATCAGTCACCTGCAGGCCGTTTTCCGACAGCAGGTTTAACAGCGACAGATGCTGGGTATTGCCCAGCTGAGGTATGGCCACGGTCTTCCCAGCCAGTTCAGCCACACTCCCGATCCCGGAATCGGCCCGCACCGCCAAGACCGCGCCGGCATCAGCCGCCCCGGAAATAATCTGGACATCGCCTTGCGAGCGCACATTGGCGCTGATCGCCGGAATCGGCCCGATATAACCCAGATCGATTTCTCCTGCAAAGATTGCCTCTACCTCTGCCGGCCCGGCATTGAACGACACCCACGATACCTTATATTCATCGCCCAAAGCCTGCTCCAACGAACCTTGATTCTTCATCACCAAGGCCTGCGCATGGGTAATATTAGGAAAATAGGCGATTCTGATTTCTTTTTCATTCGTCCCGCCACAGCCTCCTAAGAACGCTGCCAGGATCGCTGCCGTAAAAAGGCCTAAAAATATCTTGCTCCTGATTCTATTCCCTGTTCGCTTCATAAAACTCCTCTCCATAAGCAACCGGCGCTCCCGCTGCACGGCAGTCGCTTCTGCTTCCGCTATACGGCTATCCCTTCTGCTTTCGCTTCACAGCAGTCGCTTCCTTAAATCCGTCCAGATTTTTTTAATTCTTCTAAAATAATATCCACACAGGCTTCCAGAGAATGCCTGCTGGTATCAATACGAAGCTGCGGATCAAGCGGTTCCTCATAAGGACTGGAAATTCCCGTAAAGTTGGGAATCTCACCCTGCCGGGCCCGCTTATATAACCCCTTCACATCCCTTCTTTCACATTCTTCCAAGGGTGTGCTGACATAAATCTCAATAAAATCCTCCCGGCCGATGATCTCGCCGGCATTATCCCGGTCACTGCGGTAAGGGGAAATAAAAGATGTCAGAACAATCAGCCCGGCATCATTCATCAGCCGCGATACTTCGGCAATCCGGCGAATATTCTCGACCCGGTCTTTTTCCGTGAAACCAAGATTCCTATTGAGTCCCAGCCGGATATTGTCGCCATCCAGCAGCATGGTGTGTTTTCCTGATGTGCTCAGGCGTTTTTCCAGCGCATTGGCCAGCGTGGACTTCCCGGAACCCGACAGGCCGGTAAACCATATCGTCATCGGCTTCTGATTCATCTGCCCCGCCCGGAACTCCCTGGTCACGTCCATCGTCTGCCAGGTCACTGTCTCGGCACGGCGTAAGGGATGTTCGATGACACCGCAGGCTGATGTCATATTCGTGACCCTGTCGATAAGGATAAAACTGCCCAAGGACTTATATTTCCTGAACTCTGCAAAAACCACCTTGTCGGAGACCAAGACATCACAGCAGCCGATCTCATTTTTATGCAAGGCAGCATCCGCCAGATGCTCTCCCGAATGAATATCCACCTGATATTTAATCTGTAGGATGGTTGCCGGCAATATCCTGGTACCGAGCTTAAGATAGAAATTGCGGCCCGACACCAGGGCGGCATCATCCATCCACAGCAACATGGCGGTAAACATCGTACCGCAATGAAGGGAGACTTCTTTCATCAAGACACAGCCTCGGGACACATCCACTTCCCGGTCCAAGGTAAGCGTTACCGGCTGACCGGTTCCGGCGGCGGCGGCTTCTTTATCCCCAACCAGAACGCCGGATACTTCTGCCCGTTCTCCGCTCGGCAATATCGTGAGCTGGTCGCCGACGGCGACCCGGCCCGCCTCAATCTGCCCCTGAAAGCCACGGAAACTATGGTTCGGACGGCATACCCGCTGAACCGGCATGACAAAACCCGGTTCCGGCTGAGCCGAAGCAGTCTGTCCGCTGCTGACCGTCTGTTCAAGACCTTCCTGCCCAGCGCCGCTGAGCACCTGTTCAAGACCTTCCTGCCCAGTGCCGCTGAGCACCTGTTCAAGACCTTCCTGCCCAGTGCCGCTGACCACCGTTTCTTCCAGACAAGAAAGCAAAGTCTTGCCCTGATACCATGGCATCTTGTCTGACCGGACGGTAACATTATCCCCTTCGGTTGCCGAAACCGGTATCACTGTAATATGATCCAGTTCCAGATCTACCGCCAGTTTCTTAATATCTTTCTCAATTTTAAGAAAAATATTTTTATTATAATGAATTAAGTCCATCTTGTTCAAAGCAAAGATAAAATCTCGGATCCCCATAAACCGGCAAATCCGGGCATGCCTTCTGGTCTGCGGCAAGATCCCCTTGCCGGCATCCACCAAGATCACCGCCAGCTCGGCAAAAGAAGCACCGACAGCCATATTTCTGGTGTATTCTTCATGTCCGGGGGTATCTGCGACGATAAAGCTACGGCGTTCAGTAGTAAAATACCGGTAAGCCACATCAATGGTAATCCCCTGCTCCCGCTCAGCCATCAGGCCGTCCAGCAACAAGGAATAATCCAGACCGCCCTCACAGCTGCCGACTTTGCTCTCTAGCTCCAGGGCCTTTTCCTGATCGGTATAGATCAGCTTGGCATCGTAGAGCATATGGCCGATCAAAGTCGATTTACCGTCATCCACGCTGCCACAGGTAATGAATTTCAAGAGACCGTTCATCAAAAATACCCCTCTCTCTTCCGTCTTTCCATGCTTCCTGCTGCTTCATGGTCGATAACCCGGCTGGTACGCTCAGAGGACACCGCACTCAAGGTTTCTGCTACGACAAGGTCCAGCGTGTCCGCTTCCGATTCAATCCCGCCGGTCAGCGGATAACAGCCAAGTGTCCGGAAACGGACCTTTTTCCGCTCAACCGCTTCTCCCGGCAGCAGCTTCATCCGCTCATCGTCCACCAGAATAATATTGCCCTCACGGCTCACCACCGGACGCTCCTTAGCAAAATATAACGGGACGATCGGGATATTTTCCTGACGGATATATTGCCAGATATCCTTTTCCGTCCAGTTGGAAAGCGGAAACACCCGCATGCTTTCGCCTTGATGAAGCCGGGTATTGTAGGCCTTCCACATCTCCGGCCGTTGATTTTTGGGATCCCAGGCATGATGCTCATTGCGGAAGGAGAAGATCCGTTCCTTGGCCCGGGACTTTTCCTCATCCCGTCGGCCGCCGCCAAACGCTGCCGTAAAACCATAATGATCAAGAGCCTGCCTGAGTGCCTGCGTTTTCATAATATCCGTATAGGCGGCGCCATGGTCAAACGGATTGATCCCGGCGCGAATACCCTCCTCATTGGTGTAAACTAACATCTCAAGCCCATATTCGGTGGCCATCCGGCTCCTGAAGCCGATCATCTCCCGGAACTTCCAGGTCGTATCGATATGCAGAAAAGGAAAAGGCGGCTTTTCCGGATAAAAAGCTTTTATCGCCAAGCGAAGCATCACCGAGCTGTCCTTCCCGATGGAGTACAGCATCACCGGCTTCTCACATTCCGCCGCAACTTCTCTGATAATATAAATAGCCTCCGCTTCCAGCGTGTCAAGATGTGACAATTGATTCATGAGTTCTCTCCCTAGTGAATCCGGTCTTATTTATGAAAATTCCCGGGATCTTACGCAAAAAGGCGCAAAACACCTCGCGGAATACAACTTATTGAACAGTGACAATTCTGCTTTATGATCCTCCTCTGCTTACTTGCCATGTTATACGATCAGACCGACTACTTTCTTCCAATCAGTCACTGCCCGCATGGAGATCAGCACCAAGGCGTTTGGCGATATCCGTTTTTCACGGTACATAGCCATTAATTCCCCTACATACTCTTTATCTGTATATCCTTGCTCAATCCGTCTTACCAAGAACTTGATTTCCCGATATAATATATAGGTACGCTCCCAATCAAAATAATGGTCGGTAAACATCACCCAGTCCTTGTCTGGATCACTTTTTTCGACACTATAGATCTCCAGTACATTTTTCATAGCCCGAAGTTCCGTCAACATCAGATCCACGATATCGGTCTGTTTCAAAACGTTGCTGATCGACGACAGATCCTCTTTTCCATATAGATTAACGATATGATTTCGGATATTGGTCAGACTTTTGTATCTTGCTTCATTGAATACGGTTTGTCCCGCAATCGTCACTTCCGCTTTCTTGTTCAGGTATTCTCTGATAAAAATGCTTCTGTTATTATCATAGTCTTTTAATTTGCTGACCCCGCAGTCATGCAGGCACCAGGCTTCCTTCTGACGAGGTACGACAATCCGGTATCCCGCCCTTCTGAACTCAAACGACTGAGACGCATCATAAAAATCCCAGCCTTGAAACAAATCCTCACGCCACGGAAGATCATACTGGGTAATCATCATCATTCCGTCAATCGCCTCTGCCTCAAGATACGGCTCCTCCGCATCGGGATCCTGAAAATTAACTTCCAAGACATTGATCGCGTTGTCGGCCTTCACCCTCCCGATATTCCAGGCCCGATAATAAATCGCATCCTCCGGAAGATGGATGCCGCCTAACACCCCGATCATGCCGATACTTTTATCCCTTTGGAATATTGCCAGAATATCTTCCATGAAATCTTTGTGAAAAATAAAAACATCCTGATGCAGATAAACCTTGTATTTTGCCTCCGAAGCGCTCATTCCCTCATTATATGCGGAAGTCATCGAAAGTCCGTCACGGATTCCCAGCATACCTATTTCATAACCATCAGGAACTGCCAGCTGTCCGATATAGAAACAGCACTCTTCAAAATAACTCTCATCATTATAGGCCACTATGAAATCTATCTTGCGTTCATTTATTTTCATTCCCAACCCTCAATGCGTTTTTACACGGCCTCAGCCTGTACATCCTCCAACATATGATCCCAGTCCTTTACCAGCTTAAGATAAGGAATGTCCGGGTATTGGACCTGCAGTCGATTAAAAATTTCATGTTCATGGCAGTAAAAAAACATCGCTATGCTTAGCTTACGCGGTAAATATTTTCGAAAATCCTGTTCCCGCTCCTTAAGAATCACGTGGATATTTCTGCAAGGAAGATTAATAAGGGCAATTTCCCCGGTTTCCGTACTCATCTCAAATCCGGCAAAATCCAAGGTAAAAACCAGATCGGGACAGCTTTGTATAATCGAAAAATAATATTCATGTCCCGGCCTCTTCTCGTCAATTACCATGATCAGCGCATCTATCCCATGCTCTTCTGCCTTTTTTTTCAGCTGTTTTGCTTTGTCCCTTTCATCCTCACCGGAACGGCATAAAATTATACTTTTCCGCATCCTATCTCCCTGCTCTTATATCTCCCTGATACTTGTATCTCCCTGATAGTTATATCCCCCTGTCCGTATGCCCCTACACTTCACGGAATCTCACCGGATTGATAACTGCCTTGTCCATCCTGCCGTTATAAAGTGCCGCAAAATAACTGAAGGCACTGTTAGCCAATATCATACCTTCACACATGCTCATCAGCTGCATATCCACATAGCTTTTTTCCCCTTCATTGCCCGTAACAAAAACAATCCTATCCTTAGCCAGGTCAAGCCCCAGTCCTTTATAATGTTCCCGGCACCAAGAAATATCATCCGAAAACACCAGATATACCGCACCCGGCATCATCGCGGACATCTTTTCCATTGCCTCCCGGTAAAAACTCTCCGGCAATTCCCAGCCCAGCCGGCAGAAGTCACCCCTACGGATATGGACGGATACCGTCCTTTCCCGCTCTATCAGCTTCTGGAAAGCGATATTATCCCTGCCATCCATGGCCGGAAAAATTATTTCTTTCATTATCACATCGCGGATTTCATCAAACCATCCTTTTGCAATCCAATAACCAAAATAGTAAACATTGCCCGGCAACCTGATGATTTCTGGATAATAGCCATTAGACGGGATGCGGTGCACCGTGCCGTCAAACACATAATTGTCGTTTTCTGCAACCATGACAATCTCTTCGCCCATGTCTTTCAGCTGCTGACAAAGATCTCCCTCGCCTTTTTGGGCCTTGGCCACCATATATTCCCAAACGTCCGGATCAAAAACGTCACTGATCAGCGCCGGTTTCACTCCAAATATCCGTTCCAGCTCATATCCGTTATGCTCGTGTACCTTGAAAAACTTCATATTATCCAGACGGATATCCGCGTCAGCATAAATCTGAACATACCGGTAAAAGATATACTGAAACAACTGATTCCCCAGTCCCCCGTTAAAATACTGCAGTTTCACCCTAGCTCCCATCTGCCTGCCTTGGCAAGAACGTAAGATTCTTTCTTTCATAAATCTTATCATCTCAATGATTATTATTCAAGGTGATTATTTCCAGCTGATACATACGATAATCCATTACTGTTCAGACCTGGCCGAAGTGCACAAACTACTGCTTCACAAATAATGGCAGACAAACATTCCGATTAGTGCTATACTGAGTTTGCAAAAGCCATTGAATATTTCCAGAAAGGATTCCCCATGACTCCTATATCGGTATGTATCATCGCTAAGAATGAAGAAGAAAATATTGAAAAATGTCTCCGGAAGCTTTCCTCTTATGACTTTGAAATTATCGTGGCCGACACCGGCTCCACCGACCGCACCAAGGAAATCGCGTCACGATACGCCACAAAAGTCCTCGATTTTGAGTGGATAGACGATTTCAGTGCGGCCCGGAATTTTGCCGCTTCCCATGCTGTTAACAATTGGATCTTGGTTCTTGACTGCGATGAATACATTACCCATATCAATCTCCCGAGAATCCTGACGCTGATCCGGCAGTATCCGCGTTATGTCGGCGTCCTGGAAATAGAAAACGCGATGATGGGCGGCGACGGAACCAGAAGCTACACCACCAAACTGGTACGTTTATACTCCCGCAAGCATTATCATTTTACCGGTGCCATCCATGAACAGGTCACTCCGCTTAAAGCGCAGGAGCTGATATCTTTTGACCTTCCCCTGAAAATCTATCACACCGGTTATGTCGGCAGCCCTGCCAAAATCGCCGAGAAAAACCAGCGTAACATCAGCCTTCTGACCGCCGCCTTGGAGCGGACTCCTGATGATGCCTATCTTTATTTCCAGCTGGGGCAGTCCTACGTTCTCGGCGATGATTACGAAGAGGCTTGCAAATGGTTTTCCCATGGTCTTGCCTTTGATCTGGATCCGGAGCTGGAATATGTCCAGACCATGGTAATTGCCTACGGACAATCGCTGCTGCTGACCGGCAGACAGGAGGAAGCGCTTAATTATGCCAATATATACGACTCCTTTTCCGCTTTGACGGATTTTGTCTACTTGATGGGCCGGATCTACCTCGCCAATAACCTGCCCATCAAAGCCCTGGGTGAATTCCTGATCGCTCTCACGATGCCGCAAGGAAAGCAGCAGGGCGTTAATTCCTACCTTCCATGCTACAATATTGCCCTGATCTATGAAAATATGGGTAACATGGAAATCGCCCTCATGTATTATAAAAAATGCGGCGACTTTCCGCCCGCACAGGAACGTCTTAACGCCTTAAATTCCTGAGTACACTAAGGAAACACTGCTGCATCAGCGTTTCCCTAAATCACTTATTGAAAGTGTTATTCATTCAATTCCCCTATTCACAGTTCCGCGTCCACGATCCGGATGATCTTCTTAAGCATCTGTGGATAAGAATAGCATTCTGACACTTTCCGGTATCCGGCTATGGCAATTGCCAATCTTTCCTTTTCATGACGCAGATAATAATTCACTTTTTTCTTCAGCTCCTCCATTGTCCGGAACAAGACGATCTCTTGATCGGGAACAAATAATTCCGCCAGATCCTGCTGATAGTTGCTGATCACGAACCCGCCTACGGACATCACGTCGAAGATCCGCTGCGGGATGCCGCTTTCAATCGAGCGGAGGGTAATATTCAAATTAATTTTACTTAGATGAAATATTTTCAAGGCTTCCTTATTCGGATCAACCCAGCCATGGACATGGACATTGGCCGGAGCTTTTTCCTTGCTGGTGGCATACAGGTGAACTTCGTGCTCCTGCGCCAGCTCGCCAAGAATCAACACCCGGTCCCGATGGGTTATATCTCTCGCCATCAGAGCCTCATAATAGTGCCGGTTGTCCATATTATAGGATTTCTTCGCATCCATGATTCCGGCCAGATATTGAACCGTTTCTTCCGAAAGTCGGTTAAATACTTTCGTCTTCTGCTGCCAGTCACCTACGGGATCGTGGACAAAAGCTTCCATGTCCTCACTGATCGCATTTTTCTCCGGCGGCAGTAATTTCTGGTAATCCTGTTTTAAATAAAGATTGCCCACCATGGAAACATCATGGCTGTATGCCTTCTCATCTTCTTCAGTGATAACCAGCCCCTTCATCATCGCCGTATTCGCCGCCAAGTGCATATAGTGCAGGTGCGGCAGCTTCTTTCCGGCCAGCTTATCGATTTCCTGCTTGTCCATCGCAAAAATATGGGTCGTCGGATAGGCTGCAAACCATCCGTTCAGCTCCTTCAAGGGGGAATCATAACACCAGGCAATGTACGGCACCCCCTCTTCATAACAGGCCTGAGCAATTTCCGGCGACAGATTAAAGCTAATGACATAGTCGCAATGATGCACTTTTAAGCGTTCAGCAAAATCATCTTTTCCCTGCTCGCTATAATTCTGGATATGCGCTTCGCCGTTATCCATCCTGACTTCATAACCCAGTTCCAACAGGCCCCAAGTAATATGATTCATCTTGATGCGATCCGTGGGACAAAACAGAAAACTCTTCTTAGGCGGGAAAAAGTCCGGATAAGCGGCACGGACTTTCTTCCGGGCCGCATCATAGTTCCAGTAATTGGGAACTTCACAATCATGAATATACCAAGCCGATGCCTGGCCGGGAACCACGATTTGATAGCCGGCCCGGCGGAATTCCAGACATTGTGATACGTCATAGAAATCCCACCCGGTTATAATGTCTTCTCGCCAGGGAAGATCATACTGGGTGACCATCATCAGCCCGTCGACTACCTCGACCGGAACAATCCCTTCCTTAATCATCTGGATGCTGTAGTTTTCTCCGGCTTCCAGCGTCTTTTCCAGCCGGTAAAAATTACCGATACGCTGCTCATGCCACATCACGGCATCCCAGCATAAGTGCCTGGCCCCGATCATGCCGATCATGCCGATCTGGGGATCAGACTGGAAAATCGCGATGATGTCACGGAGAAATTGACGGTTGCGGATAAAGGTGTCCTGATGCAGATAGACCTTGTATCTGGCATCACTGGCATGCATGCCTTCGTTATAGCCGGCTGCCATACTGACGGCGTCGGATATTACCAGGGTATCTGCTGTGTATCCTTCCGGAATATCTAGCAGGGAAAGGTAATTGAAGCATTCGGTTAGGTAGAAATCATTGTTACTGCAGATGATAAAGCAGATCTTGCGGTTATCCATAGGCACCTCATGAAATTGTAGATTGAGTTTCAAATGTGGGCGGTCATCAGTATCGGGGGGGATTCGGTATTCCAACTGGTAGGTTGTTTGGGGTGTACATCAATCTTCTGTTGTTTCGCTGATCATCTGCATATACTCAATGACTTTTTTTTCATCCTCTACTGTACCGGGGAGTAGATAGCGGAATGCGGTGTTGCTCAATTGCATCTCGGCAATCCACTGCACCCCTTCCAAGCAGAGTTCTTGAGGGAGATCGTTTTCCAAGCGACGTAAGGCAAATCTGATTACACGGTATTTTTGAAGTAATTCTTCTATACTTTTGATACCGTTCAATATCGAATGTTCACCCTTCATCGCTTCTAAGCGCCAGATATTAATAAAGGTGTAAAGATATCTTAAGCCGGCATCTTTATTCAAATATCCTATCCACATGGCTTCCATCTTCTTACTGATTTGAATATAAGCCTCCATATCACCTTTCCTTAACAAAGCGTCCATTTCTTCATGAAGGCTGGCTATCTTTTTTCTCATTACACTATTTTGCATATAAGCTCCCGTATAAGTAAATCCCTGTCGATTTGAACGTTTATTCTCTTTCATTAATATAGTACAGATAAGAGATTTATTCAATACCCTCAGACCATCCATTTGGATTGGAATTCCAACCCTCCGGTTCCCGAGCCCTCTCCCCCCGCCTTCTCATTCTTAAACTCAATGACATTACCATGTGGAGACAGGGAGCGAGTGGGAGAAAGTGATTTGACGTACTAACTTTGAGTTTCCCCCAAAAATGAA
>DBDJ01000019.1 GCA_002293525.1 Lachnospiraceae bacterium UBA935
AGAGTTTATTCGGGTTCAGAAGCTGGTGCGCGGGCTGGGGGATGAAATAGAACGGATTTACCCATTAACACCAATGCAGGAGGGTATGTTATATCACAAATTACTCAAAGAAAATGTTCTTAGTTATAATATACAGAATAGCTTTAGGGTCTTTGAACTTAATTCACAGATCTTTAAGAAAAGCCTGCATCTCTTATCAGAAAAGCACGGTGTTTTCCGGACGGCAATTATTTACCAGAATGTCAATGAGCCAAGACAGGTTCGATTTAAAACACGGCCTATTGAATACAATGAAATCAATTTATGCAGCAGTGAGGATTGGGAAGAAAAGGTTGCGGATATCAAAGAGAAAGATCTGGACAGAGGATTTGATTTCGAAAGAGACAGCTTGCTGCGTTTTACTGTTGTGCGGGTTCCGGGAGAAGTGCAGATTATTCTAAGTTATCATCATATCATAATGGATGGATGGTGCCTGTCCATACTAATAAATGACCTTTCTGAGCATTATGGTAATTTACAGAAAGGAGAAGATAAGGATAATATAAGAAGTATTACTCAAGACACCGGATATGAGGATTATTCGCGTTGGTTAAAAAATATCGATCCTCATAAAGGTCTTACTTATTGGCACAATCTTTTAAATGATTATGACAATTGTGAAATCATAAGCGGAACCGGACCTTCTGATAATTTAAATGACAAATGGTTACATGTTGAACTAACTGAAACGGAAACACAATATCTTACTGATGTCAGTAGAAAACAAGGAGTTACAGTTAACACAATTATTGAAGCAGTATGGGGTATAGTCCTGCAGCAGTATAGCAGAACGGAAGATGTAGTATTTGGAAAAGTTGTGTCTGGCCGAAATGCGCCTATAAAAGGCATTGAAGAAATGATTGGGTTATTTATTAACACAATACCAGTGAGAGTTCGGCATTCAAAAGATGATACTTTTGCAGACTTGCTTGTGTCATTGCAGGAACAGGCCCTGGAAAGCGGCAAGTATGATTATTTACCATTGACTGAAGTAAAAAAACAGAGTAATACAGGAAGAGATTTGGTTCAAAGCCTTGTTGCATTTGAGAACTTCTATGTGCAGCCAGAGATAGATGATGATAATGACAGGTTATCATTTGAGCCAGTTGATGCAGTACAAATAATCGATTTTCCACTAGGTTTAATGGTGAGTTATGAGCATATTTTGAGTATTGATTTTGGATATGATCCAGGTAAATACAGTAAAGAGGATATTTCTGTTTTGGCAGATCGGTTCCTGGGCAACTTGAAAATCGTTATTGAAAATCCTTCTATAAAGATCAGCTCTATTGATTTGGTATCTCCATATGAGAAAAACCTAATATTGAATGTCTTTAATGATACAAAGATAGAATACCCACGTAACAGCAGTATAGTTGCGCTATTTGAGGAACAAGTTTTATTAAGTCCAAAGCATATTGTAGTAAGGGATATAGATAAGGAATTAACATATTTAGATTTGGATGACTTGTCTGGTAAATTAGCGGCTCATTTGGTTAAGGCAAGAGTAGAGCCTGGCAATATTGTTGGAATATCAACTGAAAAGAGAGTGGAAACAGTAGTTGGATTTTTGGGGATTTTAAAGGCTGGTGCAGTTTATATGCCCCTTAATTTAAAAGATCCCAGTAACCGGATTCAGAGCATTGTTGAGGATAGCGGATGTAAGGTGATTTTATTTTTAGAATCACATATAACAGGAGTAGACGCAGTATTTTTAAACTTAAAGGAATTGTTGCAGGAGCCTATAGATCCTCTTAAACAGTTGATCAGCCGACGTCCCGAAGATCCTGCATATGTTATTTACACATCTGGCACCACTGGAAAGCCCAAGGGTGTTGTAATACCGCATAGAGGTGTTGTGCGGCTGGTCCGGAATAACAAGTTTCTTGACTTCACAGGAATTAATCTGTTGTGTGGCTTATCTTTTACATTTGATGCTACAGTTATGAAAGTGTGGGGGATACTGCTTAACAGTGGGACGCTCACAATTGTTGACACTAATATTATAACCGATCCAATAAAACTATCACAGACTATACAAAAATATGGCATAGATGTTGCTGGGATTACAACAATATTGTTTAATCAAACAGTCACTATTGACACAACTCTTTTCAATCGCCTCCGATGTGTATTGGTTGGGGGAGAGAAGCTTTCCGAACAGCATATTGCTATGCTGAGAAATGCTAACGAGAATATTAAAATTGTTAATGTATATGGCCCGACAGAAAACACTGTTATTTCAACAGCGTATGAAATAGGAGCAGAGGTGCCAGAAGAACTTCCTATAGGAAAACCCATTGGTAACTCTACCGCATATATCCTTACCGGTAACAATTTATGCGGTATTGGGGAAAAAGGTGAACTGTGCCTAGGCGGTGATGGAGTAGCACTTGGATATCTTAATAATCCAGAGTTAACTAGTGAGCGATTCGTTGAAAATCCGTTTGTGCCAGATACTATAATATACCGTACCGGAGATGTTGCCAGTTGGCTGCCAGATGGGAATATAAAGTTCCATGGACGTATGGACGACCAAGTGAAAATCAGGGGGTATCGCATTGAATTGGGTGAAATAGAACGGCAGTTAATTAAGTTCCCCGGAATACTGGACGCAGTTGTGATTGCTAAAGATAGTGATAAGAACAAGTATTTACGTGCGTATTTTGTTGGTGCAGAGGTATTGGATAAAGACAAGATGAAAAGATTTCTTTCTGAGTGTTTACCAGATTATATGATCCCAAACCACTATATCCAGATGGAACAGCTGCCAGTAAATCGGCAAGGTAAGGTAGATCGTACTAAGTTACCGGAGCCGGAGTTTATAACTGGTTCGGAATATGTTGCCCCAAGAAATCAAAAAGAAAATGAAATAGTATTAGCTTTGCAGGATATTCTGGGTATAGATAACATCGGTGTATATGATAATTTCCTTGCACTGGGTGGAGACTCGATTAAGGCGATTCGTGTTGTTGCCAGGCTTCGTAACCACGGATTTGAAATAGCGGTGCGTGATATTATGCAATTGCTTACCGTTGAGGCCATGAGTAAGGGATTAAAACTGGCAGAAATTTCAACTGACCAAAGCGAAGTATCAGGTGAAGTACTCTTTACACCCGCTCAAAAGCTCTTCCTAAATGATAATTTGGAGATATTAAATCAAGATATTCATTGTCTATGGCTGGATAGTAAAGTAAGACTGGATGAGGATACACTAAGATCTGCCTTTACTGCACTGGTTACGCACCATGATATGCTAAGAGCAGTTTACCGAAATGGAAAACAATTCATCTTACCAGTTGCAGAAAGCAGGTTATTTGACTTGTCTTGCTTTGGCTTGTATAACTTGGATGAAAATGACCTATTTGAACAGATGGAGGTGATTCATAATGAAGTTCAGGCTGCATTTAATTGTGCGGACGGTCCCATGCTAAAAGTGATTTTGTACCAAACAGATAATAAAGATTATTTACTGCTGATATCTCATCGCATTATAGTAGATGTTATTTCGTGGAATATAATCGCAGAAGACTTAAATAAAGCATATTATTTTGCAGGCAGGCAAAAACCTATTTTCTTACCGGAAAAAACAATATCTTTTAAGCAATGGAGCAAAATGTGGCATTCAAGCGTTGAAAATAAAGAACCGAAGCTTGGGGACAATGATATAAAAGCCACAATGATGAACATATTTCAGAGTAAGGATTTTGAGGGTAAATCAGGCTCATATACTACTCAAGCAGCCTTGTCACAAAAAACAACCTCTAATTTATTTATAGTATGTTCAGCATATAACATAAATCTCCATACTTTGCTGCTGGCTGCACTTGCCAGAACAATCCATGAATTGACAAAGATAAGCAATACAGTTATTAACCTGGGAGGATATGGCCGGAGTATCATTGAGAGTGATTTACCAATGGAAAGAACCGTTGGGTATTTTGCAGATAATTATTTAGTTGAGTTTAATAATATTGGGCAATCAATTGAAAGTGACATACAAAATGTTAAGCAGGCATTAGTTGATGCAGGCAAACGAATGATCATGTATGATGCTGACCCCGATATTGAAAGGGCAAAAAAGAAAGAAATACCGGAAATAACTTTCAATTCTTCAATTAATGGCAATGTGGATAGCAGCAAGGATGTATTTTCTGTAAGTACAAAGCAAAATAACAATATTTCAAAAATGACAGTCAATTACAGTTTACTAAATGAAAAACTTCGAATAACGTTAATTTGCAATTTATTATACTTGCATAAAGATGTAATTCAGACTTGGTGCAATAGCCTGAAGAAAAAAATCGAAGAAATATCTATTTATTATATGGAATCAGAAAGTAATCTGAACCAAAGGAGTTCGCATCTCAAATATCATAATTTTCTTAGAGAGGAGGTTATTGAAAGATATATCGCACCGCAAATACAAAAATCATACCTGATCAGAAACGGCAGTTTTATGCTGGGTGATTTTGAGATAGAAGGTGGATATAGTAAAGAAGAGTTATTAGCAGCAGTCAGGACAGTAGTAGCAAATAATGAAGTACTGAGAACATCAAGTAGGAAAGTAGGTGATAATTACCAAATCAGTGTACATCAGTTTGTAGAAGGCTGGAAGATACCTTATACGGCTGCATTGGAAAATCAGGCATTCATAAATACCGAAATTAAGAAAAATATGATAAGTACATGTAAATATGATGCAAAAACCAACTCGCAGCTTAGTGCAATTACTGTCATTAAGGAATCTGAGGAAATGCATAGGATATATTTGTATATATCACATAGTATGTGGGATAAGACCAGCTCCTATATTTTTAAAGAACAAATTGAAAATATACTAAATGGCAAGCAATTATCAGGAGAAATAAGTTCATTAAAAATATATTTAGATAGTATTGCCAATAAAGTTGATGGGATGGCAATAAAAACGAAGTTGGATCTGGCATCGTTTGCAGACGGAATGGCAGAGTTCGAGGCTAATAATGATGGTAATGAAATAGTACAAAAGGATTGGGCCTTGCTCACACTTGGCGATTATCTATCTAAATACTATCAACAAAATCCTTGGAGCATTATCTGGCAATTAATCTGCGTTATTGCAAAAAGCAATGGATTTTTAAGTGAAGACGCTTTAACGCTTCCAGTTGCTATCTTACAGGAAGATCGGCGCTTTTTGCCAAATATATATAAAAATGCTATGGGAGCATATTTAGACTGCCTGCCGGTAAGATTTCCAATTGCTGCAGATTCATTATATCCTATCGATGAAACAGTATTTCAATTACAGAATTATAAAGCAGAGTTAAAGGTTAATTTTATGGAACTATTATTGAACCAGTATCCAAATCTCAATACAGAAAAAATCATGACAATTAATAATCACAGTATATTTAGTATGTCATATAAGCAACTAACTCAAACCATAGAATTTCTTGAGAACTACACAGTCGAAGAAAATGATCACGAAATTATTGTCAATAGCTATGCCGACAGTTTATTTATAATGTATCCGGTTTCCCAAAGATGTCAATCTGATTTATATAAAGAATTACAGGAAAAATGCAATAGCATTGACAGGCAGCTGATGAACAATAGCTTGAAGAAGGAGTGAATTTCTTAAAAGTAAAATGTATGCATAAATTCGCTGTCATATGCAATTTGTGCCCAAAGATGAAAGGAATGTGAATTACTATGATGAGTAAATGTGAAAAGTACAAGCGTTACAAACCGTTCATACTGAATGAGAGAACCTGGCCATCTAAAATAATTACAGAGGCACCTATCTGGAGCAGTGTTGATTTACGTGACGGAAACCAGGCATTGAAAGTGCCGATGGATATTGAGAAAAAACTTAAGATGTTTCAGCATCTGGTGAAGATTGGGATTAAACAAATAGAAGTAGGTTTTCCTTTTGCATCAGAAACGGATTTTAATTTTGTAAGAACACTAATTGAGGATAAGCATGTTCCGGATGATGTTACAATAATTGTCCTTTCATCCAGTAGTTCAGAATGTATTGAAAGGTCGTTCGATTCGTTGAAAGGAGCCGACAAAGCAGTTATTCAGATATATACATTAGTTTCCCCTGCTCAGAGGAAATATGTTATCAATATGAGTAAAACGCAATTGCTGCAGTATACTGCGGATGCTGCTGCCTATACTTTGGAACTCTCAAAGAAATATCCCAATACGAATTTTACACTTGGATATGGACCGGAAAGTTTCACGATAGCTGAAATGGATTTTTCTTTAGCTGTATGTAATAGTGTAGTTCGTGTGTGGCAGCCCACACCGGAGAATAAATGTATGGTAACGCTTCCTGCTACTGTTGAAGTTTCGACGGCTAATCAATTTGCAGATCAAGTTGAATTTATTAATAATAATTTAATCTTGAGGGATAATGTCATTCTGGGCCTGCATACGCATAATGATAGGGGGACATGTACTGCGGCAACAGAATTGGGAATACTGGCCGGAGCAGAACGTGTGGAGGGAACCTTGTTTGGTAATGGAGAAAGAACCGGGAACCTTGATTTAGTGACTATTGCTCTTAATATGTATTCCAGTGGAATCGATCCCAAAATTGATTTTAGCGATTTAGATGAATCCATTAGAGTTTACGAGGATTGTACTGGCTGTAAAGTACATGAACGTCATCCATATGCCGGGAAGCAGGTTTTTACTGCTTACTCAGGAGGACATCAAGATGCAATTAGAAAGGGATTGATTTATAGAGAGAAAAATAAAGAAGAAAAATGGATGATACCATATATACCTGTGGATCCGGCAGATCTCGGACGTAGCATGGATGATGTGATCCAGATTAATTCACAATCCGGAAAAGGCGGAGTCCATTATATATTGGAAAAAGCACTTGACATCACATTGCCAAAGCCTATTCAGGCAGAAATGGGTAAAAAAATCAAAATACTGTCAGACAAAACATCACAATGTTTGTCAAGCGATGAGGTGATTAAAATATTCTTGGACGAATACAATTTGAGTAAACTCACAAATGGTTTTTATAATATAGCCATTAATCAATTGGATGAAGATATAAGCGTTTCACTTGACTGTCAAGGAAGAAAAATGGAAATGGCCGGGGATAGAGAATATATTGTTGATATTTGTCTGAGTGTCTTAATGGAAGAATTCTCCTTAGATGATGTTAATATCACCGAGCATACGGACACGAAAGACAAGGAAGGCCGTTTCTATACCTTTATTCAAATACAACATGGTGTAGACGAAGTTAAGTACAGTTCATTTGGATGGGGAACCGATCAATTGACAGTACAAATATTAGCTTTATGCCGGGCGATAGAGAAAATTCCAAATTTTAATTATTATTCAGAACTTATTGGCTAAGGAAACACTGATTTAATCAGCGTTTCCCTAATCTTTAAATTAAATACCAAGGTCAAAAGGTAAAATACGGAAAGGAAGAAAAAATGGGAATGACATTATCTCAAAAGATTCTAGCAAAGCATGCAGGCAAAAGTCATATAATGGCAAATGAATTGATTGAGGCAAAACTTGATCTTGTTCTTGGAAATGATGTGACTACAGCAATGGCAAGCACAATATTTGATGAAGCGGGTTTTACCAATGTGTTTGATTCAAATAAAATCGCAATCGTTCTTGATCATTATGCACCTTGTAAAGACATTAATTCAGCTGAACTTTGTGTTAAATCGCGCTTATTCGCCAAGAGATTTTCAATATCTAACTTCTTTGATGTAGGGGATATGGGGATTGAGCACGCACTGATTCCTGAAAAAGGATTAGCAGCCCCAGGAGAACTGATTGTTGGCGCTGACTCTCATACATGTACTTATGGAGCACTGGGAGCTTTTTCAACTGGGATTGGCAGCACGGATGCAGCAGCAGCAATAGCCCAAGGCTCACTGTGGTTTAAGGTACCGCCGGCAATCAAAGTAAATTTCCAAGGTAAACTTAATAATCATGTAAGCGGAAAAGATGTGATGCTTCATCTCATTGGACTAATCGGAGTAGATGGTGCGCTTTATAAGTCTCTTGAGTTTGTGGGAGATGGGATAAAAGCACTTAATATTGCCGATCGTTTTACTATTGCAAATATGGCAATCGAATGTGGTGCAAAAAACGGTATTTTTCCTATAGATGACATTACAAAGGAATATTTACATGATGTTGTCGAGCGGGAATACGATATTCTTGTAGCTGATTCTGATGCGGAATATGAGCAGGAAATAGTAATCGATTTATCTCAACTGTCTCCTACGGTTGCTCTTCCGCATTTGCCATCAAACACAAAGAAAATAGACGAGGTAAAAGGGCTGAGCATAGATCAGGTCGTGATCGGATCCTGCACCAATGGTCGTATTGAAGATCTTCGTGTAGCTGCAGCAATATTGAAAGAACGAAAAGTTGCACATGATATACGGTGTATCATTATACCTGCCACACAGAAAATTTATCTTCAGGCCATAAAAGAGGGGCTTATTGAGATTTTTATCAAGGCGGGGGCGGCTGTAAGTACTCCGACTTGTGGGCCTTGCATAGGCGGCCATATGGGGGTATTAGCGAAAGGTGAACGTGCAGTAGCGACAACAAATCGTAACTTTGTTGGACGAATGGGTGATGTCACTTCGGAGATTATTTTGACAAGTCCTGCGGTTGCTGCTGCTTCCGCGGTGATCGGAGAACTTGCCTCCCCATTTGATTTATAGATGATAATGAGAAAGGTAATAATTCACAGCGTCTGTAAGAATATAACATTTAAGTCCTTGGAGAGGGACTAAAAATACTACTACTATATAATCCGAGGAGATTGTATCAAATGTATACTGGGAAAGTTTTTAAATACGGAGATAATGTTGATACTGACGTGATTACACCGGCGCGCTATCTTAACACATCGGATCCGGCAGAATATTCAAAACATTGTATGGGAGATATTGATACTTATTTTGTAAGTAAGGTGGAGAAAGGCGACATAATTGTTGCAGGAGCAAATTTCGGCTGCGGCTCATCAAGGGAACATGCGCCGATAGCCATTAAAACTTGTGGAGTCTCATGTGTGATTGCCTCGAGTTTTGCTCGTATCTTTTATAGAAATTCTATTAATATAGGGTTACCAATTTTAGAGTCCCCGGAGGCAGCAGAGAATATTAAAGCAGATGATATGGTTTGTGTAGATGTTACAACTGGTGAAATTAAGAATATAACTACAGGACAAGTGTTTCATTCGGCAGCTTTCCCGCCCTTTATTAGTGAGATCATAAAGGCCGGAGGTCTTATAAATTCTATCAAATCAAAGGGAGGCGAAAATGAACTGTAATATTGTCGTGTTACCAGGAGATGGTATTGGACCGGAGGTTGTAAAAGAAGGAGTAAAGATCCTTGAATGTATTGGAAAAAAATACGGTCATAGGTTTTTGTTTGATTATTACCTTCTAGGGGGATGTGCCACAGATGCACATGGAGTTCCCTTGCCAAGCGATACATGGGAAGCATGTAAAAATGCAAAAGCGATTCTAGTCGGAGCGGTTGGTGGACCAAAGTGGGATACTCTGCCGGTTGAACTGAGACCAGAACAGGGATTTAAGAAAATACGTCTGGGTTTAGAATTATTTGCCAACTTGCGTCCGGTTAAGTTACCCTTGGGATTGGAAGCGATGAGTCCTTTAAAAGACGAAATTGCTTCTCGGGGTATTGATATTATGATAGTTCGAGAATTGACAGGTGGCATATATTTTGGGGAAAAGACTCTTTCTGTAACTGAAAGCCAAGGTGAAAAGGCTACAGATATAATGAGTTATACTACTTATGAGATTGAACGCATTGGAAAACGTGCATTTGAACTGGCAAAGATGCGCAGAGGAGTGTTAACCAGTGTTGATAAGGCCAATGTTCTTGAAAGTTCTCGCTTATGGCGTAAAGTCATGCATAATTTAGCGGCCGAATATCCACAGGTAAAATACAATGATTTATATGTTGATAATGCCGCTATGCAGTTAATTAAAGCGCCACATACATTTGATGTGTTAGTCACTGAAAATATGTTTGGAGATATTTTATCGGATGAGGCAAGTATGCTGTCAGGATCAATAGGACTTCTTCCATCGGCTAGTCTTAGTGCAAATAAAACAGCCCTCTATGAACCGATACATGGATCAGCTCCCGATATTGCTGGCCAAAACGAAGCAAATCCGATTGCAACAATTCTATCAGTAGCAATGATGTTGAGATATTCTTTTGACATGTTAACTGAGGCTGATGATATAGAATCAGCAGTAGATGAGGTGTTACGGGCAGGGGTCCGCACTTCGGATTTGAGCGGCTCAAAACGTGCAGTTGGTACAAATGAAATGGGAGATGCCATTTGCTCCTGCTTAGAAAATAAATAAAACATAACTTAAGTAATGAAAATAAAACTAAATTTTATGCATTAAAGGATTGACATGAGGATTTTAAAATGATAGTATATTTACATACATATATATGTATGTAAATATACTGAAAGGAAATTAAGCGTGGGAAGAAATAAATATCCTGAAATAACGGAACAACGTATTTTAGACTCAGCCTATAAACTGTTTCTTGAGAAGGGCTGGGGTAATACTACAATTCAAGACATAATTGATGATTTGGGAGATCTAACGCGCGGAGCATTTTATCATCACTTTAAGTCGAAGGAGGATATTATTGATGCAGTTACAACCAGAATGTTCTATAATGAAAATCCATTTGAGAAAGTAGAATCAAACCAAAGTTTAAATGCGTTCGATAAACTGAAAAATATAATGAATACGCTGTTAAACAACAAAATAAGCCTCCAGTTGTTAAAACAAATAGACCCATCAGTCAGAGAAAGCCCCCAAATTATTGCAAAACAGTTACATGAGTGTAAAACAGTTGTTGCTCCGTTGATTGAAAGTTTATTAGTGAAAGGACTTGAAGATGGTTCTATCGTAGTTGAAAGACCGGGGCAAGTAGCTGAAGTAATTAGTTATCTTATGGTTTTATGGGTATCGCCACAATTCCAGAATAATGATGAGACTGTTTTTGTTAATGTAATTGAAACATTCGCAGATGTACTTAATAGAATTGGCGTACCGGTTGTTGATCAGGAACTTAAAGAGTTAAGCTTACAAGTTTATAGGGAAATACACACTTGAACAAGTTTAAATACTTCGAATAAAACCGAAGTAGACAGTGCCGTGGGAAAGCCAAACGTCAACCACGAGTTTTAATCAGGAGGATCATAAATGAAGAAATATGTTTTTCATAATAAAGGGTTGTTATTTTTAACTTTATTGGCAGGTGTTTTATATTCAGGGATTTCGGCTTTTTTAGCGGTAATATTTCAATTATTTCTAGATACCGCGGTAGCAAAGAATATGCCGGAGTTTATTAAGCTAGTAATATTTACCGTTCTCTTTGTAATTGTTTGTGGCATTTTGCATCTGGTTTTTACAAAATTGGGAAAAAAATTAGTAAATCGTATTATCGCTGAATTAAGATTTGAGGCATTTGAAGGGATATTCAAGCGTAATATTTCTGATTTTAAATCTGTAAATTCAGCAGATTATATTTCAGCATTAACAAATGATATCAAAATTATAGAAGAAAATTATTGTCAGCCCCTCTTATTAGCATTACTTAGCCTTGTGGAATTAGTTGCCTCTGTAACAATCATGATAGTATATTTCAGTCCACTTATACTTATTATACTAATCTTATTAATTATTATGATGGCAACAATTCCAGGTGTTTTCAATAAAACTATGAATAACCGACAAAGTCGATACTCTGGCAAAATGTCAGATTTAACAATAATGATTAAAGATTTTATGTCTGGATTTGAGGTTATAAAATCTTATAGAATGCATGATCACATTAAAAAGTCTTTTCATGAAAATAACAAAACTACAACTGAATCTAAATATGTTTTTGATAGTATATCTGCTCTTGTAGAGTCAGTGTCAATGGTATTAGGATATATTGTACAAATAGTTATTTTCACTATATCAGCATATTTCATTCTTATTGGAAGATTTACTGTCGGTCAGTTGGGCGGTATTCTTCAGATTACCGGACAAATAGTCGGACCGATTCAAATATTATCGCAAAGTCTGCCCAAGATCAAAGGAACCGGAACAGTTGTTAAGCGGCTTACAGACTTTATAGAATATAAAAGCGATGCATTGGCCGGCAATGTCCAACCAACCTTTAATCAAGGAATCACTGTAAAAGATGTATATTTTAATTATGTAGAAGAAATGGGTGTACTACGTGGCGTAAATTGCCAATTTAAGAAGAATGGGAAATATGCAATTATCGGAAAAAGCGGCTGCGGAAAAACCACATTGATTAATTTAATAAACGGTTATTTTGGTCAATATAAAGGTGAGATCTTGTATGATAATACAGAATTACATAATCTGGATATCGAACAGTTAAACGAGATGACTGCTGTCATACATCAAGATGTTTATATGTTTGATGAAAGTATATACGATAACATATGTCTCCATAAGGACTTATCAAAAGAACATTTGAATATGACATTGAAAATGAGCGGGGTTAATACATTTATTGACGAAAAAAGAACACTTCAAGCAAATGTAGGAGAAGACGGAGCAAATCTCTCAGGGGGGCAGAAGCAGCGTATAGCAGTTGCACGGGCCTTGGCTCAGAATAAACCGATTCTCATACTTGATGAGGGAACTTCGGCTATTGATTTAAAAACAGCAGTTGACATAGAAAGTAGATTGCTTTCATTAGATAACCTAACTGTTATTACAATAACACATTCGTTCAATCCGAGTCTGCTTCGCAAATATGACAAAGTATTGTTTATGGAAAATGGCACTTGTACTTCAGGAACATTTGATGAACTATTAGAGAACTGTGATGCATTTAATGAATTTTTCATGTTAAATAAGGATAAAGAAGCCTTTTGATGATTGGTGATTTTTGAGGAGAAAACATATGACGGAAAAATATTTCGGCGACATAATCGAAGATAAGGTGGAGGGTTTTGCCAAAAAAGTTGATAAGCTTATAGAGGAGAAGATGGAGCGAAAGTGTGCACGGGTATTTACAAGATTAATTTCTGTTCTAACTTCACTTGGTTTGATTGTTGGAGCAAGATTCCTTATAAATAAAGGTCATATAATTACCGGCCGGATATGTATGATTATTGGAATATCGGCTCTTTTCTTCGAGATTTTGAGGATTGTTATATTCAAAAGGGATTAAGTAAAATCTTTAGGTAAATAGTTTTTGGAACTTCATGCTTTTAGACCCCGGACAGTCATATCTAACCTTGACAACTGTAGATTAGACAAAAAAACTGTAGATTAAGCAAAGGTACTTGCGTTGTTTTGTTGTTAAACTAAAATATACTTATAGACTGTCAAGCTATCAATATGCAAAGGAGGAAAAAAATGAAAGCAAGAAGGAAATCAAAGAAAACGACAGCAAGATTACTATCATTAGTGATAACACTGGTATTCCTGCTATCAACAGCGATTCCGGTAGGGGCCACAGGAGAAAGAGTTACTTATTCACCTGAAACCGGTACATATTACAATGTTATGTATTACGGCGACTGGACGATGTGGGGGGGCCTTCATCCGAGACATATCCCGGCCGATCAGATCACTCATCTGAATTATGCGTTTATGGATTTTGATGCCAATGCCAATCTGGTATTTACTGATAAGGATGCGGCAATCGACGCCTCTGTCGGCATGGAAGGGGTAACCTGGGGCGAGCCCAATGCCGGTATCCTATCCGGTCTGCAGGTATTGAGAGCAAATAATCCCAATCTCAGGATTGGTATTTCGGTCGGCGGATGGACCAAGTCGGGTGATTTTGCTGAAGTTGCCGACGATCCGGATCTGCGGGCCAAACTGGTTGACAATCTGGTTAAGTTTGTAAAGTATACCGACATGGATTTCATCGATGTTGACTGGGAATATCCGGGTTCGGTCCGGGCTTCGGAAGGTGGCGGCGATGAAGGTACTCCCAATGCCAAGCCGCAAGATAAGGCTAATTTTATTACGCTGCTTTGGGATTTGAGAGAGGCGCTGGATGAACTGGCTGTGGATACATGCAGATACTATGAACTGTCAGTGGCACTTCCGGCCTCTCCCAACCAGCTGACCACATCAATTGATATTCCGGCATTATATGATGTCGTTGACTTTGCCAATATCATGACTTACGATATGTCAGGGTCGTGGGATCCGATTTCAGGGCATCATACCCCGCTCTATACCAATCCTCTGGGGCCTTGGGGTGCCAGCGGGATTTCCGTTGACAGCAGTATAAGGCATCTGCTGGCCAATGGGGCGATTCCGGAAATAACCAACGTCGGGAGTGCTTTTTACGCCAGAGGCTTTAAGGCGGGAGGGCCATTTCTGCCGCATGGCGGAGCCTTGAACAATGTGAGTTACAAAGATCTGAACTTTGCCGGTCTGCAGTATGGCTGGGACGATGTGGCCAAGGCACCTTATTTATATAGTGCTAGTTTGAATCAGTTCTATACATTTGACGATGTTCATTCCATAGCGGAAAAAGCAAATTATGTCAAGCAGTATAACCTGGGCGGCATGTTCAGCTGGCAGCAGTCGGATGACAAAGAAACGGTAGTCGGCAGTGGTGTCAGGGATGAGCTGACGAAAGCGATTAAGCAAGGCTTATATGGCAATAATGACCTTCCGGATCATGTACTTTGTAAAGTTAATCCCAATATTGACGTTTCGGTTGACATAACACCGATTACCGGCGGATTTAACATAACCATAAACAATCTGGCAACTGTCGATGAAAGCGGCATTGTTCTTGAATCGGTAGAATGGCAGGCAGAAACCGTGAAGCTGCCGAAAGTATATATCAAGTCAGCCAACGGCGCGACATTTTCTACTTCCACTGCTGCCGACTCACCGCCGGTTACCAATGAGGACGGCTATGGAGTGGTGGATCTGGGAGCTATCTATGCGAAAAAGATGATCCCTCAGGGAGAATCGGTCAGTTTCCAGGTCATGACCAGCGGACCGGCTAATGTAGCGGATATCGAGTGCATTAAACTGTCACAGCGCATTGCCACCGACGCACCGGAAATCAGTAAACAGCTTGTTTACGGCAGCTGCGGCGAACCGGCGGATGCGGCCCCCGTCATAACGGGAGCAGACGATGTAACGATAGCGGAAGGAACTGCTTTTAATCCGATGCAGGGAATAACAGCATCGGATGCGGAAGACGGCGACCTGACTTCCGCTATCAATGTCAGCGGTACAGTTGATACCAATACGGCAGGAGTTTATACCCTGACTTATACGGTAACCGATACAGCCAATCAGACGGTGTCCGTCACCCGAACGGTTACGGTGACTTCGTCCTCGGTCAATACGCCCCCGGTGATTAGTGGCGTTATGAATAAGACCATCAATGTCGGCGATTCTTTTGACCCGATGCAGGGAGTAAGTGCCTCCGATGCGGAAGATGGTAATCTTACGAACAATATTGTTGTTACCGGTACGGTCAATACGGCAGTGGCAGGCCAATATTCGCTGAATTATTACGTAGAAGACTCAGGTCAGGCTTCGGATAGTGAAAACTGTGTGATTACGGTTCAGGCCAACAGCATCGATACCTATGATCCCAATCGGATCTATCTGGCCGGTGACACCGTAATATACAATGGTGAGATCTATGAGGCCTTATGGTGGGTTCAGGGCGGCGCAACACCGGATGTAAACCAGGCATGGAAGAAAGTAGTCGGCGATGATGAACCGTTAGGAGAATATAATCCTACGAAAGCCTATGTAGCCGGCGACAAGGTTACCTACGGAGGCCAGGTTTACCAGGCTAAATGGTGGACTCAAGGGGAAACGCCAGGCAGTAGCAGCGTTTGGCAATTAGTCGTATGACTCTTCATGTAAACCTCTGAATAAAAGGCTTTGAATAATAAAACCATTGTATGGCACTTTTTGGCCCTACAATGGTTTTATTCATTGCTGCAGCACAGTCTGTTTCTTTCACTTGACAAAGTCCGGCATTGCAATTATAGTAATAATTGTTCTTCATCCAATTTCATCATGATCGCTAGGGGTGCGCAACGGCTAAAGCCGCGCTGAGATGGGATTTCTATATTTATAAAGAATCCGGACCCTCATACCTGAATCGGTTAATACCGACGTAGGGAAGCTTATTCTGACAATTTATTTACCATAGATTGGCAGCCTCCTGCGATTACATATCATTCTAAGGAGGTTTTTTATGTCAGTCTTTGCCGAGAAAGTCATTGATCCTGAATGGGGGAACTATTTTGAACTGAAGCCGGCCGGTTACGTGCTTATCATCTTGGTGATGGTTGCGGCCCTGTTACTGGGAAGCCTGTTACACGGTTCCAGAAAATCAGGCGTATCGCCGGTGCCTGCTGGTGCATTCCGTACCAGACGGCTGATTTTTTCCGCGGCAGCCATGGCTTTGGCTTATGTAACGTCTTTTATCAAGCTGGTCGATATGCCCATGGGTGGCTCGGTCACACTGCTCAGCATGTTTTTCATCTGTCTGGCAGGGTATTGGTACGGGCTTGGGACCGGCTTGCTGACGGCTGTTGCCTACGGGTGTCTGCAGCTGGTTACAGACCCCTATATTATCAGTATTCCTCAGATGCTGACGGATTATATTCTGGCCTTTGGCGCACTGGGACTGTCCGGTCTTTTCTCGAAAAAAAAGTATGGCTTACCGATTGGTTATCTGACCGGTGTAGCCGGGCGGTTTGCTTTTACGTTTTTGTCAGGCTTGATTTTCTTTGGAAGTTATGCCGCCGATTATAATATGGCAGCACCGCTCTATTCTTTTGTATATAATGGCGCATATCTGGGTTTGGAAGCCCTGATTACCGTTGTAGTGATCATGCTTCCCCCTGTTGCCAAAGCACTAAAATCAGTCAAGAATATGGCAATTACCTGAACCTGCCCTTTTAAATATCCGGACGAAATGAATACTGTCCCGAAAAGGAGATTACTATGAGCCTGGCAATTCTTCCCCTTATCATCTTAGGAATTTTTTTTCTCATCGTACTCACGGTCAGTATCGTCATCAATCAAATAAGCCGGAAGATCCGCGGTTTTTCCCGGCAGATACTGGGAACCGAATCCTTGTCCGCCGGGATTGAGAAAATGCAGCAGGAGTATTCCGTAACCCCCAAATCTGTTTCTGCTATGACGAGCTTATATCTGCCCAAAATTAAGGCTGATTTTCCTGAATTTCAATATGACGAAATGAAGCAAAGAGCAGAAAACGTCTTATGCTCTTACTTACTGGCAATCGACCGGAACGCCCCACAGGAGTTAAGAGAGGGGAGCGCTGAGCTGCGTCAGAAATTAAAGATGCATATCGGCATGCTGCAGGATAAGGGGCAGATCGAGCATTTTGAAAAAATCAAGCTGCACCGGACCGAGATTTTAGAATACCGCAAACGCGATGGCCGCTGCATCATTACCTTCCAATCGGCCCTGCAGTATCATTATTATCTGACGGAAGCGGCAAAGGGGATCATTGCCGGAAGCACAGATATGCTTACGCAGTCCAAATTCAATGTAGATGTTATTTATATTCAAAACCGTGAGAAAGCCGACGGCAAATATGAGACGTCAGTAGGCTTGAACTGTCCTAACTGTGGTGCGCCGATCGGCGGCTTGGGACATAAGGCCTGTGAATATTGCGGTACGCCGGTGATTGAGCTGAATATTTATGTTTGGAGTTTCAGTGATATCAGAGCGGTCAGGTAATGCATATGCTGCTGCTATCAAGGGACGCCGGGTAGAGCTTTTCCATACATATTGTTATACGTTTAAAACCTCTCATTCTATTTATCTCCCATGCCATTTTCAAAAATCCTCCACCATTTTCAAAAAATACTATCTGTTTTATCCAAAAACAACATGCTACAATCATAGATACAGTAGTATACATAAGTTGAAAAGATAAATAGGGAGGAAGAAAATGAAATCAATTACTAAAACAAAGATTAAAACGAAGTCAAAAATGATTGCTTTACTTCTTACTGCCGCCATGGCGTTCGCGTTGTTGGCCGGCTGCGGAGCTACAGAAACCACAACCACGACATCCGATACTCCGGTCTCTGAACCGACTGAACCGGATGTACAGCCAGAGCCTGCCGAAGCGGATGAACCTGTTGCCGAGGACAGCGGTGCTGAACCGGTGACCTTGCGGCTTTTCACCAACCTGCCTGACCGACAGAACGGCCAGGGGTTGATTGAACAGATGATTGTCGATGAATATATGGCGGAAAATCCCCATGTCACGATCGCGGTCGAAGCATTGGATGATGAGTCCTATAAGACAAAGTTCAAGGCTTATGCGATGGACGGGATGCCGGATGTGGTCAATATCTGGGGGCAGCCTTCGTTCCTTGACGAAGTACTGGATGCCGGAGTCCTGGCCGAACTGAATGAAGCCGATTATGAAAGCTATGGTTTTATACCGGGTTCCATGGAAGGCTTCAAGAAGGACGGCAAGCTGTATGGACTGCCGCGCAATACGGATATTATGGCTTTCTATTACAATGAGAAGATGTTTATTGACAATGGCTGGACGGTTCCTGCTACCTATGCAGAGCTGCTGGAACTGGCCGGAACCATCCATGATGCCGGCTTTGTGCCGGTAGCGATGGACGGCGGCGAAGGCTGGCCGATGGCTATTTATCTTACCGACCTTCTCTTAAAGCTGAATGGCGATGTTGCCAATATCTCCAAGGAAGCCATTAACAATGCCGACTTTTCCAATCCGGTATTTGCGGAAGCAGTGCAGCTGCTGATTGATGCGGATAATGCCGGCTTGTTCCAGACCGGATATGATTCACAGGATTATGGAACGGCGATGAGTCTCTTTACGAACGGTCAGGCCGCCATGTTTTACATGGGCAGCTGGGAAGCTTCGATGGCACTGAATCAGGATATACCGGAGGAAATCCGTACCAATATCCGCGCCTTCTTCATGCCGGTGGTGGAAGGCGGCCAGGGCCTAGCAACCGATATTGCCGCATGGAACGGCGGCGGCTATGGTGTGTCGGCCAGCTCGGAAGTGAAGGAAGAAGCGATCAAATTCCTTAACTATATGTATCTGCCGGAAAAACTCTCCAAATACGGCTGGGAAAACGGTGTCGGCATGTCGGCCCAGGATCAGTCGGAATTTATGACCGGAGAGGAGACCGAACTGCAGAAGATCTTTATCAATATTATCAATCAGGCGACCAATACTTCCGGAACGCCGATCAATGACAATGGTTCCTCACTGCTTAAAACGACCATCGAATCTAATATCCAGAGCGTGTCCAATGGCAGTATGACAATCGAAGATTTCCTGGCGACGCTTGTGGAAGCGTGCGCCCCATAAGAATAACTTTTACTGAATATCAATGGCTGCCTTGGTTTTATGAGGCAGCCATTGACACTTACTTTAGGAAATGCTGATAAAATCAGTGCTATTGATAAAAGTTATGCGCATTTTTACAATAAGCTTTTACATTAAGCAAAGGAGAATCGTACAGCTATGGATAAGCTATATAGGAATAAACTTGTCATCTCAACCCTGATCCTGCCGGGTTTACTGCTTTTTCTGTTTGCCATCCTCGGACCGATTATATTGAGTGTTTTTTATGGATTCACTGATTATTCCGGCATGGGCAGTTATAATATGATTGGCTTTGAGAACTTCCTCAATCTCTTAAAAGATGATAAATTCGGTCTGGCGCTCCGCAATTCTTTATTGCTGGCGTTGGGCTTTCTCTTGATCCAGCACCCGATTGCCATTATTGTTGCGGTAGTTCTGGATAAGCTGCGGGGCCGGGCGGAAGGAATATTTCGCTGTATTTATTTTATCCCCAATGTGATTTCGGTTGCGGTGATCGCTTTTCTGTGGAAGTCGGTGTATAATCCCGACTTTGGTTTCTTAAATAAGGTGCTGGCTTTTCTGGGATTTTCGGGGCAGATCAACTGGCTCAGCCAGGAGAATGCGATCTGGTCGGTGCTGGTGGTGCTGATCTGGCATGGGTTTGGCTGGGGGATGCTGATCTATTATACCGGGATCAAAAATATCGATCCGGTGCTTTATGAAGCGGCTTCCATCGACGGCGCGGATCAGAAAAACACATTTTTGCGGATTACCCTGCCGCTGATGAAACCGGTGATCCAGGTTAATGTGACGATGGCGATTATCTCGGCTTTGAAACAGATGGAAACCGTTTATCTGCTGACCGGCGGCGGGCCGGGCGACAGCACCCAGTTTACGGCCAATTACCTGTATCAGCAAGCTTTTGAGTCATTCCGCTATGGTTACGGCAATGCCATTGGCGTGGTTTTTATTGTGATCTGTCTAGGTGTGACAGTCTTTTTAAATAAAGTATTTGAAGAGCGGCAAGAACAGTAACGATGGAAAGGAGTTTGGCGATGACAAAACAAGAAGATGCCAGAAGATTCAAGCTCGGGAAACTGGTTCTTTGGGTGGTTTTAATTTTTGTAGCAGTAATTCAGCTGTTTCCCTTGATCTGGCTGTTTAATTTTTCTCTTGTCAGCAGTACGGAAATGTTTACGAGCGGGATTTTGGTAATCCCCGAGGAAATAAAATGGAGTAATTACAGTACGGCGTTTGAGCACGGCCATGTGCTGCGGTATTTATTTAACAGTGTCCTGATCAACAGTCTGGCGGTGATATCCGTGGTCTTGATCTCGATTGTTTCCGCTTTCGCCATCCGCCGGATGCGATGGAAACTAAGCGGTTTGGTCAAGACTTTGCTGCTTTTGGGAATGATGATTCCGATCCATGCGACGTTGTTGCCCAATTATATGATATACAGCCAGCTTCATATCAAGGACACCATCTGGGCCCTGCTGATTCCTTATGTCGCTTTTTCCCTGCCGCAGGGGCTGTTTCTGATGATCGGTTTTCTGGAATCCGTTCCGAAGGAAATGGAGGAGGCGGCGGTAATGGACGGCTGCGGGATCTACCGGGTTATTTTTCTGATCGTAACGCCGATGCTGAAGCCGTCGATTGCTACCGTGTCGATTATGACGTTCTTAAACAACTGGAACGAGTTTATGATGGCCCGGACTTACTTGAGCACGCCTACCTGGAAAACCCTGCCTTTTTCTTTATTGGATTTTACCGGACAGTACCGCTCCAACTATGCGATCCAGTTTGCTGTCATGGCTTTGACAGCGGCACCGGCCTTGCTCGTCTATGTTATATTGAATAAGCATATAACAAAAGGGGTTGCAATGGGAGCAGTCAAAGGATAAGATGGAGGAGTAACATTGGTACTGTGCTGATCTGATGAATCGAATGAAAAGTAACAGATCATGCAGGCGGCGTGACAGGATGCGGTTCGAAAACAGTTATGGGGATGGTTACATATTGAAGATATTGAAGAGAATCAGCGACTATATCAATCGGTTTACGATCCGTAAGAAGATCATATTCTACAGTTATCTGGTGATTACGCCGATATTGCTGGTCATTAGCCTGATCGTGTTTTTCAACAATTACCGGGATACCCTGGCGGAACAGATTGATAATCAGGCCATGCAGGTTACCAGCGTGGCCGACAGCATTGAAGTACTGCAGAACGACGTCACCGACTTTTCTACCAGCATATATGTGAATTATGAGATAACGCGGATCTTGACAAGCAGCCGGCCGGAGGTCGTCAATGAGGACAGCCAGCTCTGGCAGAATCAGGCACCGACGGTTTTTCTACGGGACATTATGGCCTTAAAGGGTTATATCAAAACCCTGGCTATTTTTCCGGAGAACGGCGTGCGGATCTTTACGCGGTGCGGTGACGGCAGTGCCTATGAAGATAATATCGACGTGGTCAGGAAGATGGAGATATATCAGGAAGCGCTGGAAGGCAAGGGCAAAGTCTTCTGGAAGCGGATACCCCGCAACGACTTAGGGATCTTCCAGACCAACCGCAGCGATAAGCTGGTGCTTTACCGGGAGATCTATGATCTTTCGATGGCTAAACCGCTGGGATTCCTGATCATCGGCGTGGAAGTGGATCGATATGTCAACATCTGCGAAAATGCCGTACATGAGCGGGAAGGCATCGTTATCCTGAATCCCGAAGGTGAAGAGCTGATCCGCTATGGCGAAACAGAGGAAGAAGTGGTGTCGTGGCTAAAGTCGCCGGAGCTGGTGGCAACGGACTATCGGCAGCGGGATGTCCATAGGGAATATGGTTCCTACCATGTTTATACCAGGCAGAACAGCCGAAACAGCTTTATTATCTGCAAGATCGTGCCCAAGGACAGTTTTTCCCGCTACTGGCGGGCGATTGCATTTCCGCCGCTGATGCTGCTGCTGGGCTTTCTGGGCGGCTTACTGCCGGTGCTGATGTTCGTGTCCCATGTCATCTCCAATCCGCTCCGGAAGATCTGCATCGCCATGGATCAGTTCAAAAACGGTGATTTCAGCCAGCAGGTGGAGGTCACTACCCAGGGCGAAGTGGGTGAGGTGGCCGAGGGCTTTAACCGGATGGTTCGGGACATTAAAACCCTGATCGACAACAATTATGTCATGGCCCTGCGGGAAAAAGAAAGCGAGCTGATTGCCTTGCAGGCGCAGATCAATCCCCATTTCCTGTATAATACTCTGGATTCTTTGTATTGGCAGGCCCAGAACACCGGCAATGACGAGATCGCCGAAGACATCCTGGCCCTGTCCAATCTCTTCCGGCTGGTGCTGGGACAGGGAAAAGGAATCATCACGGTAGCCGATGAAAAAGCTTTGATCACCCAATACCTTCAGATCCAGAAAATGCGTTTTACCAGACTGCTGGATTACCGGATTGAGATAGACGGACAGCTGGAGCATGAAGAGATTCCCAAGCTCATTTTACAGCCCTTTGTGGAAAATGCCGTGGTGCACGGCTTTGAAAATGCCGGCAAGGCCTGTTACCTGACAGTGACAGGGTATCCGTCCGGAGATATGATGGAATTTGTCATTGAAGATTCCGGTATCGGCATGACCAGGGAACAGATAGAAGCAATCTGGCAGAATGAGTCGGACAGAGAAAAATCAGGCCAGAAAATCGGCCGTTATGCGATCAAAAATGTCAGGGAGCGGCTTCAGCTGCGTTTTAACGAGGATTTTGTCCTGACCGTGGATAGTAAGCCGGGAGCCGGGACAACGGTGACGATACGGATTCCAAGGGGTGAAAAAAATTAATGACATTAACCTGTGAACAGGTATAAAATGATCAGTACAAGGGGGATTCTTATGCCGGTTAAATTATTGATAGCGGACGACGAAGACGTGATCCGCAATGGGTTAGCGAAATACATTGAACTGCATACCGATCGCTTTGAGAAGATCTATCTGGCGGAGAACGGCCTGACGGCGATTGACTTTATCTTGCGTTACCGTCCCGAGCTGTTGCTTCTGGACATCCAGATGCCGTTAAAAAACGGTCTTGAGGTAATGAAAGAAGCGAAAAACGCCGGCATCCATCCGGTTACGGTTATTTTAAGCGGCCATGATGATTTCAAATATGCCCAGCAGGCTGTCCGTTACGGCGTCAAGGATTATCTGCTCAAGCCTTGCCGCTCATCGGACATCTTGAAAAAACTGAACGAGCTGGCCGATGAACTGGACGGATTGCCGCCCGGACGGCCGGAAGAAAAAGATGCTGTCCGCAATCCGGCAGTACATAAAGCCGTGGAATATATGCGGGAGCATTATGACGAGAATCTGACCGCCCAACAGGTGGCCGATGTTGCGGGAATCACGGCAGGCTATCTGTCTACTTTATTTACGCAGCACTTAGGCTGCGGCTTTGTGGAATACTTGAATGAGATCCGGATCGAATATGCCTGTACTTATCTGCAGCAGAACTTTTTGAAAAACTATGAGATTGCTTACCGGGTCGGTTTTAAAGATGAAAAATATTTTTCACGTGTCTTTAAGAAGGTGAAAGGAATGTCACCTTCTGAATATCGGAGTATGAACAAGCTTTAAATGGTATGCCTTGCGGTTTCCTATGCGTTGCATCTTTATCTCGGTTTGCACTGCGCTTTATTTTTCATGTGCGATGGAGACTAGCGCATTTCTGAAATTCACACGTCTCATCCGGCATCTCAAATTCAATGGTAGCATGTTGGATATAGTCCATGCTCAAAACGTTGCGGATTTTACTTTTCAGTCTTGCCAAATCATTCATCGGCAATAATTGATTCAAAGTCACGTGGGCGGTTAGAACCTTATATTCCTCGTCCAGTGACCAGATATGCAGGTCATGAACACCGCTGACCGGTTCGATTTCTCGGAGTATTTCGATGATGTGCTCACAGTTTATGTCTGGCGGAGTACATTGCAATAAGATAGGTAACACCTCGCGGATGTTTTTAAATACGTTAACCAGTACAATGCCTGCGATGATAATGGAAAGGAGCGGATCGATGATCTTAAGGCCGGTAAAGTGCATGATAACAGAGCCGACTAAAACCGCCGCCCAGCCCATGACATCCTCCAGCAAATGTAAGGAAACGACCCTCTCATTGAGTGAGCTTGCTTTTCTGGTCCGCAGTACGGCGGCTCCGTTCATCATGATTCCGATCAGGGCGAGAACAAGCATTCCGGCGGCATTCGTATCCTGCGGCTTCCATAAACGGGGAATGGCTTCTGAAAGAATGTATATGCTTCCCACTACCAGTACGACAGCATTGATGATAGCTCCTAGCAGTGAAAACCTTTTGTAGCCATAGGTATACTCTTTAGTACTGCTTTTTTTTGACAGCCGCTGAAAATACCATGCCAGGCTAAGTGATAAACAGTCGCCTAAATCATGTACAGCATCGGAGATAATGGCAACACTATTGGTAAAAATCCCTCCGACAAGTTCTATGACAGTAAAAATAAAGTTTAGGAAAAAGGCAATACCGATATTGCCGTCAGAATCGTGATTGTGGTTATGGCTATGGCTGAGACTATGGCTATGGCTGAGACTATGGCTGTGACTATGGTCATGATCATTGCTTTGTTTATAATTGTGCTTAGTTTTATGTGACATAAGCATCCTCCTTTTGTCTGGGGATATCTGTTTTGGTCAGCGTTTCCCGAAGCTATCTGTATTATAATATGTGTTATCCTTACTATTCGTGGATATGCTCGAATCCTTTTTCAAAGATATCATTCACGTGATCGTCGGCAAGCGAATAATAGACAATCTGCGCCTCTTTCCGGGTCTTTACCAGATTTGTCAGGCGCAGGGACTTAAGCTGATGTGAGATGGCAGACTTGGTCATATTCAGCAGAACTGCCAAGTCGCATACACACATTTCATGACAGTGCAGCGCCCAGAGGATTTTCAACCGGGTGCCATCAGAAAACATTTTGTATAAGGTGGCCAGGTCACTAAAGTCTTTTAATTCTGGCATTATTTCCTGCACCTCACTTACGATTGACGCATGTATCACTTCACAGTCACAAACAGGTGAATCTGACATTTTCTGCCCTCCAGAACAGTATTAATTGAACAACTTCTCAATTAAGTATATGCAGATATTTCAATATTGTCAATTGATTTGTAAAAATGAAACAAATAATTTCCTGCTATCTATACAATGAGTTCCCATACGCCCCACGGGTCAGTAGGATTGGGTGCAACGCCCAGGGTCCACCATTTGGCCCGATAGGTATGTCCTTGGTATATAACGGTATCGCCGGCGACATAGGTGGTCGTATTGCTGTAAGTATCCGCTGGTATATCTGTATTGGGATCATCAGGGTCGTCGGGATCATCAGGATCGTCGGGGTCGTCAATATCGCCGGAATTGTCGGTAACGCTTCCATAGTACATGTTGCCGGCCGGGAAGCGGATGTTGCCGCTGGTGACGGCATTGGTATTGTTAGCAGCATAGATGACATATCCGGAAGCAATATCCATATGAACGGTGTTTCCGGATATTTCATTGTCAATGCCCCAGCCGGTCAGCTGACTATGAATCTGGAAAGCATCAACAATCACAGGATTATTGCTTCTGAAACCGATATTATTTTTGATCAGCACTTCGTTTCCTTTGACATCAATAAAGCTGTCGGCGTAGTTTTGGCCGCTCATGCCTTGGCCGTACATCGTGCAGTTGCGGACGATGGTTCCGGTGGTTCCTTCTTTGATGTCGATGTGCTCGGCGGTGACATTCGGCCCGATCATACAGTTCTGGATTATGTTGTAATCACATTTTTCCCCATAGTTCGTCCATGAGCTCTTCGCAGAGCCAATGTATATCCCTTCCCCATATCCAGCCGTCTGGAAGCCGGTATCCGTGACAGTGCAGCCGTCAACCAGAGTAAAGCTGCTGTTATCCCGCAGATGGATGGCTTCGTTGCCGGTATGATAAACCTCACAGTTAATGATCTGGGAGTAGTTGGAGTTATCAAGAACCAAGCCCTTTTGTGCATAGGTGAGTTTCAGGTCACGGATGATCCAGTAATCACCGGTAATCCGCAAGACTTGGCCGGATATGCGCGAACCGCTTAGCACCGATTTGTTGTCAGGATTTTCACTTCTCAGGATAATCGGTTCATCAACAGTACCGTTTCGATCGGAAAAGAAAAAGGATGACCCGTCGCCGCTGGCACTGCTTCCCAGCTTGCCTTCATAAAAACCTTCCGCAATAATGATTTCATCGCCGGGCTGGGCATTCCTAAGTGCCGTAAAAAGTTCCTGTGAAGTGGTGACATAGATTTCCGGCGCGGCCGCCTGAGAGCCGGTTGACCGAAACAGAACAAATAGAATCAGAACAGTCATGACAATAATAATATTTTTTATTTTTTTCATTGCGTTGTCCTTTGCTTTCGAGGCTGAATGATATTTACCCTATAATTTTATATTTATTAGGAAAATACTGCAATACAACTTGTCTATATGACAGATTATCTGTCTCATTTACGGTTACAGTTCAGACCACCGCGAGGTGTTTTGCGCTGTTCAAAAAGTAAGGAATACTTTTGCGCAAAATCTCGAGAATTGCCAGCGCCAAATCGCATGTTTTTAGCGATTTATAGTTGTGTTCTTTACAACTTGTGCATAACGTTCGCAGAACGTTGTTACTGTGGATATTTCATTGTCCAGGCTCCTCTGAGCATTTTATTTGTTAAGAATATAATAAGAAATAGAGAGTGCGATAATCCTGAAATAACATAAAATTCGACATGAACGGCACGACCTGATAAATTACAGTATGATATAATACATATAACAAAAAAAGTGATGTAGTCATATTTGTAAATGATTTTTACGCGACATCAATTTTTGATATTAGAAATTATATCTGCTATATAAAAAAATAATTTCTTAATAATTATAATTCATTTCGGCGTTTCTTAAGTTAATGATGCATCATTTGGTAATATTATTAATGTTAGAAAGGAGAAAAACGAACATGAGTGAATCAGTTGCCTGGATCGTGATAATGTTATCCGGCCTTATACTGAAATGGGGCTCATTACTGGTCGCGTTCTCCAGCCGGTACAATCGGTGGTTTACCATGGTTAAGAACAGCCTTAGCGACATGAACTGTTGCAATGACAGCGGTGTGCCGCTAAGCCCCAGAGTCAATGGCGGCTTCGGACTGAAAAGCGTCAGGGAGTTAGCAGCGCGACATGGCGGCGAGCTGCTGACTGAATGGGATACACAGACCTTTACGGCATATGTCGCAGTAAGCTTAATGATAGGCGGTGAAGGGCAATGAATATTTTGATTTGTGACGATCTGCCCCAAGAAGCCTCCATACTGGACAGGCTCCTCCACAAAGCCGGCTTTCCGGTGAATACCGTTGTGTTTCTGAACGGACATGACGTAATGGACTACGCCCGTTCCGGTTTTGTCATAGATGTATGCATTTTAGACATTATCATGCCGGACATGAACGGCATCGAACTAAGCAAACGGCTTCGGACTGATGGATTTACGGGCGAAATCGTGTTTTTATCCACATCAAATGAATACGGGCCGGAGAGTTATGAGGTCAAGGCGTTTTCCTATCTGCTCAAGCCAGCCACGCCCGCAAATGTGCACCGCCTTTTAAGTGATCTGAACCGCACCCGCAATGAAACCGACTCAGCGAACATTCTGCTGAAAACTCCGGGAGTAGCCAGATCCGTGCTACTCCGTGACATATCACATATTGAAGTCATACAGCACAGAGTGCATTACTATCTGCGCAACTGTGATGAGATCGTGGTTTGCACGACCTTTAAAGAAGCCTTGGCCGGGCTGAAGGGTGATCCGCGCTTTGTGCAGTGCCACCGTTCCTATATGGTCAATATGGACGAGATCGCGGAAATATCCGAAAAGGAAATCGTGCTCCGCAGCGGCATGATGGTTCCGGTCGCACGAAACCACCGGGATGTACGCAGAAGATATTACCGGTATGTATTTCATGGGGAATGACAGGCCGATTCGATGGTATTTTCCATTGGTACGAATTCATTTGTGGATGGGTACGACACAGCCATAATTGAAAATAAAAAAAGGAGAAACAAAAAATGTCTACTTATGACAAAATTGCACAAAAACTGAATAATGACGGAGCTTCCGGCGCTATTACCACCAGGATCTCCAGTCCCGCCGAGCTGCGGGAATTGTTTCACGTCACCCCCGAGATATCGCAGATCATCCGTGAAGCAATGCCGCCTCAGAACCAGGGCGTGTCCCTGACCCGGGGGATATTGTCCGGGCAGATTGACGAGCTGCCCGAGGGGATGGCCGCTGAGGTAACATTAGGTGCTGCCGATACGGTTACGGTAGCTGACAATGCACAATGGGTTATTGAGAAAGGGGCGAATGTTTCCCTGGCAATCAATACCCTTCAGCTAGGAAAAGGCGCCTCCATTAAGGTAGAAAACAGCGTTTTCACCCTGTCCGTCGCGAAGCTGGTCTATGGGAGCTACAGTGGCAGTTCCGGTATTACCAACGGCAGTATTGAGACAGATCCCACGAAAACCAAAGTGAATTACCGTATCGGCATCTTTGGTTCGACAGGCGAGAATGGTACGGACGGTGCCGATAAGGCAGCCGGAGCAAACGGCGCAGCAGGCCGTGATGCTAAGGTGAGCGGCGGAAGCGTGATTGTCAATAAGGCCACGGACGGTGCCGCCGGTGCCAATGGCGACAACGGGGAAAATGGTCAGGACGGCCATGACGGCTATGCTTCACAGACGGCAATTATTACCTTTAAGGCAATTGACCCCAGTGTCGAGAGCATTGCCATTTCTACCCAGTCGGGTGCCGGCGGTAACGGCGGTAAAGGCGGCAAGGGCGGTAATGGCGGTAACGGCGGCAAAGGCGGCAAAGGCGATTGCTTTGGCTGTGTGACCACCGACCCGGCCAACGGCAGTAAAGGCGGTAACGGCGGCAACGGCGGCAAAGGCGGTAACGGCGGTAACGGTGTACCCGGCGAAAACATTATTATCGAGCTGCCGGCATCCTTTGGCAAGGAGCGGATTATTATTTCCAAATCGGAAGCGGCTCCGGGCAGCAGAGGTTTCGGCGGAGCGGCCGGCATGGCCGGCGCCGGCGGGGAAGGCGGAGACAAAGGCGATGCCAAGCGCGTCGATGCAGGCAAGCATGGTGAACCGGGAACAGCCGGGACTGTCGGCGAAGACGGAGCTGACGGAACAAACCGCGGACTTCCGGCCAATATCAGTATCCGTCAGAAATAGGATAACGAGCATACCTTAATTCATAACCGAATCACATTTTATCTTGGCAGAAAGGAAGATATGATATGAACATACCGGATATTTACTCATTGCAGTATGACAAGTTGGCCAACGGCCTGATTGAAAGCAATATTAATCTCTACCGGGGGGCGGTCTGTTTTACTTATAACATGATCTCCCTGCCCCAGCATAATGGCGTGGGCATTACCGTAAACGCAGCTTATAACAGTGATAACGAAAAGAGCCTGACCACGCGGAATGCCGAATCACCCACCGGGATCATGGGGTTTGGCTGGCATCTTACTTATGAAAAGATAGAATGCGATTCCGGTTGCTGGGGAAAGCGCCCGGCATGTCGGCAGCACCGCTTCAATACCGGTGATGCTGCCGGCGGCGGGGAGGCGCTTTATCTGGAAAAGGAAGACGGGGGCCGCCTTTTCTATGCCAATGAGATTTATGATTATACCGAAACCGTTTATGATCCCTCGAACGAAACATGGATGGTGACCGACCAGAACGGGATAATCTACCGCTATGGCGGAGAAGGCTGTCTGCAGTACGGGGTGGTATATGACGGCCGGTTTACCGCAACGCTGTGTGCCGAGACGGCGGGCCAGAGCCAGGTAATCAAAGCCTGGAACCTCTCGGAGGTGATAACGCCTTATGGGAATTCGATAAAATATCATTATGACTTCGTCACCCAGAAAGTGACCGATCATGGCCGGGAATATACCAAAGCAGTCTATATCCGTGAGATTACCGATTCATTCGGCAACCGGGCGAAGTTCAGCTATAAAGATAAAATATGGTCGGAAAATGATGACGAACCCCGAGAGTATGAGGTTACCTATAAAGAGAAGCCGGATGACTGTCCGGATTATCACCAGACGGAATATGAGACTCTTTATCTGGATGAAATTGCCGTGACCAATGAATATGCCGGGCTGTACCGGGTCAAGTATGGCTATGATCTGAAGAATTATGCCGATAGCCCGTCAGCATCGGGAAACACGGTTAAGCGGATGTTACAATCCATCGGACTCTTGGTGGGCGAGAGCCAGTTTCCGGCCATGGAGTTTACCTATAACGGACTGGATGAGATCAATCCGGGAATTCTTAAGAAGATTCGCTATCCGGAAGGCGGCGTGGCCGAGTATTCCTATAGTTCGCTGATTCTTTCTCAGGTGTCCTACCGGACGCACGTCATTGACAATAGCGGTTTGGCCGATGAGCCACAGGTCAGCTTTGGTGCCGATTATGCCGTCCTGATTCGCAAGAATTCCGGTAAGGCGACCATTGCCATTTATCAGTGGATCGGCAGGTGGCAGCAGTATACCCCGGAAAAAATCTTTGATGACATTGATCCGGATACGATCCGGATGGATTGTCAGACCAATTATGCGGTGATAACCGCTGCTACGGGCAACGGCAGCAAGACCAGATATCAGGTGTTTACCAAACGCCGCAAGGTCAAGGGCGGCTGGTTCACCAGTGAAACTGTTACCATAGACAGCCCGGATGTGGAAGTCCTCACTGGTCATATGTGGTATCTGATCCATGACAAAGAAGCGGATGAGGTAACCGGATATTATTACGATGCCCCTGTCGAGACCTGGAACAGCGGGGAATTCCCCGGCTCACAGGGAGCCGATGGTTATGCCCGGGTTCTATCGGTAAGCGGCGACCGGATCATGAGCTTTGCTTATGATGAGGAAGGCGGCGGATACCGCAATTACTTGAAATTATATGAGTGTAGCGCACTTAATGAATGGTCAGTCATTGCCACGGCGGAATGCCGGGACATTATCATTCAGGGCGGCATGGATGGGGACTATTACTTTGCTTTTGACGGCAGTTTCGTGGCAGGGGCCTTTGTTCATCATAAGACCGACCAGAATCTGCAATATACCCTAGGGATCTGGCGTCTTCATGAGAATAGTCTGGAAAATGACTTTATGACATCGATTTCGCTGCCGACCGGGGAAGCGTCGCTGATTATGCCGAAAATAGCTGGTAATACGGTGATTTCCGCCGGTTATCTATATCGTTTCTGCGGTGACCGTTGGACGGCTGAAGACGGACTGGGGCTCCGGGCCAGAGGCGATTACCAGTTTGCCCTGTCGGATCATATTGCTTTGGTTTCCGCCGTGGTCAATAACCAGCTGTCCATCAAGGCAGCGATATTTGACCAGTTTCGGGAAGAATGGGAGATCCGCCCGCTGGTATCGAAGAAAATGCCCGGCATTCCGGCCTATGGCGTATCCATCAGCGGCAGTCTGGCCGTGTGCGGCGATAAAGTATACGACATCAGCCATCTTGATTTTCAAGAGATCGAAACCTTAGACGGCAATGCCGGTACGGTACACCTCTTTAATAACGGCTCATGTATTGCCGGCTCGATTTACCGGGAGACGGATGACGGCAGCGAAGCTGTCAGCGGCTGGATTCATATGATAAACGGCGGGGAAGTGCTCAGCAAGGACAGCGACAGCTATCAGTTCGGAGAGAACTGTGGCGGCCGCGGAAATAATTTTTGTCTGACTGACGCTGCCGGTTTTATTAAGCTCCTTTTCTGCGGCAGCGAAGGCCCTTATGCGCCGATTTCCTTCTATCAGGCGGCCAGGACGCGGCTGGACAGCGGCTGTGACTGCGTGACCCGGTCCTATGCTTACGACCTGGACGAAGCTTCCTGTGACGAAAGCGGCCAGTATATGCGCTATGCTAAAATCACGGCTTCCGGTGACGGCGGCAGGACGGTATATCGCTATGTGAATGCGGTGACGACGGCCGATCAATGGGAAAATGCCACAGAATGCAGTACTAGGGACGGCTCGCTGATGTCCACCGCGTCCTATCTGGACGGCCGGCTGGACAACAGCTTTACCGCTGCCTATGAATATACCGACGAGATAGACGGATGTAAGATCTATGGCGAGGCCCTGACCGGCGGAGTGCTGACACAAGTAACGGAAATAGGCCCGGACGGCAAGGGAGTAGAGAGTATCACCGAATTTACCGCCGATGTCCTTTCCGGCGGGCGCAAGTCCCTGACTACCTATAATTATACGGTCAATGGGGAACAAGAAGTCCACCGGACGGTAACCGAATTCGCTTATGAGATATATCCCGAGATGAGAAAACAGCGGCGTCTGGCGGAAGTATCCGCAACCACAGTTACGGTTAACGAGAAGCAGATTTCCCGGGAAGAGATAAGCTATGGCTGGATAGACGGGATTTTTGCCGAAAAGAAAGACACGCTGTACGGCGGAAGCAAAGACCGGCAAAAGGAGCTGTACGAAATCACCGCCCGCGGAAAATATGGCATTATTACCGCTAAAAAGGGGATTTATCCGGAGTATTTTATGTTTGACAAAAGTGGCTTCTGTCGAATCGCGGAATTTACCGATGCTGCCTTCGGGGAATGCTTTGCCTATTGCTTTGAAGATTATGAGACAGAGCTTTATGTTCCGGCAGAAGGGGCGGGATTGACCTCAGCGGTAAGCCGGGCCGGGACTTGCTGCCTGGAAATCAAGCCCGGTTATCGGTCAGGGTCAGTCACGCACCGCTTTGTGCCTTCCGGCGACAGTTACGGCTTTTCATTTTTCGCTCAGGGTGCGGCAGGCTGCCAGATTCAGCTTACCTGCGGTGCTAAGACAGTGACGGCCATGATTGACGAAGCGGAGGATTTTAGGTATCAGCTGATCCGTTTGACTGCGGCCGACGGTTTTGACTTGCCGGCCTTAGTAGAAACCGCTTTTGAGGTCTGTTTCATCAATAATTCTACGGCCTCGCTGTTTGTGGACATCTTGGCTCTTTTCCCGCTGCTCACTCCGCCGCATATCAATGTTTATTACGATGGCGGTGCGCTTCTGGCGGCCTCCGTAAGCGGCTACGGGAATGTCAGCGAGATGGTCTATGACGAGCGGGGTCAGGTGGTCTATATTGTCAATAACGGTTCGATGATCGAAGCGTCGGTTCCTGCCTTCCTACGTGAAATGGCGGCTCCGGTCAATAACGGCTCGATGATCGAAGCATCGGTTCCTGACTTCCTCTGTGAAACGATGGCTCCGGTCAATTCCAGCCTGATCCTAAAAAATGCGAGAGACGGAATATTTAAGAAATATCTGGCTGTAGATACGGATTTCACTTATCAGACGGTTTCCGAAGAAGGTTTTTTTGCGCTCTGTTTCTGTTCCGGTGATCTTGATATGACCATTACCACGACATCCGCCGGCTCGGGTGACAGCACAATCAGAAGCACGTATGGCAGCACAGCCGGAATCACGACAATAAGCCGACAGGATGGACGATGGCAGATCACCGACCCGACCAATGCGGTAAATCTGACGGCTGACGGTGACGGCAGCCTGATTACGGTTATCTTTACCGAAATTGTCGTCCTGGCGGTGGACGGGCAGGTCATAGCCTCTTACCGGCAGCAGTCGCCGGAATGCCGGGAACCGGTCTTGACGATATCGGGACGGACGGAAATCACCAGCCTGGCAGTCGGCAATGCTCCGGAAAGCTCACTCGGTTTCAATGACGGTGCCGGTAAATTGCGGCAGGAACACACGATCCAGGGGGGCCGGACAGTGGTTACCGGGAACAGTTATGACGGCTTCGGCCGGCTTGCGGCGAAGACAGTCCCGATCTGTCGGGAAGAAGATTTTTTCCGATACATACCTGACCTTATCACCGTAATCGATGCCGTGACTGGAGAAATGACCGGCTTAGCGGCGGAGCAGAATCCCGATTGCGGCGGCTATCCCTATTACGCAAGCGTGTATGAACAGCGAGACAACGGGCGCATTGTGGAAAAAGGAATGCCTTGCCGCGACTATGCCGTGGACACTAGGGTTGCGGCAGATAAAAGACATACATCAAGGACTTCCTATTCCGGCCGATTACCGGACGGACTTGGAGACCTGCCGCCGTTTTTTACCGCCGTCACCAGCCTTGATCCCGATCAGAATGAAATGGTCACGGTCTACGATCTCAGCAAGAATAAGGTGGCCGTTGCGGTGAAGCTGGTCGGCCAGTGGCTTCTGACAAAGCAGTATAATAAATATGACGCCGACAATACCGGCAAGTCCGGTAAGACGGTGTGCGTCACCTTGCCAAACGGCAGTACCAAAGAAACCAGATATGATTATCTTGGTAATGTAGTAGCGGACAAGAACATCAATTACGGAGAAAAAAAATATTTTTATGATCTTAACAGCAATCTGCGCTTTACCAAAGACAGCCTTTCTGAAAGCAAGGGTTATTGCAAGTACCGGCTTTACGACCGCCTGCAGCGGCTGATCGAAGAGGGCCTGATACCGACGGCGGCCGATGCCTGGCTGGAAGAAAAAACAGACAATCCAGCTTATCCCGGGGTAAATGACAGAACTGTCATTAGCAAGCGGTATATTTATGACGGTGACCTTGGAATCAACGATATCGGACAGCTTACCAAGGTGGAAATCTATGACGAAACCGAAGCAAATACCCTGGTCAGCACTGTTGCCGTACAGGCCGACAAGCAGCGGCATCAGGTTGATAAAACCGTTACGGTCGGCAGTGAACCCTATCAGGTACAGCTTTGCTATGACAACTTCGGTAATCTGATCAGCGAGGTCAACACAGATGAGACCGTGACCAGCTATCATTATCAGTCCGGTCGGCTTACCGCCGTCCGTCATGACGGCAGGGATGTCGTGAGCACGGTATACCGTGCGGACGGCTTGCCGGAGAAAGTAAACACCTGCGGGAAGACGGTCAGATACGAATACGACCCGCGTGGTAAAGTCACTAAGATAGACTCCGATTTATACAAGGAGGCAGTAACCTATCTTGATCAGGAAGAGGGCAAGTATTATAACGGCAAAATCAAGTCGCTCCGAACCGAAATCACCGGGCTTAAGCAGAATCAAGCCAATCAGTCCGGGCTGCCGGCCGCCATCAGCTATGACCTTACCTATGATGAAAACGGGCAGCTTCTGGCAGCAGAGTGCCATGAAGAGCCGACCTTCTCTCTGACCGGTATTGAGTACGATAAAAACGGTAATATCTTGTCAGCGGATGACGGCGGCACTACGAAAAGGCTGATCCTGGAAGACAGCACCGATAAAGTCGTCAGTTGCCAGACTGTTGAGGATCAGACTGATGCTGGTCAGACCGCCGATTACCAGTACGACCCCAACGGTTCCGTAACTAGCTATAAGACTGCGAATCAGTCAACGACAATTGAGTATTATCCCTACAGCGGCCTGCCCCGACGGTTTACTGGAAGGGATTATTCGGCAGAGATCCGATACGATGAAAATAATAACCGCCTGCAAAAAACCGTAACAAAAAATGGCCAGGCACCGTATTCCAAGAGTTACCGGTATGAAGGGAATAAGGTGTCCGAAGAAATCAGCAACGGCCGGAGACTTAAATATCTGCGTGGAATCACGGGAATCCAGGCGGTGTCCGCTGACGGCATCGATTATTCCGTCATCACCGACCGCCTTGGCTATGTCAAGGTGGTGGCTGAATGCGAGAAAATCATTCAAGCTTATCATTACAAGCCTTTTGGGGAAACAGTGAAGATCATTGAGGAATCCCCCCTCGTTAACTTTCTGTTCGGCGGCTATGAGCTTGACCCGGAAACCGGGCTGTACAATGCCCAGTCGCGGCTCTATTCACCGGATATCTTCCGGTTCCTGTCGGTCGATCCCGAATCGGAATTTGCCTCGCCCTATCTGTTCTGCGGCAATGACCCGTTTGCCTTAGTGGACGGTAACGGCGCATCTTCTTGGATCGGTGTTCTGATCGGTGCTATCGTCGGTATTGTGCTGACGATCGGCTTGACAGTATTGACTATGGGAGCCAGTGCTCCGCTTGCCGTGGCCGCGTTCGGGACGGGAGGAACGACGATTGTCTCTTCGTCGGCCGCAGCGACGACCGGGGTTGCGGCAACCAGTGCCGCAAAGATAGCCGGTATCGTGGCCTACAATATCGCGATGACCACAGCTGTTGCTTCAATCAGTAGTTTTGCGGCTCAAGGGGTCACAAGCTTGATCGACGGAGAACCAATGACAGTCGGCGATGTATACAGTAACCTGTTTGGTTCATTCATCACTGGACTGGTCTTCGGGGGAGCGGGAACGCTGATCAGCGGCGTCGGTAAGTTTGTTGTTGAAACAGCCGATCGGACTTTGAAAAAAGCCGGCAAATACCTTGCTCAAGGAGCCATCTTAAGTCTGGTCAACTCGGGAACCAGTGCCGCTACCAGCCCGGTAAACGATATTTTGTCCGGGGAAACACCAAGCCCGGAAAATGCTGCTGTCAGTGGCGGGTTCGGGGTAATATCGGCGCTGCTTACCACCTTTTCGGAGCCAATAGCCAGCGGTGTCAAGAATGAACTTGCCAAGGATGCATTAGCTACCACATTCTGGGCCGGACTGGAACCGATGAATGTCTATGATACGGTGATAGCAGCGACGGATGCCGGAGAAGCGGAGGAAGTTCACGAGAGCTATGCGGTCGGGGACAAAACCTATGTAAACAGCAACGATAAAACTCATCAAGTGACGCTAAAGGCTGAGCGAACGATGCAGAACTATGCTTGTTTCGGCAATGACAGCACTGCGAGGAACTTGTATTCGCCACGCTTTTTCGCGACGCGGGGGTTTGGACAGAAGCTGGTGTAAGGGAATACCAAGCATAAAAAAGTGACAACAATTATACTTACTGGAAAAATGTAAACTACGCAAATAATATGCGTAAATGATATAAAGATAGGAGAAATCAGAAATGTTGCCAGTTTCTTTTGAAGAAGCAAGATTTAGTGACGATCATGATGAGAACAACATGCTTTTCGGACAGATGGCCGTGTCTTATCAAAAAATCGCCAGTTTGGAGGAACTGGCACAAAGATTTTCTCGGGCGGATGATCGTATCCGTACATTACGTGAACGATCATTTGAGACAAAGCAATTCAAAGCCCGCAGCCGGATCGGTCAGGGAGTGCATGACCGTGCTGAAAAGATCATATTTTCACACGGAGCCCCGCTGTCAGAGTATGACAAGAACGGTTTGAAGCGGCATCAGCCTCATTGTGTAAAGGTAGTCTCAGCCCGGCAACTGAGGGTAAAAGCTGGAGAGTGCTGCGATTTTACGGCATATCCTGAAGATTTTGACTTGAAGCGGTATGATGATCTGCTCTGTTCGGTCAATATTGGTGAACTTATTTTAGAAGAAGGAGCTTCCTTCTGTATCAGAGGCAATTTATTTTCCTTCCACATTCAGAAAATCATCAAAACAGGCTGCGGGACAGCCGGAGATCTTTTGATATTGCCGACGGCCTATTCCTATACGCCGGGGTTTAGTGGCAGCTTTGCGGGCAGTGACGGCAAGGATGGCGTTAATGGAAGCGACGGACTTGACGCGCAGACTCCTGTTACCGAGAACTGCATCTTGGGTAAGCTGCACTTCGGTAACGAGCGCGGTAAAAAAAATGGCGGGGACGGCGGCCATGGCGACCATGGTCAAAACGGTGACAATGGATATTGCGGCGGAGCGATAAAAAACGGGGAAATATTTATTAACAGCATTGAGCTATCCAGCGGAGTGCCGTTGTATATCAAAGCCCAAGGCGGGAACGGGGGAGCCGGCGGCCATGGCGGGAACGGAGGTGACGGCGGGAGTGGGGGCGATGCCGGGGATGCTTATAAGGTCTTCTACGAGAATCAAATATGGCAATATGATGCGGGAACGCCGGGAACCGGGGGTGACGGCGGGAACGGCGGAAAAGGCGGTTTGGGAGGTCATGGCGGCTTATGCTCGAATATTTATATTGAAATACCCCATGATATTATACATAAGACTGTTATTATGTCGTTAGGCGGTAAGGGCGGCCCGGGCGGTAAGGGCGGCCAAGGCGGTAAGGGCGGCCAAGGCGGTAAGGGCGGCCAAGGCGGTAAGGGCGGCCAAGGCGGTAAAGCTCGCCAAGACAGTGGAGGTGCCGAACCGGAAAAAGGTCTGTGCGCCAACGGCGGCTCAGTTGGACGTGACGGTGTCAGCGGCAGAAATGAACGACCGGGACATGATCGCCCGGGACCGGCGATTTACGTGAACTCTGTTTTATTGAGTGAGTAACTATATTAATTTTGTTTGGAAAAAATACCATCCGTTCTGGAATGAAAGTAACTGGCAGGCTTTATGTAAGAGCTGCCATGACAGCAAGACGATGACGGATAACAGATATCAGGTTTATAAATATTAAAGATTATGCTTTGTGCTGCGGCGGGCGGCTTCCTGGTACACTTGGTTATCCGCCCTGACCGACACGATGATTTTGGTCATCACTCCGTTTTGCTCTTTATCAACATTCATAATTCCTCTCAGTATGTTGAATCATTGTGTATTTCAATTCTAATCCATCATGTAGTAAAAAGCAAATAAAACCACGGTAAATTCAATTTTCATTATTTATTTTTAACATTTAGTGTGGTGAAAATTACCCGAAAAAGTATCGGAAATCAGTTACAAATTGATGATTTTGTGTTATAATTAGGCAACACGATACTATTTGCGTTAATTATGTTGATAATAACTTTTAATATAATAATAATTTTTACTCTTACTAAAGATTTCCTAATAAGATAAAAGTAAGAGACCATAAGGAGAGTGCGAAAATGCACAGAAAAATACGAAAAGCATTGGCAGTTATGCTGGCGGTGACGCTGGCACTTATACCCACGGCGGCGCTAGCGGCAGAGGCCGGGGGTGAATTTTCATCGTTAGGAGACAACACGGGACTGTCTTGGGCATTTGACAGCGGTACGCGTACGCTCACGATCGCTTATGATGAAAATAGCAATGGCTCAGGCGTTATGCCGGATTATTCAGAAACCAGTCGCCCGTGGTATTCACATATTACGGATATTGACGCCTTGGTAATAGAGGAGGGCATAAAACACATAGGCGATTATGCGTTTTACGACCTCCAAGCCCTGAGCGGCATGTTGATAATTCCAGAAGGTGTGACAAGTATCGGCCAGTACGCGTTTGCACATTGCTCCAGCCTAATCAGCGTGACGATTCCGAACGAGGTAACAAGCATCGGCACATATGCATTTGACAGTTGCGCCAATACAGAGGCAATCACTTTTGAAGCACTTAGTCCCGATACCATTACCACACTTGAATCGAGCTCCTTTGGCAGCTTAAAATCGGTCGGTACGGTTTACTATCCTGAAGGTGTCATTCTTGAGGATTATGAGGATTTTCTAACTAAATTAAAATCATCGGCGGGTATGCCGTCCGGTTGGACACTCGCCGCTGCAGCCACCACCTACACCATATCCTACGACGCAGGCAGCGGTAATGGCAACATGGAAGACAGTGTGGCAACCGATGGCGTGGCTTTTACCTTGCCGGACTGCTCTTTCACTGCGCCTGACGGCCAGGAGTTCAAGGCATGGGAGATTGACGGGACAGAATACGCCGTGGGCGATACCTGTACCTTCACCGCGGACACCACCGTTACGGCGGTTTGGACGCCGATAACCTACACCATAAGCTATGTCGGCGGCAGCGGCAGCGGCTCGATGGCACCCGGTAAGGCAACAGCAGGCGTGGCTTTTACCCTGCCAGCCTGTACCTTCACCGCGCCCGCCGGCCAGGAGTTCAAGGCATGGGTGATTGACGGCAGCGAATACGCTGCTGGCGCAAGCTATACCTTCACCGCCAACACCACCGTTACGGCGGCGTGGAAAGATAAGGCGGCAGCACCGGCAACCTACACCGTAAGCTACGCCGCTGGCGGCGGAAGCGGTTCGATGGCCTCGGGAAAGGCAACAGCAGGCGTGGCTTTTACCCTGCCAGCCTGCACCTTCACCGCACCCGCTGGTAAGGAGTTCAAGGCGTGGAAGATTGGCGGCAACGAATACGCCGCCGGCGCAAGCTATACCTTCACTGCCAACACCACCGTTACAGCGGTGTGGAAAAATAAGACAACCTACACCGTGACTTACGCCGGCGGCAGCGGGAGCGGCTCGATGGCACCCGGTAAGGCAACAGCGGGCGTGGCTTTTACCCTGCCGGCCTGTACCTTTACCGCACCCGCTGGCCAGGAGTTCAAGGCGTGGAAGATTGGCAGCAACGAATACGCCGC